>NZ_LZLQ01000071.1 GCF_001673315.1 Mycobacterium asiaticum | reverse complement strand
TCCTCGAACAACACCGCCAAGCGCTCTTTAGGACTCACCACAGCCGACGCACCCGAAGACATAACCCCATCATCACAAAGGGGTCTGACAAATCCGGGCCGCGCGACTCAGGCGGGTTGCATCTAGCTCGCCGGGCGCGGACTGCGCTTGTTGAGCAATTCGATCACCTTGGCCGCCAAATCGTCGATGTCAGCACCGGCGGTGTCCAGGACGAGGTCTGGTTCGTCCGGTGGCTCGTAGGGTGCGTCCACCCCAGTCAGACCCTTGAGCTCGCCCTTGCGGGCCCGCGCGTAAAGGCCTTTGGGGTCGCGCTTTTCGCACTCTTCCAGGGAGGTGGATACGTGTACCTCGATGAAGGGGAGTTTGGCCGCGTCATTGAGGGCGCGCGCGGTCTCGCGGTCCGACTTGAGCGGCGAGACCAGCGAGGCGAGCGCCACCACGCCCGCATCCGCGAGTAGCCGGGTCAAATGCCCGACACGCCTGATGTTTTCGGTACGGTCACCGGGGGAGAAGCCCAAATCGTCGGACAGACCGTGTCGCAGGTTGTCCCCGTCCAGCAAGTAGGCGACCCGTCCGGATTCCACCAGCGCCCGCTCCACGGCGACCGCGACGGTCGACTTGCCGGAGGCGGGCAACCCGGTGAACCAGATGGTGGCGCCGGGCTGCCCAGTGGCCTGCCAACGGTGCTTGCGGTCCAACGCCGAGGGATGCCAACGGATGTCGGTGCGGGAATGCGTGCCGGGCTTGACTTCGCGTGCCTCGATGATGGTGCCGGCGCCAACGGTGTCATTGCTGGTTTCGTCGATCAAGATGAACGAGCCGCTGTCACGGTTGTCTGCGTACGGGTCGGCAATGATCACCGAGCTGGTACGCAGCGTCACCGTGCCGATGTCATTGAGGGTCAACTCGACCGGCTGGTCCACCTCGTCGAGAGTCTCCGGGTCGAGCCGCGAGTGCAGCTCCTGCACCGTCGCCCGCACGGTCTTGGTGGTCTGTTTCAGCGCCAGCCGGTCCCCGGCGCGCAGCGGGGAGTCAACGAACCAGCACACGTTCGCATCGATTTCGCGGGCAAGTACCGGCGCGACCGCGTCCTCGGCGCCGCTGATGAAGACATCGCCGCGGCCGACGTCGATGTCGTCAGCCAATTCGATCGAAATAGACAGGGGCGCAACGGCTGTCGTCCGATCGTCGTCCAGGGTGTCCAGCGCGGTCACTTCCGAGCGAGTGCCGGCCGGGAGCGACACCACCGTGTCACCGACGCTGAGCGTGCCGGCCGCGAGGCGCCCGGTGTAGCGGCGGCGTACGTTATCCGTCGGCCGGGAAACCCATTGCACCGGCAGTCGCAGCCGGGACGCCTCGGCGTGCGGGGCGGCCAACTCGACGCCTTCCAGATACTCGAGCAGCGTGGGGCCGTCGTACCACGGGGTGCGGTCGGAACGATGCACGACGTTGTCGCCGTGTTTGGCGGCGATCGGAATGACGGTGACGTCGACCTCACCCAGGCGTCCCGCCACCTGACGCAGCTGATCCGATACCCGGTGGAACGCGCCTTCGTCGAAATCGACGAGGTCGATCTTGTTCACCGTCGCGACATAGTGGTTGATACCCAACAGGTTTGCGATCCGGGCGTGGCGCCGGGTCTGGCGCAGCACCCCGGCACGGGCATCGACGAGCAGGATCGCCACGTGCGCGTTGGAAGCGCCGGTGAACATGTTGCGCGTATAACGCTCGTGGCCGGGTGTGTCGGCCAAAATGTAGCTACGCGTTTTGGTGGAGAAGAACCGGTAGGCGACGTCGATTGTGATGCCCTGTTCGCGCTCCGCGCGCAGCCCGTCCGACAGGGCAGCCAGGTCGGCGACCCCCTCTTCGTCGGTGACCGCTTCCAAGTGGTCCAGCGGCAGGCTGTCGGTATCGTGCAGGAGCCTCCCGATCAGAGTGCTCTTGCCGTCGTCGACCGAACCGGCGGTGGTGATGCGCAGCAGCTGCCGTGTCACGCCTTTGGGGTGGACAATCGTCTCCACCTTCTCCGTAGGGTCGGAAAGACTCATCAGAAGTACCCTTCTCGCTTGCGGTCTTCCATCGCGGCTGCCGACGTGCGGTCGTCGGCGCGGGTCTCGCCGCGCTCGGACACCGTCGCCGCAGAGATCTCCCGGATGACGCCGCTGATGTCGGTGGCCTTGGAACGCACCGCGCCGGTGATGGTCAGGTCACCGACAGTGCGATAGCGCACCCATTCGGTGTTGGCCGCCTCGCCGTTCTGCGGGCCGGCGTACTCCGAGACCGCCAACAGGATGCCGTCGCGTTCGAACACCTCACGCTGGTGGGCGTAGTAAATCGACGGTATCTCAAGGTTTTCCATCTCGATGTAACGCCAGATGTCGAGTTCGGTCCAGTTGCTCAACGGGAATACCCGGACCTGTTCGCCTTTCTTGATCCGGCCGTTGTACAGCGTCCACGGTTCCGGACGTTGCGCTCGCGGATCCCACTGGCCGAACTCGTCGCGGAAGCTCAGAATGCGTTCCTTGGCGCGGGCGCGTTCCTCGTCGCGGCGGGCACCGCCGAACGCCGCGTCGAAACCGCCCTCCTCGAGCGCATCGAGGAGCGTGCGGGTCTGGGCACGGTTCCGCGAAGCGCTGGGCCCCGGGTCGGGCACTCGGCCTTTGTCGATCGATTCCTGCACCGAGGCGACAATCAGCTTGTGTCCCTGACCGGTTACCCGCCGATCCCGGAACTCGATGACCTCCGGGAAGTTGTGTCCGGTGTCGACGTGCATGACCGGGAACGGCAATTGCACCGGACGAAACGCCTTCTCCGCCAAGCGAAGTAACACGATCGAGTCCTTGCCGGCGGAGAACAGCAACACCGGTCGCTCCAGCTCGGCGACGACCTCGCGGATGATGTGCACCGCTTCGGCTTCCAGTAGGCGCAGCTCGTCGACGCGGCGTGTCTCAACCTGAACGGTCATGTCGGTAATCCTTCCTTCTCCGCGTCCGCCCGGTAGCGGTCCACCCAGTCGTCGGACCGTTGGTCGGCCTGCCGCTGCAACACCGGTTCGGGAGCCAGCCGCGGGTCGAGCCCCAACCGTTCGAGAATGTCACCCACCACCTGAGTCAGGTTGCGCCACAACACCGGATAGGAGATCTCGATCGGTTCGACGTTTTCCTCGGCGAACCAATTCCGCCAGCCCTCTTCCTGGGCACGCAACATCTTCACCACGTGGGCGATTGCCCCGGCGTGATAGGTGGCACGCGCATCACGGACCGGGTCGGGTCTGCCCCGCCACACCCGCGTCTGCACCGCGCGCCAGAACGACACCGCCTGCGACACCACGTCAGGACGGTGGATGTGGATCAACAACGGGTCTTCGCCCACCACGTCACGGATCGCGGCCAGCAGGCCGTCACCAGATCGGTCGGGCAACCCGGCCGCCCGGTCCAGCAACAGCGGCGTCTGATTCCACATCAGCTTGCCGCCCCACACCCCGTTCGGGGTGCGGCCTACGGTGCGGATGTAGTCCCGCCAGATCTCGGGTGGGGCCAGGTCCGGCTTCCCCTCGTCCAGCGGGTCGAGCAGGGCCAGAATGGACTCGTCCTCGACATCGGCGAACCATTCCCGCGGTTGCGGTGACTGGCTGGTGGTAGGCAGGTACTGGAAGAACTCCTGAGGCTCACCGGCCACGCCAGTGGCGCGCAAGGATTCGACCAGCAGCGTGCTGCCGCTGCGCTGCGATGCCAGCACCAGGTATGACGACGGATGATCGGCCACCCACGCAGCCTAGCCGCAGTGAAAACTTGTGCAACACAGGCACTTCCCCTCACGCTGAACATAACTCCCGCCGACCGTTGGCGGTTGCGGTCGCGCTTGGGACAGTTCGTGATTCGGGAATTGACAGGGTATTCGTCGTTTGGCGTTCGCTTGCGCGGGAAACAACCTAAGAGCATCGATCTAAGCAACGGAAAGGATCACCATGCCACTCGACGATGAGGACATCACCACTTCGGGCAATGGCGGAGAGGGTACTGCTGACGGCGGGTCCAACCCCGAGGGTCACGACGGCGGCGCGGACGGTACCGCGGGTGAAGGTCCTGCTGACGGCGGTTCGAACCCCGAGGGTCACGACGGCGGCGCGGACGGTACCGCGGGTGAAGGTCCTGCTGACGGCGGGTCCAACCCCGAGGGCCACGACGGGGGAGCGGACGGGACGGCGTGATCGATCGGCGATGCTGAGTCGCTGCATCTGCGTCGGTCCTGGGTCGTTCGCGACCGAGTACTGGGGGCGGCGGCCGTTGCTCAGCCGGGCCGGTGCGCTTCCTCGCGACTTCGGTGATCTGCTGTCCCCGTCCGCGGTAGACGAGTTGATCGCCGAACGTGGGGTGCGCGCGCCCTTCATCCGGATGGCCAAACACGGCGACCTGTTGGCGCGGGACTGTTATCTGGGACCAGGTGGATTCGGGGCCGAGATGCCCGATCAAGTGGATTCCGCGAAGGTGCTGACCCAGTTCGCGGCCGGCGCCACGATCGTTCTGCAGGGCTTGCATAGATTGTGGCCGCCGGTTATCGACTTCGTCCGGAACATGGTCGACGACCTCGGTCACCCGGTTCAGGCCAACGCCTACATAACACCCCCGAACAACCGCGGATTCGATCCGCACTACGACGTCCACGACGTCTTCGTGCTGCAGATCGCGGGGGAGAAGCGCTGGGTTGTCCACGATCCTGTGCACCAGGATCCGTTGCCGTCTCAGCCGTGGACCGACCACCGCACGGCGATCGCCGAGCGCGTCACCGGCGAACCGACGATCGACACCGTGCTGACTCCTGGCGATGCGTTGTATCTGCCCCGCGGTTGGGTGCATTCGGCCCACTCGACGGATTCGACGACGATTCACCTCACCGTCGGCGTCGCTCCGATGACTCGCCTGGACGTGATGCAGGCCGTCCTCGACGCCCTTGCTGCGTCCGGAGAGTTCCGCAAGTCCCTGCCGCTGGGTGTCGATCCCGTTGACCGCGACGAGATGACCGCAACGGCAACCAAAATCATGGCCGAGGCCGTCGATGCGATGCGCCACAACGCGACCGAGGTCGGCGAGCAGGCCGCCGCATATCTGACGAAACGGCACACGCAGCGCACCCGGCCGACCGCGGTCCGCCCGCTGGCTTCGCTGCTGGCCGCCGAATCGGCGGACCGGACACCGGTTCAGTGGCGCCACGGACTGGCCGGAACGGTGGAAAACAACGGGGGCCGTGTGGTTCTGCGCCTGCCGGACCGAACGATGACCTTTCCGCAATCGTGTGCAGCGGCGATCCGTGCGCTGCACGGCGGGCAGGTCCTCGAGGCGGGTTCCACACCGGGCCTCGATCACGCCGACGCGACAGTTCTGCTCCGACGGTTGCTTCGCGAGGCCGTAGTAACACCCGTCCCGGACAAGGGATAACCGGGGGATGACCGGTCTGAAGCGACCTCCATGCAGTGACCAATCACTGGCTCGTAATGATCCGATGTACGGCACCGGGTCGGCCGGTCATGCCTGGGCCATGTTCGAGATCCCCGGCGCCTGGGGACATTCCGCGTTTTTGAATTCGGAGACGATCATCGACGCCAAACTCGGGCGCGCGATTGCCCGTCGTGCCGAGGCGGCGGGAATGCGGGTCACCGCGATACGCCGGCCGGGCCGCCGTTCCCTGCAACCTCGGTGGCGCTGGTTCCTGGCGCGGTCGGACGAGGGCGCGGAAGCGTTACATTGCGGCGAGGTCAGCAATCCCGAAGAGTATCTCGACATCGCGCTCGACGGCTCAGACGGCAGACCCTCCACGGCGCCGCTGGTCGCAGTCTGCGCGCACGGCAAGCACGACCAATGCTGTGCGGTCCGGGGCCGTGCCGCTACCGCCGCCATTGCCGCGGAATATCCCGAAATCACCTGGGAATGTTCGCATCTGGGCGGTGACCGGTTTGCCGCAACCATGTTGATCCTGCCCGAGGGGTTGTGTTACGGCCGAGTCGACTCGACCGATGGTGCCGGACTGGTCCGCATGTACCTCGACGGACGATTGGACAACAGGTTCCTCCGTGGCCGCACCTCGCTACCGCACGCGGTCCAGGCCGCGCAGTATTTCGTGCGGGCCGCGTCAGGAGAGGACCGCATCGACGCCCTGTCGCCGCTCGATGTCCAGCGCGCCGAGCATCAGATCCGGGTATTGCTCGCGGGGGACTCCGGCCCGGTCGAGGTTGTGCTCGTCGAAGAGATGTCCGAGCCGCTGCTGTCTATGTGCCACGCGTCGGTTCCCGGCCGGGTTCGTACCTTCGCGCTAGTGGACATCAACCCGCAGCCCGAGCGAAAACAGTAACCGCACATCGGGATTGGCTAACGAAGTATCCAGTATCTTCTCAATGCGCCGCACTCGGTAGCGAACCGTATTGGGGTGCACCTGCAACGACTTCGCGGCCTGCGCAACGTCACCGAAAGCGTCCAGATAGACCCGCAACGTGTCGGCCAGCACCTGATCTTGGTCGCGCAGCTCGCGTATGCGCGGGTCTACCAGCCGCGGGTCTTTGCCGATCATGGTGACGATTTCGTCCAGCAGCACGGTGGTACGGGCTTCGGCCAGGGAGGTGACCTGGCCGATGGAGATCGGGTGACGCGCGGCGCTGTCCAGCACCCGGTCCACCTCGGTGCGCGCCGCGGCGAACGCGGCCAACCCGGTTACCGGGAAGGCGATCACCGCGCGCAACCGCACATCCAGCTCGGTGTGCAGGGCGCCGATGGTGCCACGGACCCACGAGTTGACTGACCGGCCGGAACTGACCTGGGGCAGCAGCACATAGACCCGTGCGCGGTTGGAAGCTACCTGGGCGTCTCGGCGAAATGCGCTGGCGCTCAACGCCAATGTATCGGCCAGTCGCGGATGACTTGCCGCGGTGTCCCAGCCAACCAGAGCGCCGGTTCCGTCGAGCGGCAGGTCCAGGTCCCGCGCGATGACCGAGACGTCGACAGCATCGTCGGCGCGTAAGCCGAGTAGTTGTTGCACCCGTCGGGCATGCGTCGACGGCCGCGCCGCAAGCCGGGCCATGATGCGTGCGGCGAGCACCGCTGCGCCCCGCAACATCTCCACGGCATCGTCGGCCAGCGGTTGCAAGCCCTGCTGGACCCAGATCGTGCCTGTGAACACCTGCTGTCGGCCCGGACCGGATTGGTGAATGCCGATCGCCAGGCGGGGACGCAGACCCAACTCAGGGCGCTCGGCGACGTGTACCACCTCGTCGCCGGCCCGGAGCGCGTCGAAAATGCCCCACTGGCCGATCCACTGCAGATGCTCTGGCGGACCGGCGCGACCCAGGATGGACAACCGCCGCAACTCGTCGGCCTCGTCGTTCGATGCCGAATACGCCAGCACGTGCGATTGGGCGTCCTCGATGCTGACCATGCCGTGGATGCGCTCGGCCAGGGATTGCGCCAGGCCGAACAGGTCGGTATCGGCAGCGTCTGGATCAGCCGGGCCGTGGTGTGCCAACACGTGGTGCACCAGCCGATACACCCGTTCCCAGCGGGCCTGCGGCTGCACCGCGACAACCGCCGACCCGGCTTGCACCGCTGCTGCCGTCAACGCCGGCGACGGCTCCTTGGCGAAAATGGCCACCGGCGGGCGCACCTGCCTGCCGATCCAGCGACGCGCCTGATAGTCGGGGACTCCTAGCAGGAAGAAGGCGTCCGCCGAGCCGACCGGCGTCGCCAGGCCCAACCGCACGTCGTCCGAATCGATCAGAGCTGCCGAGGCCACCGGCACGTCCAGCCCGCGGGGCGCCTCGACCAGGCTCACGATCGTCGCATCGAGTGCGAGCAGCAATCTGCCGAGACTGAGGCCCGGCACGTCCATATTGTCTGATCTTACTGGCCTGCCCGCTGTGGACTGTCCGATCGACCAACGTTTATCCGGCTCGGTCCGAGGACCCTGGACCTATGGACGCGATCACTCAGGTGCCGATGCCGGCGAACGAACCGGTTCACGACTACGCGCCGAAGTCACCCGAGCGTGCCCGATTACGCCGCGAGCTGACGGCGTTGGCCGACAACCCGATCGATCTGCCGCACGTAGTCGCGGGCCGGCACCTGATGGGCGACGGGCAGCGAATCGATGTGGTGCAGCCGCACCGGCACGCGGCGAAGCTGGGAACGCTGACCAACGCTGTGCACGCCGACGCGTCCGCCGCCGTCGAGGCGGCCATGGCCGCAAAGGCTGCCTGGGCGGGAACCCCCTTCGACGAACGCGCCGCAGTGTTCCTGCGGGCGGCCGATCTGTTAGCCGGTCCATGGCGGGAGAAGATCGCGGCGGCGACAATGCTCGGTCAATCCAAGTCGGTCTACCAAGCCGAAATCGATGCGCCCTGCGAACAGATCGACTTCTGGAGGTTCAATGTCGCCTTCGCCCGTCAGATTCTGAGCCAGCAACCGATCAGTGGTCCCGGGGAGTGGAACCGCAGCGACTACCGACCGTTGGACGGCTTCGTCTATGCGATCACCCCCTTCAACTTCACCTCGATCGCTGCGAATCTGCCGACCGCTGCGGCGTTGATGGGCAACACCGTGGTGTGGAAACCGTCCATCACGCAGACCTTGTCGGCATACCTGACGATGCAGTTGCTCGAGGCCGCGGGGTTGCCGCCCGGCGTGATCAACCTGGTCACCGGTGACGGTCTGGCGGTCTCGGAGGTGGTGCTCAACGATGCGCGGTTGGCCGGCATCCACTTCACCGGATCTACCGCCACCTTCCAGCACCTGTGGCGGCAGGTCGGCGCCAATATCGCTCATTACCAAAGCTATCCACGACTGGTCGGTGAGACCGGCGGCAAGGACTTCGTGCTCGCGCACGCGTCGGCGCGACCGGATGTACTGCGCACGGCCCTGATTCGCGGCGCCTTCGACTACCAAGGCCAAAAGTGCTCGGCGGCGTCACGAGCGTTCGTCGCCCATTCGGTGTGGCAGCGCATGGGTGACGAGTTCCTCGGTACCGCGGCCCAACTCAGCTACGGTGACGTCACCGACCTGGCCAATTTCGGCGGTGCCGTGATCGACCGCCGGGCATTCGCCAAGAACGTCGACGCCATCGAGCGGGCCAAGGGAGCACCGGCGATGACGATCGCGGCAGGCGGTGAATACGACGACAGCGAGGGGTATTTCATCCGGCCCACCGTGCTGCTGTCGGATGACCCGACAGACGAGGCGTTCGCTGTCGAGTACTTCGGTCCGGTGCTGGCTGTGCACATCTACCCGGACGACCAGTACGAACGGATCCTCGACGTCATCGACACCGGTTCTGGGTACGCGCTAACCGGAGCGGTCATCGCCGACGATCGCCAGGCGGTACAGACCGCGCAGACGCGGTTGCGGTTCGCGGCGGGCAACTTCTACATCAACGACAAACCGACCGGGGCCGTGGTGGGGCGTCAACCATTCGGTGGTTCACGCGGATCCGGCACCAACGACAAGGCCGGTTCACCGTTGAACCTGCTGCGCTGGACGTCGGCACGCACCATCAAGGAGACGTTCGTGCCGAGCACCGATCACAGCTATCCGCATATGGCGGCCGGGTAATGGCCGGGCTGTTCGCCCACACCGTACGACCGGCCCTGCTCGCGGCCAGCCGGGCCGCCAAGTTGCGCGGGCTGGTGCAGCGGTCCGTACTGACGCGTGCGGTGGTGCGCAGGTTCGTACCCGAAGACACCGTCCCGGGAATCTTGAAAGTCGTTGCTGCACTGCGACAGTCCGGCCGCTTCATCAGCATCGACTACCTGGGTGAGAATGTCACCGACGCCGACGACGCCGCAGCCACGGTACGTGCCTATCTGGAATTGCTCGACGCGCTGGGTGAACGCGACGACCCGGTAGCCAACGAGGTGCGGCCATTGGAGGTGTCGGTCAAGCTCTCGGCGCTGGGACAGGCGCTGCATCACGATGGACAGAAGATCGCGTTGGACAACGCGCGGACGGTCTGCGAGCGGGCGAGTCAAGTCGGGGTCTGGGTCACGGTAGACGCCGAGGACCACACGACGACCGATTCGACCTTATCGATCTCGGGGGATCTGCGGGTCGACTTTCCCTGGCTCGGCACGGTTCTGCAGGCATATCAACGACGCACCCTGCGTGATTGTGAAGAACTGGCCGCCGTTGGGGCCCGGGTGCGATTGTGCAAGGGTGCCTACGACGAACCGGCATCGGTGGCATACCGCGGGACCCAAGAAATCACCGCGGCCTACCTACGCTGCCTACACGCGCTGATGGCAGGCCCCGGATACCCGATGGTGGCCTCGCACGACCCGGTGATTCTCGACGCCGTTCCGCAGTTGGTGCTTGAATCAGGGCGCGGCCGTGCCGGTTTCGAATACCAGATGCTCTATGGCGTCCGCGACGACGAGCAACGGCGACTGGCCGGCGCCGGTAATCAACTGCGGGTCTACGTCCCTTTCGGTACCGAGTGGTACGGGTACTTCATCCGTCGACTGGCCGAACGTCCGGCCAACCTGGTGTTCTTCCTGCGAGCGCTACGGCAGGGCCCATTCAACGACGCGACGGACCCCGTGCCGGTCGCGGACGGTCGCTGGCGAAGCCGCGCACCACAAACGAGCTGACGAATTCGGTGACGACATCGGGGTCGTCCATGTCGCGGACCGGGGAGGGGGTACTGAACAGCGAGAACAGAATTCGCGCAAACCATTCGCTCGCGGCCTGCACGTCGAGGTCTTTGCGCACCTCACCGGTGAGCCTGGCTGCCGACAGGTAGGGCGCGAAGAAGTCGACGCATTCCCGCAGTAGCACGGCGGCGTCCTTGGTGAGCAACAGGCTAATTGCGTCTTCGTCGAAATACTCCTCGCAGGCAATCGCCCGCCGCGCCTGCGTAACGAAAACCGCTGCATGGGAGAGCTTTTCCTCCAGCGAAGCGCCCCGGTCCATTGCCCGGAACATCTCCCGGTAGAACTGCTCGGAGGCGTGCTCTGCGCAGGCCTCCAAGATTTCCCCTTTGTCCCGAAAATACTCATAGATTGTGCTGCGGGATACGTTGGCCATTCGGGCGATATCGACGATCGTCGTCTTCAGTAATCCGTGCTTGCGGAAGCACGCATAGGCGGAGTCGAGAATGAGCTCCCGGGTTTCGGTGGATGTTGCCTGGGTCATCAGCGGACCTAATCGGACTTGGCCAGGATCAACCCGCTGGTGGGTACCCCCGTTCCGGACGTCACTAGGACGTGTTCGACATTTTCAACCTGGTTGTAGGAGGTGCCGCGGACCTGACGAACTCCTTCGGTGATGCCGTTCATGCCGTGGATGTAGGCCTCGCCGAGCAGTCCGCCATTGGTGTTGATCGGAAATTCGCCGCCCAGTGACAGCCGCTCGACGGTCGCGAAGTCCTTGGCCTCGCCCCGCCCGCAGAAGCCGAGTTCTTCGAGCTGAGTGAACACGAACGGGGTGAAATGGTCATAGATGAAAGCGGTTTGGATGTCCTGGGGCTTCAGCCCGGAGTCACGCCACAACCGGTCGCCGACGACGCCCATCTCCGGAAGCCCGGTGATGTCCTCGCGGTAGTAGCTCGTCATCATCTCGCCGTTGGCGGCCGCGCCCTGAGCTGCAGCGGTGATGATCGCCGGCGGCTGGCGGAGGTCTCGGGCCCGCTCGGCACTGGTGACCACCAGGGCGACACCACCGTCGCTTTCCTGGCAGCAGTCCAGCAGGCGCAATACCGGCTCGATGATCCACCGCGAATTCTGGTGATCCTCCAAGGTGATCGGTCGTTCGTAGAACCATGCGTCAGGGTTGCGGGCCGCATGCGCGCGATCCACGACGGCGATGCGGCCGAAGTCCTCATTGGTGACGCCGTAAGTCGACATGTACCGCTGCGCGTGCATCGCGACCCACGCCGCGGGTGTGAGCAACCCGAACGGCGCGTAATGCGCCATGAATAGCGGGGTTTCCGCGCTGGTCCGTCCGCTGCCGCCGAACCTGAAGCCGGAGCGCTCGTTGAAGGCGCGCCAGCACACCACCACGTCACAAACGCCCGTCGCGACGGCCATGGCGGCGTGCATCACTGTGCCCGCGGCCGCGCCGCCACCGTGGTGCACGCGACTGAAGAAACTCAAATCACCGATACCGACATTGCGAGCGATGTCGATCTCGTCGCTGGAATCCATCGTGAATGTGACCATGCCGTCGACATCGCTGGGGGCCAACCCCGCGTCGTCGAGTGCGGCACTGACCGCCTCGCACGCCAATTGCAGTTCACTGCGGCCGGATTCCTTGGAGAATTCGGTCTGCCCTATACCCACGATCGCCGCGGCGCCCGGCAGTGCGCTGCTCATGGGCGGGCTTCGTCGAGCAGGCTCAACACCGCGGTGCCCGAGACGTGATTGCCGAGGCTGTTGGCGCCCTGGAAGGTCACTTCGACGAAGTTCTCACCCGCCAGATCCGACGGGCCGCCTTCGGTCTTGCCGGTCACCGTGCCGGTGAAGCGCAGTGGGTCATCCGGGAAGCTCGGCACGCCAAGGCGGATCGAGAGGTTCTTCACCATCGCCTCCGGCCCCGCCCAGTCGGTCAGGAACCGCACGCAATACCCGTTGGTGGTCAGGATGTTCATGAACAGATTCGGTGAACCCTGCTTTTTGGCGTAGTCGCGGTCGTGGTGTACCGGCATGAAGTCACGGGAGGCGATCGCGCCCGCGACGATCATTGTGGTGGTGATCGGGACTTCCAGGGGAGTCACCTCGTCACCTGCTGAAATGTCCTGCCACTGCAGAGTTTTGCGGGTTCGGTCGGCGGTGGTCGTCATGGGTGTCCTTTCGGATAGGTCGCGCCGAGGTGGGCAAGCTGCTGGGTGGCCGAGCCGAGACTGGCCACACCCCAACCGATTTCTGCCGGCAGGACTCCGAGTTCGACGAACCCGTGGCCAGAGACGCACGAACCCCCCACCGACTCCGGCGATGCGGTGCCGAGGAGGTCAACCGATGCCAATTCCTTCCGCAACGCCTCGTCATAGCGGACATCTCCGGCCTCGGAGTCGGTGAGCCGCTCGGGGGTAGCCCGCCGATCGAAGAACTCCCGAGCCATCTTGGAGATCGTCTCCTGCTCTTCGGTGGACGTGAAATCCATTACCCCGCCTATTCGCTCGGCCGGAACTGGTGCAACACCAGATCACCGTCGAACGTCCGGAAATACACCTGGACGGGCATCCCGACGGTGATCTCGGCGGGGTCGATGTCGGTCAGGTTGGACACCAACCGGACACCCTCCTCGAGTTCCACCAAGGCAACGACGTAGGGATAGTCGAAGAACGGGAACTGAGGCTGGTGCGGCATAACGTAGCTGTATACGGTTCCCCGGCCAGTCGATTCGATGGCCGTCCAGTCCAGGGATCGGCAATGCGGACACATGGGGCGGGGCGGATGCCGTAGCGTTCCGCAGCCCTCACAGCGCTGAATCAGAAGCTTGTTATCGCGCAGGCCATTCCAGAAGAACTCGGTGTCCGCGCTGACAGTTGGCGGCAGGCGGGTCGCCATCAGTTCGCCGGCCTGAATCGCAGCACCCGGAAACGTTGGCGGCCCAGCACTTCGCCATGCTGATCGGTGTAAGTGGTCAGCCAGGTCAGGAAGAAGCCGGTGCCCAAAGCGGTGTTCTTTTCCTCGGATACCGACTCGTAGACCGTCGTCGCGCTGATGACGTCGCCCAGTCGTGGATACCGTTCGATCTCGAATTCCGAGTTGGTGGCCACCGTACTGGTGTAGCCGGCCTCGTCGAGGAACGCGGTCGGATTCGACTTGATCTCCATTGGCGCGCCGCCTCGCTCGCCGATTCCTTCGAGTTTGGGGGACGGCATCGTCCAGGTCTGCAGCATGACCGGCGGTGAGACGACGCCGCCGAACCTCGACGTCGCAGCGTAGTCGGGATCGATGTACACCGGATTGAAGTCGGCCAGTGCGTAGGCCCAGTGCCGGATCATCGGCTGGTTGACCGGGTCGGGTGCCACTGAGGGCTTCCCGGTCCCACCGGTCGGCTGACCGACGAGTGCCTGCACCTTGTTCTGCAGCTCAGCCTCTGTCATCTGCCCTGCCTTCCTTACCGTTTCGTCGTGGCTCGCAGGTCACGTGGTGCACCTGGCACGCCCAAGCCGGCCATGGCAACTGATGTCGCGCTGAATTTCGTTGGCGCCGCCGCCGACTGTGTTGATGACGGCCTGGCGGTACGCCGTTTCCAGCGCGCCGCACAGTGGAGGGTCGCGGTGCCGTCCAGGATTGCCGGCAGGAACTTCTGTTTTTGTTCCTCGGGGTGCGCACGGCGAGCGATCCTCCGATCCGACACATTGCCGCAGAATGTCCTGCGAATCGTGTCTACTCTGAGCCGGTTGCCTGTGTCAATACATGTGCAGCACCGCAGTTTTGCGCGCTTTTCAGCTGGTCAACGATTGACGCAGCGGTCTCGCGGGTGTACACCAAGGTAAAAGATGACCGATATCGGAGTGATTAAGCAGATGACCGCGCCACAAGCTACGCAACTGCCGGGACTGATCGACACCTACCCGCTCTACATCGACGGGAGGTGGGTCGAGCCGGAAAACGGTCGCTACGAAGACATTTCACCGGCCACCGAACAGGTCATCGGCACCGCGCCGGACGCGAGCATCAGTCAGGTCGCCGAGGCGATCGGTGCTGCGCGCCGCGCCTTCGACGACGGGCCGTGGGCGGATATGCCCGCGCAGGACCGCGCCGCCTGCCTGAGCCAACTGGGGGACGCGCTACTCAAACACGCCGACGATTTCTTCGCGCTGTCCCAACTGGAGTGGGGTTGCATCGCCAACGAACGAGTGATGCAGGTCGACGGCGCCGCATTCATGTCCATGCACGCGGCTCAACTCGCTACCCAACTGGCCGATGAGGAAGTCACCGGCATCGGGGCCGGCACCACCGTGCTGCGACACGCTCCACTGGGCGTCGTTTCCGTCCTCACGCCGTGGAACTTCCCGCACTGCCTGAACGTCATGAAGCTCAATCACGCACTGGCGGCTGGCAATACCGTCGTTCTCAAGCCGTCACCACTCACCCCGCTCGCCGGTCTGGCGCTGGCACGCCTGATCGACGAGCACACCGATCTCCCGCCGGGCGTCGTCAATGTCGTCACCCCGTCCGGAGTCGACGCAGCAAGGTTGCTGACCACCGATCCCCGGGTCGACATGGTCAGCTTCACCGGCAGCACCGTGGTCGGGCGGCAGGTCATGTCCGCCGCGGGCGACACACTCAAGCGGTTGCTGCTGGAATTGGGCGGGAAGTCGGCGTGCATCGTCCTCGATGACGCGCAACTCAGCGATGAGACGCTGCAACAGATGCTGTTCGACTGTTGCTCGCTGCACGCCGGCCAGGCCTGCATCCTGCACAGCCGGCTGTTGCTGCCCGATTCGCTGCACGACGACGTCGTCGACCGGCTCGCCGCGCTGGCTCGCGCGGTGAAGGTGGGCGACCCGACCGATCCCGATGTGCAGATGGGCCCGTTGATCAGCGAGGCCCAGCGGGGCCGGGTCGAGACGCACGTCGCCACGGCGCTCGACGAAGGCGCTGAACTGGTCACCGGTGGCGCCCGCCCGGCCGACCTGGATGTCGGCTACTACTTCGAGCCGACGATCCTCACCGGGGTGCAGCCCGATTCCGTTATCGCCCAAGAGGAAGTTTTCGGACCGGTGTTGAGCGTGATCCGCTACCGGGACGACGACGACGCGGTGGCCGTCGCCAACAATTCGCGTTACGGATTGTCCGGCGCGGTGTACGGCGGTGACGTGGACCGGGCTGTCGGCGTGGCGCGGCGCATCCGCACCGGGCAGATCGCGGTCAACGGCGTCGGTCCCGGCGCTGCGCCGTTCGGTGGCTTCAAACTGAGCGGCCTGGGCCGGGAGGGTGGCGGCATCGGCGGGCTGCACCAGTACATGGAACCGATGGCTATAGGGAAGCCCGGTTGACATCGGCTATGATTTCGGATGCAATGATGTATCCGATGAAGAAAGGTTGCCGTTATGGCCGTGGCGATCGCCCGACCCAAGCTCGAAGGCAACATCGCAGTAGGTGAAGGCCGACAGATCGGTTTCGCCGAGTTCGGGGCACCGCAGGGACGCGCGGTTTTCTGGCTGCACGGCACGCCCGGGGCCCGCCGCCAAATTCCCACCGAGGCGCGGGTTTACGCCGAGCACCACAATGTCCGGTTGATCGGCGTCGATCGTCCCGGCATCGGCTCGTCCACCCCGCACCGCTACGACACCCTCTCGGCGTTCGCTCAGGACCTCAACGTCATCGCCGACACGCTGGGCATCGAGAAGATGGCGGTCGTCGGCCTGTCCGGGGGTGGCCCCTACACCCTGGCGTGTGCCGCCGGACTGCCGGACCGCGTCGTGGCCGTAGGCGTGCTCGGCGGGGTCGCCCCCACGCGCGGTCCCGACGCGATCAGCGGCGGTGCGATGGACGTCGGCCTGCGCGTCGCGCCGTTGTTGCGATTCGGCGGCAACCCATTGCGGGTGGGTGCGAGCCTGCTGATTCAGGCGATCCGGCCAGTCGCCTCCCCGGCGCTCGACATCTACGCCCTGCTCTCGCCTCAGGCCGACCGGCACCTGCTGAATCGTCCCGAGTTCAAGGCGATGTTCCTCGACGACCTGCTCAACGGCAGCCGCAAGCAGCTGGCCGCGCCGTTCAACGACGTCATCCTGTTTGCCCGCGACTGGGGCTTCCGCCTCGAAGACGTGACAGTCCCCGTCCGCTGGTGGCACGGCGACCACGACCACATCATCCCGTTCTCCCATGGCGAGCACGCGGTGTCGCGGCTACCCAACGCGCAGTTGTTCCACCTGCCCGACGAAAGTCACCTGGCCGGTCTGGGCCGCGGCGAGGAGATCCTGGCCACCTTGATGAAGATCTGGGACGAGGAGGGATGACCATGGTGTTGGCCGAAACCTCCGCCCGCCCGCCGGGCCTAGGGCTGTTCCTCACCGACGTCCCGCGCGCGGTGGTCGAATACGGACAACTGGTCGGTGCGCTTCCGCTGCGGTGCAAGCTCCCGGTGGGCGACGGGCATCCAGTGCTGGTGCTGCCCGGCCTGTTCGCCGGCGACGGCACCACCTGGACGCTGCGCCGGTTGTTGAGCCGCCTCGGGTACCGGGTCCACGGGTGGGGGTTGGGGGTCAATATCGGCCCCACGCCCAAAGCGGTAGCCGGCATGTCAGCCCTGCTCGACGACCTGAGCACGCGGTACGACTCGCAGGTCAGCGTGATCGGATGGAGTTTGGGCGGGATCTTCGCGCGCCGGCTCGCGCGTCAACATCCCGCGGCGATCCGTCAGGTGATCACCCTGGGCAGCCCATATGGGATGCAGCACGCCGGCCAGTCCCACGCCACCCGCACCTTCAACCTGTTTGCGCGCATGCACGCCGAGCGCCACGAGTTGCCGTTGGCGATCGAGAACGAACCGCTACCGGTGCCGGCCACATCGATCTACTCGCGTTACGACGGCGTCGTGTCATGGCGGACGTGCATCGATGCGTCGTCGGAGCGCGCGGAGAATATTGCCGTCCTCAGCAGCCACATCGGCTTCGGCCATCACCCGGCGACGATATGGGCCGTCGCGGATCGGCTGGCCCAGCCGGCGGGCACCTGGACACCGTTTCGACCGCCGGCGGCACTGCGTCCGTTGTTCCCACGGCCCGAGTAGCCTCTCTGAGGTGCTGCTGACCTCGCTGAATCCCGCGGTCGTTACCCGCACCGACATCCCTGACGCGGTCCGCATCGCCGGGTTCACGTTGAGTCGCAGCGACCTGGTGGGTGGGGCGACCTCGGTGGCCGAGCGGGTGGCCGGTGCACAGCGGGTCGCGGTGCTGGCAACGCCCACCCCCTCGACCGTGCTGGCAATCACCGGATGTCTGATCGCCGGCGTTCCGGTGGTACCTGTGCCCGCTGACGTCGGCGCGGCCGAGCGCCGTCACATGCTCTCCGATTCCGGCGCCCAGGCGTGGCTCGGCCCCGAGCCCGCCAACCCGGAGGGCCTGCCGCACATCCCGGTACGTTTGCATGCCCGGTCCTGGCACCGTTATCCGGAACCGTCGCCCGATGCCCTCGCAATGGTGGTATACACCTCGGGCACAACGGGATTGCCAAAAGGCGTGCAGCTCAGTCGGCGGGCGATCGCCGCCGACCTGGATGCGCTGGCGGAAGCCTGGCAGTGGACACCCGAGGATGTGCTGGTGCACGGGCTGCCGCTGTATCACATCCACGGGCTGGTGCTGGGTCTGGTTGGCTCGCTGCGCGTGGGAAACCGCTTCGTGCACACCGGGAAACCGACCCCGGCCGGTTATGCTCAGGCTCGTTTGCAAGCGGGCGGCACGCTGTACTTCGGCGTGCCCACGGTGTGGTCTCGCGTGGTGGCCGACCAAGCCGCCGCTGCAGCGCTTCGACCGGCCCGACTGTTGGTCTCGGGCAGTGCGCCGTTGCCGGTACCGGTGTTCGAGGGGCTCGAACAGCTCAGTGGGCATCGTCCGATCGAGCGGTACGGCACCTCGGAGTCGCTGATCACGTTGTCCACCCGCGCCGACGGTGAACGCCGTCCGGGCTGGGTTGGCATGCCGTTGGCGGGCGTGCAGACCCGATTGGTCGACGAGCATGGAGAGCTGGCACCTCACGACGGGGAAACCGTTGGTCGCCTTCATGTTCGGGGACCGACCCTGTTCGACGGTTACCTTAATCGACCCGAGGCCACCGCGGACGCGTTCACCCCGGATGGCTGGTACCGCACCGGAGACGTCGCCGTGGTGGACAGCGGCGGCATGCATCGCATCGTGGGACGCGAGTCCGTCGACCTGATCAAATCGGGCGGATACCGCATCGGGGCAGGCGAAATCGAGACCGTGCTGATCGGGCATCCGGACGTGACCGAGGCCGCCGTAGTCGGTGTGCCCGACGACGACCTGGGTCAGCGGATCGTGGCGTACGTCGTCGGCTCACCGGGAATCAAACCGGATGACCTCATCCAATATGTCGCCGAACAACTTTCGGTGCACAAGCGTCCGCGCGAGGTGCGGATGGTGGATTCGCTGCCCCGCAACGCGTTGGGCAAGGTGCTCAAGAAGCAGTTACTGGCCGAAGGCTGAGATCCGCACCGGCTGTAGTGCATTCGTTACCTGACTGGCAGCATGTTGACAGGTTTCCTGACGGGTTGGAGTGGGGACCGTGGCTTAACGTCGTCATGGTGTATCGACGGGGTAATGCTGCCTGGGGGTCACCGTGGTGACGATTGCCGCCGCTCCCCGGCCCACATCGATGAGACGGGTCGCCGTGGCCTGCTACGTCGGCTCAGCGATTGAGTACTACGACTTCCTTATTTACGGCACCGCTGCGGCGCTGGTTTTTCCCGCGGTGTTCTTCCCGCATTTGAGTCCGGCGGTCGCCATGATCGCATCGATGGGGACGTTCGCCGCGGCGTTTCTGTCCCGGCCGCTGGGCGCGGCCGTGTTCGGTTACTACGGGGACCGACTGGGCCGCAAGAAAACCTTGATCGCCACCCTGCTGATCATGGCCAGCTCAACGGTGGGGGTGGGTCTGGTGCCAAGCACGGCAACCGTCGGCATCGCCGCACCGCTGACCCTCACCATCCTTCGATTGCTGCAGGGCTTTGCCGTCGGCGGCGAGTGGGCCGGATCGGCACTGCTCAGTGCCGAATACGCGCCGCCGGACAAGCGGGGGCGGTACGGCATGTTCACGCTGATCGGCGGGGGCACCGCGACCGTGCTGGCAAGCCTCACCTTCCTCAGCGTGAATTGCACCATCGGTGAGGACAGCCCGGCCTTCCTGCAATGGGGTTGGCGGCTTCCGTTTCTGGTCAGCGCGGCGATGATCGTCATCGCCTTGTATGTCCGGCTCAATATCGAAGAAACCCCGGTGTTCGCCGCGGAGAAGGCCCGCAACCTGCTGCCCGATGCGCCGGTGTCGGAGGTGCTGCGGCTACAGCGTCACCAGGTCGCCCTGGCCGCCGGCAGCGTCCTGACGGCATTCGGAATGGTGTACATGGCCAGCACATTTCTGCCCAGCTATGCCGTCCATCACCTCGGTTACTCGCGCGGTCTGATCTTGTCCGTCGGAGTACTGGGCGGATTAGCCAGCATGACCTCCGTCGCTGTCTCCGCCACCCTGTCCGACCGATACGGCCGGCGCCGCATCATGCTGATCGGGTTCGGGGCCTGCCTGCCGTGGTCGCTGCTGGTGATGCCGCTGATCGGGACCGGCAGTGCCACGGCTTATGCGGTGGCGATCGTGGGTGTCTACGCCATTGTGGGGATCAGCTCCGGACCCACCGCATCCTTGATTCCGGAGTTGTTCGCCACTCGCTACCGCTACACCGCGTCAGCGCTGGCGGTGAACTTCGGCGGAATCGCCGGCGGCGCGGTGCCGCCACTGATCGCCGGGACGCTGATTGCCGCCTACGGCAGCTGGGCGGTAGGACTGTTGCTGGCAGTGCTGGTCGCGACCAGCCTGGTATGCACGTATCTACTGCCCGAAACCGGGGCGGCCGCGATCGGCTAGTTGGCGTGCAGTTCCTGGTTGAGGGCGATGCCCTGACCGTCGCGAGATACCACCTCGATCGCTCCGGTCAGCGAGTTGCGCCGGAACAGCAGATTGCTGCTCCCCGACAACTCGCGGGCCTTGACTGAGTTGCCGTCGGGCAGCGCGACCTTGGTGCCGGCCGTGACGTAGAGGCCGGCCTCGATGACGCAGTCGTCACCCAACGAAATGCCCAGCCCCGCATTGGCCCCCAGCAGGCAACGCTTGCCGATCGAAATGACTTGTGCGCCACCGCCAGACAGTGTTCCCATGATGGACGCCCCGCCGCCGATATCGGACCCGTCGCCCACAACTACGCCCGCCGAGATACGTCCCTCCACCATGGAGGCGCCCAGGGTGCCGGCGTTGAAATTGACGAAGCCCTCATGCATCACGGTGGTGCCCGACGCCAAGTGGGCGCCCAAGCGCACCCGGTCGGCGTCGGCGATGCGCACACCCGAAGGCAGCACGTAATCGACCATCCGCGGGAACTTGTCGACGCCGTACACCGTCACGGGTCCGTGTCGGCGCAACCGCGCCCGCACCGCTTCGAAACCCTCGATGGCGCAGGGTCCACGGTTGGTCCAGACCACGTTGGTCAGCACCCCGAAAAAACCGTCGGCGTTCAGCCCGTGCGGCGCCACCAGTCGGTGCGACAGCAGGTGCAAGCGCAGGTAGGCGTCGTATGCGTCGGCGGCCTGACCGTCCAGCGAGGCGATCACCGTGCGGATCGCGATGGTCTCGGTCTGCCGGTCGTCATCGCGACCGACCAGAGCGCCCAGTACGGCGGGCAGGTCCGATAACGCCACCCGGGTTGTGGCGCTGGTGTCAGAGTCGGTCAGTTCGGGTTCGGGGAACCAGGCGTCCAGGACAGATCCGTCGGAGGCGAGGGTCGCCAGGCCAATACCTGCAGCTCCAGTCACGGTCGACAGGTTACTTTGGCCGCCGAGCAGACGCAGAATCGCATCCCACTGCCTGCGGCAGTGCGATTCTGCGTCTGCTCGCGGTGGTTAGGCTGGACCTGTGCTGGACTTGGCCGGAGACCCCGTCGCGCTGACCGCGGCGTTGGTGGACATCCCCAGCGTGTCTCGCGACGAAGGGCGCATTGCCGACGAGGTCGAGGCGGCGCTGCGGGCACAGACCACCGGATTCGAAATCATCCGCAACGGCAATGCGGTGCTGGCGCGCACTGCGCTGGGACGGCCGTCGCGGGTGCTGCTCGCCGGACACCTCGACACCGTGCCGGTGGCCGACAACCTTCCCAGCCGGATCGAGAATGACGAGTTACACGGCTGCGGAACCGCGGACATGAAATCCGGCGACGCGGTCTTCCTGCATTTGGCCGCCACGGTGACCGAGCCCGCGCACGACCTGACTCTGGTGTTCTACGACTGCGAGGAAATCGATTCCGCCGCAAACGGATTGGGGCGCCTGGAGCGCGAGCTGCCGGACTGGCTGGCGGCCGACGTGGCCGTCCTGGGCGAGCCCACCGCCGGATTCATCGAGGCGGGCTGCCAAGGCACGCTGCGCGTCGTCGTCAGCGCCAGCGGGACCCGCGCGCACTCGGCACGATCCTGGCTGGGCGACAATGCAATTCACAAACTCGGTGCCGTTCTGGACCGGCTGGCCGACTATCAGGCACGCAGCGTCGACATCGACGGATGCGTGTATCGCGAGGGCCTGTCGGCGGTCCGGGTGGACGGCGGGGTTGCCGGCAACGTGATTCCCGACGCCGCCTCGGTCACCATCAACTTCCGGTTCGCCCCGGACCGATCGCCCGACGCCGCACTGCAACACGTCCATGAGGTGCTCGACGGGCTCGACGTGGAGATTGCGTTGACCGACTCGGCCGCCGGTGCGTTGCCCGGGCTTGCCGCGCCCGCCGCCACGGCGTTGGTCGAAGCCGCAGGTGGGCAGGTCCGGGCGAAGTACGGCTGGACCGACGTTTCTCGCTTCGCGGCGCGCGGCATCCCCGCGGTCAACTACGGACCGGGTGATCCCAACCTGGCTCACAAGCGCGACGAGCGGGTGCCCGTCGCCAATATCACCGCCGCGGTGGGAATGCTGCGCGGATACTTGGGCGGCTAGCCGAGCCGCTGTGCCTGCGTGGTGGCATCTGCGGCCGCCGCGCCCATCCCCAGCGCGAAGAGCTCGTCGGCAACGGCGCGCAACGCAACCGTATCGCGGTCTGCCATTGCGCGGGCATGACGCACCGCCAGATGTCCTACCGGGCAGTCGATTTCGCGGGCCAGTCGGGTCAACGGGTCCACCGCGCGCAGATCACCGAGCCGGACGGCATCGTAATAGGCGAGCAACCCCAGGGTTGACTGGTTTGCGCGTTCGGCGGCTCTGGCGGCCTCCCGCGCGGCGCTGATGGCGCCGGTGTTGTCCCGGGCGGTCGCTCTGGTCCAGGCACGGGCGATGCCAAGCTCCGGAGCGAACAACGCGGACTTGGTCCCATGCCGAGTCTCGGCCCGGCGCAACGCCTTTGCCGATCCTGGAATATCACCTTGCCGGGCGACGGCCGTGGTCAACAGCATCAGCGAAAACGGCCCCCAGGAATAGCCGCTGCGCTCTAGTTCGGCGGCGGCCGGCTCCAACAATGTTGCGGCGGCAGCGAATTCGCCCTTGACAAGCAGCACGTAAGCCAGCAACACCTCACCGATGGACCGGCCCGGCTGCTGTAGTTCGGCGAAGTCGGTGAATTGTTGAGCCAGCGTCTGTGCCTGCATGACCTCACCGGCCATCAAGAGTGAGATGAGCTGACCCAGACCCACAGTGAATCGCAGCAACCCGGGATGCTCGGCCGTCATTGCCCTTTCGGCGAATCGCTCGACATCACCCAACCGGCCCATCCGCGCCGAGGACAACGCCGCGGCACTGGCGGCCCACGCCACCGCCATGTCGTTTCCCGGCGGGTCGTCCAATACCGACGTCGCCAGCGTGATAGCCCGCTGCAGATTTCCCGAATTCATCGCGAACGTCGCGGTCAGACCGTCCAGCACGGCGCGAGCCTCGGGTTGGGTGACCCGGTTGCGGGTGGTCTGCAGGAAGGCGGTGGCACGCTCGGGCTCGCCCAGCATCCAGAACTGATTGGCCGCCCTCGGCACCGCCCAGGCCATCAACTCGGGTTCGCTCAAGTCAGCGGGGTCCACCGCAGCCAGCACCGCTCCGGCGTCGCGGCCACGCCCCTGCCAGGCCAGCGCCTGACCCAACACCAGACGTGCCGCCAAGCTTCCCGACCGCTCGACCGCCGCCCGTGCCAACCGTTCGGCAAGCAGCAGGTCGCCCAGTCGCAGCGCTTGTTGCGCGGCGTCGGCGACTTCGGTGACCGGTTGCGGTGCATCGCATTTCAGCGCCAGCGACGCCAGCCGCAACCGCTCGCTGGGGTGTTCGGACGGATGCTGGGAAAGCAGGTTCACCAGATCGGTGCGCAGCCTTCGTGTGCCGTCGGGGCCCAGGGCCGCCGCCGCGCGTTCGCCGAACAGCGGATGCGCGGTGTACACCACCGGGTCGGTGGCGCTGCCACCCCGTACCCGGGTCTCGGCGGCGCCCAGGTCCTCGGCCTGACTGACGGCGCCCTCGCCGGCCAGGACCGTCAGATCGGCCAGCGTCAGCGGCTCCAGCACCGCCAGGTAGTCCAACACCGACCGGGCCGGGGCCGGCAACTGGGAAAGGAACTCGTCGACGTCGGCGGCCGTGCGCGCCCTGCCGGGCGGCTCGACGTCGATGCGTTCCAGCAAGCCGTCGGTCCACAACGCCGCGATCGCAGCAGGTGCCGCGTCGGCGCGCGCGGTGACCACCATCCGGGCCGCGCGCGTGAGTGCGAGCTGGTAAACCAGTGTGGCCGACAGGATGTCGAGATCATGCGCCTCGTCGACGACGAGCAGCAGATCACCCTGCTGGGCGACCTGGGTCAGCGAGGCTCGCGCGGCGCGCAGTAACGCCGACGGCTTGCCGATGTCGGCGATGTCGACGAGATGCCCGAAGGCGCCGAACGGCACCACGCGCTCGGCGGGAGTGCCGATGACCCAGCGGGTCAGTGTGCTCGGCTGCCGTTCGCAGTATCGTTCGGCGGCCAACCGGGCCAGGGTGGACTTGCCGACGCCGTCGGGTCCCACAACGACCCCGCCGCCCGCCTCACCCAAAGCGGCGTCCAGCCGTTCCAGCGCGGCCGCGTGCTGCGGGACGTTCCAACGAATCGGCACCGTTGTGAGTTTATGGTGACGTTCACCCCGACCGTGCGTAGGGCCGGTCCGGTTGGTCTACGTTTCGAGGTATGCCCGCAGAGACTGACGGTCAGTGGACGGTGGCCGTGTACTGCGCCGCTACGCCGGTGCACCCCGAGTTGCTCGAACTCGCCGCATCACTTGGTGCGAGCATCGGCTCACGAGGCTGGACGCTGGTATGGGGAGGCGGCCACGTTTCGGCGATGGGAGCGGTGGCTTCTGCGGCCCGCGCAGTCGGAGGCTGGACCGTCGGGGTGATTCCCAAGATGCTGCAAACCCGCGAACTGGCCGACGGGGACGCCGACGAACTGATCGTCACCGACACCATGAGCGAGCGCAAACGGGTGATGGAAATGCGTGCCGATGCGTTCATCGCGCTTCCGGGCGGTGTCGGCACCCTGGACGAATTGTTGAGCGCCTGGACCGAGGGCTATCTCGGCGTGCACGACAAGCCGATCGTGCTGCTGGATCCCTGGGGGCATTACGACGGGCTGCTGGGCTGGGTGGACGGTTTGGTCGACAGCGGCTACATCTCCCAGGCGGCGGTCGATCGGCTGGTGGTGGTGGATAAGGTCGGCGAGGCGCTGCAGGCGTGCGCGCCCAAGCTGACGGGTCTGCAGAGAATCGAGGAATCAGGTGTCTGACCAGCAGGGTGACGCGGGCGCGCGAGTCACGCTCACCCATATCGCCACACAAGTTCCCGGCCTGATCGCCGACGCCCCGTCGATCCTGCGGGGAGTGAGCGGCCTGTTGGCCCGGCCAAGTTCGAAGGTGTCCATCGCGTCGGTATTCCAGGACCGCGCCGCCCGCTACGCCGACCGCGTTTTCCTGAAGTTCGACGATCAACAAGTCACCTATCGCGATGCCAACGCGACCGCCAACCGGTACGCAGCGGTGCTGGCCGCCCGCGGCGTCGGGCCGGGCGACGTCGTCGGCGTGATGCTGCGCAACTCACCCAACGCGGTGCTGGCCATGCTGGCCATCGTCAAGTGCGGCGCCATCGCCGGGATGCTCAACTACCACCAGCGCGGCGACGTCCTCAAGCACAGCCTGGGCTTGCTGGACGCGAAGGTGCTGATCGCGGAGTCCGATTTGGTGAGCGCGGTCAGCGAGTCCGGCGGGTCGGCGGGTGAAGTGTTGACCGTCGAAGACCTGGAGCGCTTCGCAGTAACCGCGCCCGCCACCAACCCGTCGTCGGCCGACACGGTGCGCGCCAAGGACACCGCCTTCTACATCTTCACCTCGGGTACGACCGGATATCCGAAGGCCAGCGTGATGACGCACTATCGGTGGCTCAAGGCGCTCGGTGCGTTCGGTGGCCTGGGACTGCGGCTGAGATCATCCGACACGCTGTACAGCTGCCTGCCGCTCTACCACAACAACGCGCTGACGGTCGCGGTGTCGTCGGTGATCAACTCAGGGGCGACTTTGGCTTTGGGCAAGTCGTTCTCGGCATCGCGGTTCTGGGACGAGGTGATCCGTTACGACGCAACGGCATTCATCTACATCGGAGAGGTCTGCCGCTACCTGCTGAATCAACCGCCCAAGAAGACCGACCGCGCGCACAAGGTCCGCGTCATCGCCGGCAACGGGTTGCGCCCCGACATCTGGGACGAGTTCACCAAACGTTTCGGGATTTCCCGGGTCTGCGAGTTCTACGCGGCCAGCGAAGGCACCACCGCGTTCATCAACGTGTTCAATGTCCCTCGCAGCACGGGTATTTCACCGATGCCGCTCGCCTACGTCGAATACGATCCCGAGACCGGCGAACCGGTACGCGACGACAGCGGGCGGGTTCGCCGCGTGCCCGCCGGCGAGCCGGGCCTGTTGCTCAGCCCGGTCAACCGGTTGCAGCCGTTCGACGGCTACACCGACAAGTCGGCGACCGAGAAGAAGTTGGTGCGCAACGCCTTCAAGGAAGGCGACACCTGGTTCAACACCGGCGACGTGATGAGTCCGCAGGGCATGTTCCACGCTGCCTTCGTCGATCGCCTCGGCGACACCTTCCGCTGGAAGGGCGAGAACGTGGCCACCACGCAGGTAGAAGCGGCGGTGGCGGCGGACCCCAACGTCGAGGAGTGCACGGTGTTCGGTGTGGAGGTACCCAACACCGGCGGGCGGGCCGGCATGGCCGCGGTCAAGCTGCGGGAGGGCCGCGAATTCGACGGCCAAGCCCTGGCCCGCGCCGTGTACGACAGGTTGCCCGGCTACGCGCTGCCGCTGTTCGTGCGGTTGGTGGAGTCGCTGGAGCACACCACGACGTTCAAGAGTCGCAAGGTTGAGTTGCGTAAGCAGGCGTACGGGTCCGACATCGAAGACCCGCTGTATGTGCTGGCTGGGCGTGACGAGGGATACGTGCCGTTCTACGACGAGTACCCCGACGAGGTTTCGGCCGGTAAGCGACCGCAGGGCTGAAAGGCCTGGGGGAGCGCGACGGCCCATCGGGTCGAGTCGGTAAGCGACCGCAGGGCTGAACTTCGGCGCTGGTGGGGTCGAAGCTGCGTTGGTGGCGTCGAGCCTGCGCTGGTGGCGTCGAGCCTGCGCTGGTGGCGTCGAAACTGCGCTGGCGGCGCCGAGACTGCAATGGCTGCATCGATACTGCGGCGACGGTGTCGACACGCCCGGCGGGAACGCACTGGGCGCAGTCTCGATTCCCAACCCGCAGTCTCGATGCCGAGACTGCGGCGGCTGCGCCGAGACTGCGGTGGCCGCATCGATACTGCGGTGGCCGCATCGATACTGCGGCGACGGTGTCGACACCCCCCTCAACCCGTTGTGTGCGCAGGCTCGGCGAGGCCACCGCAGTTTCGACGCTCAGCGTTATCCAGGCACCATGGAGGCGTGCAGTCAACGTGGTGCGGTCGCCCAGTGGCGTCGGATCGCGCGCTGATCATGGCGATCGTCAACCGAACCCCGGATTCGTTCTTTGACCGGGGCGCAACTTTCGCCGACGATGCTGCCCGTGACGCCGTACACCGTGCCGTCGCCGAAGGCGCCGACGTCATCGACATCGGTGGGGTGAAGGCGGGCCCCGGCGAGACCGTCAACGCCGATACCGAGATCGCCCGCCTGGTGCCGTTCGTGGAGTGGCTCCGCGGCGCCTACCCCGACCAACTGATCAGCGTCGACACCTGGCGCTCCGAGGTGGCCAAATTGGCCTGCGCGGCCGGTGCGGACATCATCAACGACACCTGGGGCGGCGTAGACCCCGCCTTGGCCGAGGTTGCCGCAGAGTTCAACGCCGGCTTGGTGTGCGCGCACACCGGGGGAGCGCTACCGCGTACCCGTCCCTTCCGAGTGAGTTACGGTACGACTACCCGCGGCGTGGTGGACGACGCGATTCGCCAGGTCACAACCGCCGCCGAGCGGGCAGTTGCGGTCGGCGTGGCCCGCGACCGGGTGCTGATCGACCCGGCCCACGATTTCGGCAAGAACACCTTCCACGGGCTGTTGCTGTTGCGCCATCTGGCCGATCTTGTTAAGACCGGGTGGCCGGTGCTCATGGCTTTGAGTAACAAGGACTTTGTCGGGGAGACTCTGGGCGTGGACGTGACCGAACGACTCGAGGGCACACTGGCGGCCACCGCGCTGGCAGCAGCCGCCGGGGCACGCATGTTCCGCGTCCATCAAGTCGCGGCGACCAGGAGGACGCTGGAGATGGTGGCCTCGATTCAGGGGACGCGCCCGCCGACACGCACGGTGAGAGGACTGGCATGACAGCATCTGAGCTGGTCACAGGCGATCTCACCACCGTCCATACCTGGA
This sequence comes from Mycobacterium asiaticum, assembly GCF_001673315.1. Taxonomy (GTDB): domain Bacteria; phylum Actinomycetota; class Actinomycetes; order Mycobacteriales; family Mycobacteriaceae; genus Mycobacterium; species Mycobacterium asiaticum_B. The sequence goes on along the minus strand of NZ_LZLQ01000071.1, from coordinate 47,625 downwards.
ACCGTCCGTGCTGGACGGTCAGCGAACTGGTCGCGGCCAAGGCCGGTCGGACCATCTCGGTGGTGCTGCCGGCACTCAATGAGGAAGCCACCATCGAGTCGGTCATCGACAGCATTTCACCGCTGGTCGACGGGCTGGTCGACGAGCTGATCGTGCTCGATTCCGGGTCCACCGACGACACCGAGATCCGCGCGATCGCCGCAGGTGCCCGCGTTGTCAGCCGCGAACATGCGCTGCCTGAGTTGCCCACCCGGCCCGGTAAGGGCGAGGCGTTGTGGCGTTCCCTGGCGGCCACCCGCGGCGACATCGTGGTGTTCATCGACTCCGACCTGGTAGACCCCAATCCCAGTTTCGTCCCCAATCTGGTGGGTCCACTACTCACCGGCGATGGAATTCACCTGGTCAAGGGCTTCTACCGGCGGCCGCTCACCACGGGTGACGCCAGCGGCGACGCGGGCTCCACCGGCGGCGGACGAGTGACCGAACTGGTGGCGCGACCGCTGCTTGCGGCGCTACGACCCCAACTCGGTTGCGTGTTGCAGCCGCTGGGCGGGGAGTACGCGGCAAGCCGCGAACTGCTGACCTCGCTGCCGTTCGCACCGGGCTACGGCGTCGAGATCGGACTGTTGATCGACACCTTCGACCGGCTGGGGCTGGACGCGATCGCGCAGGTCAACCTGGGTGTTCGGGCACACCGCAACCGGCCGCTGGAAGAGCTGGGCGCCATGAGCCGGCAAGTGATCGCCACGCTGCTTTCCCGGTGCGGGATCCCCGACTCCGGGGCCGGCCTGACCCAGTTCTTTCCCGTCGGGGACGGCTTCACCCAGCACACGCTGCCGGTCTCCCTTGCCGACCGGCCGCCGATGAACGTGTTGCGTCCGCACTGATCGACGGTTTGTCGGTGCCATAGGGCAGGATCGGTCGCGTGGCGTTGGTGTTGCTCTACCTGGTGGTTCTGATCCTTGTGGCGGGCGTGTTGTTCGGCGCGGCGAGTCTGTTGTTCGGCCGTGGCGAGCCATTGCCGCCACTGCCGCGCGCGACGACGGCCACCGTCCTGCCAGCCTTCGGAGTTACCGGCGCCGACGTGGACGCGGTCAAATTCACCCAGGTGTTGCGCGGATACAAAACCAGCGAGGTCGACTGGGTGCTGGACCGGTTGGGGCGTGAGCTGGAGACGTTGCGTGGCCAGGTGGCAGCGCTGCAGGCCTCCGGCACCGAGGTACAGCCCGAGGCGGCGCAGGCCGCTGGCACCGAAGCGGCGCGGGCCGCTGGCACCGCGGCGCAGGCCGATGGCACCGAGGCGCAGCCCCTGGCGGCTCCCGAAGTTGCCCCTGATGTAGCCGAACCCTCCGACGTCGACGCCGTCGGTTCGGACCGTTCCGGTCCGACATGAGTTGCGGCGACGATCATGCAGGCCGTGGGTGAGGTGCGCCGGTAATGGGTGACGGCCTGATTCGCTGTAGCTGGGCCGAGGTTCGCCCCGGACCCGACGCCGAGCTTTACCGCGACTATCACGACCGGGAGTGGGGCCGTGCGCTGAAAGACGGCACGGCGTTGTTCGAGCGGCTGAGCCTGGAAGCGTTCCAAAGCGGCTTGTCCTGGCTGATCATCCTGCGCAAGCGGGACAATTTCCGGCGCGCGTTTCACGGGTTCGATGTCGACAAGGTTGCCGGCTTTACCGACGCTGACGTGCAACGACTGATGTCCGACAGTGGCATTGTGCGCAACCGCGCCAAGATCGAGGCGACAGTGGCGAATGCCCGTGCCGCCGTCGACCTGGGATCACCGCAAGACCTGTCCGACCTGTTGTGGTCGTTCGCGCCGCCGCCGCGTCCCAGGTTTGCAGACCTGTCTGAAATCCCGTCGACGAGTGCGGAATCGAAGGCCATGGCACGAGAGCTGAAACGGCGCGGGTTCCGCTTCGTCGGACCCACAACCGCGTACGCGTTGATGCAGGCGACCGGCATGGTCGACGATCACATCAGCGGCTGCTGGGTGCAGCCGGCAGCTCATTAATGGGGCCGAATGATCCCAGAAGCGGGTCTTTGTGCACGTGGTCACCCGGATAGGGAACAATAGAAGCGTGATTTGGCAGTTCAATGTCGGGTATGGCTGGAAATCCACTGGCGGGGCATGCTCGGCGCCGACCAGGTCCGCGGGCGCGGGCCAGCTCGAATCTGGAGGGAGCACTCGATGGCGGCGATGAAGCCCCGGACCGGCGACGGTCCACTAGAAGCAACCAAGGAGGGGCGCGGCATCGTAATGCGGGTACCACTGGAAGGTGGTGGCCGCCTCGTCGTCGAGTTGACGCCCGACGAAGCCGCCGCGCTGGGCGACGAACTCAAAGGCGTCACCAGCTAGCCAGCGCATTGGGTCATCGGACGGCGTTATTCGCACACTTTCCGATAGACGTCCAGTGTTTCCTCGGCGATGTGCGCCCAGGAGAACTCCTCGATACAGCGCTGACGTCCCGCGTGGCCGTACTGCTGGGCTTTGGCGGGGTCGGCGACCAAGGCATTGACTGCTTCGGCCAGCCTGGCTTCGTAGGCGTCGGGGAAGTCGGCGTCGTAGTGCACCAGTGATCCGGTGACGCCGTCGGCGACCACCTCGGGGATGCCCCCGACGTCCGAGGCCACCACAGCCGTCGCGCAAGCCATCGCCTCGAGATTGACGATGCCCAACGGCTCGTACACCGACGGGCATACGAAAACCGATGCGGCTGCGAGTATTTCGCGTAACTCTGCGACGGGGAGCATGTCGCGCACCCAGAACACCCCAGTGCGGGCCCGGGCCAGTCCCGCTACCGCGGACCGCACTTCTTCGGCGATCTCGGGGGTGTCCGGCGCGCCGGCGCAAAGCACCAGCTGAATGTCCGGGCTGAAGTGGTGTGCGGCCGCCACCAGATGAGGGACGCCCTTCTGCCGGGTTATTCGCCCGACGAACGCGACCACGGGTCGGTTCGGGTCGACGCCGAGGTCAGCCAGCACCGACCCGGTGGGCGCCGCGCCGGCCGGGTGCCAGACCTCGGTGTCGACGCCGTTACGGATGACGTGCACCGCATTGGGATCCAGCGTGGGGTAGACGCGCAGGATGTCGTTGCGCATGCCGGAGCTGACGGCGATTACCGCGTCGGCCGCCAGCACCGCGGTGTTCTCCACCCACGAAGACACCTGGTAGCCGCCACCGAGTTGCTCAGCTTTCCATGGCCGCATCGGCTCGAGCGAATGTGCGGTCAACACGTGCGGAATCCCGAAGAGCAGTTTGGCCAGATGTCCGGCCAGACCGGTGTACCAGGTGTGCGAATGCACGACGGTGGCCGAACTCGCGGCGTTGGCCATCACCAGGTCCGACGACAGCGTGGACAGCGAAGCATTCGCGGTGCGCAACCGCGGGTCGGGCCGGTGGGCGATCGCACCTGGGCGGTCGGCACCCATGCAATGCACGTCGACCGAGCACAGCTTGCGCAGTTGGGCTACCAGTTCAGTGACGTGCACACCGGCTCCGCCGTAGACCTCGGGGGGGTATTCCCGCGTCATCATCGCCACCCGCATACCCGCACGTTAGTTCGGCGACGATGCAGCCTGCGGGGCGGGCTGAGGAGGAGCCGGACGTTTGGGCGGTGTCGGCGACGATGCGGCCTGCGGGGCGGGCTGAGGAGGAGTCGGACGTTTGGGCGGTGTCGGCGACGATGCGGCCCGCGGGGCGGGCTGAGGAGGAGTCGGACGTTTGGGCGGTGTCGGCGACGATGCGGCCTGCGGGGCGGGCTGAGGAGAGGTCGCGGGTGGCAGCGGTTTGCAGCTGCCGATAGGTTTGACTTTATGAGGGAATCGCCACAAGTGCTGGGAATCGTCCTGGCTGGTGGTGAAGGCAAACGGCTCTATCCGCTGACCGCCGACCGCGCCAAGCCTGCGGTTCCCTTCGGCGGCGCATACCGGCTGATCGACTTCGTGCTGTCCAACCTCGTTAATGCCCGTTACCTGCGAATTTGTGTTCTGACCCAGTACAAGTCGCACTCTTTGGACCGCCACATCTCGCAGAACTGGCGCTTGTCCGGCTTGGCCGGCGAGTACATCACCCCGGTGCCCGCGCAGCAGCGCCTGGGACCGCGCTGGTACACCGGGTCCGCGGATGCGATCTACCAGTCGCTCAATCTGATCTACGACGAAGATCCGGACTACATAGTGGTTTTCGGTGCCGACCACGTGTACCGGATGGACCCCGAGCAGATGGTGCGCTACCACATCGACAGCGGGGCCGGCGCCACGGTGGCTGGAATTCGGGTGCCGCGAACCGAAGCGAGCGCTTTTGGCTGCATCGACTCCGACGAGTCCGGCCGGATCCGCAAGTTCATCGAGAAGCCGCTCGACCCGCCCGGCACCCCCGACGACCCCGACGCCACTTTCGTGTCGATGGGGAACTACATCTTCACCACCAAGGTGCTGATCGACGCGATCCGCGCGGACGCCGATGACGACCACTCCGATCACGACATGGGCGGCGACATCATTCCCCGCCTGGTCGCCGACGGTATGGCCGCCGTCTACGACTTCAGTGACAACGAAGTGCCCGGGGCCACCGACCGCGACCGGGCCTACTGGCGCGACGTGGGGACACTCGATGCGTTCTACGACGCGCACATGGACCTGGTTTCGGTGCATCCGGTGTTCAACCTGTACAACAAGCGCTGGCCGATCCGCGGGGAGTCGGAGAACCTTGCACCCGCGAAGTTCGTCAACGGGGGCTCCGCTCAGGAGTCCGTCGTGGGGGCCGGCAGCATCATTTCGGCGGCGTCGGTGCGCAACTCGGTTCTGTCGTCGAATGTCGTGGTGGACGACGGCGCCATTGTGGAGGGCAGCGTGATCATGCCCGGCGCGCGGGTCGGTCGCGGAGCGGTGGTGCGGCACGCGATCCTGGACAAGAACGTCGTCGTGGGCCCGGGTGAGATGGTCGGGGTGGACCTCGAGCGCGACCGGGAGCGCTTCGCGATCAGCGCCGGTGGTGTGGTCGCGGTGGGGAAGGGCGTCTGGATCTAAGGCTCCCCGCTTGCACGACCTAGGGGATCTCCGGGATCAGTAGGTGCGCGTCATAGCGGCGCCCCCAGCGCAGCGTCACCAGACCACGTGGCGGGTCCGGATAAGCTGCCGGGAACTGACCGGTCAAAGGATTGCGCGGGGACAGCCAGCGCCCGGCCACCACCAGTCGCAGCTGCTCGCCGGCGCGAAACAGCGTCGCCGACGGTCCCAGCGCGACGTTGACCGCCACCACCTCGCCCGGCTGCAGGGGCTGGGTACGGTTCAGCGCCGGCACCGGATCCCATGGTTTCGACTGCTCGGCGTCGAGCTCACGCAGCAGGACCCGCTGCCAGCCGGTGGTCACCCGGTCGCGGCCGTAGCCATAGGACCCTTCGAATCCGACGTACTGCCCGTCGCGCCACTTCTCCACGCCGACAAACAGATGCGCATCGGCGCAACCGTCCAGCTGGACCCAAAGCCGCGCCGACATGGGCCCGGTCAGCTCGATGTCGTCGGGCACCGTCCAATAGAAGACCGCAGCGCGCGAATGGGTTTCGAAGGTGATGCTGCCCGCGCTAGTTGGCGGCTCGGTGCTCAGCCGGCCGGCGCCGGCGAGATACAAGGGCCGCCAACGGGTTCGGGCGAGCGGCCACTCGGATTCCTCGCGCACCGCGGTGACGGTGTCGCGGTCTTCACGCACCTCCAGCCGGACACTGCGCGCCGGCGGCGCTCCGTCCAGCACGCCACGGAAAAATGTCAGCTGCTCGGCAAGCGCGTCCTCGGAGTAGAAGGTCGTCCACTTGCCACCCCGATGGGTGTAGAGCCGGGCATGGCTGGAACCGCTCTGAGTGAACGCCCGGATCGAGCCTCGGGTGTGCAGGTTGTTGTCGGAGAAGCTGCCGCAGACCAGCATGGGCACCTTGATCGCTGACAGATCGGGCGCCACCGAGCACCAGAACTCGTCGCGCAGCGGGTGTTTCAGCTGCATTTGTGCGAGGTCGTATTGCTGCCGGGTGCGTCGCCGCACTCCCCGCGACCACATTCGGGTGAACCCCGACTCCCGGATGCCGCCCGGAAAGGTCAGGTCGCGGTAGGCGTCGGTGAAACCTTCCCACGGGCAGATCGCGCGCAGGGCCGGCGGCTGCAGCGCAGCCACGGCGTACTGGCTGATGGCCAGGTAGGAGACACCGAGCATGACTACCCGCCCGTCGCTCCATGGCCGCTCGGCCAGCCACTGCACCAGGTCGTAGGTGTCCTCAGCCTCCTGCTGAGACAGCAACTTTCCGGTCCCGCCGGAATGGCCGCAGCCGCGGGAGTCCGCGTTTACCACCACGAAGCCATGAGCCGTCCACCAGGACGGGTCGGGCGCTTCCCAACCGGTGAGGGCAGAGAAACGCACCGGGTCGGGTTGGCGCAGCACCCGGTACTGCGGGGAGAACGTCCATTTCTTGCGCCGCCTTTTCGGCAGCTCGTCTTTGCCATAGGGATGGATGCTGAGGATCACCGGGCCGGCCGTATGGGCGTGGTGTCGAAAGACGTTGACCCGCAATACCGTTCCGTCCCGCGTCGGCACCTCGACGTCGCGTTCGACGATGAGGTCCGCCGGTGGGTCGGTGACCGTGACGGGAGGTTTGGCGATTCCCCGGATCCGTTCCCGCGCATAGCGCAGACCTCCGGGTCGACGCCACGGCCGGTCCAGGGCAGGTGCCGCGTCTTGCGTCACGTGGTTACCTTAGAACGCGGCGGCGATCACCACACGTGGGGCACCAACCGGTACCGCACCCGCTGCATGTAATCGCCGTAACCCTCCAGTCCGTCGACCAGCGCCCGCTCTTCGTCAAGAATGCGCAACACCAGCACAGCCAGCGCGGGGATGAACACCACCAAACCCCAGTACGACCCCAGCGCCAGGGGGATGCCCACCATGAGGATTACGTTTCCGACGTACATGGGGTGTCGCACTTGGCCGTAAAGGCCAGTCGAGACGACGTGCTGATCGGCTTCCACTGTCACGGTCGCGGCCGCGTAGCTGTTCTGAATGATGGTCAGCATGGCGACGGAGAGTCCGGTGGCAACCAGGACATCGCCCAACAGCGTCACTGCCATCGGCACCGAGGACCAGCCGAACCGGTAATCGAGCGCGCTGAGAATCGTCATGGCGAACACCGCCACGAACGCGGCCACGATGATGAACTTCTGGACGATCCGGGTTTCGGCTTTCGGACCGACGTGCATGCGGCGCTGCAGGGCGGCCGGGTTGTTACGAGCCAGGTAGACACTGGGAGCGATCGTGGCGACGGTGAAGATCGCCACGAAAACCCAACCCTGCCAGTAATGCAGCGTGCCGGCCGGATAGAACACCACCAGCCCGAAAATCACGAGACCGCACAGGCCCGAGGCGAACGCCCGCAAGCCGACGTTCATTGCCGCATGTCCCGCCGCCGGAAACCCGCGGCGCCCAACATGATCAGCCCCGCGTCGATGGCCAGCAGCCAGAGCAGTGGTACCACGCTGAAGCTACCCGAGCCGACCCGAGGCGTGTGCGTGAACGGTTCCAGGTCGAGCAGCCATTGCGGGGACCCGGACAGCGAGCCGAGCAAGTACAGCGCGACGAAGCCGACCAGCACACCCCACGCCGCGGGGGTGAGCCGCGGTGTCAGCCCGAACAGTGCGACGGACACGGCCGCCAGCAGCCATACCGCGGGCAGTTGCGCCGCCGCGGTGCCCACGACCGTCGGTAATTTGCCGGCGATGTCGCCGGCTGCCGCGCCGTAGGCGAACCCGGCCGCCAGCCCGGACAGCAGGATGGCCAACGCCGACCCACCCAATGCCATCGCCAAGTGGCTCGCCAGGAGTCGACGGCGGGAAACCGTTCCGGCCAAGAGGGTTTCGGCGCGATGCTCAATCTCTTCCTGGTGCAGCCGCAGTGACAGGGAGATGGCGAACGCGGCGGCGACCATACCCAGCATGGTGAATCCCACCACGATGAAGCCCTGCTCCACCGCGCCCGTGCCGCCCAGCCGCGCGACAAGCTCACGGCCGGAGGCACCGCCCAGTTCGTCGCCGATGCCGTGCGTCACGCTGCCGATCAAGAGTCCGTACAGGCCCAGGCCTACGGTCCACACCAGCAGTGCACCGCGATCCAGCCGCCACGCCAGGCCGAAAACATTGCTCAGCCAGGCCGGGGCGGCGCCACCGCCCATTCGTTCGGGGATGAGTCCGGCGCCGACATCGCGACCGGCGAGCAACCAGTACGCGACGCCGGTGAGCGCGACCGTCGTAACCACGTGCAGCAGCAGCACCCACCAGTGGTCACCCGCATACGGGCGAACTTGCAACGACCACCCCAGCGGCGAAAACCACGACATCGCACCGGAACCCGCGTCGCCCACGGCGCGCAGGGTGAAAGCGGCACCCAGGACGGCGAAAGCCACCCCGCGCGCCACTCGCGCGCTGGGCGAGAGTTGCGCGGCTACCGCGGCTACCGCGGTGAACACCAGGCCGGACGCCGCGAGGGCCGCACAGAAAGCTACCGATCCGCTTGCCGGGACCGACGTGGTGATCAGTCCGGCGGCGCCGATGACGCCGGTGCCCAGGGAGGCCGCGAAGGACAACAGCAGCGCAGCGGTCAAGCTGGCGTAACGCCCGACCGCGGTCGAGTCGATCAGTTCAGCGCGCCCACTCTCCTCGTCGGCGCGGGTGTGCCGAATCACGGTGAGAATGACCGCGACTGCGACGAGCAGGTGGAACATTCCGGCTTTCCAGATGCCGACGGCGCCGAGGCTGTCGTTGTAGATCTGTCCGTAGAGCGCACGTTGGGCCGGGCTGGCCATGATCGAGGACGCGAAGGCGGCCCGCTCGGAGGAGGTGGGGTACAGCTTCTCGATACTGCTGATGTAAACGCTGCCCAGTGGCACTGACAGCAGAAACACCCACAGCGGCAGCACAATCCGGTCTCGGCGTAGATAGAGTCGCAGCAGGCTGAGCGTGCCGGCGAAATTCGAGCCGCGCAGCGGACCGGAGTGTCGGGTGGGACGGTCCAGGACGGCGGTGTTCATCGCACTGATACCTCCTTGCGCGACCCGTTGGTGCTGTAGTGCCGCAGAAACAGTTCCTCGAGCGAGGGTGGTTGGCTGACGAGGCTGCGCAAGCCGGCGTCCCCGAGCACCCGGATCAGCTCGCCCAGACTTTCGCTGTCAACTTGCGCACGCACGGTGTTGCCTTCGACGCTGACGTCCTCCACACCCCTGATACGGGTGAGATCGCCTGGATCGCCGATCAATTCGGCCTTGATTGACGTCCTGCTGAGGTGGCGCATGGATTCCAGCGATCCGCTTTCCACGGTCCGGCCGGCCGCGATGATGGTGACCCGTTCGCACAATGCCTCCGTCTCGGCCAGAATGTGGCTGGACAGCAGCACCGTCACACCACGCTCGCGCGCCTCGGCGACACATTGCTGGAAGACATTCTCCATCAACGGGTCAAGCCCGCTGGTCGGTTCGTCGAGTAGCAGCAACCGGGCCCGAGAGGAGAACGCAGAGATCAGCGAGACCTTCTGCCGGTTTCCTTTCGAGTAGGTACGCACCTTCTTGTGCGGATCGAATTCGAAGCGTTCGATCAGATCGGCGCGCAGGCCCTGGTCGATGCCGCCGCGCATCCGGGCCAGCAGGTCGATGGTTTCACCACCGGTCAGCGATGGCCACAGCGTGACATCACCCGGCACATAAGCGATTTCACGGTGCAGCCGGACGGCATCGGTCCACGGGTCGCCGCCCAGCATGCGCACGGTGCCGCTGCTAGCCTTTACCACACCCAACAGGATGCGGATGGTCGTCGACTTGCCGGCGCCGTTGGGTCCCAGAAAGCCGTGCACTTCGCCTTCCTGCACGGTGAGGTCGAGGCCGTCGAGTGCTTGAACTGCACCGAAGTTCTTAGTGAGCCCGCGAATTTCGATCGGGGCGGGGTTAGCTGACATCTGTCTCTCCTTGGTTTTCTCTGGCGAGAAACGCTTCGTACATGGTGCGATCGGTCAGCAGGCCCTCGGAATAGAGCTCGAGGGCGGGCAGCACCATGTCGCGGGCGTAGTCACGCAGTACCGCGCGTACATCCGTTGGGGTTTCGTGCATCTGCAGGTACAGCAAGAAACCGCCGCCGCCGGTGATCGCAAGATATTTGGCGCGGGCGTGCGGGTCGCGGCTCGGCTTGAGAGTGCCGGCCTGGACACCTTCTGCCATGTAGTCTTCAGTGTTGTCAATCATCCTGCGCCACAACATTGTTGCGAGTTCACCACCGGTCTGCATGCTGCGTACCAGGTATTTCATCAGCGGCGCGTAGGACTCGATCTCGGCCAACGCGCCCAACCAGGTGGCTGGGTCATTGGACTGGATGGTTTGGGATTTCTCGCTGCGGATCTCCTCGGCGATGTATTCGTCGCATGCCTTGCGCAGGCCGTCCTTGGAACCGAAATGGTGGATGACCAGTGCGGCGCTCACGCCGGCGGCTTCTGCGATAGTCCGCAACCCGACGCCGAAGCCGTGCTCACCGAACTGCTCGATGGCGGCATCCCTGATTCGGGCGGCGGCGGTCAAGTCGACTGAACGCATGTTCAGCAGACTAAACGCCCGTTCAATCGCCGTCAAGGGCGCTATGTCCAAGCGTGCGACGGACGCACTCAAGTTCATATGAATGTTGCGCAAAACATCCGCGGCACGGAGCTTTTCGATACGTTCTCCGGTGCCGAACAGCGGTGCGACAACATTTGGGGGGGTCATGAACTTTGCCGTGCTGCCGCCGGAGATCACGTCGGCACAGATCTTCTCGGGCGCGGGAACGGGACCGATGCTGGCGGCCGCGGCCGCCTGGGACGGGCTGGCGGCCGAGTTGGGTGCGGCGGCGTCGTCCTTCGGCGAAGTGACGTCAGGGCTGACCGCGGCGTCGTGGCAGGGCCCGGCCGCATCGGCCATGACGGCGGCGGCGACACCCTACAAGCTGTGGCTGAGCGCGACCGCGGCGCACGCCGAGCTAGCGGCCGGCCAAGCCAAGACAGTGGCAGCGGTGTTCGAAGCGGCACGAGCGGCGATCGTGCATCCAGAAGTATTGGCGGCCAACCGAGCTCAACTCATGGCGCTAGTGCGGTCGAACCTGTTCGGCTTCAACGCGCCGGCGATCGCGGCTGCCGAGGCGCTGTACGAGCAAATGTGGGCGCAGGACGTGACGGCGATGTCCGGCTACTACAGCGGCGCGGTGGCGGCGGCCGAACAGTTGGTGCCGTTCCAGCAGGTGTTAGGTGAGTTGAACCTGGGCATCGGGAACATCGGCAGCTTCAACCTCGGCAGCGGCAACACCGGCAGCTTCAACCTCGGGAGCGGCAACAGTGGCGGCAACAACTTCGGCCTGGGCAACTACGGCTCATTCAACGTCGGCGCCGGCAACGGCAACGCAGTCCTGGGAGTCGTCGGTGCTCCGTATCCAGGCGCGGCGTCCTACAACTTCGGCCTGGGCAACATCGGCACGTTCAACTTCGGTGCCGGCAACGTCGGCACCGGCAATATCGGGTTCGGCAACGGAAACCTGGCCACCGCCATCGCCGGGATCCCGTCGTCGCTCAATGTCGGGCTCAGCAACCTCGGTGGTTCCAACATCGGCATCGGCAACGTCGGCATCGGCAACCTAGGGCTGGGCAACGTCGGCAACAACAACATCGGTATCGGGCTCACCGGCAACAACCAGATCGGCATCGGGGGCTTCAACGTCAACAACGTCGGCTGGAACGTCGGGTTGGGCAATAACGGCAGCTTCAACTTCGGGCTGGCCAACACCGGCGACGGCAATTTCGGCCTGGCCAACACCGGAAACGGAAACATCGGCATCGGGCTCACCGGCGACCATCAGATCGGATTCGGCGGATTCAACTCGGGCAGCGGCAATATCGGGCTGTTCAACTCGGGCGCCGGCAACACCGGGCTGTTCAATTCAGGCGTTGCGAACTGGGGTCTGGGCAACACCGGCAGCCACAACGTTGGAATGGTGAATTCAGGCGTGGCCGATACCGGCTTCGGCAACAGCGGTTCCACCAACACCGGTGTGTTCAATGCGGGCAGCTTCAACACCGGGTCGTTCAACGCCGGCAGCACCAACATGGGACTGGCGAACGCGGGCAACGGCAACCTGGGCGCGTTCAACTCCGGCGGCACCGCGCTGTTCGGCCACAACGTCGGGTTCTTCAATGCCGGCAATCACAACGTGGGTTCGTTCAACGCCGGCTTCGGCAACGTGGGTTGGTCCAACACCGGCATCGGCAACACCGGCGGGTTCAACGCCGGCGGCAACGGCACCGATCCCGTCTTCGGCGTCGGTAATGTCGGCGAGGCCGGTAATACCGGGTTCTTCAACACCGGCTTCACCAACACCGGATTGTTCAATTCGGGCAACACGAACACCGGTCTGTGGAATGCCGGTGACGTCAACACCGGCTTCGGTGGGATCGGAAGCTACAGCGGCAATTCGGGATTCGGCAACTCCGGGACGGGCAACTCCGGCTTCTTCAACGTGGGCAACTACAACTCCGGCCTGTCCAATTCGGCCAGCGGCGGCTACAGCTCGGGATGGGGCAACGCCGGCGGGGGTGAAGACAATGTTGGCTTCTTCAACGCCAGCGACGGCGGCACCAACACCGGATTCTTCAACCGCGGGGCAGGCGGCTTACAGGTGGGCTTCTTCAACGCCGGTGACCACGACATCGGGTTTGGAAATGTGGGCTACTACAACACGGGTCTTTTCAACGCCGGCCAGCACAGCTCGGGCGTCGGTAACACCGGCCCTGGCGCCGACTCCGGCGGTTTCAACGCCGGCGTCGGGCAGTCCGGCTTCTTCAACCGCGCATAACCCGAGCGGCCCGGCCTCAATCGCGGACCGCGGCCAGCAGCCCGTCGCCCAGCGGTATCAACGCGGGGGTGAGGCGCTCGTCCTCGGCGATCAGTCGGGCCGCCTCACGGACCGCGGCCACGTCGGCGTCGCGCGCCGCGGGATCACCGGCGCGTCCGCCCAGCGCGGCCCGGTGCACGACAATGACCCCACCGGATCGCAGCAGTCGCACGCCTTCCACGACGTACTCCGGCTGGTCGATCGGGTCGGCGTCGATGAACACCAGGTCATATGAGTCGTCGGCGAGCCGGGTCAGAACTTCCTGAGCCCGCCCGCTGATCAACCTGGTGCGCGACGGTCCGATGTTCGCCTCGGCGAACGCCTGCTTAGCTTGCCGGACGTACTCGGGCTCGATGTCGATGGTGGTCAAGACGCCGTCGTGGCTCATCCCCGACAGCAACCACAACCCGCTCACGCCCACTCCGGTGCCGACCTCGGCGACCGCCTTGCCGCCACTGAGCTTGGCGAGCAGACTCAGCAAGGCGCCGACTGCCGGCGTGACGGCCGCGGCGCCACTGTCTACCGCTCGTTCGCGGGCGCTGACCAGGATCGCGTCCTCGGATATCGATTCTTCGGCGTGCGCCACCAATGATTCGGCCCGGCTCGGGGATGCCGAGCCGCTCTCGTGGCCGGTCTCGGGGCCGGAAGTGGAGGTGCCGTCCATGTCCGCAGAGTATGCCGAAGGGGTCTGGTCGTCGTTCAGGCGCGCCCGGGGGAGCATTTCCCGACACGCCCGGCAGCGCCAGCGAGACCAGCGTCACCACACCGCCCATAACCGCTGGAAAAGGTCGGTAACAGTATGGTTTCTCAGCTAAAGCTCAGACTGCTCCTACCTCGGCCACACTCGGGTACGGAACGGTGAGTGCTATGGAACGCGGTGCACTCTGGGGCCACGACGACGCTAACGACGACGCGAACGACGGCGGGAATACGAAGTGGCAGCTTCGGGTTTCGTCAAGTGAAGAAATGCCGATCCTGAATGTCAGGAACAACCAAGAGGAAGTGAACGTCACCACCTTGAGTCCGACCACCATGTCACACCCCCAGCAGGTCCGCGACGACGATTGGGCTGAGCCGGCTGACAAGCTGCTCGGCACAGCGGTTTTCGACGCGACCGGGGACAAGGCCGCCATGCCGTCCTGGGATGAATTGGTGCGCCAGCACGCCGACCGGGTCTACCGGCTGGCCTACCGGCTTTCCGGGAACCAGCACGACGCCGAGGACCTGACTCAGGAGACGTTCATCCGGGTTTTCCGTTCGGTGCAGAACTACCAGCCGGGCACGTTCGAGGGCTGGTTACACCGCATCACCACCAACCTCTTCCTCGACATGGTCCGGCGCCGGGCGCGCATCCGCATGGAAGCCCTACCCGAGGACTACGACCGGGTACCGGCCGACGAGCCGAACCCCGAGCAGATCTACCACGACTCCCGGCTCGGTCCGGACTTGCAGGCCGCATTGGACTCCCTACCGCCGGAGTTTCGCGCCGCGGTGGTGCTCTGCGATATCGAAGGCCTCTCCTATGAGGAGATCGGCGCCACTCTGGGCGTCAAGCTCGGCACCGTCCGCAGCCGGATCCACCGCGGACGTCAAGCCCTGCGGGACTATCTGGCTGCCCACCCCGAACATGGCCTGCGCTCCGAGGACCGCGTCATGAGGGTGGCCAGCTAAGCGACTTGCGGTGGCCAAGTCATCGAAAGGCCTCCGCAGGGTTGCCAACTGGTCCCAAATACTGGGGTTTTGAGGGCTGAACATGGTTATCAGGCACGCTGCCGCGCTACATTCGAAATATCCATGGGTCGAGAAGGCGCGAAGGGAGCTGGTGATGGCCGACCGGGGACATGTGTTTCGGCGCGCGTTCTCCTGGCTCCCGGCTCAATTCGCCTCCCAAAGTGATGCACCGGTAGGTGCGCCGCGCCGCTTCGGCTCCACCGAACACCTGTCCATCGAGGCCATCGCCGCTTTCGTGGACGGCGAGCTGCGAATGAATGCCCACTTACGTGCCGCGCACCACTTGTCGCTGTGCCCGCAGTGCGCCGCCGAAGTGGAGGACCACAGCCGTGCGCGCGCCGCCTTGCGCGACTCGCATCCCATCAGCATCCCCAGCTCGCTGCTCGGGTTGCTGGCGGAGATTCCGCACCACCCGCAGGAGGAGCCGCCGTCCCTGTCGGACGCCTTCATCGAGCGCGACCCGCGGGATCAGCGGAAGCGCCGCTAGCTTGAGTTTTGCTACCCCCGGCGGCATCAGCGCGGGTTCATGTCGACCGCGCTGGATCCGTGGATACTAGGGTGAACGAACAACCTCGTGCCGCTGTGTGGCTGCGCACATCGCCCGGTATCGGGCTCGAAAAGGATCTAGAAGAGGAACCGTGACCTCCGACCAAGGCAATAACAGCGGCGGCAATAACAGCGGCGGCAATAACAGCGGCGGCAATAACAGCGGCCAGGACACCGAACGGTTGGCGCCGCGTCCCATCTATCGTCCGCCGGTCGATCCCGCCTCGCGGCAAGCCTTCGGGCGTCCGGCCGGCCAACACGGATCCTTCGTGGCCGAGCGGGTGCGGCCACCGAAATTTCAGGAGCAGTCTGAGTTCCGGCCGCACGAGAAGCCGGCTGACCCGGTGCTGGAGGAGGCCTTCGGCCGGCCGTTGGGTGGCACCGAGACGCTACAGCGTCACCCGATCGACGCCAGCGCGCTGGCGGCCGAGAAAAACGGCGACCAGCACGATGAGCCCGATGACCCATGGCGCGATCCCGGCGCGGCTGCCGCGCTGGGCACCCCGGCGTTACCGCCGGTAGTCAGCCACGGCGAGTCTCGCCACAGCGGCAAGCTCGGTGTGCGCGACGTGCTGTTCGGCGGCAGGGTGTCTTACCTCGCCTTGGCGGTGTTGTTGTTGATCGCACTGGTCATCGGCGTGATCGGCGGGGTGATCGGACGCAAGACCGCCGAGGTCGTTGAAGCCTTCACCACGTCCAAAGTGACGCTGTCCACGGCCGGCAACGCCGAAGAGCCGGCCGGCAGGTTCACCCGGGTCGCGGCCGCCGTCGCCGACTCGGTGGTGACCATCGAGTCCAAGAGCGACCAGGAAGGCATGCAGGGCTCGGGGGTCGTCATCGACGGCCGCGGCTACATCGTCACCAACAACCACGTGATCTCCGAAGCCGCCAACAACCCGAGCCAGTTCAAGACGACCGTGGTGTTCAACGACGGCAAGGAAGTGCCCGCCAGTCTCGTTGGCCGCGACCCAAAAACCGACCTGGCCGTGCTCAAGGTCGACAACGTCAACAACCTGAGCGTGGCGCGGCTGGGTGACTCCGACAAGGTGCGGGTCGGCGACGAGGTACTCGCGGCCGGCGCGCCGCTGGGCCTGCGCAGCACGGTCACCCACGGCATCATCAGCGCACTACACCGACCCGTCCCGCTGTCCGGTGAAGGTTCGGACACAGACACCGTGATCGACGCCTTGCAGACCGACGCTTCCATCAACCACGGCAACTCCGGCGGCCCGCTGATCGGCATGGACTCTCAGGTGATCGGCATCAACACCGCCGGCAAGTCCTTGTCCGACAGCGCCAGCGGGCTGGGATTCGCTATTCCGGTCAACGAGATGAAACTGGTGGCGCAGACCCTGATCAAGGACGGAAAGATCCTGCATCCGACTCTGGGCATCAGCACCCGTTCGGTGAGCAATGCGATCGCTTCCGGTGCGCAGGTGGCCAACGTCAAAGCGGGCGGCCCCGCTCAGCGCGGCGGGATCCTGGAGAATGACGTCATCGTCAAGATCGGCGGGCGCAAGGTCGCCGACTCCGACGAGGCGGTGGTGGCGACGCGGCAGTTGACGATCGGTCAGGACGCCCCGATCGAGGTGGTCCGCGATGGTCGCCCGGTCACGTTGACGGTCAAACCCGACCCCGATACCACCTCGTGATGATCGCAAGCGCGGCGAAGCCGGGCGCTGCGGGTCATCACCATCTGACCCTGATGATCGCAAGCGCGGCGAAGCCGGGCGCTGCGGGTCATCACCGTCCGACCCTGATGATCGCAAGCGCGGCGAAGCCGGGCGCTGGGGGTCATCACCATCCGACCCTGATGATCGCAAGCCCGGCGCAGCCGGGCGCTGGGGGTCATCACCATCCGACCCTGATGATCGCAAGCCCGGCGCAGCCGGGCGCTGCGGGTCATCACCATCTGACCTAATGTTCGCCAACATCGGCTGGGGCGAGATGCTCGTGCTTGTCGTCGTAGGGCTGGTGGTGCTCGGACCCGAGCGCCTGCCCGGCGCCATTCGCTGGACGGCCGGCGCCCTACGGCAGGCGCGCGACTACCTCAGTGGGGTGTCCAATCAGCTGCGCGAGGATATGGGTCCCGAGTTCGACGATCTGCGGGGCCAACTCGGCGAGCTGCAGAAGTTGCGGGGCATGACCCCGCGCGCGGCGCTCACCAAACACCTATTGGACGGCGACGACTCGATCTTCACCGGCAACTTCGACAAGCCGACCAGCAATACCCCGGCGACGCCGACGCCGGGACCGTCAAACCCTGCACCCGAAGCAGCACCGCCCGAGCGCACCCCGTTCGACACCGACGCGACCTGAGTCGCGTCCGCGAGCGTAACTACAGTGCTAAATCCGCGGCTGAAAATCGCAGCCAGGTTCCGCTCGCAGCCAGAAGCTCGCGAATGCCAGGTTCCGCTCGCGAATGCCAGAAGCTCACGAATGCCAGGTTCCGCTCGCGAATGCCAGAAGCTAGCGCCGGGTGGGGTCCAGTCCCAGCGACATGCCGGCCAAACCACGCCGCCGCGTCGACAGGCTGTCGGCAATGCGGGCGAGTTCCTTGCCCACCGGTGAGTCGGGCGTGCTGAGCACCACGGGTACGCCCGCATCGCCGGCGGCCACCAGCGCCGGGTCCAGCGGAATCTGACCCAGCAGCGGGACGTCGGCGCCCACAGCCCGGGACAGTCGCTCGGCGACCTGCCGGCCACCCCCCTCACCGAACACCTGCATTGTGGTGCCGTCCGGCAACATCAGCCCCGACATGTTCTCCACCACACCAACGATGCGCTGACGGGTCTGGATCGCGATGCTGCCCGCCCGCTCGGCCACCTCGGCGGCGGCCGCCTGCGGCGTGGTCACCACCAGGATCTCTGCGTTGGGAATCAGTTGAGCCACCGAGATCGCGATGTCCCCGGTGCCGGGCGGTAGGTCCAGTAGCAGCACATCCAGGTCGCCCCAGTACACGTCTGCCAGAAATTGTTGCAACGCGCGGTGCAGCATGGGCCCGCGCCACACCACCGGAGTGTTGTCCCGGGTGAATTGGGCGATCGAGATGACCTTCACCTCGTGGGCGATAGGCGGCAGGATCATCGACTCGACCTGGGTGGGTCGATCGGCGGTGCCCATCATCCGGGGAATGGAGTGCCCGTGGATGTCGGCGTCGAGCACCCCGACTGACAACCCGCGGGCGGCCATCGCCGCGGCCAGGTTGACCGTGACGGTCGATTTGCCGACACCGCCTTTGCCCGAAGCGACGGCATAGACGCGGGTCAGCGAGCTGGGCTGGGCGAACGGGATGACCGGTTCGGCGGCGTCCCCACGCAACTGCTTGCGCAACTCGGTGCGTTGCTCGTCGCTCATCACGTCCAGGCTGACCCGCACCGCCCCGGTGCCGGGGACATCGGCGACCGCCTGGGTGACGCGCTCACTGATCTCAGTTTTCTTGGGACAAGCAGCGGTGGTCAGGTAGATCTCGACGTGCACGCTGGCGTCGGTGCCGACGTCGATGCTTTTGACCATCCCCAGGTCGGTGATGGGGCGGCGCAATTCGGGGTCGATGACCTTCGTCAACGCGGCGCGGATAGCCGGGGTGAGGTCATCATCGTGAGTATCAGACATCAACGCCGAGTGTAGGCGGCGCGGTCCGACGCCGGCCGCCGGCCGGTACGCCGATCAGCTGACTGGCGCGAGTACCGGCTCGCCGGGCGCTGGCGCGCCGGGCTGCCCCGGGCCGGCGGGCTTCGGCGCCGGCGAGCCCGTGGCGGGTTTCGGTGCCCCATTCGCTGGTGGCGCCGGGGCCGCTGGCGCTGGCGCCGGTGGTGCCGGGGCAGCGGGCGGAGCCGGAGGGGCGAAAGGTGCCGGCGGGGCTACCGGTGGCGGGGCAAAAGGTGCCGGCGGCGCCAACGGGTCCGAGAAAGGCGGAGCGGCGGGCGGGGCTGCCGGCGCGAGGACAATGCCGCCGTTCGGGACCGGTGGCATACCGGGTGCGGGGGCCGATTCAGGGGATTGCGAACTGATGCAGATCAGGGTGCAACCCGGCGTGACCGCCGGCTGGGGCTGCGTCTGCGCGGGGGGCAGCCATGGCCACATCGGCGGCTGCTGCGGCAACTGCGGGAATTGCGACACGAGCTGTGGCTGGCCGAAGTCGATCAACGGGATGTGCTGCGCGGCTGGGTCATAGCTGCCCAGGCCGTTGACGTTCAGCGGCAGGTTGGGACCCAAACCTTCTGGGTGCTCGAGGTGGGCATCGCCGATCGGCGGTGGCGGCCCGGTGATGGGCGGAAGGTCGACCGGGACCACGCCGGTGGCGTACGCCGCCGCCCAGCCCAGCACGTTCTGGGCATAGGACATCGAGTTGTTGTAGCGCAGAATCGCGGCCATCACCTGCGACGGATCCCGCAGGTTCAGACCACCGCTGCACAGGTAGCGGGCGGCGGCCAGCGTCGCGTCGAACAGATTCTGCGGGTCGGGCACGCCGTCGCCGTCGCCGTCGACGGCATAACGCGCCCAGGTGCCGGGCAGGAACTGCATGGGACCCATGGCGCGTGCGTATTGCACCCGATTGCCCTGATTGCTCTGGACGATGACCTCGTTGCCGGGCAGCGTTCCGTCCAGGGCCGGACCGTAGATCGGGTTGGTCGCCGTGCCGCGCGAGTCGGTGGCACCGCCGTTGGCGTGCATCGACTCGATGCGCCCGATCCCGGCGAGCAGGTTCCAGCTGACACCGCATCCCGGTACCGCGGCGCTCATCTTTTGCTCGGCATTGCGGTAGGCCGACAGCGCCATGATCGGAATGCCGAGGGTGCCGGGCGAACTGACAATGGTCGGTGGTGGGGGAGCGGAACTGCTGGCCGCCGCGACATGGAAACTGGTCGGCACTCGCTGGACGGAGATGACCGTCGGGCGGGACAGGTCCACCCGGGGGGCGGGGCCGACGGCGGCCACCGGAGTGATCGCGGTGCGCACCGGCTGATTCTTGCCGTGCAGGGTGGGGGCCGCAGCGCCGACCGCACTGGCCAGAATCAACGGGGAGATCACCGCGAGGCCGAAGACCGGCTTCAGTGTCACGCCGAGTGCCTGCTGCCGCACCTTCGCGACAACCGGGTTAGCACCCCAGCGTCCCCCTATTCGCACCTAGACCGTCCTCGAATTTGAGCCGCTGGGAAACTGATCTCTTAATAGGTTCGTGAACTAGATCACCATACATAACTCTCGTAACGGGAGTTGCGCAATGGCCGACTTCGTTCTCAACTGGATTTCTTAGCACGGCGTTCGGCACCGTCCGACGCCCGCCGACTCGATTCCGCAGTCGCCGCCTGCAAGTCCGCGAGCATGGTGCGCAGGCTCTCCAGCTCGTGGCGCAGATAGTCGCGCGTGGCCATCTCGCCGATGGACAGCCGCAGGGCCGCGAGCTCGCGAGCCAGATATTCGGTGTCGGCCTTCGTCTGCGCAGCGCGGCGGCGGTCCTCCTCCAACGCGACCCGGTCGCGGTTCTCCTGCCGGTTCTGGGCCAGCAGGATCAACGGCGCCGCGTAGGCCGCCTGAGTGGAGAACGCCAGATTGAGCAGGATGAATGGGTAAGGGTCCCAGCGCCAGCGGACGGCGAACAAGTTGGCGGCGATCCAGGCCACCACCGCCAGCGTCTGCAGCAGCAGGTAGCGGCCGGTCCCGAAGAACCGCGCGATCGACTCGGTGAACCGTCCGACGGTCTCGGGGTCCAGCCGCGGCGTGTACCAGCGCGACGTCCGCGGGGTGTACAGCCGCCGCGGCGGGGGTGTGTTGCTCACAGGGCTCCTCCGGAACGGGGCGGCCGGCCGGCGGGATCGAGTTGCGGCACGTCCACCCGCCAGTCATGCGGCAGCAGATGGTCGAGCAGGTCATCGACAGTCACCGCGCCCAGCAGGTGGTTCTGGTCGTCGATCACCGGCCCGCACACCAGGTTGTAGGCGGCGAAATATCGTGTCACGGCACCCAACTGAGTTTCCGGTGTGACCGCCTGCAGGTCGCTGTCGACGAGTCCGCCGACCAGTTCGGCCGGCGGTTCGCGCAGCAGCCGCTGCAGGTGTACGCAGCCCAGGTAGTGCCCGGTCGGGGTGGCGGTCGGCGGGCGCGCCACAAACACCATTGACGCCAATGCGGGGGTCAGGTCAGGGTCGCGCAGCCGCGCCAGTGCTTCGGCCACCGACGTGTCCGGGGTGAGCACCACCGGGTCGGAGGTCATCAGACCACCCGCAGTGTCGGGGGAGTGCTTCAGCAGCCGTCGCACCGGGTCGGAGTCGTCGGGATCCATCCGGGTCAGCAACACCTCGGCGTCGCTCGGGTTCAGCACGCCCAACAGGTCGGCGGCGTCGTCGGGGTCCATCTCCTCGAGCACGTCGGCCGCGCGGTCGGTGCCCAGTTGGGACAGCACCTCGGCCTGATCGAGTTCGGGCAGTTCCTGCAGGATGTCCGCCAGCCGTTCGTCGTCGAGCGCCTTGAACACCTCGTAGCGGCGTTTGGTGGGCAGTCCGCGGATCGCGTCGGCGACGTCCACTGCGCGCCGCCCCTCGAACTGGTCGAGCAGCTGTGCCACGCCCTGGCCAGGCATTGCCAGAGCGGACGGCGTCAACCCCTGTACGTTCTGCCAGTCCACCACGTGGACCGGCCCGCGCCGTCCGAGTCGTCGCTGAGTGCGCACGGCCACCCGGGTGACCACCCAGTCCCGGGTTCGGGTCTGCTCCATGCCCAGGTCCGTGACGATGACATCGATACCGGCCAACTCCGGCAGGTCGGGGTCGTTGACCTTGACCTGGGTGTCGAGCACCTGCCCCATGGCCAGTACCTCGCCGGGCCGTTGCTCGAAGTGGCGTAGCGACACGTTGCCGGTGCGCAGTGTCACCGCGTTCGGCTCGATCGCGGCGACGCGCAGAATCGGGATGAAGATGCTGCGGCGCGTGGCCAGGTCCACCACGAGACCCAGCACGCGGGGCTGCTGGCGGACGATGCTGATGCCGATCACCACATCGCGCACGCGGCCGAAAGATTCACCGAGCGGACCCAGCACCATCATCCGTGGCAGCCGTGCCACGTACACCCTGTTGACCGAACCCATAGGCAAGAGCGTATTCAGCGCCGGGTGACTCGGCAGGTTCGGGCGGTGCGGGTCAGCCGCGCGCGCCCAGCGCCAGAACGACGAAGTAGAACAACAGCGTCGCCACGCTGATCACGATCCCGCTCACCGCGAGGCCGTGGCCATCTTCACGCGTTTGTTTGATCTGGTTGAGCCCGACCGTGCCGCAGACGATCCCGACGATCGAACCGACGCAGCAGAAAATGCCGAGGACGCCGGCGATCAGCGAAACGATCGCCATGGTGTTCATCCCGGTCCGAGGGGCGCCATACCCGCCTGGGGCGTGGCCCCATCCCGGGTAATAGCCACCGGGGTAACCGCCGTACTGGGGCGGCATGGGCGGTGGGTAGGGCGGGTTGCCGGCCAGGCCGCCGGGGCCGTACGTCGGGTATCCAGGCGGTGGATAGGCGGCGGTATCGGGGTAATCCACGGGAGGCGGCGTGCTCGGCGGGACCCACGGCGCATTGGAAATCGGCTGCTCGGTGGGGCGCTGATCATCCCCGGGAAATCCGCCGGGAGCTGTCATGGTAACCAACCGTAGCCTACGGGCAGTTGCCTCCGGCCAGGTCAAATCGGATGCACAGAGAGTGCATTTCGGATGCCGAGATGAAACGATGGCCGAGGCAGGAGAAAGATGAGGACCGATGACTAGCCCATTCCAATCCGGACAACCACCAGCGGGTGGGGCTGCAAGCCGGCGCAACGTGCCCGCGCTGCCCACACCGCCCAAAGGGTGGCCCGTCGGGTCGTATCCCACCTATGCCGAAGCGCAACGCGCCGTCGACTATCTCTCCGACCAGGAATTCCCGGTTCAGCAGGTGACCATCGTGGGTGTCGACCTGATGCAGGTGGAACGCGTCACGGGCCGTTTGAGCTGGGGCAAGGTGCTCGGCGGCGGGGTACTCAGCGGCGCATGGCTCGGTCTGTTCATCGGGCTGGTGCTCGGATTCTTCAGCCCCAATCCGTGGGGGGCGTTGATCACGGGTTTGGTGGCGGGAGTCTTCTTCGGGCTCATCACGTCGGCCGTTCCATACGCCATGGCGCGCGGCACCCGGGACTTCAGTTCGACCATGCAACTGGTGGCCGGCCGCTACGACGTTCTCTGCGACCCGCAAAACGCTGAGAAGGCACGGGACCTGCTGGCACGTCTGGCGATCTGACCGGTGATCTCGCGCCGACAGGTGCGGCGGTGGGGGATGGCGATGCTGGCGGCGCTGACCGCCGCGACGGTGCCGGCCTGCGGTTCGGACGCCCACGGGGTGGTGATCAGTCTCTACACCCCGGCGACGGACGCAGCGACATTCACCGCCCTTGCGCAGCGCTGCAGTGCGCAGGTCGACGGCCGCTATCGCATCCAACACGTCAGTCTGGCCAGATCGCCCGACGAACAGCGGTTGCAGCTGGCCCGCAGACTGGCCGGGCATGATCACACCCTGGACGTGATGGGCATTGACGTGGTCTGGACCGCCGAATTCGCCGAGGCGGGTTGGGCGCTGCCGCTGTCCGACGACCCGTCCGGGCGGGCCGAGACCGACGCCAGTGCCGACATCCTGCCGGGTCCGCTCAAGACAGCCACCTGGAAGCACCGGCTGTATGTCGCGCCGGTGACCACGAACACCCAATTGCTCTGGTATCGGCCGGATCTGGTGCAGTTCCCGCCCCGTGACTGGACGGCCATGGTGGCCGAGGCAACACGCCTGCACGCCGCGGGCCAGCCCAGCTGGATTGCCGTGCAGGCCAATGAGGCCGAGGGCCTGGTGGTGTGGTTCAACACGCTGTTGGTCAGTGCCGGGGGTCAGGTGCTCTCCGAGGACGGAAAGCACGTCGCCCTGACCGATACGCCCGAACATCGCGCCGCCACCGTGACAGCGCTGCGGATACTGAAATCTGTTGCCACTGCGCTCGGGGCTGACCCGTCCATCACCCGCAGCGACGAGGGCAGCGCAAGGCTGGCGGTGGAACAGGGCAAGGCCGCGCTGGAAGTCAACTGGCCTTACGTCTTGGCTTCCATGCTGGAGAACGCGGTCAAAGGCGGCGTGCCGTTCCTGCCTCTCGACCGGCTGCCCGAGCTCGCCGGGAGCATCAACGGCGTCGGCGCGTTCGCACCAGACGACGAGCAATTCCGGACCGCATACGCGGCCAGCCGCAAAGTTTTCAGCTTCGCCCGCTATCCCGGGGTACTGCCCGGACAGCGCGCCAAAGTGACCATCGGCGGCTTGAATCTGGCAGTCGCCAGCACCACCAGGCACCGTGCCGAGGCCTTCGATGCCGTCCGATGCCTGCGCAGCCTGCCGAACCAGAAGTACGTCTCGATCGAAGGGGGACTGCCCGCGGTGCGGACGTCGCTGTATTCGGACCCGCAGTTCCAGGCGAAATACCCGATGTACGGCACGATCAGGCAGCAGCTCACCGACGCCGCGGTACGGCCCGTGACGCCCGCCTACCAGGCGGTGTCGATCCGGCTGGCGGCGGTGTTGAGCCCGATCACCACCATCGATCCGGAACGTACCGCCGATGCGCTGACCGTGCAGGTGCAGAAGGCCATCGACGGCAAGGGGCTGTTGCCGTGAAACACCTCAACGACGAACGTCGCCTGGCTTATCTGCTGGTGGCCCCGGCGGTGACCCTGATGCTTGCCGTGACGGCCTATCCGATCTGTTATGCGGTGTGGCTGAGCTTGCAGCGCAACAACTTAGCCGCACCCAACGACACCGCGTTCATCGGACTCGGCAACTACCAGACGGTCCTGACCGACCAGTACTGGTGGACCGCGCTGGGTGTGACACTGGCGATCACGGTGGTCTCCGTGTCGGTCGAGTTCGTGCTCGGGTTGGCGCTGGCGCTGGTGATGCACCGGACGATGGTCGGCAAAGGATTGGTGCGCACCGCGGTACTGATCCCGTACGGCATCGTCACGGTGGCCGCCTCGTACAGCTGGTACTACGCCTGGACACCGGGTACCGGCTATCTGGCCAACCTGTTGCCGGGCGGCAGCGCCCCACTGACGCAACAGATTCCGTCACTTGGAGTGGTGGTACTCGCCGAAGTGTGGAAGACGACGCCGTTCATGGCGCTGCTGCTGCTGGCCGGCCTGGCGTTGGTACCCGAGGATCTGCTGCAGGCGGCGCAGGTCGACGGAGCGGACCCGTGGCGAAGGCTGACCCGCATCATCCTGCCGATCATGAAGCCGGCGATCGTCGTTGCGCTGCTCTTTCGGACCTTGGACGCGTTCCGCATCTTCGACAACATCTACGTGCTGACCGCCGGTGACAACAACACCGGTTCGGTGTCGATCTTGGGCTATGACAACCTGTTCAAGGGTTTCAACGTGGGGTTGGGCTCGGCGATCAGTGTGCTGATCTTTCTCTGCGTGGGATTGATCGCGATCGTTTTCATCAGGGTGTTCGGCGCCGCGGCGCCGGGGGGCGACGTCGATGGCAGGTGAGTTGATGGAGGGGCGTCGCGCCGCTGTCTGGGTGGTCGTCGACACGCTGGTGGTGCTGTATGCGCTGTTGCCGGTGCTGTGGATCTTGAGCCTGTCGCTCAAGTCGACCTCAACTGTCAAGGACGGCAGGCTGATTCCGGCGTCGATGACGCTGGACAACTACCGGGGCATCTTCCGCGGCGACTTCTTCAGCTCCGCGCTGGTCAATTCGATCGGGATCGGATTGACCACCACGGCGATCGCGGTGGCACTGGGTGCGATGGCGGCATATGCGATTGCGCGGCTGCGTTTTCCGGGCAAGCGGCTGCTGGTCGGCATGACGTTGCTGATCACCATGTTCCCGGCCATCTCGCTGGTGACCCCGCTGTTCAATATCGAACGCGCGGTGGGACTCTTCGACACCTGGTGGGGACTGATCCTGCCGTACATCACGTTCGCGTTGCCGCTGGCCATCTACACGCTCTCGGCCTTTTTCCGGGAGATTCCATGGGATTTGGAGAAAGCGGCGAAGATGGACGGCGCCACGCCGGCGCAGGCGTTTTGGAAGGTGATTGTGCCGCTGGCCGCCCCGGGGATGGTGACCGCGGCCATCCTGGTGTTCATCTTCGCCTGGAACGACCTGCTGCTGGCATTGTCGCTGACCGCCACCAAAGCAGCTATCACCGCTCCGGTGGCGATCGCAAACTTCACCGGCAGTTCGCAATTCGAAGAACCCACCGGTTCGATCGCGGCTGGGGCGATGGTAATCACCGTTCCGATCATTGTCTTTGTTCTGATCTTTCAACGACGGATTGTCGCCGGGTTGACCTCTGGCGCTGTGAAGGGATAGCGCGATGGCCGAGATTGTGCTGGACCATGTCAACAAGAGTTACCCCGACGGCCATACGGCGGTGCGGGACCTCAGCATCACCATCGCCGACGGCGAATTCCTGATCCTGGTGGGCCCGTCCGGCTGTGGCAAGACCACGACGCTCAATATGATTGCCGGACTTGAAGACATCTCTTCGGGCGAGCTGCGCATCGGCGGCCAACGGGTCAACGAGAAGGCACCCAAGGACCGTGACATCGCGATGGTTTTTCAGTCTTATGCGCTGTATCCGCACATGACGGTACGGCAGAATATTGCGTTTCCGCTGACGCTGGCCAAGATGTCGAAAACCGACGTCGCGCAGAAGGTGGAGGAGACCGCCCGAATCCTCGATCTGACCGGGCTGTTGGACCGCCGGCCCGCTCAGCTGTCGGGCGGTCAGCGGCAGCGGGTGGCGATGGGCCGGGCGATTGTGCGCCACCCGAAGGCCTTCTTGATGGACGAGCCGCTGTCCAACCTGGACGCCAAGCTACGGGTGCAGATGCGCGGCGAGATCGCCCGCCTGCAGAAGCGGCTGGGCACGACCACCGTCTATGTCACCCACGATCAGACCGAGGCTATGACGTTGGGTGACCGGGTGGTGGTGATGCACGCAGGTATCGCGCAGCAGATCGGTACTCCCACTGAGCTTTACGAACAACCCGCCAACTTGTTCGTGGCCGGCTTCATCGGGTCGCCGGCGATGAATTTCTTCCCGGCGACATTGACGTCGGTTGGGCTGGAGCTGACGTTCGGGGAGCTCACGTTGGCACCGGAGCTTCAGCAGGCGATCGGTCAGCATCCCAAACCGGAAAACGTGATCCTGGGAGTGCGGCCCGAACATATTCACGACGCGGCGCTGATCGACGGCTACCAGCGCATCAGTTCGCTGGTTTTCCAGGCTAGTGTCGACCTGGTCGAATCGCTGGGCTCGGACAAGTACGTGTACTTCAGCACCGGCGGGCCCGAGGTGCACTCGGCCCCGCTGGACGAGGTGGCCGCGGAGTCCGAGGTGAATGAAAACCAGTTCGTAGCAAGGGTTCCCGCAGAGTCGAAAGTGGCTATCGGGCAATCCGCCGAGTTGGCGTTCGATACCGGCAAGCTAGCCGTCTTCGATGCCGACTCCGGTGTGAACCTCACGGTGTCACCGGCGAAGTGATGAAAATTCTGGATGCGGTGCGCGCTCATCTGCGCGACCACTTCGCCACCGAGCCCGGGTCGGCGAGCGTGACATTTCTGGGTGCCGAACCCATCGAGGTACTGCGCTTCCGGGCCGACGGTGTGATGCACTACGTCTCGCTGGGTTGTTCGCGCTACCCGATGACGGACCCCACCCAAATGGTGGCGGATCAGCATCGAGGCCCGCGAGCCGAAATCGTTTTGTCCCTGCGCAACCCGGAGCCGGCGGCCGGACTGGCACGCACCCTGGCGATATTGGCCGCGACACCCGCCGTGGACGGCGTTGTGCTGGTCCCCGATGCGCTGATCGACCTCGGCTCGCCGCTGTGGGCGAGTCCGTCGGGCCGGGTGCCGTTCACTGCCGTCCTGCTGGGCCCCAGCGACATCGCCGATCTGCCGCTCGACCCGCCTCGCGACCCGGTGCAGTTCTTGAGCGCCACCCCGATCACGGCGACCGAAGCGGCCTGGGTGCGCCTGAAGGGCGCCGAAGCGATGCGGCAGGCCTGGCACACCGACGGCGTCGATGTACTAGACCCCAAACGCCCTGCCGTACAACCGAGTTGACCACCCCGGGCGCGCCGAGTGTGAACCTTGCGACGCGAAACGCCGATAATGCGTCGCAGACTTCACACTCGAGCTGAGGTGCGGGATGGACTTAGAGCACCTAGAGCCACCCGCGCCTGCGGAAACTGAAGTACAGCAACACACAGATCACCACCATCACGGTGACCACCGAGGGGTAACCCCATCGCGAATCCAGCTCCGGCATGAAATGGAAGTTCATTCCGTAGATGCCGGCGACCATGGTGGGCACCGCGATGATGCCGGCCCATGCCGAGATCTTGCGCATGTCCATGTTCTGCTGCATGCCGGCCCGGGCCAGCGCGGCTTGAACAAGCGAGTTCAGCATCTCGTCGTAACTGGTGATCTGCTCCGCGGCCAAGGTCTGGTGGTCGGCGACGTCGCGCAGATAGCGCCGCACTTCCTTGGAGATCAGGTCTTTGTTGTCGATCTGCATGCGTTGAAATGCGCCAGACAGCGGGGCCACGCAGCGGCGCAACTCCACGACCTCCCGCTTCAACAGGTAGATCGGTTCGACATCGATGTTGCGGCCCGGCGCGAACGCCACCACCTCGATCGCATCGATGTCGTCCTCCATGAGGGCAGTCACATCCAGGTAGTGGTCCACCACGGAGTCGGCGATCGCGTGCATCACTGCGTATGGGCCCAACCGCATGTGGCCGGGGTCGCAATCCATCCGCCGCCGAACCTCGTGCAGGCCGCCGTGTTCACCGTGGCGCACGGTGACCACGAAGTCCTGGCCGACGAAGATCATGATTTCGCCGGTTTCGACGATCTCGCGAGCCCGCGCAACCGACTCGTGCGGGACGTAGTTGACCGTCTTGAGCACCAGGAAGAGAGAGTCGTCGTATCGCTCCAACTTGGGTCGCTGATGGGCGTGCACCGCGTCCTCGACCGCCAGCGGGTGCAGGCCGAAGACGTCGGCCACATCCTGCATTTGGGCTTCGTCAGGCTCGTGCAGACCGACCCAGACGAAGGCCTCCTGCCCGGGCTGTCCGGCCTCTTGTTTCCTGGCCAGCGCCTCGGTCAGCGTGTACTTACCGGGCAACCGCTGCCCGTCGACGTAAACACCACAGTCGACCAGGGTCTGGGGCGGCGGGTTGGGAATAGGGTGCGCAGGCTGCTGACGAGCTTTCGCGACCGGTCTCAGTGCCTCCGGCAGTGCGTCGAACCCAGGGAACACATCCACCTCCGATCGCAGCGCAGGTGTGGCGGCGGTGCTCCATGCTACGCGTACCGAAGCGCGGCGGCGGCCGAAGCGCGTCGCCCACCAGCTAATTCCCAGTTGGGCGGTGGACCGGAGATTTTCCGGCAGCGCGGGTGCGCTAGTTTCGACCGGAAACCCAAAAGATCTTTAAGGAGCAGAACGACGTGAGCGCAAGTCCTCTCAAGGTCGCCGTCACCGGTGCCGCCGGCCAGATCGGCTACAGCCTGTTGTTCCGCCTGGCCAGTGGTTCGCTGCTGGGGCCCGACCGGCCGATCGAGCTGCGGCTGCTCGAGATCGAGCCCGCGCTCAAGGCGCTCGAAGGGGTCGTGATGGAACTCGACGACTGCGCGTTCCCGCTGCTGTCCAATGTCGAGATCGGCGCGGACGCCAACAAGATTTTTGACGGCGTGAACCTCGCCCTGCTGGTCGGCGCCCGTCCGCGCAGCAAGGGCATGGAACGTGGCGACCTGTTGGAGGCCAACGGGGCCATCTTCACCGCTCAGGGCAAGGCCCTCAACGAGGTGGCAGCCGACGACGTCCGCATCGGTGTGACCGGCAATCCGGCCAACACCAATGCGCTCATCGCGCTCAGCAACGCCCCCGACATCCCCAAAGAGCGGTTCTCCGCGCTGACCCGCCTCGACCACAACCGGGCGATCTCACAGCTGGCGAAGAAGACCGGCGCCGCTGTGACCGACATCAAAAAGGTGACCATCTGGGGCAACCACTCGGCCACCCAGTACCCGGACATCTTCCACGCCGAGGTCGGCGGGAAGAACGCCGTAGAGGTCGTCAACGACCAGGAATGGATCGAAAACGACTTCATCCCCACCGTCGCCAAGCGGGGCGCGGCCATCATCGAGGCCCGCGGTGCCTCCTCGGCCGCCTCGGCCGCCTCGGCGACCGTCGACGCCGCTCGTTCCTGGCTGCTGGGCAGCCCTGAGGGGGACTGGGTGTCGATGGCGGTCTTCTCCGACGGGTCTTACGACGTGCCCGAAGGGATCGTCTCGTCGTTCCCGGTGACCACCAAGGACGGCAACTGGTCGATCGTCCAGGGACTCGAGATCGACGAGTTCTCCCGCGGCCGGATCGACAAGTCCACCGCGGAATTGGCCGACGAGCGCAATGCCGTCACCGAACTGAAGCTGATCTAGCGTCAGCGCTACGGGTGGACGGCAGATTAGGCGTACTAATCGGTAGTCAGTACCCTGGGGCGGGTGCCCGAATTGCTTGAATCGATACAGACGCACACCGAGCAAGTCGTCATCTCTGACGAAGAGATCTTCGAGGCACACGTAGGCGGAAAGCTCTCGGTAGAGCTGACGGCGCCGCTGGACACCCAACGTGCGCTGTCGATCGCGTACACCCCAGGCGTGGCGCAGGTCAGTCGCGCGATCGCCACGGACCGCACCTTGGCCGCCCGATACACCTGGGCCAATCGCCTGGTCGCCGTCGTCAGCGACGGCAGCGCCGTGCTCGGCCTCGGCGACATCGGCCCTGCGGCGTCATTGCCGGTGATGGAAGGCAAGTGCGCGCTGTTCAAGGAATATGGCGGGCTGAACGCGATCCCGATCGTGTTGGACACCAAAGATCCCGACGAGATCGTCGAGACTCTGGTCCGGATGCGTCCGACGTTCGGCGCGGTCAACCTCGAGGACATCTCGGCGCCACGCTGCTTCGAAATCGAGCGACGCGCAATCGAAGCTCTGGACTGCCCGGTCATGCACGACGACCAGCACGGCACCGCCGTCGTCGCGCTGGCCGCGCTGATGGGGGCCACCAAGTTGCTCGGCCGGGACATGTCCTCGCTGCGGGTGGCGGTCTCGGGTGCCGGGGCGGCCGGCGTTGCGTGCACGAATCTCTTGCTGGCCATGGGTGTTTCAGACATCACGGTGCTGGATTCGCGTGGCATCGTGCACAGCGGTCGCGACGACATGAACAACGTCAAACTCGACCTGGCGGGACGCACCAATCCCGACGGCCGAACCGGTGGGCTGGTCGAAGCGCTCGACGGAGCCGACGTGTTCCTCGGCGTCTCCGGCGGCCTGGTCCCCGAAGAGCTGATCGCCACCATGGCGTCGAATTCGATCGTGTTCGCGCTGTCCAACCCCGACCCGGAAATCCATCCCGATGTGGCCTCCAAGCACGCCGCAGTGGTGGCCACTGGGCGCAGCGACTTCCCGAATCAGATCAACAACGTGCTGGCGTTCCCAGGAATTTTCCGTGGCGCGCTAGACGTCGGGGCGCGGCGGATCACCGAAAAGATGATGGTGGCCGCGGCCGAAGCGATCTACTCGGTGGCCAGCGAAAACCTCGCGATCGACCGGATCGTGCCGAGCCCGCTGGACCGGCGCGTAGCGGACGCCGTCGCCACAGCGGTGGCACTGGCCGCAGATCCCTCCGACTGGGAGTGAGCGTCGGCAGGCTGGCCGCCGCGGCCTTTGCCGCGGTGCTGCTGCTGGCCGGTTGCTCCACGGCCGACCGTCACCCGGAACTCCTGATCGGCTCAACCGCGGACGCCGACTCGAAACTGTTGGCCGCCGTCTACGTCGCTGCCCTGCGCTCCTACGGGTTTCCCGCGAGAGCCGACACAGCCGACAGCCCGATGGCCAAACTCGACTCAGGCGCGTTCACCGTTGTTCCCGCCTATACCGGCAGAACGTTGCGCAGCCTGCAGCCCGGCGCCTCGTCCCTGGGGGACAAGCAGGTCTACCAAGCGATGAACGCGGCGTTGCCGGAGGGTGTGGCGGCGGGGGACTACGCCACCGCGGCCGAGGACAAACCCACCGTGGTGGTGACCCCGGCAACCTCCGGCGCGTGGGGCGGCAGCGATCTGAACCTGCTGCCCGGTCACTGTGCGGGGTTGATCGCAGGAATCGTCAGTGGGTGGCATGCCCCGGCGGCAGTGGGGTCCTGCCGGATGCCCGCGCCGCGCGAATTCCCGGACGACGCAAAGCTATTCGCGGCGCTTCGGTCCGGCGAGCTGACGGCGGCGTGGGCCACCACCGCCGACCCTGGCATTCCGGCCGACCTCATCGCCCTGGCCGACAGCAGCAAAGACTCGTTGATCCAAGCCGAGAACGTGGTGCCGCTGTATCGGCGCAACGCACTGAGCACCCGCCAGCTACTGGCGATCAACGAGGTGGCCGGCGTGCTCGACACCGCCGGCCTGGCGAACATGCGCCGGAGAGTGCAGGCCGGTACCGACCCTCAAGTGGTGGCCGATGGGTGGTTGGCCGAGCATCCGCTCGGGCGCTGAAGGTCAGTGGTCCTTGCGTACCAGCCGGCTCATGAACAGCTCGGTGACCCGCTGATAGCCCGATCCGGTGATTCGGACCAGCAGGTCCAATGCCTTGGCGTCCGGGCCCACCAGCACCCTGGCGTTGTTCTTACGCACCGCTTGCAGGATGATCTTGGCGGCCCGCTTCGGGCTGGTGTTGGCCAGCCGCTTGTCGAAAAGCTGGGCCAACTCGTCGCGGTCGAGCCCTTCGGCCACCGTGGCGTTGCGGGCGATGGCGGTCTTGATGCCGCCCGGATGCACCGTCGTCACACCCACGGGGTGGCCGTGCAGCCGCATCTCCTGGCGTAGCGCCTCGGTGTAGCCGCGGACGGCGAATTTGGCTGAGTTGTACGCGGAATAGCCTGGGACGGAGAACAATCCGAAAATGCTGGAGATGTTGATGACGTGGCCGTCGCCGGAGGCGATCAGGTGGGGGAGAAACGCTTTGGTGCCGTTGACCACACCCCAGAAGTCGACGTCCATCACCCGCTCGATGTCCTTGAACTGCTCGACTTCGACGTCGCCGGTGTGGCCGATGCCGGCGTTGTTGTAGATCTGGTTGACCTTGCCGAAGTGCTCGGCGACCTCGTCGGCGTACAGCAGGAACGCTTCGCGTTCGGTGACGTCGAGGCGGTCCGCCTTGACCGGTGCCCCGATCGCCTTCAGCTTCTCCTCGGTTTGAGCCAGACCTTCGAGGTCGATGTCGCAGATTGCCAGGCTGGCGCCGGACTTTCCCAACTCGAGTGCGAGGGCCTGGCCAATGCCCGAACCCGCACCGGTGACGACGGCTACCTTGCCGGCGAACCCCTCCATGAGCACTCTCCCTCGTGTTGATTCTCGTCGAGGTTAGCCGGTACCGGCGGTCCCCCTTAGCAGCGGGCCTGACGTGTTGGGTGACAGCCAGGCACACGTCCACCGGACGAGCGTCCCCAAAATGCCACCCGACGCGGCGTGTCGCTGTGCAGACACGCGCGCTCGCCGAACACGAAGCTGGGCTCACGCGGCCGGCGCACGCTAGGCGGCGCACGCTGGCCGGCGCACGCTAGGCGGCACGCGGACTAGCCGAACGCGGTGTCCAGGATCTCCTGTTGCTCGACAGCATGCACCTTGGACGAACCCGACGACGGCGCCGACATCGCCCGGCGCGAGATCCGCTTGATCCCGCTGAGCTTCTCGGGAAGCACCTCGGGCAGCGTCAGTCCCATCGACGGCCACGCGCCCTGGTTGGCCGGCTCTTCCTGGACCCAGAAAAATTCCTTGGCGTTCGGGTAGCGGTCCAGGGTCTCGTGCAGCCGTCGCCGCGGCAGCGGTGCGAGTTGCTCGACCCGAACGATCGCGACGTCGTCGCGCTTGTCCTTGTTCTTGCGGGCCGCCAGTTCGTAGTAGAGCTTGCCGCTTGTCAACAGGATCCGGTTGACCTTGCTGCGGTCGCCGTCGCCTTCGTCGTAGGTGGGTTCCTCGATCACCGACCGGAACTTCATCTCGGTGAATTCTTTGATGTCGCTGACCGCGGCCTTGTTGCGCAGCATCGACTTCGGAGTGAACACGATCAGCGGCCGCATCACGCCGTCCATGGCGTGCCGGCGCAACAGGTGGAAATAGTTGGCCGGAGTCGACGGCATCGCGATGGTCATCGACCCTTCGGCCCACAGCTGCAGGAACCGTTCGATGCGCCCGGACGTGTGGTCGGGACCCTGTCCCTCGTGCCCGTGCGGCAGCAGCAGCACGACGGTGGACAACTGACCCCACTTGGCCTCACCGGAGCTGATGAACTCGTCGATGATCGACTGCGCGCCGTTGACGAAATCGCCGAATTGCGCCTCCCACAGCACCAAGGCGTCCGGATTGCCCACGGTGTAGCCGTATTCGAAGCCCACCGCCGCATACTCCGACAGCGGCGAGTCGTAGACCAGGAACTTGCCGCCGGTGGGGCTCCCGTCCTTATTGATGGCCAGCAGCTGCAGCGGCGTGAACTCCGCGCCGGTGTTGCGGTCGATGATCACCGAATGACGTTGCGAGAAGGTGCCGCGGCGGGTGTCCTGCCCGGAGAATCGGACCAGCTTGCCCTCGGCCACCAGCGTGCCGAGCGCCAGCAGCTCACCGAACGCCCAGTCGATCTTGCCCTCGTAAGCCATCTCGCGGCGCTTGTCCAGCACCGGTTGGACGCGCGAGTGCGCGGTGAACCCTTCCGGTAGCGCCTGGAAGGCGTCGCCGATGCGGGCCAGCAGCGCCTTGTCCACCGACGTGTCCAGCCCCGCCGGCAGCATCTGGTCGGCCTCCACCGAGGCGCTGGGCTGGACACCGTGCTTTTCCAGATCACGGACCTCGTTGAACACCTGTTCCAGCTGGCCCTGGTAGTCGCGCAGCGCATCTTCGGCTTCTTTGAGCGAGATGTCGCCACGGCCGATCAAGGATTCGGTGTAGCTCTTGCGGACGCCACGCTTGTTGTCGACGACGTCGTACATGTAAGGGTTCGTCATCGACGGGTCGTCACCCTCGTTGTGGCCACGCCGGCGGTAGCACAGCATGTCGATGATGACGTCTTTCTTGAACCGCTGCCGGAAGTCCACGGCCAATTGGGCCACCCACACACACGCTTCCGGGTCGTCACCGTTGACGTGGAAGATCGGCGCGCCGATCATCTTGGCGACGTCGGTGCAGTACTCGCTGGACCGGGAGTACTCGGGCGCGGTGGTGAAGCCGATCTGGTTGTTGACGATGATGTGGATGGTGCCGCCGACGCGGTAGCCGGGCAGGTTGGCCAGGTTCAGTGTCTCGGCAACCACGCCCTGGCCGGCGAATGCCGCGTCACCGTGCAGCATCAGCGGCACCACCGAGAACGCCTTCGCTTCGTCGGTGTCGCTGGATCCGTGGTTGAGCAGGTCCTGCTTGGCGCGGACCAGGCCCTCCAGCACCGGGTCGACGGCCTCGAGGTGCGACGGATTGGCGGTCAGCGACACCTGAATGTCGTTGTCGCCGAACATTTGTAGGTAAACACCGGTGGCGCCGAGGTGATACTTCACGTCACCGGAGCCGTGTGCCTGCGACGGGTTCAGGTTGCCCTCGAACTCACTGAAGATCTGCGAGTACGGCTTGCCGACGATGTTGGCCAGCACATTGAGCCGTCCGCGGTGCGGCATCGCGATCACGACTTCATCGAGGCCGTGCTCGGCGCACTGGTCGATCGCGGCGTCCATCATCGGGATGACGCTCTCGGCCCCTTCCAGCGAGAACCGCTTCTGCCCAACGTATTTGGTCTGCAGGAAGGTCTCGAACGCCTCGGCGGCGTTGAGTCGGCTCAGGATGTACTTCTGTTGCGCCACAGTGGGTTTGACGTGCTTGGTCTCGACCCGTTCTTCCAGCCAGCGCAACTGCTCGGGGTCGAGGATGTGCATGTACTCCACGCCGATGTGGCGGCAGTACGCGTCGCGCAGCAGCCCCAGCACGTCGCGCAGCTTCTTGTACTCGGACCCGGCGAAGCCGCTGACCTTGAACACCCGGTCGAGGTCCCACAGGGTCAGCCCGTGCGTCAACACCTCGAGATCGGGGTGGCTGCGGAACCGCGTCTTGTCCAGACGCAGCGGATCGGTGTCGGCCATCAGATGGCCGCGGTTGCGGTACGCCGCGATCAGGTTCATCACGCGGGCGTTCTTGTCGACGATCGAGTCCGGGTTGTCGGTGCTCCAGCGGACCGGCAGGTACGGAATGCTGAGCTCGCGGAAGATCTCGTCCCAGAACCCGTCGGACAGCAGCATCTCGTGGATGGTGCGCAGGAAGTCGCCCGATTCCGCACCCTGGATGATGCGGTGGTCATAGGTCGACGTCAGGGTGATCAGCTTGCCGATCCCGAGCTCGGCGATCCGCTCTTCGCTGGCCCCCTGAAACTCGGCCGGGTATTCCATCGCGCCGACACCGATGATCGCGCCCTGCCCGGACATCAACCGCGGCACCGAGTGCACCGTTCCGATGGTTCCGGGGTTGGTCAGCGAAATGGTGACGCCACCAAAGTCT
Source organism: Mycobacterium asiaticum (assembly GCF_001673315.1). Classification (GTDB taxonomy): domain Bacteria; phylum Actinomycetota; class Actinomycetes; order Mycobacteriales; family Mycobacteriaceae; genus Mycobacterium; species Mycobacterium asiaticum_B. The sequence continues at coordinate 10,757 of NZ_LZLQ01000071.1, read as the reverse complement.
TCGGCGGTCAGCTTGCCGTCGCGGGCGCGGCGCACGATGTCCTCGTAGGCGGAGACGAACTCGGCGAATCGCAGTTCCTCGCATCGCTTGATGCCGGCCACCACCAGCGCGCGCTTGCCGTCCTTGCCCTGCAGGTCGATGGCCAGGCCCAAATTGGTGTGGGCCGGGGTGACGGCGTTGGGTTTCCCGTCGACCTCGGCAAAGTGCCGGTTCATGTTCGGGAACTTCTTGACCGCCTGCACCAGCGCGTAACCCAGAAGGTGGGTGAAAGAGATCTTGCCGCCGCGGGTGCGCTTGAGTTGGTTGTTGATGACGATTCGGTTGTCGATCAGCAGTTTGGCCGGAATGGCCCGCACGCTGGTGGCCGTCGGCACATCCAGTGACGCCGACATGTTCTTGACCACCGCCGCGGCGGCCCCGCGCAGTACCTGCACCTCGTCGCCGTCGGCGGGCGGGGGAGTCGGAGCTTTCGTGGGAGCCTTGGGCTCCGGCGCGGGAGCGCCGTTTCCGGCCGCGGTCGACTTAGCCGGCTTCACCGGTGCGGGCGGTGCTTGTGAGGCGGGCGGAGCGGGCTTCTTGTCCTGGACGGCGGTTTGCGCGGGTTTGGGAGCGGGCTCGGATTTTGGCGCGGGCTCGGGCTTCGGGGCGGGCTTGGCTTCGGCAGGCGTGGGGTTGTTTTGACCCGAGTCGCCGCCCGGCTCGGGGTTGTAGTCGACCAGGAACTCGTGCCAGCTCGGGTCGACCGATGAAGGGTCGTCGCGGAACTTGCGGTACATCTCCTCGACCAGCCACTCGTTTTGCCCGAATGGTGAACTTATGTTGGCCACGGCCGCTGTTCGCCTCAATTCTTCTGTTCGTCGAGTCTCTTCTGTTCGTCGAGTCCTAAGCGCCGAATCGCGGCGCGCCTCACACCGTCAGCTCGGACCCATAAAGGCTAGCGCTTTGAATGTAGTTCGCCAGCAAGACCAACCTGATGCGTTCTAGCTGGCATCCTGCACGCCGGGCAGCAGATGCAGGGTCACCGGCCAGCGTGCCGGCGCCGGGCCGAACGCGGACTGGGCATTGCGCACCAGCCGCTTACCGACCATCCGGTTGCCGATGGCACCGATGACCGCTCCGATGCCGGCCGGCATCAGCTTGCCGAACATCAGCGCACCGCGCTTGAGCGCGAATCGCTTCACGAAGTACTTGAACATCCGGGTGTTCAACTTCGATACCGCCGGAAGCGGCAACGAGGCCATACTCTCCGACACCCAGCCACCGCTGGTGCGCCCGCCGCCGATGAGTTCGGCCACCGCCGCTTTGCTGTTGTCGCCGACCAACACCGCCAGGATCAGCGCGCGACGCCGCTCCCGGTGGTCCAGCGGGACCCCGTACACCGACGCCAAAGCCAGCACGAACAGGGCGGTGGCTTCCAGGAACACCGCGGTTTCGCCGGCCGCGGCGGACAGGGCCGCCACCGTGCCGATACCGGGCAACGTCGCAGTGCCGCCCACCGCCGCGCCGCTCACCGTCACGACGTGCAGGAAGCGCTTCTCCAGCTTGCCGACGATCTCGGCCGGACTGGCCGCTGGGTGCGCGCGACGCAACCGGGACACATAGGCCTCGGCTGCCGGGCCCTGAATGCGTGAACTGCGTTCGATGATCTGTGCCAAAGCCCGGGTGGACCGCTTGGGCTTGCCGTTGCCGGTCTCGGGGGAATCCGGTACCGACTGGTTGCGTCGAGCGCTCATGGTGCCTCTCTTAAAATGGCTTGCTCCCAGGCTAACGCGCGTCCAGCACGATACGTGCCGGGACAGCAGACCTTGACTGATGCAGCCGACGAGCGGGCCGGGTCACGCACCGGGAATAATGCGGGCGGTGCGATACATGAGCACGGTGACCAGTCGCGTGGCCGGGGACGGACTCGCGGGGAAGCCGTGGCCGGCGCTCTGGGCGATGATGCTCGGCTTCTTCATGATCATGCTCGACTCGACCATCGTCGCCGTCGCGAATCCGACCATCATGACCGCGCTGCGCATCGATTACAGCACCGTGGTCTGGGTAACCAGCGCCTATCTGTTGGGGTACGCGGTGGTGTTGCTGGTCGCGGGGCGACTCGGCGACCGGTTCGGGCCCAAGAACCTCTATCTGATCGGCTTGGTGATCTTCACCGTCGCGTCGATGTGGTGCGGTCTGTCCGGCAGCGCGACCATGCTGATCGCGGCCCGGGTGGTGCAGGGTGTCGGTGCCGGGGCGCTCACGCCGCAGACACTGTCGACGATCACCCGCATATTTCCCGCGCAACGCCGCGGTTCGGCAATGAGCATGTGGGGCGCCACAGCGGGAGTGGCCAGCTTGGTCGGGCCGCTGGCCGGCGGGTTATTGGTGGACAGCCTGGGTTGGCAGTGGATCTTCTTCGTCAACGTGCCGGTCGGCGTCATCGCCTTGGCCTTGGCGATCTGGCTGGTCCCCGACCTGCCCGTGCGCGCGCAGGGGTTCGACCCGATTGGCGTCGCGTTGTCCGGGGCGGGCATGTTCCTGCTCGTCTTCGGCCTACAGGAAGGGCAGTCAGCCGATTGGGCTCCCTGGATCTGGGCGGTGTTGGTTGCCGGTGTCGGGTTCATGTCGGTGTTTGTCTACTGGCAGGCGATAAACCGTCGGGCGCCACTGGTCCCGCTCAACATGTTCCGGGACCGGGACTTCAGCTTGTGCAACGTCGGGGTCGGCATCGTGTCGTTTGCGTCGACGGCGATGATGCTGCCGCTGACGTTCTACGCCCAATCGGTGTGCGGGTTGTCGCCGACCCGGTCCGCGCTGCTGTTGGCGCCGGTCGCGATCAGCAGCGGTCTGCTCGCGCCGGTCGTCGGCCTGATCATCGACAACGCCCATCCGGTGCCGGTGCTGGGCTTCGGGTTCTCGGCACTCGCCATCTCGATGACCTGGCTGTCGATCGAACTGGAGCCCGGCACCCCGATCTGGCGGCTGGTGCTGCCGTTCATCGCCTTGGGTATGGGCATGGCCTTCGTCTGGTCGCCGCTGGCTGCCACCGCGACCCGCAACCTGCCACCGGAACAGGCCGGCGCGGGTTCGGGGGTCTACAACGCGACTCGGCAACTCGGCGCGGTGCTCGGCAGTGCGGGCATGGCCGCGTTCATGACGTCGTGCATCAGTGCCGAGGTGCCGGCCGGTGCCGCGTTGCCGGCCGACGACGACGCCGGTTTGCAACTGCCGGAGTTCGTACGCGAGCCGTTCTCCGCCGCGATGGCACAGTCGATGCTGCTGCCGGCTTTCATCGCTCTGTTCGGGATTATCGCCGCGCTGTTTCTCATCGGAGCGATGCGATCGACCGGCACCCTGGGGGGTTACGCGCTCGCCGAAGACCCGGACAGCGGTTACGACGACGACGAATACGTCGAATACATCCTCGAGCGCGACCCGGCCTTCGCGCCGGCGGGCGCCGACGAGGCCGGCGGCGAAGCAGTGGTGACTCGGGTCCCGTACGCACGCATGGCAACCCATGCGCCGACCGGCCAGGGCCCCGCTCCCGCGCCGAACCGCCCAGGCGCTACCCGCGCGCCGACCGGCCAGGGCCCCTCCCGCGCACCGACCGGTCAAACCCGTCTGCCCGACTCGAACGGGCTGGCCCACAACGGCAACCCGCTGCGGGACGGGCAACGCTATCGCTCGGCCGTCGAGTATTCGCGGCGCCCGGACCCCGACGAGACGGACGGCTGGCACTGGTCCGGCTGATCCCGCGCGAGTCAGCCGTCGCCGGTCAATGCCAGGAACGCTCCCAGGTCGATCAAACCCGCCGGGGTAGCGGGCAGGTACTGGGTCAGTAAGTCCGATCGCACGATCACCGCGGCATACTGCGCCCTGCTGATGGCCACGTTCAGTCGATTCCGGTTGAGCAGGAACGAGATTCCGCGCGGAATGTCCTCGATCGACGAGGCTGTCATGGAGACGAACACGACCGGCGCTTGACCGCCCTGGAATTTGTCGACGGTGCCGACTCGGACCCCGTCGAGCCTGGCCGACGACAGTTCGTCGCGTATCCGCTTCACCTGCGCGTTGTAGGGCGCGAGCACCATGACGTCAGAAGTGGCCAGTGGGCGGGTGCCGCTCTCGTCGGTCCACGGCAGGTCCAGTATCCGCGCAATCTCGGCCACTATGGCTTGCGCTTCCTCGGGGCTCTCGACCGAATTGCCGTGGTGGCGAACCGCAAGCACCTGCACACCGGGTTGGTAACCGGCGAGACGACGGGCCGAGGTTTGGGCCAGATGGGGGCGAAGTCTGCCCTCGTAAGACAGCGCCGACACCGCCGAGCACACGTCGGGATGCATCCGGTAAGAGCGGTCCAGGAAATAGCCCCGCTCGTCGGGCAGGGTGCGCTGGCCGTCGACCAGCCATTCCAGTGCCGAGACGTCCACCGGTTCGGGGTGGCTGCCCTGACTGACCTGGGGCAACTGCTGCGGGTCGCCCAGCAGCAACAGGTTGCGGGCGGCGGGGGCCACCGCGATGGTGTTAGCCAGACAGAATTGGCCCGCTTCATCGATGACCAGTAGATCCAGACTGCCCGGCGGCACGCGGGTGGCGTTCGCGAAATCCCATGCGGTGCCACCGATCACACAACCCGCATGGTCGACGATGAAGGCCGGATAAGCCTTGTGGTCGATCCGCTGCCAGCTGGCAGCGCTGTGATCGCTGCCTTTCTTGGCGACGACGGCCGGGTCCAGACCCGCTTCGATCACACAGCCCAACACGTTTTCCACCACCGCATGCGACTGTGCGACCACACCGACGCGCCAGGAATGAGTCGTCACCAGTTGCCGGATTACCCGAGCGGCGGTGTGCGTCTTGCCGGTGCCGGGCGGCCCGTGCACCGCGAGGTAGGACGAGTCCAGGCCCAGTGTCGCCGCGGTGATGTCCGCGATCGGGTCGGCGCTACGCGGCAGCGGGACGTGGTTGCGTGTGCGTGGTGGCCGTCGTAGCAGCAGGTCGATGAGGGCGGTGCCGGGCAATTTGGGCAACGCCGCGGCCACGGCCTGCGCCGTCGACTCGATCGATTCACGCAGTGGCTTCGTCGGTACCGGCGCCCCTGGTGTGAGCGCAAATGGCAATTGCTGAAAAGTGTTGCCGTCTTTGCCTGCTCGTTCGATGATGACGACTTCGCTGGGTGAACTCGGGTCGTCCACCTCGATCACCTCTGCGTGCGCAGCCGCGCGGCGCTCGGGGTCGTCGGCCATGAAGGAGGGGACCGGGGGTTCGTAGAGCGCGAACATGTCTCTGTTGAGATCACCGCGCGCCAGTTCGCCGACCAGCCGCACCCTCCGCTGCGGCTTGCGTGCCCGCGGGGGCGTATGCCAGTCGACAACGACCGACGCCTCGCCGACGAAGACATCGGTGTTGTCCGACCATTCGTCCACGGGATAGTTCAACCGGTCGAAGTGCGCCCACCAGAACGGTTTGTCCTCGCGTTGGTGGTAACCCCGGGCTGCGGCCACCAGGGTTACCGCGATTTGTTCGGCAGTGCGGTCATCGATAGCGGCGTCGCCGGTGAAACGTCGCAACGTGGACGCGAGCTGGTCGTGATCTTTGATGGCATCTTGTTTGGGAACCGGCTGCGCGCCCAGCGGTGGGACAGCCGATTCGATGGCGCGAAGCACCAGCCAGTCGCGTAGTTTGCGGGTGGACAGACAGTCGTAGTGGTTGTATTCCGCGATTTCTTTCAGTGTCGCGGCCGCTTCGTCGGTACGGCCCTCGGCCAACAGCTCGCAGTACCGCGCGTAGGAGGTGATCGAATCGGTGGCGGTGGTGACGTCACCGTCGCGCAGTTGGTCGCCCATGTACAGCGGCTCCAGCGCCTTGAGACTGAAGGATTCTGCACCCACCCGAATGCTCTTGCGCACCAACGGATAGAGGTCCACCAGCACACCGTTGCGCAACAGGTCGTCCACCTCGTCCTCGCCGACGCCGTAACGCCCGGCCAATCGCAGCAACGCGGTCTTCTCGTAGGGCGCGTAGTGGTAGATGTGCATCCCCGGATAACGCCGACGACGTTTGGCGACCATCGCCAAGAATTGCGTGAGCGCTTGGCGTTCGTCGATCCGGCTGTGCGCCCACAGCGGACGGAAAGTTCCGGCCGGGCCGGCTTCCAGGACGCCAAAGAGATATTCCAGTCCCCAGTCCTGGCCGTCGGCCGTCCACAACGGGTCACCTTCGAAGTCGAAGAACAAGTCGCCGGGGTTGGCCTCCGGCAAGAGCGCCAGGGGTTGGGGGTCGACGACCTCATATTGGGGTTTGCCGGTCTCACGCTGGCGCAACTGCAGTTTGGCCTGTGCCGTGAGCTTGGCGAAGGCATTGGCGGACATGGTTTCCACCGCGCCGTTGTGCTCGGCGAGTTCGCGCACCGTACTGACGCCCGCCTCGATCAGCTTCTCGCGCTGGGTGATTCGCATTCCGGCGATCAGCAGAAGGTCGTCGGCCGCGCGCACCTGCTCAATGCACAACGGGCAACGAAAACATGCCTGCACCGCTTCGTCGTCCCACCGCACCGGCCGTCCCGCGGCGTGGTGCCCGTCGAGCAGTCGTTGCAGCTGTGCGCGCTGGGAACGGTACACCGGGACCAGCTCATCCAACCGGTAGCGGACTACCGTCCCGTCGCCGAGTTCCAGCTCCGCCTCAGGGGCGATCGGCACGCCCGCGGCGGCCAGTGCGTCACCGTAGGCCGCCAGTTGCAACAGCGCGGTGACCTTCGCGGAGCGGGCCAGCTTCGTGTCGGTGACCCGATACCGGTCACCGTCACGGATCAGAAAGTCGGCGAAACCCACGAAACGCCCGTCGAACATCGCCGCCTGGTACACAGCCGGGGCACCCTGGGTGATGGCCCGCTGGGTGGCCGCCGCGGCGGCCGTCAGCCCGGCGTGGGTGTAGGCGGGCCGGCCGATGACAACGACGGCGCCGCCGAACTCCTCGCGCAGCCGATCGAGCCGGCGGTGTTCATGATCGTCACCGAGAGCTGCTGTGCGAGCAAGCATTTCGTCTTCAACCGACACGGCCGGCCCCCAGCCCAGCTTGGCGTCGAAATTCCGCAACAGCGCATACTCGCAGCGCGCGGCGGCCGCGAGATCCGATGCGCTGTAGACGATGCTGCCGCCGGTGACGAACACAGCAGCAACTGTAGGGGAGGGGTGTGACAACGACGGGTTCCCTCGAGGGGCGTATGTACCGCCGCAGGTCAGTCGGTCCACGCATCCCTGAGTGACACACTCGGCGAGACTTCGTTTATTGTCCGACGATTTCCGATTTGAAGCAGACCTGGACTTTTTCCAACCGAGTAAGTTAAAACGCATTCAAAATTCACACAGAATTCAGTAGCGTCAGGTTTCGGGAGAGTTCTGAGTCTGACACGAAGGGTCGGGTCCTTCGTGCGGACGCTTGCGGGGAAGAGGCCTGCAAGGATCGTCGATCCTGAGTGCCGTGTTGATGTTGATTTGGCGGCGCTGAGACGGACGTCGGCACTGCCCACCACTGTTTGGATGAAAAGCTATGTTGCGGGTTCCTCACGGTTCGTCGGAGAGCAGTGATCTGGTCGCTGGTGCACACCAAGGGCGGCGTCGGAAAGACGACGACCGCGATGTTCTTGGCCGCCACCGCGGTGCGGCGCGGGGTTGCAGTGCGCGTCATTGATGCCGATCCGCAGGGCTCAGCATCGTCGTGGGCCGATCGGGCTGCGCATCTGGGGACGCCGTTGCCGTTCGATGTGAGCCCCGGGACGGCGGCCGAGGTGCGGGCGCTGTCCTGCGAACCGGATGAGCTAGTGCTGATAGATAGCCCGCCTGGGGTGGCGGCGGCGATCGATGCCGCGATCGACGCAGCCGATCTCGTCATCATTCCGACCGGGCCGCGCCCAGCGGACATCGACCGGCTTTGGCCGACGCTGGACATCACCCAGCACCGTCCCACGACTATCCTGCTCACGCTGGTGGATACGCGTAAGCCTGAAGCAACCGCGATGCCGCGCGCCTTGAATGAGGCGAAAGCCCCGGTGCTGCGCAACAGCGTGCCTCATCGGATTGCAATCGAGCGAGCGTTCGGCCGCGCCATACCGCGTCATTTGGCAGAGTTTGAAGCCGTGTTCGACGAGTTAATGGCGGAGTTGTGGGTCGAGGGCGAGGCGGCGCAGGCATGACTGAGAAGCTTTCAATCGCCGAGGTGGTGCGCGACGCGGTGATTCGCCGGCCGACCGGAGCCGCGGCGACCGCGCGAGCCGCGAGTGCCTTCCAAGGCTACGACGACGCCGCACGTGAGACGTCCTCGCCGTCGCCGGTGATGTACGAAACAATGCGCACCACGTTGCACTTTCATCCTGCGGTGCGCACAGGTCTCAAAAGGCGCGCCTTGGACCTGGACACCACCATGGGCGAACTGATTCGCAACGCTATCGACGCAGGACTGCAGGACCCTGCTGCGCTGGCTCGCGCGTCGATGTCCCACCGGGGCATCAGTGGCGGGGTGCGGACATCGCTCGATTTGCCGCGGCCTATGCATCGCGCGCTGAAGCGAGTGGCGGCGGATGAGGGGACGAGTCTGCAGGCGCTCGTCGCCGCGGCCATTTTGCGCACCTACGCTGAACTGGGTTAGTTGGTTAACCGCGTCACCAACGCGGATCCCGCGCACGTCGTCAGGAATCCCCGAACGCGTCAGCATCCGGCACCCAGGTGCCCGCACTACCCGCCATCGATGCACGGTCGCATAATCAGACCTGTCGATCAGTGGCATAATCCGGCAACTCCGACACACTTCTCTAGATAGTCGTATCCAGTGCTTTGCACGCCATCAAACTGAATGGCTCCGCTAAGTTTCTGTTCACACCTGTGCGGCGTGCAAGTCGTGCAATTGGTGTAAAAGAGCGAATTTATCTCCGGCGCTGGCGTACGCGAACTTCTACGCTTCGTAATCGACGATCCGACCCCTGTCAATACCCTGACGCCCGTCCTGTACCGCGGGGAAAGAGCGCAGCTAGTTGCCTGTACGGGAGGCCAAGCCGGGATAACAACCAATAGCTTAAATGCTAATTACCTTTAACTATATGTACGCCGCCATTTACGGCAATATTAACTGACATCTTGATGCGCATATGTAACTCCATATACCTTTAAGTTAATATTTCCAGCAAAGAAAATTACTCCAAAAAAGTTGGCGGAAAACATTCTGCAAATCGCGATAGCGCGCGTACTCTTCGAAACGATTCGAAGGCCGCCGCGAGTTTGGGGCCTCCCCGCTAGCTATTTGGAGACATAGATGTCCTCTTACGTGATCGCAGTCCCTGAGGCTTTTGCCGCCGCAGCTGCAGACTTGACTGGGATCGGCTCGGTGGTCAGTTCGGCGAATTCGGCGGCGGCGGCTTCCACGACGCAGCTGGCGGCGGCGGCGCAGGACGAGGTGTCCGCGGCGATTTCTGCCTTGTTCGGCAATTTCGGCCAGGAGTATCAGGCCCTGAGCTCACAGGTGGCGCTGTTCCACAACCAGTTTGTGCAGACGTTGAACTCGGGTGCGTTCATGTACGCGGCGGCTGATGCTGCCGCCGCATCGCCCCTGGCGGCAGTCGGTTCACCCCTCGGAAGCGCGTTCCAGAGTTTTGTCTACGGCCCGATCCACACGGCCGGCCAAGCCTGGATCAACAGTCCGTTCGGCCAGTTGTTCGACCCGTTCATCAATGCGCCGACTGAAATGCTGATCGGACGTGGCTTGATCGGCAACGGTGCCGCGGGAACAGCGGCTAACCCAACCGGTGGCGCGGGCGGTTTGTTACTCGGTGACGGTGGCACGGGCTATAGCCCCGTCGCCGGTACGAACGTGGCCGGCGGAAGCGGCGGAAGCGCCGGGTTCATCGGCAACGGTGGGGCCGGCGGCATGGGATTCGCCGGCGGTGCCGGCGGCGCTGGCGGGGCTGGCGGTTGGCTGATGGGCAACGGCGGCATGGGCGGCGCTGGCGGCACTGGCACCCTCGGCGTGGCCGGCGTGAACAACGGTATGGGTGGCACCGGGGGTGCCGGCGGTATGGGCGGCCGGGCCTGGTACTCCGGCAACGCGGGAGACGGCGGCGCGGGAGGTATGGGCGGTCAGGGCGCGCCGGGTTCTCAGGGAAACAACGGCACGCTGGGCAGCCTCAATGGTGACACCGGCGGTAACGCGTATGCCGGCGGTACCGGTGGGGTCGGCGGAGCCGGTGGTGTGGGCGGGATGTTTGTCGGTGATGGTGGTGCCGGCGGACTTGGCGGGCATGGCGGCACCGGAGGCACTGGTGGTGCTGGCGGGGCCGGCTTCTCCGGCGGGCCCAACCTGGTTGCCGGTACCGGCGGTGACGGTGGCACCGGAGGCATCGGCGGAGCCGCCGGTGCCGGCGGGGCCGGCGGGGGATCTGGTTGGTTAGGCGTCGATGGTGCCAATGGCGGGACCGGTGCTGGCGGGAACGGGGGTACCGGTGGAGCCGGGGGCCAAGGCGGCCACGGCGAAGGCATCTTGGCCAACCCCAGCTTCGGCGGCCTCGGGCAGTCGCAGGCCGGTGGCACCGGAGGCACTGGGGGCACCGGTGGCATCGGCGTCGACGGCGGCGCGTTCGGCGGTGGCGGCACCGGCGGCGCCGGTGGTGCCGGTGCGAGCAACGTTGTCGGGTCGACCGGCAGCACCACCGGAGGTACTGGTGGCACCGGCGGCGCCGGCGCGGCCGGTACGAACACTGCGGCCGGCCGCGGCGGCGGCGGTGGCGGCGG
>NZ_LZLQ01000070.1 GCF_001673315.1 Mycobacterium asiaticum | reverse complement strand
TGCCTTCGTGATGTTTTCGTCGGTCGCAGGGGTCGTCGGTTCGCCCGGTCAGGGCAATTATGCGGCGGCGAACAGCTTCCTCGACGGGCTTGCGGCCTATCGGCGCGACCTGGGATTGCCGGCGACATCGCTGGCCTGGGGACTTTGGGAAGAAGCGTCGGCCATGACGCAACATCTCGGCGACCGGGACAAAGCCCGGATCAGCCGGCTCGGTTTGGCGCCGCTGTCCAGCCGGCAGGCCCTTGAGCTGTTCGCCGCCGCATAATTGCCCTGACCGGGCGAACCGACGACCCCTGCGACCGACGAAAACATCACGAAGGCAGCGAGATTCAGATCCTGGGTGAGCTCGTGCAGGTTCCACGCCGCATCCACTTTGGCCCGCAACACCGTATCGATGCGTTCTTCGGTCAACCCCGCGATCACGGCATCGTCGAGCACACCGGCCGCGTGAATGATCCCGGACAACGGATATCGGTCGGGCAGTTCAGCCAAGAGTCGGGCTACCTGCGCCCGGTCGGCCGCATCGCACGCCACCACGCTGACGTGAGCGCCGTCCTGCGCCAACTCCGCCACCAATTCGCCGGCCCCAGCGGCCGCTTCCCCCCGCCGGCTGGCCAGCACCAAATGACGTACGCCATATCCGCGTACAAGATGACGGGCCAGCAGCGAGCCCGCCATACCGGTACCGCCGGTGATCAGAACTGTGCCGGACGACAAGCCGACCCCCGGCCCGCCGGGCAGAGTCAGCACCACCTTGCCGACGTGGCGCGCCTGGCTGAGAAAGCGATACGCCTCGGGCGCGGATCGAATATCCCAGGCCCGCAACGGCAATGGCTTCAACACACCCGCGTCGAACAACCTCATCAGTTCGGCGAACATCTGCGCAATGTGCGCCGGACCTGCCTCCATCAGGTCGAACGCCCGGTAGCTCACACCCGGGTGGACTTCGTCGATGCGCTGCGGGTCGCGGATGTCGGTCTTGCCCATCTCGATGAACCGACCGCCCCGCGGCAGCAGCCGCAGGGACGCGTCGTTGAACTCTCCGGCCAGAGAGTTCAGCACCACGTCCACACCGGTGCCGCCGGTGGCGAGCCAAAACTTGTCCTCGAAGGCCAGCGAGCGGGAATCGGCGAGGTGTGAATCGTCAAACCCCAAGGCACGCAGGGTGTCCCATTTACCTCGGCTGGCGGTCGCGAAGACTTCCAGCCCCCAATGCCGGGCCAGTTGTACCGCTGCCATTCCCACGCCGCCCGCCGCGGCATGGATCAGAACCTTCTGACCGGCCTTCACCTCGGCCAACACCGACAGCGCATAGAAAGCCGTCAAGAACACCACCGGCACGCTCGCGGCTTCCGGCAGCGACCACCCGTCCGGCACCGGTACCACCAAACGCTGATCCACCACAGCTTCTGACCCGGCAACACCCAGGATGCCCATCACCCGATCCCCCACGGCAAAGGTGGTGACGTCGGGACTCACCTCGACAACCACGCCGGCACCCTCAGCCCCCACCTGCGCGGCACCCGGATACATTCCCAACGCCACCAGAACGTCCCGGAAGTTGACCCCGACCGCAGCAACCGCCACCCGGACCTGACCCGCAGCCAACTCGGGCATCGGAGATGACCGCAGCGCTAGCTCGTCCAATGTGCCGCCTGCGCCGGCGACCAGTTGCCATGGCGACGGGTCTTCGGGAAGTTCCAACACCGCCGGTGCGTCGACGGGTGTCAACCGTGCCCCGTAGGCCACCCCCGCGCGAACGAATAATTGTGGTTCGCCGCAGCCGATTACGTCCGACAGGTCCACCGACCCGTCGGTGTCCACCAGCACCACGCGTCCCGGGTGCTCGGCTTGCGCGGAGCGCACCAGCCCCCACACCGCCGCGCCGGCCAGATCAGGGGCGGCCGTACCCGCCAAGTCGATCGCCCCGGTAGTCACGACAACCAACAACCCCGCGTCGTCGCTGTTCAACCACGACTGCAACACACCGAGGGCCTCGTGGGTGGCAGCGCGCACCGACTTCGGCATACCCGCATCGGTCGGTCTGTGTTCCCAGACCACCATCTCGGGGCGATCGATCGGGTTGCTGCCAAGTGTGAGCGCCACCCAGGACAGCTCCAGCAGTCCGTCATGGCTCGTCGCCGGCGAGGTCGCCTCTAACAGCTGATCGGACGACACCGGTCGCGTGGCCAACCGCTGCACGGTCAGCACCGGCAATCCGCGGGTGTCGGCTACCTCGACCGAAACCGCCCCGTCACCGGCCGGCGCCAGGCGAACCCGGACCCGGGTGGCGCCAGCGGCGTGCAGCGCGACGCCTTGCCACGAGAACGGCAACAGGATCGAATCCTGATCGTCCAGCACACCCATGGCGTGCAACGCAGCATCCAGCATGGCTGGGTGAATCCCGAAGCCGCTCACCGAGTCACCGACGGCGTCTGGCAGCGTGACCTCGGCGAAAATTTCGGTTCCCTGCCGCCAAACGGACCGCATGCCGCGAAAAGCCGGGCCGTAACCATAGCCCCGCGCGGTCAGCCGATCATAGGATCCCGTCACGTCGACCGCCGTCGCTCCCACCGGCGGCCACTGCGACAACTCCGCGACGGGGTCCCCCGGCCCCGGGGTCAACACTCCTTGGGCGTGCAACACCCAGACGGATCCTTGTTGCGCGGCACGGGAATACATCCACACATTGGCACCCGACTCGGTGGCAGCATCCACAACCACCTGCAGTTGCACACCGCCTCCGGCCGGCAGCACCAACGGTGCCGACAACGTCAGCTCGTCCACAATCGGGCAGCCGACTTCATCGCCGGCCCGGATTGCCAGTTCGACGAACCCGGCTCCCGGGAACAACACCGTCCCACCGACCGCGTGATCCGCCAGCCACGGCTGGTCAGCCAGCGACAGCCGCCCGGTCAGGACCACCCCACCTGAATCCGGTCGCTCGACCACAGCGCGCAGCAAGGGATGCCCAGCCCCCGTCAATCCCGCGCCCGCCACGTCCCCGCGGCCGACGTTGGTGGGGTTGAGCCAGAACCGTTTCCGCACAAAGGCGTAGGTTGGCAGCGCTACCCGCCGCCCGCCCCGGCCGGCGAACACTGCGGCCCAGTCCACGCCTACGCCTGTGACGAACAATTGGGCCACTGCGGTCAGCACCGAGGCATCGTCCGGATGGTCTTTGGCCATCGTTGGAACCGAATGCTCTTGCGAGGCGGTCAGACCCGCGGCGGGCCCCACTTCGATGAACGTGGCAGCCCCCAGCGACGCGACGGTCTCGACACCGTCGGCGTAGCGCACCGGTCGTCGCACATGCTGCACCCAGTACTCAGCCGATCCATACCCCGGCCCGGCCAGCTGTCCGGTTACATTGGCGGCCAGGCTGATTCGCGGCGGTGCGGCTGCGAGATCAGCCAACGACGCGGCGAACTCCTGCAGCATCGGCTCCATCAGGACCGAATGGAAGGCGTGCGAAACGGCTAACCGATGCACGCGGCGGCCCTGCCGCGTGAGTTCTGCCGTAACCTCGTTCACCGCGGCCTCGGCACCCGAAATCACCACCGATTCAGGCCCGTTGACGGCCGCGATGTCCACGCCCCCGGCAAGCAACGGCGCGACCTCACTTTCGGCTGCGGCCACGGCCACCATCACCCCAGCTGACGGAAGGCCCGCCATCAGCCTGGCGCGCACTGCGACCAATTTTGCGGCGTCGGGCAACGACAGCACCCCGGCCACGCACGCCGCGCTGATCTCACCCACAGAATGCCCCATCACGAAGTCCGGCAGCACACCGCATGATTCCAGCAGTGTTGTCAGCGCCATTTCCACCGCGAACAGAGCCGGCTGGGCGAACTCGGTGTTTTCCAGCAACTCCGGATCGGTGCCCCAGATCACCTCGCGCAGCGGCAACCGCAGGTGGGGGTCCAGCGCAGCCGCCGCCTCGTCGAATGCTCGCGCGAACACCGGGAAACGTCGGTACAGCCGCAGGCCCATTCCCAACCGTTGGGACCCCTGCCCGGGAAACACGAAGACCAGGTTGCGCGACGTGCCGACGCGCCCCGCCACCGCACCGGTGCCTGGGTCCCCGGCGGCCACCCGCGCCAAGCCGGCCGACAACTCAGCGCGATCCGCGCCCACCAAAACCGCCCGATGCTCGAACATCGACCGAGTGGTGACGAGCGACCAACCGACATCGGCCACGGTCGCGCTCTGGTCGGCGCGCACGTGCGCCGACAAGCGTTCGGCCTGCCGCCGCAACGCCTCTGACGAACGCGCGGAGATCACCCAGGGAACAGGGTCTGCCGTATCTGCTGGCGGGGCAACCTCGTCCGATTTGGACGGTGCCTCCTCCACGATCACGTGCGCGTTCGTTCCGCTGATACCGAACGACGACACCCCGGCCCGCCGGGGTGTGTCGCCCTCCGGCCACGGCCGCGACTCGGTCAACAGCGAGACAGCGCCCGCCGACCAATCCACGTGCGGCGTCGGCACATCCACATGCAACGTCTTGGGCATCACGCCGTGCCGCATCGCCTGCACCATCTTGATCACGCCGGCGACTCCTGCGGCGGCCGACGTATGACCAATATTGGACTTGATCGACCCGAGCCACAGCGGCTGGGCGGCTGGACGATCCTGTCCGTACGTCGATAAAAGGGCCTGAGCTTCAATGGGATCACCCAATGTGGTCCCGGTGCCGTGGCCCTCCACTACGTCCACTTCTGCCGTGGTCAAACCGGCGCTGGCCAGTGCCGCCCGGATAACCCGTTGCTGCGCTGGACCGTTCGGCGCGGTCAACCCATTGGAGGCACCGTCCTGATTCACGGCAGATCCGCGCAGCAACGCCAACACCGGATGACCCAGCCGCCGGGCATCGGCCAGCCGTTCCAGCACCAGTACCCCGGCCCCTTCGGACCAGGCGGTGCCGTCGGCGGCACCGGCGTAAACCTTGCAACGACCGTCGGGAGCGAGCGCTCGTTGCCGGCTGAACTCTACAAACGCACCGATGGTGGCCATCACGGTCACGCCCCCGGCCAACGCCAAATCGGTTTCGCCGGAACGTAACGAGTGCGCCGCCATATGCATCGCCACCAAGGAAGACGAACACGCCGTGTCCACCGAGACAGCCGGCCCCTCCAAACCCAGCGCGTAGGAGACCCGCCCAGATGCCACGCTCAATGTCGAACCGGTCAAACCGTAGCCTTCGAGTTCGCCTGTGACCTCACCTCCGTAGCCGGCATGGATCACCCCTACGAAGACGCCGGTTGCGGACCCCCGCAGTCCGAGTGGGGTAATACCGGCTCGCTCCAAGGCTTCCCACGACAGTTCCAGCATCAATCGCTGTTGGGGATCCATCGCCAGTGCTTCGTTGGGCCCCACGCCGAAGAACCCGGCGTCGAAATCACCAGCGTCGGCGAGGAAGGAACCCTGACGCACGTACATTTTGCCCCGGGCGTCCGGGTCGGGGTCGAACAGACCGGCAACATCCCAGCCGCGATCGGCGGGAAAGTCCGATACCGCGTCTCTCCCATCGGTCACCATCTCCCACAACGCTTCCGGGGAGTCGACGCCGCCCGGATAGCGGCATGCCATGCCCACCACCGCCACCGGCTCGGAAAGCTTTCCCTCCACCTCCGAGAGTCGGCGACGGGTTCGGCGCAGGTCGGCGGTGAGGCGCTTCAGGTAATCGAGGTGCTTCTCGGTTTCCGGCACTGGACTTCCTGGCATCGGTTAGGAGCCGAGTTCTTCGTCGAGGATGGCGAAAAGTTGACTTTCACTGGCGGAGAAGATGTCTGCGTCGTCACTGCCGTCATCGGCAGCTTGAATCTCTTGAATCTCCAGCCTGGACAGCAGGGAGCGAAGCCGAGTGGCCAGGTGCGCCTTGTCCTCCGGTGCCCAGTCGGACTGACCGATCAGGGCTTGCAGTTCGCGGGTGATGTCGTTGAAGCGGTCGATGCGGTCCGGCTGATGCCCGCCGGTGGCGGCTAACCGGGTGTCGAGGTGTTCACCGAGCGCTATGGGTGTGGGGTAATCGAAGATGAGGGTGGGCGACAGCGTGAGTCCGGTCGCGGCTTTCAGCCGGTTGCGCAGTTCCACCGCCGTCAGAGAATCGAACCCGAGGTCTCGGAAGGCCCGATCCGCACCGATATCCGCACTGTCGGACCGCCCCAACACCATTGCGGCGTTGCGGCCCACCAACGCCACCAGTTCACCGCGCCGCCGCTCAGCGGTCATGCCGCTCAACCGTGCGGCCAGGCCGGTGGCTGACGTCGACACGACGTCGGCATCGGCGACGACCCGCCGCTGCGGACGAGCGAGGAGCTGGCTCAATATGGGCGGCAGGGTGGCGCCGTCGTCACCTCCCGCAGCGGTGTGGTCAGTGTGGTCGATGGGCGCGGCCACCACCGATCCGCGGTCGCTGAGCATGGCCGCGTCGAACATCCGCATGGCCAGTTCCGTCGGCAGGGGGGCTAGTCCGAATCGGCTCATGCGGGTCTTATCCCGCGCGGCGAGGTGCTCGGTCATCGAACTCGCCTGCTCCCACAGCCCCCAGGCAATCGACAATCCCGCCAAGCCGCGGGCGCGGCGGTGGGCCGCCAGCCCGTCTAGGAAGCTGTTGGCCGCTGCGTAGTTCGCCTGTCCGGGTGTGCCGATGATGCCGGCCAGCGACGAAAACATCACAAAGGCAACCAGGTTCGTGTGCTGGGTCAGCTCGTGCAGATTCCACGCGCCGTCAACTTTGGCGCGCAGCACGGTGTCTACCCGATCGGGGGTCAAGGCGACGAACAGCCCGTCGTCGAGCAGTCCGGCGGCGTGGAAAACCCCGCGCGCATCGGCGAATTCGGCAATTAGTTCGGCCGCTGCGTCGCGATCAGCCACGTCGCAGGACCGCACCGACACCTGCGCACCGCGCTCGGCCAGGTCAGCCATCAACGTCGCGACGCCCGGAGCGCGCTCGCCGCGCCGGCTGACCAGCACCACGTGCTTTACGCCGTACTGGGTCACCAAGTGACGCGCCAGTGCGCCGCCCGCCATTCCGGTGCCGCCGGTGATGATCACCGTGGAACCGCGCAGCCCGCCGGGCCCGTCGGGTAACGTCAGCACCACCTTGCCGATGTGGCGGGCCTGACTCACGAAGCGGTATGCCGCCGAGGCACACCGCACATCGAATGTCCGGACCGGCAACGGTTCCAGCGCACCGGTCGCGAACAGACGGGTCAACTCACCCAACATCTGGCTGATCCGGTCCGGGCCGGCCTCGATGAGATCGAACGCTTGGTACTGGATGCCCGGGTGCCGTTCCGCGACGGTGTGCGGGTTGCGCAGGTCGGTCTTGCCCATCTCGATGAAGCGACCGCCATGTCGCAGCAGACGTAGTGATGCGTCGACGAATTCGCCCGCCAGCGAGTTCAGCACGACGTCGACGCCACCACCCTTCGTGGTGGCCAGAAACTTCTCTTCGAAGTCCAGGGTGCGCGAGTCCCCGATATGTGAGTCGTCAAAGCCCATTGCCCGCAACGTGTTCCATTTGCCACGGCTCGCGGTGGCGAAAACCTCCAAGCCCCAGTGGCGCGCCAGCGCCACGGCCGCCATCCCGACACCACCCGTGGCGGCGTGCACCAGCACTCGTTGACCGCTCTTGACGCCCGCCAAGACCGCGAGGCCGTAGACCGCGGTGAGGAACACCGCCGACACCCCGGCCGCCTGCTGCACGGACCACCCTCGCGGTACCGCAGTCACCAGGCGCGCATCCACGACTGCCTCGGACCCGACCAACCCGAGCAGTCCCATGACCGCGTCGCCGACCGCGAGGTCCGTCACGCCGGGACCGACCTCTACGACCACCCCGGCACCTTCAACGCCCAATTCGCCGCCGCCCGGATACATGCCCAACGCCACCAGCACATCCCGGAAGTTCACTCCCACCGCCGCGACTGCGACCCGCACCTGGCCGGCCGCCAACTCCGGTTGCGGCCAGGGGCGCACGGCCAGGTCCTCGAATGTACCTCCGGGGCCGGTTACCAGCCGCCAGTTCCGCGGCGGCAACTCGAGCAGGGGCCCGTCGGTTGCCGGAGTCAGCCGGGCCGCATACGTCTGGCCGTCGCGGACCAGGACTTGTGGCTCACCACAGCCGACGACGGCCGCCACCTCCACCGACCCGTCCGAATCCACCAGCACCACGCGCCCCGGGTGCTCGGCCTGGACCGAACGCACCATTCCCCAGACCGCCGCCCCCGCCAGGTCAGCTACCTCTTCGTCATGCCGCCCGACTGCACCATACGTCAGCACCACCAACGTCCCGGAAGCATCAGCAGCCAGCCAGGATTGCAACGTCGTCAACGCGTCATGCAAGGCGGCATACACCGATTCCGCGCCTAGGCGGCGAGCGCCGACCTCCCACACCGAGGTGTCACTACGGGGAATCCCGTTGCGCGGCAAGGCTACCGGAGACCACGACACCTGCAGCAGCCCGCCACCGACACCACGGATCACCGGCGTCAGTTGGTCCGCCGACACCGGGCGAACCGAAAGCTCGCGAACGGACAACAGCGGCAAGCCCGACGTATCGGCCAGTTCGATCGATACAGACTCCACACCGACCGGCGCGATGTGCACCCGCGCCTGAGACGCCCCGGCCGCGTGCAAGCAGATCCCCTGCCACGAGAACGGCAGCATCGTCTGGGTCTGCTCGCCGACCACGCCCATCGCGTGCAGGGCCGCGTCGAGCAACACCGGATTAATCTCGTAGCCGCCCATCGCCACACCGGCATCTGCCGGGACGGCCACCTCGGCGAAGACCTCGTTGCCGCGCTGCCACATCGCCCGCAAACCCTGGAATGCCGGGCCGTACTCGTACCCACGTGCGGCCAACTGTGCGTACGCACCGGTGACATCCACTGCGACCGCACCGGCCGGCGGCCACCTTGACAACTCGGCGCTCGGTTGCACCACATCCGCACTCAATACGCCCTCGGCGTGTTGAATCCAGGACGACCCATCATGTGCCGCAGCCGAATACACCGCAATGCTCCGCTGCCGCGATCCGGTGTCGGGACCAACCACGACCTGCAAACCGAGGCGATCAGCAGTCGACAACAGCAACGGCGCCGACAAAGTCAATTCTTCCACGACTCCGCAGCCGACTTCGTCGCCCGCGCGCAGGGCCAGTTCCACAAAAGCGGCCCCGGGTAGCAGCAGCGTCCCGGCAACGGCGTGATCGGCCAGCCACGGTTGGTCGACGGTCGAAAGGTGGCCGGTCAGAACGACACCGCCGGAATCGGGCCGGTCCACCACGGCGCCCAACATCGCATGCTCGGCCGCCCGCACCCCGAGGCCGCCGATGTCCGCGGAGGTCGAACTCGGGCGGAGCCAGAAGCGCTGCCGCTGGAACGGGTAGGTCGGCAGGTCGACACGCCTCCCGCCCGCGCATGTCGTTCGCCAATCTACCTGCACGCCAGCCACATTGGCCTGACCGGCGGAGAGCAGGAACCTGTCCAACCCGCCGGCGTCACGGCCCAGCGACGGGA
The DNA here is from genome assembly GCF_001673315.1 of Mycobacterium asiaticum. Classification (GTDB taxonomy): domain Bacteria; phylum Actinomycetota; class Actinomycetes; order Mycobacteriales; family Mycobacteriaceae; genus Mycobacterium; species Mycobacterium asiaticum_B. Next base: position 14,551 of record NZ_LZLQ01000070.1, on the reverse strand, counting down.
TGACGGCGACATCTGAGACGGTGTCTTCGATCCCGGCGATCAGTACCGGGTGCGGACTGGATTCGATGAACAACCGATAGCCGTCCGCCGCGGCACTGCGTACCGCGTGTTCGAACCGCACCGGTTGCCGCACGCTCTGGTACCAGTACTCGGCATTCAGCCCCGCAGTATCCATCAATTCGCCGGTAACCGTGGAGAAGAATGCGACCGAAGATGAGCGCCCGGCGATGCCGGACAGCGCCTGCACCAGTGGCGTGCGGATCGTCTCGATCTGTGCCGAATGTGACGCATAGTCGACGTCGATCCGGCGGGCGCGCACCTCTTCGTCTTCGCACCGCCGCAGCAACTCCTCGAGAGCCCGCACCTCGCCGCTGACCACTACCGCCGAAACGCCGTTGACCGCGGCAATGCTCAACCGATCGCCGAATTCGGTCAGCAATTCGTCAGCCCGTGCCGCACCGCAGGCCACCGAGACCATGCCGCCGGACCCCGAAAGTTGCCCTAGCAGTTGGCTGCGCAATGCCACCACCCTGGCGGCGTCCTCCAAGGACAACGCGCCGGCCACATAAGCGGCTGCGATTTCACCCTGCGAGTGGCCGATGACTGCGTCTGGCACCACGCCGACGGAGCGCCACAACTCGGCCAACGACACCATCACCGCCCACAGGACCGGCTGCACTACGTCCACCCGCTCCAGCGCGGGGGCACCCGGAGCCGCGCGGATCACGTCGGTCAGCGACCACGAGACATATTCACCGAGCGCCTTCTCGCACAGGCGCATCTGATCGGCGAACACCGTTGAGCTGTCCAACAATTCAACGCCCATGCCCTGCCACTGCGACCCTTGGCCGGGAAAGACGAACACCGTCCGGCCCGGTGCGCCGCTCGACCGGCCGACCACCACAGCCGGTCCGGGGTCGCCGGTGGCCAAACCGGCCAGTCCCGCCACCAACTGCTCACGGTCCGCCCCCACAACTACGGCACGGTGCTCGAACATCGATCGCGTCGTCGCCAGCGACCAACCGATGTCGACCGGGTTCACTTCGGGATCGTCGGCCACCCGCGCCTGCAGCCGTCGGGCCTGATCGGTGAGCGCTGCCGCAGAGCGAGCAGACAACACCCATGGCACGGCAGTTGAGGGGTTTTGTTCGACAGTGGCCGCGGCTGAGGGCGGCGCGCTCTCTTCGAGTATCACGTGGGCGTTCGTCCCACTGATCCCGAACGAAGACACACCCGCTCGCCGGGGTCGCTCCCGGACCTGCCAGGCCCGCGGCTCGGTCAGCAACGACACCGCGCCCGCAGACCAATCCACGTGCGGCGTAGGGGAATTGACGTGCAGCGTCTTGGGCATCAGCTGATGGCGCATGGCCAGAGCCACCTTCATGACCCCCGCCATGCCCGCCGCCGCGGACGTATGCCCCATGTTGGATTTGATGGAGCCCAGCCACAGCGGCTGATCCGCCGGTCGGTCCTGCCCGTAGGTCGCCAACAGCGCTTGCGCCTCGATCGGATCCCCGAGCGTGGTCCCGGTGCCATGCCCTTCGACGAGATCCACATCCGCTGACGACAGCCGCGCGTTGGCCAACGCGGCACGGATCACCCGCTGCTGGGATGGCCCGTGGGGTGTCGCGAGTCCGTTCGAGGCCCCGTCCTGATTGACCGCCGAGCCACGCAACAGTGCCAGCACCGGGTGTCCCAGGCGCTGCGCATCAGCCAATCGCTCGACGACGAGCGCACCCGCCCCCTCGGAGAACCCGGTGCCGTCGGCCGCTTCCGCATACGCCTTGCACCGGCCATCGGTCGACAAGGCCCGCTGTCGGCTGAAGTCGATGAACATCGCCGGTGTGGCCATCACGGTCACGCCGCCGGCCAAGGCCAGGTCACACTCCCCCAACCGCAACGATCGTGCCGCCAGGTGCAGCGCCACCAGCGACGACGAACATGCCGTATCCACCGAGACCGCGGGGCCTTCCAAACCCAATACGTACGCCACCCGACCGGAAGCCACACTCAGCGTGGAGCCGCGTAGCCCGTATCTCTCCAGCTCGCCCGGTACGCGGCCCTGCCCGCCGTACGAACCGTGGAAGATGCCCGCGAACACTCCTGTCGTCGAGCCTCGCAGCTGCATCGGGTCAATCCCGGCCCGCTCCAACGCTTCCCACGCCACCTCCAGCAACAGGCGTTGCTGGGGATCCATCGCCAGCACTTCGCTGGGCGCGATACCGAAGAACTCTGCGTCGAAATCAGCCGCGCCCGAGAGGAATCCGCCCGACCGGGTATAGGACTTGCCCGTCGCATCGGGATCGGGATCGAACAGCCCCGTCAGATCCCAGCCACGGTCGGCCGGGAATTCCGACACGACATCGCGTCCGTCGCTGACCATCTCCCACAAGGCTTCCGGAGTGTCCACCCCGCCGGGATAGCGGCAAGCCATCCCCACGATCGCGACCGGTTCGTGTGCCGCAGAAAGCAACTCGCGATTGTCGCGTTTGAGCCGTTCGTTCTCCTTCAAAGACGCGCGCAACGCCCGGATGAGTTCGTCTTGCGTGCTGTTCATACCGGTCTTCTAGGGGACGAGGGCGAGTCCGCCGCGCATCAGCGCCAACGCAGCAACACGAGTTCGGAGCAGAAGCCCGGGCCCATCGCGATCATGAGGCCGGGGCTGCCACTGGGTGGTTGCTTGCCGATGGTGTCACGCAGGACGTGCAGCACCGACGCCGACGAGAGGTTGCCGATCTCACCGAGGGAACGCCAGGTCAACTCCAAAGCCTCCGGCGGCAGCTCCAGAGTTTCGTTGATCGCCTCGATGATCTTGGGCCCACCAGGATGGCTCACCCACGCCCCGATGTCGGTAGTGCGCAGCCCGTGCGCGTCCAGGAACGAGGTGACGTCGGTGCGGATGTTCTCCCGAACCACCTCCGCGAGGTCCTTGGACAGCACCAGTTCAAAGCCCCCCGACCCGACGTCATAGCCCATGGTGCGAAGCGAGTCGGGGTAGAGATGGCTGCGCGAGTCCACAATTGCCGGTCCGCGCGCATCGATCTGCTCTGCGCGGCGCTCCCCCACGGCCACCACCGACGCGGCACCGTCGGCGAACAATGCGCTACCGACCAGACCTGCCACCGACGGCTTGTAACCCGGATAAGTCAGTGAGCAGAGCTCGACCGAGACCAGCGCGGCCACTCCGTCCACGGCGCCGCGCAGATAGTCGTGCAGGCGTCCGACTCCGGCCGCTCCGGCCACACATCCCAGGCCGAACAGCGGGATCCGTCGCACGTCGCTGCGCAGGCCCAGCCGTCCGGCAATGCGGGCGTCCAGGGACGGCACGGCAAGACCGGTCACCGTCGTCGTGATGAGGACGTCGAGATCCTGCGGGCGCAGGCCCGCCTCGTCCAATGCGCCGGTCAGGGCCTCACAACCGAGGTCCACCGCCTTTTCGATGAAGATCCGGTTGGCGTTGCCGAAATCGGTCAGCGTCGGGTATTTGTGCAGCGGCAACGCCAGGTGACGGCTGTTGACCTTGGCGCTGACGTGCAGTTGCCGAACAATGTCCTCGTAACCCTCGAAGTCGGGGATGCTGACGAAGAAATCAGTGAGCTCGGCCTGGGAATAGCGGTTGGGCGGCAGCGCACCGAAGACACCCGCGATGACGCTCATTGGTCCCACCCCTCTGATACGTACATCTCGGCCGCCCGGTTCACCTGCAGGGTCGATCGATTTCACTGGCTCACTCAGACCTGGAAGTTTAATCGGCCCCAACCTGACCGGCAAAGGAACCGGTGGTGCCGCTCAGCGCTGCAACGCGCCTCGGAGTCGCCCGGTGAGATCACGCACGATGTGCAATTGTTCGGCGACGCGGCCGGGCGCGGTGCCGCCGCGGGCGTCCCTCGAGGAAACCGAGCCCTCGACGGTCAGCACGTCGCGCACGGCCGGGGTGAGCTCAGGGCTGATGGCAGCGAGTTCGTCGTCGGTCAGGTCCTGGAGACCGACGTCCCGCTGCTCCGCAACCCGCACCGCTGCACCGGCGGCTTCATGGGCGGAGCGGAACGGAACCCCTTGCCGCACAAGCCATTCTGCGATATCAGTGGCCAGCGTATAGCCCGCGGGCGCCAGCGCGGCCATCCGATCGACGTGGAACGTCAAACTTCCGACCAGACCAGCCATCGCCGGTAATAGCAGCTCCAGCTGGGCCACCGAGTCGAACACCGGTTCCTTGTCTTCCTGCAGGTCGCGGTTGTAGGCCAGGGGCTGGGCTTTCAGCGTCGCGAGCAGTCCGGCCAGGTTGCCGATCAACCGCCCGGATTTGCCGCGGGCCAGTTCGGCGATGTCGGGATTCTTCTTCTGGGGCATGATCGAGCTACCGGTGGACCACGCGTCGTGCAAGGTCACGTAACCGAATTCCGTCGAGCTCCAGATGATGATGTCCTCCGCGAGCCGGGACAGGTCGACGCCGATCATGGCCAGCACGAAGGCCGCCTCGGCGGCGAAGTCCCTGGCCGCAGTGGCGTCGATGGAATTGTCCGCGGCGGCGGCGAAGCCCAGGTCCGCGGCGATCGCGTCGGGATCCAGACCCAGCGACGAACCGGCGAGGGCGCCAGACCCGTACGGGGATATCGCGGCGCGCTTGTCGAAGTCCACCAGCCTGTCCACATCACGCAACAACGGCTGGGCGTGCGCAAGCAGGTGGTGAGCCAGCAGGATCGGTTGAGCGGACTGCATATGGGTTTTGCCGGGCATGATCGCCGTCGGGTGCGCGCCCGCCTGGTCGGCCAAGGCTGCGACGACGTCGAGCACCCCGTCGGCGACTCGGCGCACCGCGTCGCGAAGCCACATCCGGAACAAAGTGGCCACCTGGTCGTTGCGGGACCGGCCGGCCCGGAGTCGGCCGCCGAGGTCTGGTCCAACCCGGTCGATCAGACCGCGCTCCAGCGCGGCGTGCACGTCCTCATCGGTGACGAGTGGACCGAAGCTTCCGTCGGCGACGTCTTCGGCCAGGCTGTCCAGGCCCGCGAGCAGCCCGTCGCGCTGTTCCTCGGTGAGCAGGCCGGCCCGGTACAGGATTACGGTGTGGGCCCGCGACGCGGTGATGTCATAGGGGGCCAGGGCCCAGTCGAAGTGGGTGGACTTGCTCAGCGCGGCCAGCGCGTCGGCCGGACCGCCCGCGAACCGGCCACCCCATAGCGACCCCTGATTGGTGCTCACCGTGCTGCTCTCGCCGCGAGTGTGAGTCTGGCTTTTCTCGCCGCGAGTGTGAATCTGACGACGCCTCGGCGGCGTGTCCCGTCGCAGAATTCACACTCGAGCCCAGGGGCGGTCACCGCATGTCCCGGCGCGCGGAGAGCTTGGACGACAACCCGTGGACGTAGACGAATCCTTTCGACATCGACTGGTCGAAGGTGTCCCCCTCGTCGTAGGTGGCCAGGTTGAAGTCGTAGAGCGACTCGGCGCTGCGCCGGCCGTTGACGGCGATGTGGCCGCCGTGCAGGACCAGCCGCACCTCGCCGGTGACGTGTTCCTGGGTTTTGGCGACAAAGCTCTCCAACGCGACCTTCAGCGGCGAGTACCACAGCCCGTCGTACACAAGCTCCGCCCAGCGCTGGTCGGTCTGACGCTTGAAACGCCCCAACTCCCGTTCCAAAGTGACGTGTTCGAGTTCGGCGTGAGCGGTGATGAGCACCATCGCGCCCGGTGCCTCGTAGATCTCGCGACTCTTGATGCCCACCAGCCGGTCTTCGACGACGTCCAGCCGGCCCACGCCCTGCGCCCCGGCACGGCGATTGAGCTCCTCGATCGCCTGCAACATCGTCACCGGCTTGCCGTCGATCGAGACCGGTACACCCCTTTCGAAGCCGACGATGACTTCATCAGGGGTATTCCAGTTGACGGTGGGGTCTTCGGTGTAGTCGTAGACATCCTTGGTGGGGGCGTTCCACAGGTGCTCGAGGAACCCGGTTTCCACCGCGCGACCCCAGACGTTCTGGTCGATCGAGAACGGCGAGCGCTTGGTGACGTTGATCGGTATGGCGTTCTCTTCGGCGAAGGCGATCGCCTTCTCCCGCGTCCAGGCATAGTCACGCACCGGCGCCAGAACCTCGAGATCCGGTGCCAGCGAAGCGAATCCGACTTCGAATCGCACCTGGTCGTTGCCTTTGCCGGTACAACCGTGCGCGACGATGCCGCCGCCGTGCTCACGTGCGGCCGCGACGAGATGCTTGACGATCAACGGCCGGCTGATGGCCGAGACCAGCGGGTAGCGGTCCATGTACAGCGCGTTGTTGAGGACGGTGGGTAGGCAGTAACCCTCGGCGAATTCGTCGCGGGCATCCACGACGACGGCCTCGACGGCGCCGCAGTCCAGCGCCCGCTGCCGTATCACCTCCATATCCTCGCCACCTTGGCCGAGGTCGATGGCTACGGCCACCACCTCGCGGCCGGTCTCCTTGCCGATCCAGCTGATGGCCACTGACGTGTCCAGACCGCCCGAATACGCCAGGATGACGCGCTCTGACATGAACAGTTCTCCTTGTTGCTTCGGCAGGTCCTGGGCAGGAATCTGCAGCAGTTTATTTGGGGTCTACTTCAACTTTTCCAAGGCAATGGCGACTTCGGCGCCGGTCATTGGTTCCCGGGCCACCACGAAGACGGTGTCGTCACCGGCGATGGTGCCGACGACGTACGGTAACGCCGCCCGATCGATCGCGCTGGCCAGGTAGTCCGCCGCGCCGGGCGGGGTGCGCAGCACCGCCAGGTTTGCGCTCGCGTCGGTGGACACCAGTAGCTCTCCGAGCAGCCGGGACAACCGCCCGGTGCCGCCGGACACGCCACGAACCGGGCTGCCGTCTTCGGGCACGACGTAGACCGGGACCCCGCCGTACGCCCCGCGCAGCTTGACCGCACCAAGTTCTTCGAGGTCGCGCGACAAGGTGGCCTGGGTGACTTCGATGCCCTCGGCGGCCAGCAGCGCCGCCAGCTCGCTCTGGCTGCGCACCTCTTTGGTGGACAGGATCGCGACGATGCGGGCCTGCCGGCCGGCCCGGTTGCCGCTGACCTCTGGTGCCGCTTTGGCTTCGTTGGACGTCATCGGGACCGCTCCAGCAGCCACACCAGCAACGCCTTCTGCGCATGCAGGCGGTTCTCGGCTTCATCCCACACCACACTGACCGGACCGTCCATCACCTCATCGGTGATCTCGTCGCCGCGGTGCGCTGGAAGACAATGCAGCACAATGGCTTCTGAGTTGGCTAGACCGAGCAATCGCTGATTGACCTGAAATGGCCGGAACGGCCCAACGCGATCCAGCCCATCGGCCTCCTGACCCATTGATGTCCAGGTGTCGGTCACCAGAACGTCGGCACCGGCGGCCCCGGCGTCGGCGTCATGAGTCACCGTCACCTCGGCACCGGTTTCTTGGGCTCGCTGCCGGGCCGCGGCCAACACATGCGGGTCCGGTGTAAAGCCCTGCGGCGCAGCCACACACACATCCATACCCGCGGTGGCGCCGCCCAGCATCAGCGAGTGCGCCATGTTGTTGGCGCCGTCGCCGAAGTAGGTCATCCGCAAGCCGGCGAGTGTTCCTTTGCGTTCGGCGATGGTCTGCAGGTCCGCCAGCACTTGACAGGGATGGAACTCATCCGACAACGCGTTCACCACGGGCACTGAGGCCGTGGAGGCCATCGCGATCAGCCGCTCCTGACCGAAGGTCCGCCACACGATGGCATCGACGAAGCGCGACAACACCTTTGCGGTGTCCTCTAGGGTCTCGTCGCGACCCAGTTGGGTGCTGCGCCCGTCGACCACAACGGCATGTCCGCCGAGTTGGGCAATGCCCATCTCGAAAGAGAATCTGGTGCGGGTGGAGTTCTTGTCGAAAATGACTGCGACCCCGCGCGGTCCGTCCAACGGGCGGCGGCTGAAAGGGCTTCTTTTGAGCTCAGCGGCCAATTCGAGGACCTCGGCCTGTTCGGAAGGGGTGAGGTCATCGTCGCGCAGGAAGTGCCTAGTCATGGGCGGGTTCCCCTGCCGCGTCGAGGATGCCCGGCAAGGCGGCGACGAAGCCGTCGAGTTGGGATTCGGTGATGATCAGCGGCGGGGCCAACCTGATGACATTGGGCGCGGCCGCATTAACCAGGTATCCGGCGTTGCGCGCCGCCGTCTCGGCATCCTTGGCGCGCGCGGCGGACAACACAATGCCCAACAGAAGTCCTCTGCCGCGCACATGATCTATCAGCGGGTGGCCTAACGATTCAATCCCGTTGCGCAGCGATTTGCCTAGTACGTCGGCACCTCGTACCAAGTCGTCTGCGGCCAGGACTTTGAGCACCGCCAAGGCCGCCGCGGTGCAGACCGGATTGCCGCCGAAAGTACTGCCGTGCAGCCCGGGGGTGAGTAGGTCGGCGGCCGCGCCTACCGCCAGGCACGCTCCAATCGGCAGTCCCCCGCCAAGGCCTTTGGCCAGGGTGACAACGTCTGGGGTGATGCCGTCGTGCTGGTGGGCGAAAAACGTTCCGGTGCGGCCCATTCCGGTCTGCACCTCGTCCAATACCAATAACGTACCGTGCCTCGCGGTTACCTCCCGCGCGGTCACCAGGTAGTCCTCGGGCGGAACGACGACCCCGCTCTCCCCCATGATCGGCTCGAGAAAGACTGCGGCGGTGCTGTCGTCGACCGCGGCGCTCAACGCGTCGGCGTCACCATACGGAACATGGGTGACGTAGCCCGGAAGCGGTTCGAACGGTGCCTGTTTGGTGGGTTGTCCGGTGAGAGCCAGGGAACCCATCGTGCGTCCATGGAACGCTTCCTGCGCGGCAACGATTTTCGTGCGGCCGGTGAGCCGGGTCAACTTGAACGCCACCTCGTTGGCCTCGGTTCCGGAGTTGCAGAAGAAAACTCGCGTGTGCTGATCTGCTCCGAGCAACGCGACGAGTTCCTCGGCCAGCGCCAGCCCGGGCTCGGTGGCATAAAGATTCGATGTGTGTCCCAGCGTCGACATCTGTTTCGTGACAGCCTCGATGACGGCGGGATGCCGATGGCCCAGCACGTTGACCGCGATACCGCCGAGCAGGTCGACATAGGACTTGCCGTCCACATCGGTGAGAACCGCGCCGTCCCCGCCGGCCAACGCCATGGCGGGCGTCCCATAGTTGTTCATCATCACCGCTTGCCAACGCTGTTGCACAGCAATGGTCTCCGTCATCGGTTCACCACCTGTGCCGCTCCTTCTCGTGGCTGGGCTTTGCATCGTCACCGACGCGCACCACCTTGGTGCCGGTACCTGCATCGCTGAAGAGCTCGACCAGCACGCAATGCTCCACGCGTCCGTCGATGACGTGGGCGCTGGGTACGCCGGCGGTAACGGCCCGCAGGCACGCCTCGACCTTCGGGATCATGCCGGCCTCCAGCGTGGGGAGAAGTTGCGCCAGTGTGGCCGTGTCGATTTCGCTGACCAGTGAGGTGCGGTCCGGCCAACTGGTGTACACGCCTTCGACGTCGGTGAGCATCAACAGCTTTTCGGCTCCCAAGGCCTCGGCCAAGGCCGCCGCGGCGGTGTCGGCATTGATGTTGTGGACGACGCCGTCGGCATCCGGCGCCAGCGTCGACACGACCGGAATCCGGCCGGCAGCAATGAGGTCCAGCACAGCCGCGGTATTGACCAGCTCGACATCACCCACCAGACCGATGTCGGTGTCCACACCGTCCACCGTGACTCGGCGCCGCACGGCGGTGAACAGCTGGGCGTCCTCACCGGTGATCCCGACCGCATATGGCCCGTGCGCGTTGATGAGGTTGACCAGCTCCCGGCCTACCTGTCCGAACAACACCATCCGGGCTACGTCGAGTACTTCCGGTGTGGTGACGCGGAATCCGCCCTTGAAGTCCCCTTCGATACCGAGCCGCCGCAGCATGGCGGTGATCTGCGGTCCACCGCCATGCACCACCACGGGATGGATTCCACAGTTACGCAGAAACGCCATGTCGGCGGCGAATGCGCGGCGCAGCGTCTCATCGGTCATGGCGTTTCCGCCGTACTTCACGACCACGACCTTGCCGTGCAACTGCTTGAGCCACGGTAAGGCTTCAGCCAGCACTTGAGCTTTCACCTGCGTGGACAGCGCCGCGGTTTCGGTGCTCATGAGCTGTAAGCCGAATTCTCTTCGACGTAGCCGTGCGACAAGTCGGTTGTCCGAACCGCCGCCTGACCGTCGCCGATCGCGAGGTCTACGACGATGTCGATGTCCGCGCCCGACAGGTCCACGTCGCGCGCGCCGGGCACTCCCATCTCATCCCGATATACGACAGAGCCGTTGAACGACACGGTGATCCGGTCGGGCTCCAAAGCCACCGGCGCGATCCCGACGGCGGCCACGACCCGGCCCCAGTTCGGATCCGACCCGAATACTGCCGTCTTGACCAAACTGTCGCGAGCGATCGCACGAGCTACTGTCAACGCGTCATCCTCGGTGGCGGCCCCGCAAACCGTGACCATGACGCGTTTTGTCACTCCCTCGGCGTCGGCCTGCAGTTGCGCACACAGATCGTCACAGACCCGCAACACCGCGTCGTCGAGATCGTCTTGAGACGGGGTGATTTCACTCGCGCCGGACGCAAGCAACAACACGGTGTCGTTGGTGGAACAACTGCCGTCGATGTCCAACCGCTCGAAAGTACGTGCCGTGGCACGTCGTAACGCTTGATCAAGCGCCGCGGGCGCAGCGACCGCGTCGGTGGTCAGGACACACAACATAGTGGCCATCGACGGCGCCAACATGCCGGCGCCTTTGGCCATACCGCCAACCGTCCAACCGTTCTGATGGTGCAGAGCCACCTGCTTGGGCACCGTGTCGGTGGTCATGATCGCCCGCGCGGCCTCATCGCCGCCGGTCAGCCCGCCGTGCATCTCGTGCACGATGCTGCTTACCCCGGCGAATACCTTGTCCATCGGTAGGCGGTCACCGATCAGCCCCGTGGAACAGACGGCTACCTCGATCGCTCCGGTCTCGGTCCCCCAGTCCGACAGAGCCGCCGCAACCGCCTCGGCCGTCGCGTGCGCGTCCTGAAAGCCGCCGGGGCCGGTGCATGCATTGGCACCCCCGGAATTGAGTATCACGGCGCGCAGCCGTCCCGTGGTCAGCACCTGCTGGGTCCACAGCACCGGCGCCGCCTTCACTTTGTTGCGAGTGACTACTCCCGCCGCGGCATAGTCCGGTCCCTCGTTGAAGACCAGGGCCAGGTCGGGAGCCCCGGACGCCTTGATGCCGGCGGCTATGCCCGCAGCGCGGAACCCGGATGGTGCGGTGACACCCTGCGCGCGGAGCGTCCTCGCGTCGTCCGTGTGGGTCACGGGGCCACTCCAACCACTGAAAGCCCGGCAGTCTCAGGCCAGCCCAGGGCGAGGTTCATCGACTGCACGGCGGCACCGCCCGTGCCCTTGACCAGGTTGTCGATCGCGGCAATCGCCACAAACGTCGACGCCTCCTCGTCCACGGCCACGGCGATGTGCACGGCGTTACTACCTAATACCGATCCGGTGCGGGGCAACTGTCCCTCCGGCAGCACATGTACGAAGGGCTCATCGAGGTACGCCTTCTCGTACGCGGCACGCAACTGAGCGATCGGCGACAGCGTGCGAGCGGTGCAGGTCGCCAGAATGCCGCGGCTCGTCGGGATCAATACCGGCGTGAATGACACTGTGACGTTTCGGTCGGTCACCGCCCGCAGGCCCTGCGCGATCTCGGGGGTGTGCCGGTGGACCCCACCGATGTTGTATGCCCGGGCCGACCCGATGACCTCGGCGCCCAGCAGATCGGTCTTGGCCGCCCGACCCGCTCCCGAAGTGCCGCTGACCGCGACGACGGTGACGGCTGGTTCGACGAGATCTTCGGCGACTGCAGGGAACAGAGCCAGCAGTGCTGCCGTCGGATAGCACCCGGGCACTGCGATACGGCGCGCTCCGGCTAGTTGGTCCCGCCCGCCGGGTAGCTCGGGCAATCCGTAGGGCCAACTGCCGGCGTGTTGGGAACCATAGAAGCGCTCCCAAGCCGCAGGATCGCCGAGCCGGAAATCAGCACCGCAGTCAATGATGAGGGTCTCGGGACCGAGGCGTTCGGCCAAAGCCGCGGAGTGTCCATGCGGTAACGCAAGAAAGACGACGTCATGGTCCTGCAAGACGGCAAGATCCGTGGGTTCCACCACTCGCTGGGCCAGCGGAAGCAGATGGGGGTGGTGCTCCCCCAGCGTCGTGCCAGCGCTGGATGCGGCAGTCACGGCGCCGATTGTGATGCGGCCGTCCGCGCACGCCGGATGCCCCAGCAATAATCGGAGGATCTCGCCCCCCGCATAGCCGGTGGCCCCGGCGACTGCCACTCGTATCCCATCGACCATCGGGTGATGGTTGCATGTTTATGCAGCTCTTTGCAAATTAATTCTCAGGTTTCGGGAGTGTCGGTCGTTTCGGGCCCCCGGCGGCATAGACGGCCCCGATGTCAAGGGAACACGCCGACGAATAGTTCCCTTTTGGCGCTGATCCTGTTATTTTCGTCGGCGGAGCATTTGCTCTGCCAGACAACGGTTTCCGCTCGGTGACATCGCCACCGAGACGCTCAGTCGCATTTAAGAGCGCGACTGAAAATTCTTAGATATAACTGGTTTAGTCGTGCCCAACATTGGGGACTTACAGGGCACGCGTTGCCCTACTGGCGCTCCGGCGTCACTGGGTCACGACTTGTCTATTTGGGTCATCTGGGGAGATGGACATGTCTTTTGTGATTGCTGTACCTGAGTTCGTGGAAGCCGCGGCTGAGCAGTTGGCTGGCATCGGATCGTCATTGGTCCAAGTCAGTTCGACAGCAGCAGGAGCCACGACAGCTTTGGCGCCCGCTGCGGCGGACGAAGTGTCTGCCGCGATCGCGCGGTTGTTCGGCACGCTTGGGAGCGACTATCAGGCCGTCAGCGCCCAAGCTGCGGCCTACCACCAAGAATTCGTCGCAACCTTGACCCGTGGCGCAACTGCGTACGCGTCAGCGGAAGCCGTCAACATCTCGGCGTTGTTCAACCTGAACAACATCGCGGCCAACATCGAGATCGGCCTCGGGAACATCGCCGCCGGATTCCAGGGCGCGCTGAACGCATCACTGGGCGGTTTGGGCGCCTCGATCGGCGGGTCTGGGTCGCTCGGGCTCAATGCCGCCAACGCCGTCCGCGCCTTCGCCGCTCTCCCCAGCCTTGGCGCGGGTCTGGCACTGCAAACCGGCGGTGCGCTCGCCTCGGGGTTCGGCGCAGGACTTGCGCAGACCGGTCAAGTCATCACAAACCTCGGCGTCGGCTTGGGTGGCGCGGGTGCGTCGTTGTCCGCGCTGGGTGCCGGGCTGACTGGCCAAGGCAACGCTGCACTTGCCGCTTTATTAAACGGATCGCTCGGCGCCAACCTCAGCCTCAACCTGACCGCGAACCTGACGGGCGCGCTCCCTTCGCTTGCCGCACTGGCGCAGACCGGTGGACAGCTGATCGGCAACATCTCGGCCGGACTGAACCAGGCGTTGCAGACCGGCCTGAATCTGGCCGGAAACTTCAGCCTCCCGAACCTGGGTGCCTCGCTCAATGCCGGCGTCAACGCGTTGGTGGACTTGGCCGGCAACCTGACGCTGCCGCCGCTGCCCGGGTTCCCCGGTTTCCAGTTCCCGCCGTTGAACTTCGGTTTGCCGGGCATCGCGATTCCGGGCTTCCCCGGATTGGTGCTGCCTGACTTCGGCGCGGCACTGAGTGGCGGGCTGAACACCCTGATCAACCTCGGGGCCAACCTGGAACTGCCCCCGCTGCCGGGCTTCCCGGGCTTCCAGTTCCCGCCGCTGAACTTCGGCCTGCCGGGCATCAACATCCCGGGCTTCCCGGGCTTGGTGCTGCCTGACTTCGGCGCCGCCCTCACCGGCGGGCTCAACACGCTGGTGAACCTGGCCGGCAACTTCGAGTTGCCGCCGCTGCCCGGGTTCCCGGGCTTCCAGTTCCCGCCGCTGAACTTCGGCCTGCCGGGCATCAACATTCCCGGCTTCCCCGGCTTGGTGCTGCCTGACTTCGGCGCCGCCCTCACCGGCGGACTGAACACCCTGATCAACCTCGGGGCCAACCTGGAACTGCCGCCGCTACCTGGGTTCCCCGGTTTCCAGTTCCCGCCGCTGAACTTCGGTTTGCCAGGCATTGCCATTCCGGGCTTCCCCGGGCTGGTGCTGCCTGACTTCGGCGCAGCCCTCACCGGCGGCCTCAACACCCTGATCAACCTCGGGGCCAACCTGGAACTGCCCCCGCTGCCTGGGTTCCCCGGTTTCCAGTTCCCGCCGCTGAACTTCGGGCTGCCGGGCATCAACATCCCCGGCTTCCCGGGCTTGGTGTTGCCTGACTTCGGTGCCGCGCTGAGTGGTGGCCTGAACACGCTGGTGAACCTGGCCGGCAACCTGGAGCTGCCGCCGCTGCCGGGCTTCCCGGGCTTCCAGTTCCCGCCGCTGAACTTCGGCTTGCCGGGCATCAACATTCCGGGCTTCCCCGGGCTGGTGCTGCCTGACTT
>NZ_LZLQ01000069.1 GCF_001673315.1 Mycobacterium asiaticum | reverse complement strand
GGGAAGCCGGGGATGTTGATGCCCGGCAGGCCGAAGTTCAGCGGCGGGAACTGGAAGCCCGGGAAGCCCGGCAGCGGGGGCAGTTCCAGGTTGGCCCCGAGGTTGATCAGCGTGTTCAGCCCACCGGTCAGGGCGGCGCCGAAGTCAGGCAGCACCAGCCCGGGGAAGCCCGGAATAGCAATGCCTGGCAAGCCGAAGTTCAGCGGCGGGAACTGGAAGCCGGGGAACCCAGGTAGCGGCGGTAGTTCGAGGTTGCCGGCCAGGTTCACCAGCGTGTTCAGCCCGCCGGTGAGGGCGGCGCCGAAGTCAGGCAGCACCAGGCCCGGGAAGCCGGGGATGTTGATGCCCGGCAAACCGAAGTTCAGCGGCGGGAACTGGAAGCCCGGGAACCCAGGTAGCGGCGGCAACTCCAGGTTGGCCCCGAGGTTGATCAGCGTGTTCAGTCCGCCGGTGAGGGCGGCGCCGAAGTCAGGCAACACCAAGCCGGGGAAGCCGGGAATGTTGATGCCCGGCAAACCGAAGTTCAGCGGCGGGAACTGGAAGCCCGGGAAGCCCGGCAGTGGCGGCAGTTCCAGGTTGCCGGCCAGGTTTACCAACGTGTTCAGTCCACCACTCAGCGCGGCACCGAAGTCAGGCAGCACCAGTCCGGGGAAGCCCGGGATGTTGATGCCCGGCAGGCCGAAGTTCAGCGGCGGGAACTGGAAGCCCGGGAAGCCCGGCAGCGGGGGCAGTTC
>NZ_LZLQ01000068.1 GCF_001673315.1 Mycobacterium asiaticum | reverse complement strand
CGTCGAACTCCGAGCCCACCCCCAGATCCAGCAGGCCCGGGATCGGATTGCCGAACGGAGAAGTCGTCGGGTTGTCGAGCACCTTCACCAGTCGGCGCTCGACGTCCTCGCTCATCACGTGCTCCCACCGGCATGCCTCGGCGTGCACCTCTTCCCACGGCAACCCGATGACGTCGACGAGGAGGCGTTCAGCAAGACGGTGCTTGCGCATTACCGAGACTGCCAGTGCCCGACCCTTGTCGGTGAGTTCCAGATGCCGGTCGCCCGCCACCCGCAGCAATCCGTCGCGCTCCATCCGAGAAACGGTCTGGCTGACCGTCGGCCCGCTCTGCTCCAAGCGTTCGGCAATCCGCGCACGCAGCGGCGTTACACCCTCTTCTTCGAGGTCGTAGATGGTGCGCAGGTACATCTCGGTGGTATCAACCAAGTCATTCATTCAGCATCCTCCGTTGCCGCCGAGTCTACTTCGCCAGCCGCGCGAGTGGTTCGTCCAAAACGCTGCACCGCAGCAGTATGCCCGCCGCGCAAGCGCGGCGGGCACACCGTCTCCTATCAGGCTGTTATCTCGAGGTCGGCGACGCCTCAGCTGGCGTACGACCGCAGGCGGTCAGCCCGCTCGCCGTGGCGCAGCTTGCACATCACGTCGCGCTCTATCTGGCGGACCCGCTCCCGGGACAGTCCGAACAACTTCCCGATCTGGTCCAGGGTGCGCGGTTGACCATCGTCGAGGCCGAAACGAAGCCGGATCACCTGGTGCTCACGTTCGTCCAGAGTCGCCAGCACACTGCGAATGTCGGTGTGCAACAGTTCTGCGATCACCGCGTTCTCGGCGGACATGGCTTCCGCGTCCTCGATGAAGTCACCCAGCGGAGCTTCCTCTTCCGAGCCAACGGGCATGTCCAGGCTTACCGGGTCGCGGCTGTGCTCAAGCAGATCGTTGATCTTCTCGACCGGAATGCCGGATTCGGCGGCCAGTTCCTCGTCGGTGGCTTCCCGGCCGAGGTTTTGGTGCATCTCCCGCTTGATCCGGGCCAGCTTGTTGACCTGCTCGACGAGGTGGACCGGCAGCCGGATCGTCCGGCTCTGGTCGGCCATACCGCGGGTGATCGCCTGGCGGATCCACCAGGTGGCGTAGGTCGAGAACTTGAAACCCTTTGCGTAGTCGAACTTTTCCATCGCCCGGATCAAACCCAGGTTGCCTTCCTGGATCAGGTCCAGCAACGGCATACCCCGACCGGTGTAGCGCTTGGCCAGCGAAACCACCAGACGCAGGTTCGCTTCCAGCAGATGACGACGCGCGGCCTCTCCGTCGCGGACGACGAGTGCCAGATCGCGTTTCCGGTTCTCGCCGAGGCGCTTCCGGGTTTGCAATAGATGTTCGGCGTACAACCCAGCCTCGATGCGCTTGGCCAGTTCAACTTCATCGGCGGCGTTGAGCAACGCCGTCTTTCCGATGCCGTTCAGATACACGCGCACCAGGTCTGCAGCCGGGCTTTGAGCATCCAGACTTTCATCGACCCGGCCTGTGGTGGCATTAGCCATTGCGCCCTCCCGATTGGCTTGTCTTGTCATGTGGTTAACGAGAAGCCCGGTCGCAGAGTTCCCACCCCCATGCCATCTCACACGCTGTGACGTGCAGAAATACGAGGGCGACCTGAGAATGTGCTGAGAAGTGGCGCGGGTGGGCGGACTAGCGGGAACCGTCGGCGTCGATGACCTGCGCATCGGGTTGCGGCTGCGGTGCGCGTCGCGGCTCCAGCGCCAGCCGTTCGGCGGTCGGGAAGAGCGGCGTGCGCTTGCGCGCATGGTCGAACCGTCGAGGTTCGTCGGCGTCACGCGGCGGCCGGTCGTTGGCGATCAGAACAGCCATCCACGGCAACGGAATTGAGGCAGCGACGATCAGCAGTGAGATCAGACCGTTGTGCCAGGCGCCGTAGGCGATGGCCGCCAGCAACAGCGCAGGGATTCGGAACGACATGAGAGTGAGGTACTTGCGCACCCGAGCCCGATGCTGCACCTCGTAGGAAGGTGCGGCAGCGGTGATCAATACCGGCCGGCCCTCGCGATCGAAACCGCCGAGCTCGGCGCCGCGCTTCATCCCTCCACTGTGGCACAAGAAATCGCTTGGCGGTTCCCCGGTGTCAGTGGCCAGCTCGGAAGGCACAATATGTGGCATGGACACCCAGACGATCGAGCGCACCGATGCCGAAGAACGCGTCGATGACGGGACCGGCAGCGATACACCCAAGTACTTCCATTACGTCAAGAAGGACAAGATTGCCGAGAGCGCGGTCCTGGGCAACCACGTGGTGGCGCTGTGCGGAGAGGTATTTCCCGTCACCCGGGCTGCCAAGCCGGGCTCACCGGTCTGCCCCGACTGCAAGCAGATTTACGACCAGCTCAAGAAGGGCTGATCACGTCCCGGGTTTCACGTTCGCGGTGTCCGGGATGGCTTTGGGCTGGGGCGGTTCCGACGGTTCATCCGTGCCCGTCAGGGCGGCGGTGCGCCGCGTCAGCCAGGTCCGCAGCCGGTGGGCGTGCGTCGCCGGCGCCGGCCACTCCTCCTGAATGGCTGCGTTGAGCTCGGCCCCGATCATGATCGAGAAGCCACCGAAGAACGCGAACAACAGGAATGCGATTGGCGTAGCGAGCGCGCCGTAGGTGTAACCGGTGCTGCCGATCCACCTGAGATAAAGACGCAGGCCCAGAGTCGCTACCGCGAATACCACGGTGGCCAGCACCGTGCCCGGTATCAGCCGGTGGGTGGGCAACGGCACCGGAAGGGCTACCCGGTACAGCACGGTCACGCCTGCCATCAGGCTCAGAATCAGCAGTGGGTAATAGCCGTAGTGCAGCAGGTTCTGCAGCCCGATCGGGATGTGCTCGCTTACTTTGCGCGGACCCGCCACGGCTACCGGCGCGGCTACCACCACGAAGACGAGCATCACGATGTAGATGAACAGCGAGAAGAACCGTTGCCGCACCGGGTGCCGTAACGGGGTCTGGTCGTGTGCTTCGACGATGGCGTCGACGAAAGACGAGATGGCCGAGGAGCCCGCCCACAGCGATATGAGAAAACCGAGCGAAGCCACCTCGCCGCCCGCGTGAGTGGTGATGTCGCGGATCGTGGGCTCGATGATTTCGTTGACGACACTGGGTGAGAAGAAGCTGCGAACCGTGGACAGAATGCTATTGACGATCGAGTGCAGCGTGTCCGGACCGAACAGCGGAGCCACCCAGGCCAACGTGCCCAAGATCCCCAACAGCAACGGCGGGGTCGAAAGACACGTCCAGAAACCAGCTTCCGCGGACTCGGAGAAAATCGAGTCATCCCAAGCTTTGGCAAGCGCCCTTTTGAAGGTATGCCACAAATGGTGGCGGGACGGTTTCAGCGTTTCGGCGCTCATCCCGTCCAGCATTACCGAAGACGCCCCGCCCCGCCTTGATTGCGGCGGGCGAGTTCGACGGATTTAGCTGGCGCTCACCTCGAGGACGGCCGCCAGTTCGACCAATTTCGCTTCGTGCTCATTGGCGTGGTGCTGGCAGAACAACAGCTCGGCTCCCGATGGCAGCTTCGCACGCACCCGGGCCGCAGCACCGCAGCGGTCGCAGCGGTCGGCCCGGGTCAATTCGGGACTGGTCAGAGTTGCGTTCATGGCTCCTCCGTTCTGGCGATAATTCACTCTGACAGACGTTCGGAGTTTTCGCCTTGTTCCCCGACCGTTATGAGGTGTGTCGTTTCTCACGGATTTCCGGGGCGCAAAGTGGGCATTCTCGCTAGGATGACTGCCCCCGGTGTTCTGCTTCACCTGTGCGGAATGCGGGACTGGGCGCAAGCGAGTAGGCGCGGCGGCATCGAGCCGGATTCGTCGGCAGGCTTCATCCATCTGTCAACTCCCGAGCAGGTCCATCTACCCGCGAATCGGCTTTTTCGCGGACGTCGCGATTTGCTGTTGTTGCACATTGACGTCTCCGCCCTCGAGGCCACCGTCCGTTGGGAGCCGGGGGTTGCGACGGACCCGGAGTCGATGCTGTTCCCGCATCTGTACGGACCGCTGCCGACGGAAGCTGTCATCAAGGCTGTCGAATACCCGCCGGCACCGGACGGCAGCTTCCCGCCGGTTCAGGCTTCGACGTAGGCGTCAGCCTCGATCTCCACCAGCAACTCGGGTCCGATCAGTGCCGAGACTTCAACCATGGTGGTCACCGGACGGATCGAACCGAATACCTGCGCGTGCACCTCGCCGACATCGCGCCAGTGCGAAATGTCGGTGACGTAGATCCGCGTGCGGATCACGTCGGTCAGCCTCGCGCCGGCCTGTGTCAACGCAATCTCAATGCGGCGCAGCGCATTTCGCGTCTGGTCGGCCACGGTGCTGCCACTCCCGGTGGTGCCCGCCACCGCGACGTACGGGCCCACCCGTACCGCACGCGAGTAACCGACGATCGACTCGAACGAAGAGTCGGACGCGATGTGGAGGCGGTCAGGTGACATGGGCGTCACGGTACGACCGGCTTTTCGGAGGACAACCCACCGGGTAAGCCACCCGGACATCCCGACGTCAGGAGGCATCCATGGGTACGCCCGATCACGTGGAAAACACCGGCAACAACCTTCGTGCGGCCGCCGAGCAACAGGCACAGCACGCCGACGAGGACAAGCTCGAACTGCCGCCGGAAGACCGCGGATTCGCGACGCCGCCCCTCGAAGGCCCGGACGCAGTCGGCTGACGCCCCTGGTACCTCGTCGGCCGGGCCGAAATGGTGCTCCGCGCGGCGGGCAGCAACCTGACTCAGGTCTAGTCCAGGTCTAGTCCAGGTAGTCGCGCAACACCTGCGACCGGCTCGGGTGCCGCAGCTTCGACATGGTCTTGGACTCGATCTGCCGGATGCGCTCGCGGGTGACCCCGTACACCTGCCCGATCTCGTCCAGGGTGCGTGGTTGGCCGTCGGTCAGGCCGAAGCGCAGCCGTACGACGCCGGCCTCGCGCTCGGAGAGGGTGTCCAGCACCGACTGCAGCTGATCCTGCAAAAGCGTGAACGACACCGCGTCCACGGCCACTACCGCTTCGCTGTCCTCGATGAAGTCGCCCAGCTGGCTGTCACCCTCGTCGCCGATGGTCTGGTCCAGTGAGATGGGTTCGCGGGCGTACTGCTGGATCTCCAGCACCTTCTCCGGCGTGATGTCCATTTCCTTGGCGAGTTCTTCAGGGGTGGGCTCGCGGCCCAGGTCCTGCAGCAACTCGCGCTGGATACGTCCCAGCTTGTTGATGACCTCGACCATGTGCACCGGAATGCGGATGGTGCGGGCTTGGTCAGCCATCGCGCGGGTGATGGCCTGACGGATCCACCAGGTCGCGTAGGTGGAGAACTTGTAACCCTTGGTGTAGTCGAACTTCTCCACCGCACGGATCAAACCGAGGTTGCCTTCCTGGATCAGGTCCAGGAACGCCATGCCGCGGCCGGTATAGCGCTTGGCCAGCGAGACCACCAGCCGCAAGTTGGCTTCCAGCAGGTGGTTTTTCGCACGGTCCCCGTCGCGGCAGATCCACATCATGTCGCGCCGCTGGGCGGCCGGAAGCTTCTCGCCGCGATCGTTCAACTCCAGCATCAGCTGAGTCGCGTACAGGCCGGCCTCGATCCGCTTGGCCAGCTCGACTTCTTCCTCGGCGTTCAGCAGCGCCACTTTGCCGATCTGCTTGAGGTAGGCCCGGACCGAGTCGGCCGACGCGGTGAGCTCGGCGTCCTTGCGAGCCTGCCGCAGCGCCTCGGACTCGTCTTCGTCCCAGACGAAGTCCCCGGAGGCCTTGTCCTTCTCGGTCGGCTCGGCGATCTCCTCGTCATCCTCGGCGACGGCTTCGCCTGCCGCGGCGACCGGAGCGGCCTCGCCGTCCTCGGCCTCGGGGTCGACCGCTTCGATTTCGGTCTCCGCGGCCTCGCTCACGACCTCGTCTTCCAGGTCGTCGAGGCTCAGGTCTGCGGCGTCGATCTCGAGATCTTCGCCCGGCTCAACGTCCAGATCGGAATCGGTGTCCAGCTCTTCGGCGCCATCCAGCACGTCAACATCGGTCGAGGCGTCAGCGTCTTTCGGCTTGCCCGCGCCGCGTGCCGCCGGTGCTTTGGCGCCGGCCTTGCGGGTCTTCTTCGCAGCCTCACCGGGAGCGCCGTCCGGCGCGGTCTTGGCGGCTTTGGTTGCCCGCTTTGCCGGAGCGGAGCCGTTGGCGGCTTTGGCCGCCGTGCGCTTGGCGGGAGACTTCGCGGCGGTGCGTTTCACCGGCTCATCGGTGGCCGGAGTTGCCTTCGTCGCTGCCACGTACACCCCTTTGGTCGGACGCACTTCCGGTGGGTTTGGGCATGGTGAACCGAAAGTGTCTGCTATGTCGAATGTCGGCGTTTGATCCAGCGTGAATACTTGCGCGCTAATCGGTTGAGCGGCTGCCGAGGACCATTGTAACTTCACCGAGCAGTTGAACTGGCCGAGCGGACGAAATTCAGTGCGTCACGTCGCGTGTTGACGCCATCGCCGCCCCGACGATGCCGGCGGCGTTCTCCAGCACGGCGGGCACCACTGGGGTGCGGTTTTCCAGCAGATGTACCCATTTGTCGGCCTTGCGGCTGATGCCACCGCCGGCGATGAACAGGTCCGGCCAGATGGCGTTCTCGATCGCTACGAGCACCTTGGTGACCTGCTTGGTCCACTTTTCGTAGGTCCACCCGTTCTTTTCCTTGACCGAGGAGGCGGCCCGGTGCTCGGCCTCCTTGCCGCCGACTTCGAGGTGGCCGAACTCGGTGTTGGGAATCAGTTTCCCGTTGTGAATCACCGCCGAACCGATCCCGGTTCCGAAGGTAAGTAGAACAACCAGGCCTTCGTGGCCTTTGCCTGCGCCGTAGCGCTCCTCGGCGAGCCCCGCCGCGTCAGCGTCGTTAAGGATCGTGACTTCTTGGCCGTTGAGTTCGGCGCTGATGATGTCGCGGGCATTGGTCCCAATCCACGACTTGTCCACGTTCGCTGCCGTCTGCACGATCCCGTGCGTGACGACGCCTGGGTAGGTCACCCCCAGGTGGCCGGTCCAACCGAAACCGTCGACGACTTCGGCAATGGTCTTGGCGACCGCCTCAGGCGTGGCCGGCTGCGGGGTCGGCAGTTTGATACGGTCGCCGACCAACTGCCCGGTGTCCAGGTCGACGATGGCACCTTTGATGCCGCTGCCGCCGACGTCGATTCCGAATCCTTGACGCGGCGCATTGTCGCTTCCGGAACCGGTGCTGGTCATCGGGATCTCCTCGACGAGACGACGTTGTCCGCTCACCTTATAGCGACCATTCCAAGTCGCCGGGTTACGGCGTTCGGGGAGTTGGCACCTGTGGTGCGATAGGCCGGTGACTGCACCCGACAACCGGCCCGAGCGCTTACGCGAGATCGCCGAAACGGTGGCCGCCGAGGCGGCCGCGTTCGTGCGACGCCGCCGCGGCGAGGTCTTCGGCCCGCAGAACGGATCGGCAACCGGAACCACGGTCCGCTCCAAAACCACTCCGACCGACCCGGTGACGGTGGTGGACACCGAGGCCGAACACCTGTTGCGTGATCGGCTGGCAGAACTTCGGCCCGGTGATCCGATCCTGGGGGAGGAGGGCGGCGGGCCGGCCGCCTCGGAGACCACCAATTCCGACGCGGTGACATGGGTCCTCGATCCCATCGACGGCACGGTGAACTTCGTGTACGGCATCCCGGCCTACGCGGTGTCAGTCGGCGCGCAAGTCGGCGGGGTCTCGGTGGCGGGTGCTGTCGCCGATGTGGTTGCGGGCCGGGTGTATTCGGCTGCGGTCGGGCAGGGGGCGCACCTCACTGACGCCAGCGGCGCCACCGCTTTACGGTGTACCGACGTCGACGATTTGTCGATGGCGTTGCTGGGCACCGGATTCGGGTACGCGCCGCGGCGGCGGGCCCACCAGGCCGCGTTGTTGGAGCAGCTGCTGCCGGTGGTCCGCGACGTGCGCCGGATCGGCTCGGCGGCGCTGGACCTGTGCATGGTCGCGGCCGGCCAGTTGGACGCGTACTACGAGCACGGGCTGCAAGTGTGGGATTGCGCGGCGGGTGCATTGATCGCCGCCGAGGCAGGGGCGCGGGTGGTGCTGCCGCAGCCGGACGTGTGCGGTGCGGGGCTGGTGGTTGCTTCCGCGCCGGGTATCGCCGATCAGCTGCTGGAGACCCTGCGGCGATTCGGCGGAACCGCTCCGATCCTGGATTGAGTTCTCAGCAACTGGTGGAGTGGATCTTGGTCAGCAGCGTGCGGTCTGCCGGTTCGTTTGCCCCGGGGCGCAGGGTTGCCAGCACCGCGTCGATGTCGTCGTTGTGTGCCAGGGAGCTGAATTCGGTGCCCAGGGCGAGGTCGACCGTGTCGTCACCGCGTCCGTCGTGAAACAGCTCGGTGCACGGTGCCACCAGCCACAGTGCCGCCGCGGCCGCCTGCCCGGCGGTGCCGAAGCGGATCTGGCCCTGACAGGTCAAGCGGGTGCCGGCATAGACGGGGTCGTTCGCCGAAGTCGGTTGGGCGAAGCCAAGATCCTTCAAGGCGCCCGCGGTGTCACCGGCTTGGCCGCCGCGGCCGCTGGCGTTGAGCACGCGGACCCTGGTGTCGCTCAGCTTGGCCGGTGTGACGTCCATCATTTCGCTGCGGGAAACCTGTTCGCCGAGCTTGGTCGGGATCTCGGTACCGGTCGGCTCGGGCGGAGGGTTGCACACCGCGACCTCGTGGATGTCCGTCGGCCGGGTCAGTGCGATCGTCCATACCACGGCAGTGGCGACGACCAGCAGAATTACGACGACGATGGCAGGGCGGGGGTTGCGCCGCCGGAAGGGCCGACCATGCTTGTCGAAGGCTGTACCCTCGGTAATCTGTGCGACCACACAAGCACTCTAATCGCACGGTCTCCACACCGTTTGAGCCCGTAAACAAGGGTTAATCCACTGGTGTGAGGTAAATCACAGACGATTCACACGCAATACGGGCACGAATCATTTGGTGCGAGCGTTCGACGCTGGTACAAAGCGTTCCTTGGACTGACGAGGGCATAGAGGGGACAGGACGGATAGACGATGCCTACCGACTATGACGCTCCACGGCGCACCGAGACCGACGACGTCTCGGAAGACTCGCTGGAGGAGCTGAAGGCACGACGGAACGAAGCTGCGTCGGCTGTTGTCGACGTCGACGAATCCGAGTCTGCCGAGTCTTTCGAGCTGCCTGGCGCCGACCTCTCCGGGGAAGAGTTGTCGGTACGCGTAGTTCCCAAGCAAGCAGACGAGTTCACTTGCTCGAGTTGCTTTTTGGTGCAGCACCGCAGCCGGTTGGCGAGCGAGAAGAACGGCTTGATGATCTGTACTGACTGCGCAGCCTGACGGGCGAACTCAGCTTCTCAGGGCCGACAGCACCCGCTCCGGGTGTCGGCAACTCACCAGCCAGTACGGGGTCGGATCGTCGGGGTCGTCGAGAACCAGCAGGATCATCGGACCCACCCAGGCGCGATGCACCACGTACGCCGCCGGATCCAGTTGGCGGCCCAGTGCCGCCGACTTCGCGGTCCGCGCTATCTCGGCGGAGCGGGAGATGACGTCGACGGGCAAATGCGCGTTGCCGGCCCACAATTGGACGGTGCCGTCGTCGGCGGTCACCCGGATCTCGACGCGGCCCAGCCAGAACAACACGCCGGTCGTGATCGCGAACAAGACGGCGAACGGCAACCAGTCGGGTAGCGACCGCAGCCCGAGGTTGAATTCGTACGCGACGATCCCTGCCAGCAGGAAACTCAGCGGCCACCACCACCACGGGACCCATAGCCGTTCGCGATATCGCACGCTCTGCGGCGCGACGCGCGTTTCCGACACGGGGTCAAGGGTAGTCTGTGCCCCCGTGTCGACCAGTCTGGCCGTAGTACGTCTCGATCCGGGTCTCCCGATGCCCAGCCGCGCGCACGAGGGCGACGCGGGGGTCGATCTGTTCAGTGCCGAAGACGTCGAACTGGCGCCCGGGCATCGCGCTCTGGTGGGCACCGGGGTCGCGGTGGCAATTCCCTTGGGGATGGTCGGACTGGTACACCCGCGCTCTGGATTGGCCTCGCGGGTGGGGCTTTCGATCGTCAACAGTCCCGGCACGATCGATGCGGGTTATCGTGGCGAGATCAAAGTCGCGCTGATCAACCTCGACCCCACCACGCCGATAGTGGTGCATCGCGGTGACCGCATCGCTCAGTTGCTGGTGCAGCGGGTCGAATTGGTCGAGCTGGTTGAGGTTTCGTCGTTCGACGAGGCCGGGCTGGCCAAAACATCCCGTGGCGACGGTGGCCACGGTTCCTCCGGCGGACATGCGAGTTTGTGAGATGGCATTCGGAAGACGTAAAGACGACGACACCAGCGCCAGCGGCGCAGAGTCGGCGGTTGAATCGACCGCTGACGACGCGACGGACGACGAGATCGAGGGTCCGTTCGACATCGAGGACTTCGACGACCCCGCGGACGCCGCGATGGCCCGACTCGATCTGGGCTCGGTGCTGATACCGATGCCATCGGCGGGCCAGGTGCAGGTCGAACTCACCGAAACCGGTGTTCCCAGCGCGGTGTGGGTCGTCACGCCCAACGGTCGCTTCACCATCGCCGCCTACGCGGCGCCCAAGACCGCGGGCCTGTGGCGTGAGGTGGCCAGCGAGCTGGCCGACTCGCTGCGCAAAGACTCGGCCAAGGTCTCGATCAAGGACGGACCGTGGGGTCGCGAGGTCGTCGGAACCGCGTCGGGCGTGGTCCGCTTCATCGGGGTCGACGGCTATCGGTGGATGATCCGCTGCGTGGTCAACGGACCGCACGAGACCATCGACGCATTGACCGATGAGGCGCGGGAAGCCTTGGCGGACACGGTGGTTCGGCGAGGGGATACGCCGCTGCCGGTGCGCACGCCGCTGGCGGTCCAGCTGCCCGAGCCAATGGTGCAGCAGCTGCGCGAGGCCGCGGCAGCCCAGACGGCCGAGCAAGGCGGGGCGGTGGCCGAGCAGCAGCCCACCGACGAGGCGGTCACCCGCCGCGGCGCCGAAGGGTCGGCCATGCAGCAGCTGCGCAGCACCAGCACCGGGGGTTAGCCGACGTTCCCGGCAATCGGGCCTGTGGTGAGCGCATCGAGCGTGCGGTGAGCGCACCGAGGCTGCGGTGAGCGCTCGAGCGTGCGGTGAGCGCCTCGAGCCTGTGGTGAGCGCATCGAGCCTGCCGTGAGCGCGTCGAACCTGTGGTGAGCGCATCGAGCCTGTGGTGAGCGCATCGAGCCTGCCGTGAGCGCACCGAGCCTGCCGTGAGCGCCACCTGACGGCGTCAATCGCGCGTTGGCCGCAGTCTCGGCGCCGTCAGCGCAGCCTCGGCGAGCGCGGCCAGGCAGGCCGCGCCCAGCGCGGCCGTATTCGCGCCGATTTCGGCCAGCGTCACCGTGTGCAGCGCGGCCCGCGGCGCCGCTCTCACCCAGTCGACGCCAACCTGTAGCGGATGGATCGGGTCGTCGACCGCCGCGGCCACGCCCAGCGGCGGCACCAGCCGGGCCAACTCGGCCCCGCTAGGTGCTAGGTAGCTCGCCGCTTCCTCCATCGCGTCCGGCAATTGGGGCCACTGAGCCCACCAGGACCGGGCCAGTTCGTCGGCCAACCAGGGCGGGCTGGACGCTCGCATCTGGGCCGTCGTGGCCTCCAGGCCGTCACGGCGCAACTGCGCCGCCGTGTAGCGCGCGGCGTGCGCGGCCGGAGCAGCGCTGGAATCCCCCGTCCAGGCCGGCAGGGCCGCCAGCACCGCGACGGTCTGCTCCGGATGGTTCAACGCCCAGGAGGCGGCCACCGCGGCACCAATGGACACCCCGCCCACCGCGACCGGCCCGCGGCGGGCCGCTTCGTCGAGCGCTGTCCGGTAGCCGTCGATCAGCCGACCGGGTTGCGGGGCGGGTGTGCTCAACACCGCACCGACACCGCTCAGGGGACCCGAGAATGCCCGGCGGACGTAGTCGTCGTCGGATCCCGTCCCAGGCAGCAACACGGTTGTGACACCGCGTAAGTCGACAGCCATTCCCTCATCCTGCCGGGTCGGTGAAAACTACGTTCAGATCGGTGGTTTCATCCATGTGGCATCAGGGAACCAACAGGTCTACGGTGACCGTTGACATGTTGGAATGCTGATAGCTGGCAAACCTTCTTAGCGACGTCGAAGTGTCAGGAGTGGCCATGGGGGCCCAAGGGTATCTACGCCGGCTCACCCGTCGGTTGACGGAAGACCCGGAGCAACGCGACGTCGAAGAACTTTCCGATGAAGTCCTCAATACCGGCGCGCAGCGCGCCATCGACTGTCAACGCGGCCAAGAGGTCACGATGATAGGCACGCTGCGCAGCGTGGAAACCAATGGCAAGGGCTGCTCGGGCGGCGTCCGGGCAGAGTTGTTCGACGGCAGTGACACCGTGACCTTGGTCTGGCTGGGTCAGCGGCGGATCCCTGGCATCGACTCTGGGCGCATGCTGCGGGTGCGGGGGCGGCTCGGCAAGCTCGAGAACGGCACCAAGGCCATCTACAACCCGCACTACGAAATCCAGCGGTGACGGTTTCGGCTTACCGTGGGCGATAACCGCTTCAGCGCCGAGCGGCTACTGGCGCAGTCCGGTGGTGTCAGCGGGCTCATCTACTCCTCGCTGCCGGTTGTGACGTTCGTCATCGCATCCAGCGTCGCTGGGTTGCTGCCTGCCATCGGCGCCGCGTTGATCACGGCTGCGCTGGTGTTGGCATGGCGGCTGATCCGCCGGGATTCGGTCCAGCCGGCGGTGTCCGGGTTTTTCGGGGTCGCCGTCTGCGCGCTGATCGCCTACCTGGTGGGGCAGTCCAAGGGTTACTTCCTGCTGGGCATCTGGATGTCGCTGGTGTGGGCGGTCGTTTTCGCCGTGTCGATCCTGATCCGCCGGCCGGTGGTCGGTTTCCTGTGGAGCTGGGCCAGCGGCCGCGACAACAGCTGGCGGGAAGTGTCCCGGGCGGTCTACGCCTTCGACATCGCGACGTTGGCCTGGACGCTGGTCTTCCTCGCTCGTTTCGCCGTCCAGGGACATCTCTACGAGCTCGGGAAGACAGGCTGGCTCGGGGTGGCACGGATCGCCATGGGATGGCCGCTGACGGCGCTGGCCGCGTTGGTGACGTACGGGGCCATCAGGGCCGTCCTGCGCGCCGTGCCGGCGCAGGAGCGTGCCGTCGACGCAGACCCAGTACTGGACTAGGTTCCGGTCACGCGGTCGGCAGCAGCAGCTTCCGTAGGTCCTCTTCGGCTTCGGTGATGGCCACAAACAGCAACTCATCGCCGCCTTCCAGTGGCTCGTCGCCCTCCGGGACGATCACCCGTGCTCCGCGCAGAATCGTTACCAGTGAGACATCACGTGGCAACTGCAGCTTGCGGACCGGCTTGCCGCCCCACGGGGTGTCGTCGGGCAACGTGATCTCGACCAGATTGGCCTGACCCTTGCGGAACTCCATCAGCCGCACCAGGTCGCCGACGGCGACGGCCTCCTCGATCAGCGACGCCAGCATCCGCGGGGTGGACACCGCTACGTCAACACCCCATGCGTCGGTGAACAGCCATTCGTTGCGCGGATCGTTGACCCGTGCCACCACGCGGGGGACCGCGAACTCCGTCTTGGCCAGCAGGCTCAGCACCACGTTGACCTTGTCGTCACCGGTCGCTGCGACGACCACGTCGAAGTCCTCCAAGTGCATCGATTCCAGCAGGCTCAGCTCGCAAGCGTCGCCAAGCAGCCAGTGAGCGGCCGGAATGGCATCGGTGTCCAGGTGGTCGGCATTGCGCTCGATCAACGTGACGTCGTGAGAGTTGGCGACAAGTTCGCGAGTGACCGAGCGGCCCACCGCGCCTGCCCCAGCGACAGCTACCTTCATTTGCGCCACTCCTCAACCCCGGCTTCGCCGGCGTCTTCGTCGTCGCCGCGCTTCATTTGCGCCACTCTCCCCCGCAAGCGGGCGGTACCCCCACAACCCCGGCTTCGCCGGCGTCTTCGTCGTCGCCGCGCTTCATTTGTCCAGATCCTCGCTGGGCGGCAACGCGGCGATTGCCACGGCTTCGGCGGCGCGGCCGGAAATAGCTGCGACATACACCTGGTCGCCGGCCTGCAGGACGGTCTTGGGTTCTGGCAGAACGCCGGCCCCGAAGCGGAGCAGGAAGGCCACCCGGGCGCCCGTGGCCTGCTCGAGGTCAGTAGCGCGATGCCCCACCCAGTCCTCGTGCAGGACCACCTGGGCGACGGCGACGGTACCGGTGGGATCTCGCCATTTGGCGGTCTCCGTCTCCTGCGTCAGCGCGTTGAGCAGGCGATCGGTGGTCCATGGCACCGTGGCGATCGTCGGGATGCCGAGGCGCTCGTAGACCTCGGCGCGTTTCGCGTCGTAGATCCGCGCGACCACCCGCCGCACGCCGAAGGTTTCCCGGGCCAACCGCGCCGAGATGATGTTCGAGTTGTCGCCCGAGGACACCGCGGCGAACG
Source organism: Mycobacterium asiaticum (assembly GCF_001673315.1). Taxonomy (GTDB): domain Bacteria; phylum Actinomycetota; class Actinomycetes; order Mycobacteriales; family Mycobacteriaceae; genus Mycobacterium; species Mycobacterium asiaticum_B. Next base: position 11,425 of record NZ_LZLQ01000068.1, on the reverse strand, counting down.
CGTCGGCGCCCTCGATCCCCGCCTTCAGCAGCACATCGCGGTCGAACCCCTGGCCGAGTACCCGGTCCCCGGCGAACTCGGGGCTGAGCCGGTTGAAGGCGGCACTGTCGCGGTCGATAACCGCGACGTCATGGCCGATCCGCGACAGCCCGTCGGCCACCGACGACCCGACCCGGCCGCACCCCATCACAACCACCCGCACTGAGAGGTCCTTTCGGTTGTGTTCTGCGAACCGATTTCGGTCATGAAAATTCTGGCGTAGGGAACGCTACCGCCAAACCCACGTGGGCTTACTCTTGGCTCTCGTGTCCAAACTTTCAACCGCTGCGCGCCGATTGCTCATCGGTCGGCCGTTCCGCAGCGACCGGTTGAGCCACACGCTGCTACCCAAGCGGATTGCTCTGCCGGTGTTTGCCTCCGACGCACTGTCATCGGTGGCCTATGCACCCGAAGAGATCTTCCTGATGCTGTCGGTGGGTGGGCTGGCGGCGTACTCGCTGGCGCCGTGGATCGGGCTGGCGGTGGCCGCGGTCATGCTGGTGGTGGTGGCCAGCTACCGGCAGAACGTGCATGCCTACCCCTCCGGTGGCGGCGACTACGAGGTGGTCACCACTAACCTCGGCGCGAACGCCGGTCTGACGGTCGCCAGTGCGTTGATGGTGGATTACGTGCTGACCGTTGCGGTTTCGACGGCATCGGCGATGTCGAACATCGGCTCGGCGGTGCCGTTCGTGGCCGAGCACAAGGTGTGGTTCTGCGTGGCCGCGATCTTGTTGGTCACGGCGCTGAATCTGCGTGGGGTCCGCGAATCGGGGTTGGCGTTCGCGATCCCGACATATGCGTTCATCATCGGCGTCGCGGGCATGCTCGGCTGGGGGCTGTTCCGGATTTTCGTGCTGGGCAACACGCTGCAGGCCGAGTCGGCCAGGTACCACATGCATTCAGAACACGGCAAGATCGTCGGGTTCGCGTTGGTGTTTTTGATGGCGCGCGCGTTCTCGTCGGGCTGCGCGGCGTTGACCGGTGTGGAAGCCATCAGCAACGGCGTGCCAGCGTTCGAGAAGCCGAAGTCGAAGAATGCGGCCACCACCCTGCTGATGCTGGGCACCATCGCGGTGACCCTGCTGATGGGCATCATCGTGCTGGCCAAGAAGACCGGGGTGCAACTTGTCAGCGACCCCGCGCAATTGCCGGGCGCACCGGCGCAAAAGACGTTGGTGACCCAACTTGCGCAGACCGTGTTCGGCAACTTTCACATCGGCTTCGTGCTCATCACCGCGGTGACCGCGCTGATCCTGGTGCTGGCGGCCAACACCGCGTTCAACGGGTTCCCGGTGCTCGGCTCGGTGCTCGCCCAGCACAGCTACCTGCCCCGTCAACTGCACACCCGTGGCGACCGATTGGCGTTCTCCAACGGAATCGGATTCCTCTCGTTCTCCGCCCTCCTGGCGATTGTGGCGTTTCGTGCTGAGCTGAGCGCCCTCATCCAGCTGTACATCGTCGGGGTGTTCATTTCGTTCACGCTGAGCCAGATCGGCATGGTGCGGCACTGGACCCGGCTGCTGCGAACCGAGACCGACCCGCTGGCGCGGCGGCAGATGGTCCGCTCAAGAGTGGTCAACACCATCGGGTTCATCGCGACTGGCACGGTGCTGCTGGTGGTGATGGTCACCAAGTTCCTGGCCGGAGCGTGGATTGCCGTGGTCACCATGGCGTTGTTGTTCGGGCTGATGAAGCTGATCCGCCGGCACTACGACGGCGTCAGCCGGGAACTGGCCGAGGAAGCCGCCGAGCACGGCAGCGAAATCGTCTTGCCCAGCCGAAATCACGCGCTGGTGCTGGTGTCAAAGCTGCACCTGCCGACACTGCGTGCGCTGGCCTACGCGCGAGCCACCCGGCCCGACGTGCTCGAAGCCGTCACGGTCAGTGTCGACGACGACGAGACCCGTGAGCTGGTGCACCAGTGGGAGGAAAGCGATATCAGCGTGCCGCTGAAGGTGATTGCCTCTCCGTACCGCGAAATCACGCGCCCCGTCCTCGATTACGTCAAACGGGTCAGCAAGGAATCGCCTCGCACGGTGGTGACGGTGTTCATCCCGGAATACGTGGTGGGTCGCTGGTGGGAACAGTTGCTACACAACCAGAGTGCCCTTCGGCTCAAGGGCCGCTTGTTGTTCATGCCTGGCGTGATGGTGACTTCCGTTCCGTGGCAGCTGACTTCGTCGGAGCGCATCAAGGCATTGCAGCCGCACTCCGCTCCCGGCGACGCGCGGCGGGGCATCTTCGATTGATTCCTGAAACTGCTTGCGCGGAGCTGACTCTGGTCGCCGGGGCGCCCGCTAACGGTGGCAGTTGCGTCGCGCACCATGAAGGACGGGTGGTTTTCATCCGCTACGCGCTGCCCGGAGAACAGGTCCGGGCGCGGGTGACGGCGGAGCGTGGTTCCTATTGGCACGCCGAAGTCATCGAGGTGATCGAACCATCGGCGGATCGAATCGAGCCGCTGTGTTCGATCGCCGGAGTGGATGGCTCCGGGTGTTGTGACCTGGCATTCGTGCAACCGGCCGCGGCGCGGTCGCTGAAGGCTCAAGTGGTGGCCAACCAACTCGAACGTCTCGGCGGATACAGCTGGTCCGGTGTGGCCGAACCACTTTCGGATGCCGGGCCGACGGGTTGGCGCACCCGAGTCCGCCTCGGGGTGGGGGCGGACGGTCGTCCCGGGTTTCATCGCTACCACAGCGACGAACTCGTAACCGATCTGCGCTGCGGGCAGCTGCCCGCCGAAATGGTGGACGGACTGGACGAGATGTCGTGGCCGCCGGGCGCTCACGTGCATGTGGTGTTGGACGACGACGGGCAGCGCCACGTGGTGCACACCGTGCGCACGGGCAAGCGCACGGTGTCGAAAGTGACAGAAGGTAACTACCACGCGATGCAGCGAGTGGGTCAACGCAGCTGGCGGCTACCGGTGACGGCGTTCTGGCAGTCCCACCGCGACGCTGCCCGGGTCTACAGCGATCTGGTCGCCGACTGGGCGCAACCCGCTCCCGGAACGACCGCCTGGGATCTTTACGGCGGCGCCGGGCTTTTCGCCGCCGCGCTCGCCGACGGGGTGGGGGAGTCGGGGCGGGTATTGACCGTCGACACCGCGCGGGGAGCCTCGGGTGCGGCGCGCGCCGCCCTGGCCGATCTGCCCCAGGTCGACGCGGTCACCGGATCGGTGCGCCAGGTGTTGGCGGCGCAGGATAGGAGTGCCGAGGTGGCGGTGCTGGATCCACCGCGATCGGGTGCCGGCCGCGAGGTGATCGATCTGCTGGCAGCCGCGGCCGTCCCTCGGGTTATCCATATCGGTTGCGAGGCAGCATCTTTCGCCCGCGATGTGGGACTGTATCGTGGCTCCGGCTATGCGGTGGACGAGATCAGGGTTTTCGACGCGTTCCCGATGACTCACCACGTGGAGTGCGTTGCGTTGCTCACGCTGGGACAGCAGCCGTGAACGATTCCGCCCATTACGCGTTGATCGTCCTGTTCTCCAGTGCACTGGGATTGATTGCGGTGCTGGCGAACCGCCTCACCGAACGGGTGAAGGTTCCGGTGGCCCTGCTGGTACTGATCGGCGCGGCCGTGACCGTGCGCGCGGTGCCCGCCGTGCAGGCACCGTCCGAGCAGACCGTGGAGCGGGTACTGACGGTGGCGCTGGTACTCGTGTTGTTCGACGGCGGAATGCATATCGGGCAGCGGCGGTTTCGCGCAGCGATGGGCCCCATCTTGTCGGTCGGCGTCCTGGGTACTGCCCTCACTGTGGCCGGCGCGGCGCTCCTGCTGCACTACGCATTCGGGATCAACTGGTACGCAGCGGTTCTGGTCGCCACCGCGGTAGCTCCCACTGATCCCGCGGTCGTCTTTGCGGTGCTGGGCAAGCGTGAGATCGCTGGACGTAGCGGCGCCATCCTGGAAGGCGAGTCCGGCGCCAACGATCCGGTCGGCATCTCGTTGATGGCAAGCCTGATCACCGCCGGCGGTCTCAGTGCGGCCGGCTTCGCCGAGGTGGGAACCGAATTCGTGCTGCAGATGGCGATCGGGGGGGCCGTCGGCGTGATCGGTGGCCGCGCGCTCCTGGTGTTCATGCGCCGCGTGGCCTTGCCTAGCGAGGGCCTTTACCCGCTCCGAACGTTGGCATGCAGCCTTTTGCTGTACGGCTTGGCCACGCTGGCGCACGGCTCGGGGTTCCTGGCGGTGTTCGCTGCCGGAATCATGCTCGGTGACGCTCACGCGCCATACAAGCCGGAGATCAAACGTTTCCATGCCGCCCTGGCCGGTCTGGCCGAGATCTTTGCGTTCGCCGTCCTGGGATTGACCGTCGACCTGCGCATCCTCACCCATCCCGATGTGTGGATTCCGGGGATCGTGCTGGGCCTTGCGCTGACGGTGGTGATCCGGCCGTTGGCGGTCGGCGCCTGCCTGGTTCCGGTGGAACTACGGCGCAACGAGCGACTCTTCATCCTCGCCGCCGGTCTCAAGGGCGCGGTGCCGATCCTGCTCGGTGAGTTCCTGCGGGCCGCACATATAGCCGACGCGGAACGGTTGTACGGCATCGTCGTCGTCGTGGTCGCGTTCTCGGTGCTGGTGCAGGGCAGTTCGGTACCCGGTATCGCGCGGCTGTTGCGGTTGCCGATGCGCACGGTGGAGACCCAACCGTGGGAGGTCAGCGTCCGGTTGCAGGACGAACCGCAAGGCGTTCACCGTTTCCACGTTGCCGCCGCATCGGGCGCGGAGGGATGCACGATCGAGGATCTGGGCGAACACGTGGGCGACATCTGGGTGAGCATGGTCGTCCGCAATGCCGGTCTGGTGCCGGTGCGGGGTGACACCGCGCTGCGCGCCGGTGACGAGGTCGTCGTCCTGGCCGATCCCGAACTTCACGAGGCCCTTGCCGACCTGTTCGGTGCTGAGTAGCCGTGCACTGTCGCGCGCGCTGCGTAGACTGGCCAAATGCTGGAACAGATCCGCGGGCCTGCTGATCTGCAGCACCTTTCCCAACAGCAGCTAAGCGATCTGGCGCAGGAGATTCGCGAGTTCCTGATCCACAAAGTTGCTGCCACCGGGGGGCACCTGGGCCCGAACCTCGGCGTCGTCGAACTCACTTTGGCGCTGCACCGGGTGTTCGACTCGCCGCACGACCCGATCATTTTCGACACCGGCCACCAGGCGTACGTGCACAAAATGCTGACCGGACGGGCGCACGATTTCGAGAGCCTGCGCAAGAAGGGCGGGCTGTCGGGGTATCCCTCGCGTGCCGAAAGTGAGCATGACTGGGTCGAATCCAGCCACGCCAGCGCGGCGTTGTCCTACGCCGACGGCCTGGCCAAAGCATTCGAGCTGAGCGGCCACCGCAACCGGCACGTGGTCGCGGTCGTCGGCGACGGCGCGCTCACCGGCGGCATGTGCTGGGAGGCCCTGAACAACATCGCGGCATCCAACCGGCCTGTGATCGTCGTCGTCAACGACAACGGCCGCAGTTATGCGCCGACGATCGGCGGTGTGGCCGATCATCTGGCGACCCTGCGGCTGCAGCCCGCCTACGAACAGCTCCTCGAGCGGGGCCGCAACGCGATGCGGTCCATGCCGGTGGTCGGCGAGGTCGCCTACCACCTCCTGCACAGCGTGAAGGCAGGCATCAAGGATTCTTTGTCGCCGCAGTTGTTGTTCACCGACCTCGGACTCAAGTACGTCGGGCCGGTCGACGGGCACGACGAGCGGGCGGTGGAGGTGGCGCTGCGCAGCGCCCGCGGCTTCGGCGCCCCGGTGATCGTGCACGTCGCCACCCGCAAGGGGATGGGGTACGGACCGGCCGAAGCCGACGTGGCCGAGCAGATGCATTCGACGGTTCCGATCAACCCACTCACCGGCCTGGCCACCAAGGTCGCCGGTCCCGGCTGGACGGCGACATTTGCCGACGCGTTGATCGCCCACGGTCGGCGTCGTCGCGACATAGTGGCCATCACCGCGGCCATGCCGGGGCCCACCGGGTTGTCGGCCTTCGGGGAGGCGTTCCCGGACCGGTTGTTCGACGTCGGCATCGCCGAGCAACACGCGATGACATCGGCGGCCGGGCTGGCGATGGGCGGCATGCACCCGGTGGTGGCGATCTACTCGACGTTCCTCAACCGGGCGTTCGACCAGATCATGATGGATGTGGCGTTGCACAAGCTGCCCGTCACGATGGTGCTCGACCGGGCCGGCATCACCGGTAACGACGGCGCCAGCCACAACGGGATGTGGGACTTGTCGCTTCTGGGCATCGTGCCCGGCATCCGGGTGGCCGCGCCCCGCGACGGCACCCGATTGCGCGAGGAACTCGGCGAGGCGCTCGAGGTCGACGACGGTCCGACTGCCTTGCGGTTTCCCAAAGGCGATGTGGGCGAAGACATTCCGGCAATCGAGCGACGTGGCACGGGTACATCGGGTATCGACATGCTCGCGGTGCCGGCAAGCGGCCTGAACACCGATGTGCTGCTGGTGACGGTCGGCGCGTTCGCGGCGATGGGCCTGGCGGTTGCCAAGCGGCTGCACAACCAGGGGATCGGCGTGACGGTGATCGACCCGCGCTGGGTGTTGCCGGTGCCCGCGGGCGTGCGGGATCTGGCGCAGCAGCACAAGCTGGTGGTGACGCTGGAGGACAACGGGTTGGCCGGCGGAGTGGGCTCAGCGGTGTCGGCGGCCCTGCGCGGCGCCGAGATCGACATCCCCTGCCGCGACATCGGTGTGCCGCAAGCGTTCTACGAACACGCCTCACGCGGTGAGGTGCTGGCCGACATCGGCCTCACCGACCAGGATGTGGCTCGCCGCATCACCGGATGGGTTGCCGCGTTGGGTAGTTCGTCGGTGGAACAGAGCGAGATCAGCGAGCGCCTCGACTAGCTGCCGGGCTGCGCTGCCCGGATCATCGCGGCAGCCAACGCGGGAACCGCGAGTTCGCGCTGCCACGGCCGCGCTTGGCCGGCGCGCAGAAACTCCTCGATGACGGTGGCCGCATCTGCGGCCCCCGCCCCCAATTCGTCCCAATCCCAACACAATCGGCGGATCAGGTCCGGTGCGACCAGGTTCTCCGCCGGAATATGCACCCGTCCCGACAGTTCGCTCAGCGCCGCGCGCACGGCTTCCAGTCGCGCCGCCGCGTCCGGTTTGCGCCTGCCCCAGCGGGACGGCGGGGGTGGCCCGTTCGGCACATCCACCACGTGCGGCGGATCCTGGTTCTGCCGGGCCGCCTGCAGCGCTGCAAGCCACATCGAAGCGCTGCGACGCTGGTTGCGCCCGCCGAACACCGGTAACGACACCAGATCGTCGATCGTTTGCGGGTCGGCCAGTGCGGCCTCGATGATGGCGGAATCCGGCAGGATGCGGCCTGGCGCGATGTCGCGGCGCTGGGCGATGTGGTCGCGTGTCATCCACAGTTCGCGGACCGCGGCCAGCCCGCGGCGGTCGTGCACCCGGTGAATGCCTGATGTTCGCCGCCACCGGTCCCGCCGTCCCGGGGTGGCTGTTCTTTCTTCGTAGGTCCGCAGGTACTCGAATTCCTGTGCGGCCCAATCGGCTTTACCTTGCTCGGCAAGGATATCGGCTTCGACGGCGCGCAATTCGATGAGCAGTTCCACGTCCAGGGCGGCGTAGTTGAGCCAGGCCGGGGGCAGTGGACGTTTGGACCAGTCGGCAGCACCGTGGCCCTTGGCCAATCGCTGACCCAGCAACCGCTCGACCATTGTCGCGAGGTTCACCCGGTCGAAGCCGGCCAGGCGGCCGGCGAGTTCGGTGTCGTAGAGCGCCGGGGGCCGCAGGCCGACCTCAGCCAGACAAGGTAGGTCCTGGTCAGCGGAGTGCAGAATCCATTCGTCTTGGCCGAGCACTTCAGCGACCGGTTGCAGCACGGTCAGCGGGTCACCGCCGTGACTGACCGGGTCGATGAGCACGGTCCCCGCACCCGACCGGCGGATCTGAATCAGGTAGGCCCGATTGGAGTAACGGAAGCCCGAAGCGCGTTCGGCGTCCACGGCGAATGGACCCCGACCATGATCGAGTTGTTCTGCGGCTGAGGCGATTTGGTCGACAGTGACGGACAGTTCCGGCATACCGTCGGCTGGGTGCGCGAGCAGCGGAGCTTGACTTTCTTCGGGGTCCGTACTGCCCGGCGGATCAGTCTCACCAGGAGACGGGTCGGGATGCATGTCAGGCGCGTGACCGTGAGTTCAGGTCGGTGACACCCGCCGGCGGCAGACCCGCGGCGTGCTCGAGGACATCGCAGAACGCCTGGACGTGGGTGCCCACATCCGGGGTGGTGGCCGTCCAGGAGGCCCGCAGCTCCAATTGGTGGGCGCGGGGGGGACCTGAGATGTCGCCGTATCGTACCGACGTAGTGGCCGTGACCGTCCCGCCAAGCGCCGTCATGTGTTCGGTGTGCGAGTCCAGCGCTTCGGACAACCAACTCCACGCCACCTCGGGCAGCAGTGGGTCGATCGCTTCATGCGAGTCGAGGTCCGCCTGGATATAGGCGACCAGACGGATGGTGCCGTCCCACGCGTCGGACCCGTCCGGGTCGTACAGCAGGATCAGTCTGCCGAAGGCGTCACCCTCGGACCGCTCCGGCACGATGTCCAGATCCGGGTGTTTGACCTCGGCTCCCAGCGCGTAGCTGAACGGTGCCAGCCGTTGCGGGGGACGGATGGGCCCGAGTTCGATTTCCGGCCGGACGGTGACACCGTTCATCGCCGCTACCGCTTCGCGGAATGGCTCAGGTTCGACGGCAGACGTCACAGGTTTCGACGGTAGACCTATGTCCGGACACGCGCTAAAAGGCGCGCCGTACGGCGGCTAGCTGTCGGGGCGGTCAGCAAAGCGTGCCGGACGCTTCTCGCGGTGCGCGGCCAACCCTTCGCGCACGTCAGGGCCGCTGAATCCGATGAATTCCAGGCCGAGCGAGGTCTCGAACGCGGGTGCGAACATGCGGTACCAGTGGTTGAGGCTGTGTTTGGTCCAACGGATCGCATTCTGGGCCCCGGCGGCCAAGTGGTCAGCGATGCGCGTTGCGGTGGACAGCACGTCATCGTCGTCGACGCAGGTGGACACCAGGCCGATACGTTCGGCTTCTTCGCCGGAGAGCGGCTCGCAGGTGAGCAGGTAGTACTTCGCTTTGGCCATGCCGACCAGCAGCGGCCAGCAGATCGCGGCGTGGTCGCCGGCCGCGACGCCGAGCTTGGTGTGCCCGTCGATGATTTTGGCCGATCTGCCTGCCACCGAGATGTCGGCCAACAACGCCACCACCAGGCCCGCGCCCACGGCCGGACCCCGGATTGCCGATACCACCGGCTTGTCGAAGTTGACCAGGTTGAGTACCAGGTCGCGGGCTTCGCGCATGATCCGCAGCCGGCCTTCGTAATCACCGATCGTCTCGTCGATCAGGTCGAAGCTGCCGCCGGAGGAAAATGCTTTGCCCTCACCGCGGACCAGCACGGCTTTCACCTGTGGATCGCGGTTGATCACCGGCCAGACGTCGGCCAGGTCGCGGTGCATCTGGGGGCCCACCGAGTTGAGGCCGGGCGCATCGAGGACCAGGTTCAGCACGCCGTTGTCGTTGGGTTCGCAGCGCAGGCTCGGGAAGTCGTCATAAGTTGCGGGCATCGGCCTAGATGTTACGGAATGGCTGCATGGCAGCATTGATGCCAGTGAATACTTCTGCGTGCATTCGTCGTGACCTCCCGAAGTCGCCCTATCTGGCAGCCGTCGCCGGCCGTGAACCGAGCCGGGTACCCGTGTGGTTCATGCGGCAGGCCGGCCGCTCGCTGCCCGAGTACCGCGCTTTGCGCGAGCGGCACAGGATGTTGGACGCGTGCTTCGAGCCGGAAGTGGCCTGCGAGATCACTCTGCAGCCGATCCGCCGTTACGGCACCGATGCGGCGATCCTGTTCTCCGACATCGTGGTGCCGATGCGTGCCGCCGGGGTTGATCTGGACATCGTTCCCGACGTCGGGCCGGTGATCGCCGACCCGATCCGCACGGCATCCGACGTCGAGGCCATGAAACCGCTCGACGCTCAGGCCATTCAGCCGGTGCTGGATGCGGTGGGCCTGTTGGTTGCCGCGTTGGGCGAGGTGCCGCTGATCGGATTCGCCGGCGCGCCGTTCACCCTGGCGTCCTACCTGGTGGAGGGCGGTCCGAGCCGCCACCACGCCCGGACCAAGGCGATGATGCTGGCCGAGCCGCAGACCTGGCATGCGTTGATGGCCAAGCTCGCCGACCTCACCATCGCCTTCCTGCGCGGGCAGCTGGAAGCCGGGGTGGATGCGATTCAGGTGTTCGATTCGTGGGCCGGGACGCTGTCGCTGGCTGACTATCGCAACCTGGTGTTGCCGCACAGTGCCCGGGTTTTCGCCGAGCTGGCTGAATACGGGGTGCCCATGACGCACTTCGGGGTGGGGACGGCTGAGTTGTTGGGGGCTATGTCCGAGGCTCTGAAAACGGGGAACAGTCCGGGCCGGGCCCGCGTCGTCGGCGTGGACTGGCGCACCTCGCTGACCGACGCCGCGAGCCGGGTGGAGCCGGGGACGGCGCTGCAGGGAAACCTTGATCCGGTGGTGGTGCTGGCCGGGTGGCCGGTGGCCGAACGCGCCGCGCGTGCCGTCGTCGACGACGGCCGCCGCGCCGTGCAGGCGGGTGCGGCCGGCCACGTCTTCAACCTCGGGCACGGGGTGCTGCCCGAGACCGATCCCGGGATATTGACCGATCTGGTGGCGCTGGTCCACTCGCTGTGACACACACGTATTGCGTTGTCGGCGGCGGGATTTCGGGGCTTACCGCCGCCTACCGGCTGCGGGTGGACGTCGGTGACGACGCCACCATTGTCTTGTTCGATCCGGCCGCGCGGCTGGGCGGGGTGCTGCGCACCGAACTGGTGAGCGGCCTGCCGATGGATATGGGCGCCGAGGCGTTCGTGCAGCGGCGACCCGAGATTCCGGCGTTGCTGGCGGAGTTGGGGCTGTCCGACCGGCAGCGCACCACCACCGGTTTGCGGCCACTGATCTACAGCCAGGGGCAAGTGCATCCGTTCCCGGTCGAGACGGTGGTCGGTATCCCGTCGTCGGCGGCGTCGCTGGCAGGGCTGGTCGACGAGGCCACGCTGGGCGCCGCTGCCCGCAGTCCGATGGTGGCGGCGGACCCGGCATAGACCCCGCTGAGCAGCGGATCGACCGACCGGGTCACCACCTGTTCGCCGAACCGGTCTGCCACCAGCTCGGCGGCGGACGGATCGGCACCGGGTTGCCAGCGCAATGGCCGGCCGGCTTCGGCACCGATGCGGTCCAGCGTGGCCTCGTCGACCAGCCCTGCCAGCGACGCCGCCGACGACGGGATACCGACCACCGTCTCGACCGGGAAC
>NZ_LZLQ01000067.1 GCF_001673315.1 Mycobacterium asiaticum | reverse complement strand
GCCGCGGCTGTGCCATCACCGAGACGCGCGTCGAGACGTCTGGCCGGCGAGCCACGCAGCCTCTGCAAACGCGACGTGCCGGTCTGTATCGGTGACCCCGGCCCGGCGCGTCGACGCAACAGGGCCGGGGCTCCCAGATTTCTACGGGTGGTTCGCGCCGTTCGTACCGGTGGGAACGTTTTCGATGAGCACTCCATCCACGGCTATCACGTCGGCCTCGCTGCCGTTGCCACCGATGCCGCTGACTTCGCCGTTGCCGCCGTTGCCGCCGCTGCCGCCGTGGACTGTTTCGTTGTCTAGATGCGACTCGGCACCGGGGTTGTTACTGGCAGCGATGATGTTGCCGTCGGCGCCGTTGCCGCCAACGCTGCCGGCTCCGGTACCGGTCCCGCCGTTGCCGCCGGTAGCGCTACCGCTAGCCGAGTTGTTCGCTCCCAGTGCGCTGATCCGGCTGGCGCCGGGATTGCCGCTGTTGTGCCCGCCGGCGTTGAGCTGGCTGCCGCCGCCGGTGCCACCATTGAGGCCGGCGCCACCGGCCCCGCCCTGAGATATGCCGCTGGCGTCAGCGCCAATCCCACCGGCCGCGATGGACGCACCGCTGCCATTGCCACCGTGGCCGCCGCCGGTGGCTTCGCCCCCGGCGCCGCCAGTGGACGTACCGTGTGCCGTTCCGCCGGGGCCTCCGGCACTGCCGGTAACGCCCACGACCTGAGTCGTCTTACCGCTTTGGATATCGGACTGTCCGCCAATGCCTCCGACGCTGCCAGCGCCGGTAGCTTTGCCGCCAGCGCCGCCGGTGGAGTGGCCGTACGAGGTGCCTTGGGCGCCGGCCTCGAGCTCGCCGAAGTAGCCGGCACCGCCGTGACCGCCGTTAATCCCCTCGCCGCCCTTGCCTCCAGTGGCAACGGCATCAAGCCCGGTACCGCCGATCGTCCCGCCGGGGAGTACTCCCCCGGTGCCGTCGACAGCGAGCAAGCCGCTGCCGCCGTCGCCGCCCAGCCCTCCGGCACCGGTGCCCGCACCGCCTTCACCGCCCACTGCAGTGCCGCCGATGACACTGCCTCCGTTGAGCGCACCACCCGTGGTGGGATCCCAGTAGATGGCTCCCGTTCCACCGGTGCCGCCGGTGCCGCCGTTGAAACCAGCGCCGCCCAGCCCGCCGGTGGCGGTGCTGCCAGTGACGGTGCCACCGCCGCTGGCCGCGATGACGCCTGCGCCGCCCGCGTGGCCGGTGCCCCCATTGGTTCCGCCGGCTCCACCCGTACCGCCGGTGGCGGTGCTGCTGGTGACGGAGCTGTGGGCGCCGTCGGCAGAGACCGCGGCGGCGCCCCCGTCGGCACCTGCCCCGCCGGCTGCGCTGGCCGAGCCGTCACCGCCACGGCCACCGTGGCCGCCGATGGCGGAGCTGTCGGTGATGTTTCCGCCATTCGTCGCGGTCATCTGGGCAGCTCCGCCGCCGCCCCCCTGTCCGCCGGCGAAACCGTTACCGCCAGTGCCGCCGTCACCGCCGTCACCGCTCTGAACGAGACTGCCGGATACGTGTTCTCCCGTGACGTTGACCATCGCGGCGGACCCGCCGGTGCCGCCGGTGCCGCCGACGCCGGTGCCACCGGCGCCGCCATTACCGCCGTTACCGCCATGAACTGTCATGTCGGTGGAGACGGTGCCGTTGGCCGGGACCAGCCTGGCGATACCACCGTTACCGCCATGGCCACCTACCGCTCCGCTCGCGCCGTTGACACCGCCGTCACCGCCGTTGCCGCCGATCGAGGTGCCGTGCACGATTTTGGTTCCGAGCGGGCCTGGATCTGTGTTGTTGGCAGTCCACGCGTAACCCCCGTCACCGCCGCTACCGCCGCGTCCGACACCGCCGTTGCCCCCAGTCGCGTCACCGCTCGCACTACCGAACAAGCCGGTGGTTTGCGCATCGCCACCGGTGCCACCACTGGCGAGCGCGGCCGTCGCGCCACCGCCGTCGCCACCGGTGACGATGCCGGAGGCCGAGCCGCCGGTCCCGCCAGATAGCAGCACGCCGTAGCCGCCCGTACCGCCATGGCCCCCATTAGTCGCGTTTCCTCCGTCACCGCCAGTTGCGTTGCCGGTGGACACACCGCCGAGGTTGCTCCCGTAGCCGGCTTGGACTTCACCACCGCTGGAGGTCGGGTCGTACGCGTTGCCACCGACGCTGCCGAGGCCGGTGCCGCTGCCGCCGTTGCCACCGGTGCCGGTCCCGGAAGCGATACCGTTGGCGTGGGCGTTGACGTCACCCAAGCCGCCGTAACCCCCGACGCCGCCGTCGATGCCACTGCCACCCTTGCCGCCGTGGCCGGAGCCGCTGGCGTGGGCATTCGCGCCATTGGCAACAATCGCACCTTGCCCGCCGTCACCACCTGTGCCGGTTCCGACGGAGTCACCACCCTGGCCGCCGGTAGCGACGCCGGTGGCGGTGCTGCCTGCCGAATTGGACGCGATCGTCGCAGCACCACCGGAGGTAC
>NZ_LZLQ01000066.1 GCF_001673315.1 Mycobacterium asiaticum | reverse complement strand
GCCCGGCTTGTAGCGACAACCTTCAATCGAGCGACAATGCTGGATGCGGGACAACCCCTATGTCCGGACATCTCACTTTGCCCGACCGTAGCGACAATCAGCCAAACCACTCACCGCGATCCTCAGACCTCCGCAGACGCCTTGCTTCGGCCCGCAAAGTCAGCACACGCTGATGGATTCGGTGTTCGGTGCCGCGTGGAAATTCCAGCGGTCCGTATCGACCCCGCCGGAGCCGGCGCACCCGGCCCCGTCCGATCTCCCAACGCAACGCGTCCGAGATCGCCTTTGACGCTCGGCCGTTGACGCAAAACCCGTGGTACTCAAGGGCATCGATCAACTCACGGATAGTCGCGGGCCCATGCAGCGCCAGCTGCCAGGTGAGCACGTAGCGCAGCTCCGTTCCTCGTAGGCAAAGTTTCATCGTTGAACCGTGCCATGGGCATCGATCCGTCGCCAGTCAGCGCGCATTCATGCTGTTTGTCGCTCGATTGAAGGTTGTCGCTACAAGCCGGGCGAACAGGCACATGCTTCCGGAAGCGCGGCGCAGGCTAATGGACAAGGGGCACTGGGCTGATCGGCAATCGGCAATCGCACGGGCACGGGCACGGGCACGGGCACGGGCACGGGCACGGGCACGGGCAAGATTCAACGCAACCTGTCGGCCCCGCGGCAGGTGCCCAACACTGTCGCTCAATTAGCCGTTGTCGCTACAAGCCGGGCAAAGAGACACATGCGCACCGCGGCGGCGGCTGCCGGCGCCGCAGAATACGACGACAACGACAGCGAACAGCGAACCCGAAAGAGCGAAACCGCGAACGGCGAAGACCGAACGGTGACCGGATCTATACCGAATCTAGCCGGCGATGGACAGGACAATCCCGTCCAGAATGTCGTGCTCGCTGACGGTCAATTCGGAGATGCCCGCCCGAGAATACAGTTCGCGTGCCAATTCTTGCACCACGATCGCGCCTCCTCCGATCACGTCGACGCGTCCTTCATGCATCGGCCCCAGCGTGGCACGTTCGGACCGGGTCATGCCAATGAGCCGCTCACACACTCCCAGCAGCGAATCGACCGGCACGCGCGAAAGATGAATCAGCGCAGAGTCATACGTCGTCATGCCCTGAGCCAGCGCCGCCAGGGTGGTCATTGTCCCGGCCACCCCGACCCAGGTTCGCACCCCCTGCACCGGCACCGCACGCAACGCGACGGCAAGCTGTTCACGAACCACCTCACGGGCGGCCGCCACCTGCTGCACAGTGGGCGGGTCAGAGTGCAGACAACGCTCGGTCAGGCGGACACAACCGATGTCAGCCGAATAACTTGCCACCACTTCGTCCGCAGCCTTGCCGACCACAATCTCCGTCGATCCGCCGCCCAGGTCGACAACGACGAAAGGCGCTTCGGCGCCGTCCAATTCACCCACCGCACCGGCGAATGACAGCGAAGCTTCCTCCTCTCCGGAGATGACTTCGGCGACCGTGCCACCCAGCACTTCCCTCGTCATCGCAAAGAACACATCACGATTGGCGGCATCCCGGGTAGCCGACGTCGCGACCATCCGTACCCGCTCGACCCTGTGCACCCGAAGTAGCGCCGCGTAATCGACCAGGGCAGCCCGGGTACGGGCAATCGCCTCCGGAGCAAATTCGCCGGTCGCATCGACGCCCTGGCCCAGCCGTACGATTCTCATTTCACGATGCACGTCACGCAGTCGCCCATCGACGGCATCCGCGATCAACAAGCGAATCGAGTTGGTGCCGCAGTCGATTCCGGCCAGCCGCGTCATCGCCACTGTCCCGCAATCAGAGGAGCCGTACCCGGCTCGGCGGCCAACAACGCGACCGCCTCGTCACCAAGAGGATTCACACCGGGCCCTTTTGCCAGCGAATGTGCGATCAGGACATGCAGGCACTTGACCCGCTCGGGCATGCCGCCGCCCGAAAACGTAGTCCCCAGTGGCTCAATCGCGTCCCGCTCGGCCAGATACGACTCGTGCGCCCGCCGATAAGCCGAAGCCAGAGAAGGATCGGCTTGCAGCCGCGAGGTCATCTCACGCATCAGGCCGGTCGTCTCCAGCCTGCTGGCCGCAGCGGTGAGCGTCGGATGCGTGAGGTAGTACAGCGTGGGAAAAGGCGTTCCGTCAGGCAGTTTCGGTGCCGTCTTCACCACACCCGGTGCACCATCGGGACACCGATAGGCGATTTCCAGCACCCCGCGCGGCTCGCGGCCGATCTGGCGCGCCACCACCTCCAGGTCGGCACGATCAACCACCGGGGGCCATCGGATTGCCGGGCGCCTGTTCGGGATCGGGCGCGGGCGGGGCAGACGGAGGCAGGTGCGGTACGTCGGCGATGGTGTGCCATAGCGAGGTGTACCAAGGTTCGTTCTTGAGCTGGCTGCCCACCTCACCTCCCGGCTGGGGCGCCACCGCGGCCGTCGGCGGAAGCTGCACCTGGAAAGGAATGTCGCCGGGTTTGACGAATCCGAGCCGCTCGCGGGCTTGCGCGGCAATGTATGCCGGATCGCCTAGCTGCCCCTTGCGTTGCTCCAAGTCCTTGATTTGGCTACGCAGCGCGGCTTCGGTCGCAGACAACTGCGCCATCTCGGTGCGCTGCGCGAAATAGGTGCGCACCGGGCCGGCGATGGTCAGCGTCAGCACGCACACCACCGCCGCCAGGATCGCCGCTCGCCGCGCGGTGAATCCCAATCGCTGATCCGACCGCTGCCCAACGGATTCGGTAAAGGACCTCTTGATCGGCTCGACGACATGTTCCTGCAGCGAGCGGGCCGCGTTACGACTCTCGTCGGGCGCGGTCTGCGCTGGTTTGGACTGCGGCCGGGACAGCGGCTTGGCGATCGGCTTCGCCGAACCGCCAGACCGACGCCCCCGAGCCGAATCGCCGGGCTTCCCCGGACGTGAGGCCGGGGAACGACGTTTCGGATCGGATTTGGCGGCCAAGCTGCCTACTTCGGGTCTACGCCGAACCGCGGGAACGCCAGATCACCGGCGTACCGGGCCGCATCGCCCAGCGCCTCTTCGATGCGCAACAGCTGGTTGTACTTGGCGACGCGCTCGCTCCGTGCCGGCGCGCCGGTCTTGATCTGCCCGCTGCCGACGGCCACGGCCAAGTCGGCGATCGTGGTGTCCTCCGTCTCGCCGCTACGGTGACTCATCATCGTGCGGTACCCGCTGTGGTGCGCCAGCGCCACCGCGTCCAGGGTCTCAGTCAGCGTCCCGATTTGATTCACCTTGACCAGCAACGCATTTGCCACACCCCGTTCGATACCCTCTTCGAGGCGTTCGGGATTGGTGACGAACAGGTCGTCGCCGACGATCTGGATCCGGTCCCCGATGCTCGCGGTCAAGGCCGCCCAACCGTCCCAATCGTCTTCGGACAATGGATCTTCGACGGACACCAGCGGGTAGGACCCGAGCAGTCGGCCATAGAAATCAGCCATCTCTTCGGCAGTGCGGGTCGAACCCTCGAAGCGGTATCCGGTGCCGTCTTCATAGAATTCGGTGGCGGCGACGTCGAGGGCCAGCGCGATATCAGCACCGGGTCGCAGCCCTGCCGCCTCGATTGCCGTCGTGATCAAGTCCAGCGCGGCGGTGGTGCCGGCCACGTCAGGAGCGAAGCCGCCCTCGTCGCCCAGGCCCGTGGACAGCCCCTCTTTCTTCAGCACCGACTTCAACGCGTGATAAACCTCAGCACCCCAACGCAACGACTCTGCGAAGCTCGGCGCACCGATCGGCGCCACCATGAACTCCTGGACATCCACACCGGTATCGGCGTGCGCGCCGCCGTTGAGGATATTGAGCATCGGCACCGGCAAGATATGCGCGTTCGGTCCGCCCAGGTACCGAAACAGCGGGAGAGCGGCACTATCCGCGGCCGCCTTGGCGACAGCCAGTGAGACGCCGAGGATGGCGTTGGCTCCCAGCCGTGACTTGTCAGGAGTGCCGTCCAGGTCCACCAGCGCCTGGTCGACCAGACGCTGGTCATCGGCGTTGAGCCCGATGACCGCCGGCCCGATCTCGTCGAGCACCGCCTGAACGGCCTTCTTGACCCCTTTGCCGCCGTAACGGTCGCCGCCGTCACGCAGTTCGACCGCTTCGTGCTCGCCGGTCGACGCGCCCGATGGCACGGCCGCGCGGGCAAACGTCCCGTCGATCAGAGCGACCTCGACCTCGACGGTCGGGTTGCCGCGGGAATCGAGGATCTCGCGCGCTCCGACCTGCTCGATAATCGGCACTGGGTTCTCCTTATGTGTCCTAGCTGAAAAGCCCCCGGCAGCCTTCAGCCTAAAGCCTGGGTTACTTCGACCATCCTTCTACAGCGGATGACCCGCCGCGTAGGCGGTCGCCCAGTCCCGGACCGCCCGTGCATAGACACCGGAGTTGTTATAGGCCCGGAGGGCGTTGATCCACCCACGAGGCGTGGCGAGATCCTTTCCACGCCAGCACAAATAACCCGCAGCAGAGAGAGCGGCATCGTCGATGTTGTCCGGACTTGCGATGCCGTCGTTGTCGGCATCGACGCCGTATAAGCGCCAGGTCTCGGAGATGAACTGCATCGGCCCCATCGCGCGCTCCACCCCGTCGTCTCCGTCCAGGGCGCCGGCGTCGGTGTCCACGATGCGCAGGGTGTCTCCGGTGCCATCCAATCGAACACCCCGGATCGGCGGCCGCACGTCCCCGTTGGGCGCTATCGTCGCGCCCCGGTAGGTGCCGTTATGGCTCTCCACCTGACCGATACCCGCCAGCGTCGTCCACGCGATATGGCACTTCGGGTTCTCCACCTCTGCGACCCGGGCGGCGTACGCGTACGCCTCCAGCGCGATGACCGGCATTTCCAGTGCCGGAGCACGTTGCTCGGCCCATTCCCGCAACTGATCCGCCGGCCTGCCACTGACGTGCGTGTCGACCGGGGGCACCGGATCCCCCGCCGGGGGTGGCACGCCCTCGGGGATGAACAGGCTGAGCTGCCAGGTGCAACTTGACGCCAACAGCATCGCGGTCGCCCCTATCACGGCGACCGCACGCAACCAGCGTCTCGGCGACACAAACTCTCCTGTTGATCTCCCCGCGCGGCCGTTTACCCGATTCAGCCCCAATCATCGTCCCATGGGTTTGCACAGTGCCCCGTCGAGTTCGCCATCCAGCACACATGTTTGTGCCCTATTGCGACGGTTCGGCAACTCACCAACAGCATGTTTGTGAAAACTGTCTGAGTCGCCGCAAACATCGGCAACCGCGTGGTTACCGCCGTCCTTTGCGCTTTTTGGGCCGGGATTCCTTGACCGGCTGAACCACGGATTCCTGCGGGTCTTCGAGCAATGACGGTTCTTCCGACTCCGACTCCGACTCCGACCCCGACTCCGACCCCGACTCCGACTCCGACCCCGATGCCGTCTCCGACGCCGCCGCCTCCGCCTCGGCCACCTCGCCCAGCGGCCAGTGGGCACGCCACTCGTCCTCGGTGACGAAACCGACCGGGGTCACGTCCAATTCCTCGGCGACGCTGTCGCCGCGACGAGCAGCTGCGATCGCTTTCTCGACATCGCGAACCGTGTCGACAAAGTCCAAAACTGCTGCCCGCAGGTCGTTTTCGGCATCGACTTCGGTCGACAGAGTGATCGTGGTGAGCTCTTCGGGGATCAACTCCGCGGGCAGGCCGGCCTGACTGACACGTTGAATCACCTTCTGCGCCAACGCCAATGCCGGCTGACCCGTGTGCACCTCGTCCAGCACCGAACTCCTGGACTTCGCCAACCTCTCCGAGGCCTTGGCTTCCTCCCACTGGGCCAGCTGGTCCTGCAACGAAATCGATTCGCCGGCAAGCACTCCCGGCACCCGGTGGCCGAGCTTGCGCATCAGCGTGTCGGCGACGTCGTCGATGGTGAACGGCAGCAGCGCCGCATCCTCTGCGATGCGGGCATGAAACAGCACCTGCAACAGCAGGTCACCGAGTTCCTCACGCACTTGTTCCACGTCGCCGCTGCGCACAGCATCCAGCAGTTCGTAGGTCTCTTCCAGCAGATATCTGCGCAGCGAGTCGTGGGTCTGCTCACTTTCCCAGGGCCCCGCGGTGCGCAGCTTGTCCATCATTGCTACGGCGTCGACCAGCCGTTCGCCGCGCTGGCGGGCGGGCGCCGAAATCAACCGGGCGCCGGCGGCCAACCGGGCCGTGACCGCGGGATGGTTGGGATCCGAGGACAACAGCACCGGCGCGTCGGCCCCCGTGTACGCCGGGTGCGCGTCGGGCAGCGACCAGGGCACCGCGATCGGCATCTCCTCGGTGTATTGCACTTCGCCACTGAGGAGTTCGACAGCCTCGACCGGCACCAGGGAGGGGCGGCGGGGGTCGACCAGAACGACAGTCATTGCGCTTGCCGCTCCTTACTCGACTTACTCGACTTGACCGACTCGCTGTTCGTCATACCGATATCTTGCTGCGGGATGCCCGCGAGAGCAGTCACCAAATCCGCGACCATCTGCACCAACTCGACATCGCGCAGGCGCGCAGCCCCCACACCCCCGGTCCGTGGGATGGGGACCTGCACGTTGGCCGTCGTCGCGCGGTAGCGCGCGCCCGGGTACATCCGGGCCAGGCGCACCTGCGCGGAATCCGGCAGATTCAGCGGCGCGAGCCGGATCGTCGCCGCCGACGGCGCACTGACCTCGGTGATGCCGGAAGCGCGGCACAGCAAACGCAGCCGCGCCACCGCCACCAGCCGTAGGGCCGGCTCGGGAGGCGGGCCGTACCTGTCGGTCAGTTCTTCGATGACGGCGTTGACGCCGGCATCGTCGGTCGCTGACGCCAGGCGCCGGTAGGCCTCCAGCCGCAACCGGTCGCTGGCGATGTAATCCGGCGGCAGGTGAGCGTCGACGGGCAGATCGATGCGCACGTCTTTGGGCTCCTCGGCCGTGGTTACCGTTTGCCCGTCGGCCGCGGCCCGGTATGCCTCGACGGCCTCGCCGACCAGTCGCACGTACAGGTCGAAGCCGACACCGGCGACGTGGCCCGACTGCTCGACGCCCAACACGTTGCCGGCGCCGCGGATTTCCAGGTCTTTCAGCGCAACGGCCATGCCCGCGCCGAGCTCGTTGTTCTGCGCGATCGTCGCCAGCCGGTCGTAGGCGGTCTCGGTCAACGGCGCGTCGGACGGATAGAGGAAGTAGGCGTACCCGCGCTCGCGGCTGCGGCCCACCCGCCCGCGCAACTGGTGCAGCTGGGAGAGGCCGAAGGTGTCGGCGCGCTCCACGATCAGCGTGTTGGCATTGGAAATGTCCAGCCCCGTCTCCACGATCGTGGTGCACACAAGGATGTCGTATTCGCGGTTCCAGAAGCCCTGCACAGTTCGTTCCAACAGCTCTTCGGGCATCTGGCCGTGCGCGACGACTACCCGCGCCTCAGGCACCAGCTCGCGCACCCGGGCCGCGGCCCGGTCGATCGAGCTCACCCGGTTGTGCACGTAGAAGACCTGCCCGTCGCGCAACAGCTCGCGGCGCAGCGCCGCGGCAATCTGCTTCTCATCCTGGGGACCCACGTAGGTCAGCACCGGGTAGCGCTCTTCGGGCGGCGTCAGGATGGTGGACATCTCCCGAATGCCGGCCAGGCTCATCTCCAGCGTCCGCGGGATGGGAGTGGCACTCATGGTCAGCACGTCGACGTGAGTGCGCAGCGACTTGATGTGCTCCTTGTGCTCGACACCGAACCGCTGCTCTTCGTCGACCACGACCAGGCCCAGGTCTTTCCAGCGCACTCCGGTCTGCAACAGCCGGTGGGTGCCGATCACGATGTCCACCGAACCGTCGGCCATACCGTCGATGACCTTGCGGGACTCGGCGGTGTCGGTGAAGCGGGACAACCCCTTCACCGTCACCGGAAAGCCGGCCATCCGGTCGGTGAAGGTCTGCAGGTGCTGGTCGGCCAACAGGGTGGTGGGCACCAGCACGGCGACCTGCTTGCCGTCCTGGACCGCCTTGAACGCCGCCCGCACGGCGATCTCGGTCTTGCCGTACCCGACGTCGCCGCAGATGACGCGATCCATCGGGATCGGCTTTTCCATATCCGACTTGACCTCGGTGATCGCGGTCAGCTGGTCCATGGTCTCGGTGAAGCCGAACGCGTCCTCCATCTCGGCCTGCCACGGCGTGTCCGGAGCGAACGCGTGCCCGGGGCTGGCCTGCCGCTTGGCGTACAGCGCCACCAGTTCGCCGGCGATCTCCCGGACGGCGCGCCGCGCCTTGGTCTTGGTGTTGGCCCAGTCGCTGCCGCCGAGCTTGCTGAGCGCAGGCGCCTGACCACCGACATACCGCGAGAGCTGGTCCAGCGAGTCCATCGGGACGTACAGCCGGTCGGCTTGCTGCCCACGTTTGCTGGATGCGTATTCCAGCACCAAATACTCACGCCGGGCACCGCCAACGGTGCGTTCAACCATTTCCACGAACCGGCCGATCCCGTGCTGATCGTGCACCACCAGGTCACCGGCGGTCAGCGCCAACGGATCGACAGTGTTGCGCCGTTTGGCGGCCAACCGCTTGCCCTCGACGGCGGTGGCCCGACTGCCGGTCAGGTCGGCTTCGGTGATGACGACGAGGTTGGCGGGATCGCCCGGAATTATCAAACCGTCGTGCAGTGGTCCCTTCAACACCCCGACCACGCCTGGCTTGGGTGCCGCACCGGAGTCCAGCATCGCCGCCGGAATGTCCGATTCGGCCAGCCGTTCCACGACGCGATGGGCCGTGCCGGTCCCGGGCGCGACCATGACGGCGTGCCCGCCGGTCGCCACATGCGCACGCAGCATCGCGAAGATGCTGTCGATGTCGTGGTGCTGACCCCGCGCGGACGGCGCCGGCCGGACGTCCAACTCGATCGCCGACTCGTCGGAGAGCTGACTCAACGTCCACCACGGATGCCCCGAAGCGCTCGCAGCGCCCTGCACCTCCGCGAGTTCGGCGAAGCCCGAGCCGCCCAGTTGTTCCACGTCGACGGGGGCATCCGAGCCCAGGGCCGCTACCGACCAGGACGCCTCCAAGAATTCCCGGCCCGTCTTGATCAGGTCGGCGGCGCGGGTACGCACCTTTTCCGGGTCGCACACCAGGACGGGCGTCCCCTCGGCCAGCTGATCGGTGAGCAGGGCGTGGGCGTCACTTCCCGGCGGCTGCAACACCGACTGCAGCGCTTCCATGCCGTCCACCGGAATGCCCTCTGCCAGCTTGGCCAGCATGTCGATGATGCTGCCGGTGACCGAGTTCTCCGACGGGGGATGTTGTCCGGCCAGTTCGGCGGCCCGGGCCCGGACATCGTGGGTGAGCAACAATTCGCGGCACGCGACCGCGACCAGGGTGTCGACTTCGATCTCGGCGATCGAGCGCTGATCTGCTACCGAGAACATCCGCATCTCGGTGACCTCGTCGCCCCAGAACTCGATCCGCACCGGATGCTCGGCGATCGGAGCGAACACGTCCAGGATCCCGCCCCGCACCGCGAACTCGCCGCGCCGGCCGACCATATCCACCCGGGTGTAGGCCAGCTCGACGAGCCGCGCCGCGACCTGCTCGAACGGCGTCTCGTCCCCAACGGACAGAATCAGCGGTTCCTGCAGTCCGAGTTGGGGCGCCATGGGTTGCAGCAACGAACGGACCGCTGTGACCACGAGCCGCAACGGCGGACCCAGCCGGGAGTCGTCGGGATGCGCCAGACGGCGCAACACCATCATCCGGGTGCCGACGGTGTCGATGCCTGGCGAGAGCCGCTCGTGCGGCAGGGTCTCCCAGGACGGGAAGACGGCCACCGCGTCGCCGAACACTCCCCGCAACTCGGCGGTCAGGTCATCGGCCTCCCGGCCGGTGGCGGTGACCACCAGCAATGGGCCTTGCTGCGCCAGCGCGCCGGCCACGAAGAGGCGCGCGCTGGCAGGGCCTACCAGCGCGAGTTTGTCGGGTCGATCGGAGGCACGCTCGATGAGCTGTTGGAAGGTTGGTGCGGTCAGCGCCAATTCGACCAGCCCCGCGATCGGGGTATCTGGGCTAGCAGCCCCCGGTGCGGTCATGATTCCGCCATTCTAGGGGGCCGACTTGCCGCTCCGACCGGGCGAGCACCTCGTCGCCTGTGGGGACGAGCAGCAATTCCAGCGCGCTACCAGGGCATCGTTGCCCAGGAGTAGAACGCACCGTCACCGACGTCGTGCACGCCGTAGGAGTCCCAGTAGTAGTCGTGGCAGACACCGCCGTCCCAGGGCACGGGCCGGCCCGCAGGATTGGGGTCGCCGGGACACCAGGTGGTGCAGGCCTGCAGCCGCGGGCAGTTGCCTTGATCGGCCTGGGCTGACGGCGCGGCGATCAGTGACAGCGCGGCGGCCGCCGCCAAACCCAGAAGTAAGCGCGATGGTGGTTTCATGTCGGTCCTCGTCGATGGGATGGTGTCGACAAGTGGACCGGGCAGCGGTCGCTACCGATCCCAACTACTCGTCCTGCAGCTGCGGATCGGCCTCCAGGTGCGTCAGACCGTTCCACATCAGATTGACCAGGTGCGCGGCCACCACTTCCTTCTTGGGTTCCCGCGCGTCCAGCCACCACTGCGCCGTCATCGACACCGAACCCACCAACGCCTGCGCATACAGCGGGGCCAGCTCGGGATCTAGTCCGCGGCGGGCGAAGTCCCCGGCCAGGATCGAGGCGACCTGATTGACCGCGTCGTTGAGGAGGCTGGAGTAGGTGCCGGAGCTGATCGAGGCCGGCGAGTCGCGGATCATGATGCGGAAGCCGTCGGTGCGTTCCTCGACGTAGGTGAGCAACGCCAACGCAACCCGCTCGACGCGGACCCGGGACCGGTTGTTCGTCAACGACGAGGTGATGCCGTCCAGCAATGCCGACATCTCCCGGTCGACAACCACGGCATACAGGCCTTCTTTCCCGCCGAAGTGCTCGTATACCACGGGTTTGGACACGTTGGCGCGCTGCGCGATCTCCTCGATCGAGGTCCCGTCATAGCCCCGCTCGGCAAACAGTGAACGGGCGATGCCGATGAGTTGGTGCCGGCGCTCGCTTCCGGTCATCCGGGCGCGTGGTGTGCGGGGCTCCTTGTCCGGGCTTCTCTCCGGTGCGGCCACGTCATCACCCTATCGAGAACCAATCGAGAACCTATCGAGAGCCGATCGAGCAACCCGCAGTCGACTCAGGAATACCGACCGGGTTCGATAAGGTTTCATCGGCGGCTCACGGGCCGCTGAGCAACAATCCGTCGTGGTGTAATCGGCAGCACCTCTGATTTTGGTTCAGATAGTTCAGGTTCGAGTCCTGGCGACGGAGCTTGGGAACGGTTTTGCCGCGAGCGTCCGCGAAATGTCACTCTTGACGGCGTGTCGTCGTGTAGACACGCGCGCTCGGCGGGGTATTAGGAGGAGTTGATGACGTTTCGCGGTGACACTGCGGTCCTGGTCCTGGCGGCCGGGCCCGGCACCCGGATGCGCTCCGACACCCCGAAGGTGCTGCACACCCTCGGTGGACGCAGCATGCTGTCGCATTCTTTGCACGCCATGACCAAGCTCGCGCCACAGCACCTGGTTGTCGTCCTCGGCCACGATCACCAGCGCATTTCCCCGCTGGTTGCCGACTTGGCGAACGATCTCGGCCGGTCCATCAACATCGCGCTGCAGGATCAGCCGCTGGGAACCGGACACGCGGTGCGGTGCGGGTTGTCCGCGTTGCCCGACGACTACGCCGGCATCGTCGTCGTTGCCGCGGGGGACACGCCGCTGCTGGACGCCGACACGCTGGCCGACCTGATCGCCACCCACAGTTCGGCTCACCCTGGTGGCCAGGCGGCGGTCACCGTGCTGACCACCACGCTGGACGACCCGCACGGCTACGGCCGCATTCTGCGGACGCAGGACAACGAGGTGATGGCGATCGTCGAGCAGACCGACGCGACGCCCTCGCAGCGAGAAATCCGCGAGGTCAACACCGGTGTCTACGCCTTCGACATCGCCGCGCTCCGATCGGCGTTGGGCAAGCTGAGCGCCGACAACGCTCAGCAGGAGCTGTATCTGACCGACGTGATCGCGATCCTGCGGCGCGAGGGTCACACCGTCAGCGCCCGACACATCGAAGACAGCGCGCTGGTTGCGGGCGTCAACAACCGCGTCCAACTCGCCGAACTGGGCACCGAACTTAACCGTCGCATCGTGGCCGCGCACCAACTGGCCGGTGTCACCGTGATCGACCCGGCGACCACCTGGATCGACGTCGACGTGACGATCGGCCGTGACACCGTTATCCATCCTGGCACCCAGTTGCTGGGTCGCACCCGGATCGGCGAGCACTGTGTGGTCGGACCGGACACCACCCTGACCGACGTGAATGTGGGCGATAGCGCCACGGTGTGCCGGACCCACGGAACCTCGTCGACCATCGGTGACGGCGCCACCGTCGGCCCTTTCACCTTCCTGCGGCCCGGAACCGTGCTGGGCGGCGACGGGAAGCTGGGCGCGTTCGTCGAGACCAAGAACTCAACGATCGGCACCGGGACCAAGGTGCCGCACCTCACCTACGTCGGCGACGCGGACATCGGCGAGCACACCAACATCGGCGCGTCCAGCGTGTTCGTCAACTACGACGGCATCACCAAGCGCCGCACCACGGTGGGTTCGCACGTGCGGACCGGTTCGGACACCATGTTCGTGGCGCCGGTGACCATCGGCGACGGTGCGTACACCGGCGCCGGCACGGTAGTTCGCGAGGACGTCCCGCCCGGGGCGCTCGCGGTGTCAGCCGGGCCGCAACGCAACATCGAAGGCTGGGTAGCGCGCAAGCGGCCCGGGACGGCGTCCGCGCAGGCGGCACAGCAGGCCGTCGAGTCGGAGCCGGACCAGACATCATGAGCCGACCTCGGAGTAACCCGGACGCAGAACCAGGCCCTTCACTACGTACGATGGTGCCTTCATTTCAGATCCCGACACGGCAAGGGCAGCCCGGTGAGCCACGACTGGACCGATAACCGCAAGAATCTGATGCTCTTCAGCGGCCGCGCTCATCCGGAGCTGGCCGAGCAGGTAGCCAAAGAACTCGACGTCCACGTCACCGCACAGACAGCGCGGGAGTTCGCCAACGGCGAGATCTTCGTGCGCTTTCAGGAATCGGTGCGCGGCTGTGACGCGTTCGTCCTGCAATCGGCCCCCGCGCCGGTGAACCGGTGGCTGATGGAACAGCTGATCATGATCGACGCGCTGAAACGGGGCAGCGCCAAAAGGATCACCGCCGTCATGCCGTTCTACCCGTATGCGCGGCAGGACAAGAAACATCGGGGCCGCGAACCGATCTCGGCGCGGCTGGTGGCCGACCTGCTCAAGACCGCCGGTGCGGACCGGATCGTGACCGTGGACCTGCACACCGATCAGATCCAGGGCTTCTTCGACGGGCCCGTGGACCACATGCGTGGCCAGAACCTGCTGACCGGCTACATCAAGGACAACTACCCCGACAGCAACATGGTGGTGGTATCCCCCGACTCCGGACGCGTGCGCATCGCCGAGAAATGGGCGGACTCGTTGGGTGGTGTCCCGCTGGCTTTTATCCATAAGACCCGCGACCCGCGGGTGCCCAACCAGGTGGTCTCCAACCGCGTGGTCGGTGAGGTGGCCGGCCGCACCTGCGTGCTGATCGACGACATGATCGACACCGGTGGCACCATTGCCGGGGCAGTCAAACTGCTGCATGACGACGGCGCCAAGGACGTGATCATCGCGGCCACGCACGGGGTGCTCTCCGACCCGGCCGCCGAGCGCCTGGCCGGCTGCGGCGCCCGTGAGGTGATCGTCACCAACACCTTGCCGATCACCGAGGAGAAACGGTTCCCCCAACTCACCGTCCTGTCCATTGCACCGCTGCTGGCCAGTACGATTCGTGCGGTCTTCGAAAACGGCTCGGTCACAGGACTGTTCGACGGAGACGCATAGATGGACGACCAGACCGTCATCTACCACAACCCCAAGTGCAGCACGTCGCGCAAGACCCTGGACTTGTTGCGGGACAGCGGCTACGAGCCCACCGTGGTGCAGTACCTGAAGACGCCGCCGTCCCGGGACGAGCTGGTGGCGATGATCGCCGATGCCGGTATCGAGGTGCGCGCCGCCGTCCGTAAGCGCGAATCGCTCTACGAGGAGCTGAATTTGGCCGACGCGAGCGACGACGAGTTACTGGACGCCATGACCGAGCACCCGATCCTGATCGAACGGCCCTTCGTCGTCACCCCGAAGGGCACTCGGTTGGCGCGCCCAATCGACACCGTGCGCGAAATTCTGTGACGGCCAAGACACTGCGCGCTATCGCTGCTGCTGCGGTTTTCCTGACGACGGTCGGTTGCGGGCCCAAAGTCGCAGACTATCAAGCAATCTGGACGACGAGCACAACGACAAGCGACACTCCGGCACCGACGGCGCCGCCCGTCCCGCTGTCGAAGTACTTGGAAGATCAAGGGGTGGCCGGTGATCCGGTGGCCCCGGACGGGTTGCCCGACCTGACGGTGTCTATTCCGACCCCTCCGGGGTGGAAACTTCGCAGCGATCCCAACTCGCCGTCGAAAGCGGTGCTGATTGCCAAGGGCGATAGTTACCCTGCGGCCATGCTGGTGGTGGTCAAGCTTCGCGGAGAGTTCAATCCGGCCGAGGCGATCAAGCACGCCAATACCGACTTACCGCAGAGTTTCCACCAACTGGACGCCTCGACAGCGGATTTCAACGGGTTTCCGTCGAACATGGTCCAGGGCACTTACGAACTGAAGGGTGCCCGAATGCGCAGCTGGAACCGGGTGGTGCTGCCGACCGGAAAGCCGCCGGGCAACCAGCGATACCTGGTCCAACTGATCATCACCAGCCTGGCGGACCAGGCCGTCTCGGAGAGCACCGATGTCGAGGCGATCATTCGGGGATTCGTCGTCGCCAAAAAGTAGCGCACCGGTCTTGTGCGCGAGTTTAGCTGTGCCGCAACACCTCTTGGGACAGCTGCACCCGCGAGGTGATGCCGAGCTTGGCGTAGACATGGGTCAGATGACTCTGCACCGTACGCGGTGAGATGAACAGCCGCGCGCCGATCTCTCTGTTGCCCAGCCCCTCGGCGACCAGACGCGCCACGTCCAGCTCCATCGGCGTCAACGAACCCCACCCGGCGGCGGGACGTTTACGTTCACCGCGGCCACGCTGGGCATAGGCGATCGCCCCCTCGGTGGTCAACGCGGCACCTTCAGCCCAGGCACCATCGAAATCATTGTGGCCCAGCGCTTCCCGAACAACTGCCACCACCGATTCATAGTCGGCCTGGTACATCGGATAGCGGATGTGGTGCAGGCGCTGCCGAATGCCGCCGGCCGAACCCAACAACCGCGCCGCGTGCGCGTAGTTGCCCTCCAGAGATACCAGGCGCGCCAGGCATTCCAGGGTGTCGGCGACCCGCATGAACGACCCGGTGCGCGAAGCCACGGCAAGTGCGTCGTGGGCATCACGCTCCGCCTGTTCCGGATCACCCTGCGCCAGAGCGATGAACGCTCGCACTGTCAGCGTTATGAGCTGATACCAGCCCGCGGCCACCGCGGCGGTCTCGTCCGCCCACTGTCGGGCGGCGGCCAGGTCACCGCAGGCAAAGAGCGCCTCGGCCATCGGAACGACGCTGCGAGTGAACACCTCGCGCAGGGGCACGGTGTGCCGCACCGCCTCCTGGACGGCGTGCCTGGCCGCCGCGGCGTCGCCACCGGCGAGGGCCGCGTACGCCAGCCCTGCGTACACCGTGTCGCCGGAGATCCCGCCCATCCGCTCGGCGGCCGAGAGTGCCCTCTGCGCGGAAGTGTGTGCCGCGTCCGCATGCCCCTGGAATGACGACGCCAGGCTGTGGCCCAGATTGCCGAAGAGGACCATGGTGACATCGTCGGCCGCCTCCGCCTCCTCGGCCAAGGCACTGGCAACACTGGTGGCATCCGCGAGTTCCCCTTGGAACACCAACGCGATAGTCAGCCACGCGCGACTGTTTCGCGAGAAGAACCGGTCGCCGAGTTCGTCGGCCAGATCGCGCGCTCGCTCGGCGCTCGGTCGTCCGGCCACCGGCTCGCCGGCCATAACGCACGCGGTTGCCTGATACGCGAAGACCTGACACAGACCCCACCGGCTACCGGTCGCGTTGAATTGTTCCAGCATCTCGGCGACATATTGCTGGGCGAGGTCGCGGTTGTACAGGGCGTGCATGCTGCAGGCGATCAGGGCTTGCTCGACGAGCGCCGGATCGCCAAGCTCACGGGCGATGGCGAGGGCTTTCTGGGGCCGCGCCAAGTCTGGTGGCATCGCGACCCAGGACGCCAGGATGCTCTGCTCGGCCACCGCACCTGCCCACACAGCCGGGGTGAGTCCCGACCTTTCGTCTTCGGCCAGGATGGCGTCCAACCCGGCAAGAGCCTCGAGAACACGTCCGCCCCAGAGCCATAACGGCAGCAACGAGGTGATCATCTGCAACGCGACCTCGGAATCGCAGTTCTCCCGGCTCCACGCGAACGCGGCGCGCAGGTTCTCGATTTCAACTTGCGCCCAATGCAACAACTCCGCATCTGCCGATGGGCCGCGGGCATGTAAGTCGGCTGCCATAACCGCGTAGTAGTCGCGGTGCCGGGTGCGCACCCGGTCCGCCTCGCCGGACTCGCCCAGCTTTTCCTGCGCGTATTGGCGCACCGTCTCCAATAATCGGTACCGCATGCCATCATCTGCGGCACTTTCGACAGCGACGACCAGTGACTTGTCCACCAGCAGACTCAGCTGATCGATCACTTGGAAGCCCTCTACCTCGCTGTCGGAACCGACGGCCTGGGCGGCGTCGAAGTCGAACCCGCCCGCGAACACCGCAAGGCGGCGGAACAGCACCCGCTCCGGTTCGGTGAGCAGAGCGTGGGACCAATCCACCGAGGCGCGCAACGTCTGCTGGCGGCGCACCGCGGTGCGAGCACCACCGGTCAATAACCGGAACCGATCATGCAGACTGTCCAGGATCTGCTTCAGCGACAACGCCCGAACTCGGGCGGCGGCAAGCTCGATCGCCAAAGGCATGCCATCGAGACGTTCGCAGATCTCGGCTACCAGCGCCGAATTTTCCTCGCTTACAAGGAAATTCGGTCTCGCCCGGCGTGCCCGGTCGCCGAACAAATCGACCGCCTCGTCGGTCAGCGACAACGACGGCACCCGCCAACTCAACTCGCCTGGCAACCCAAGCGGCTCACGGCTGGTTGCCACGATCTTCAGTTGCGGGCAAGCGCTCAATAATTCGACGACCATGGCGCCGCTGGCATCGAGCAGATGCTCACAGTTGTCCAGCACCATCAACGTTTCCTTCGGCCCCATGAACCGCACCAACGTCTCCATAGTGGAGAGGCCCGGCTGGTCCGGAAGCCCCAACGTGCGTGCGGTGGTGACGGGAACCACGGCCGGAACCGTCACCGGCGCCAGGTCGACGTACCAAACCCCGTCGGAGAATTCGTCAATCAACCCAGCGGCCACCTCCAGGGCAAGACGCGTCTTGCCGGCTCCCCCGGCGCCGGTCAAGGTCACCAACCGGTTTCCCGCGACCAGCTGCCGCAATTCGGACAGCTGTGCTTGGCGCCCAACGAAACTCGTCAGCTGCGCCGGAAGATTATGCGACGTGACAACGGTGCGCACCCGCAACGGCGGAAACTCATTGCGCAAATCCGGATGACACAACTGCACCACGCGCTCCGGACGCGGCACCCCCCGCAGCGGATAACTACCCAAATCGCTCAGCCAGGCCGACTCGGGCAGCCGTTCCGCCACCAGCAGTTCAGTCACCCCCGACAACACCGTCTGACCGCCGTGCGCCAGATCCCTGATCCGCGCCGCACGGTTAATCGTCGGACCCGCGTAGTTACTCTCATCGCGAAGCTGAATCTCGCCGGTATGCAAGCCAATCCGAATCCGGATCGGCGCCAGCGGCGCCCGCTGCAACGCGAGCGCACATGCCACCGCGTCGGATGCACGCGCAAAGGCCGCCACAAAGCTGTCGCCCTCACCCTGCTCCACCGGACGCACCCCACCGTAGGCAGCGAGGGCATCGTCAACAGTGCGGTTCAGCGCTGCCAACGCGGTGGTCATCTGCTCGGGCTGGGTCTCCCACAGTCGGGTCGAACCCTCGACGTCAGCCAAGAGCAGCGTCACAGTCCCGGTCGGCAGCAACTCGCTCACACCAAGGTCGCTCCAATTCAGCGCAGGCATCTCCGCGTGTTGGCTCATGGTAGCCAGCATTGCGCTCGAGGTCGTGGATTACATCAGCGCAACCGCGCAGAAGTCGGCGCGACTGCCCCGACGGGAGGACCCACTCGGCGCTCAGGGCCTGGGCGTCAGAACAATCACCGGAATGGGTCGCGACGTCTTCTTCTGGTACTCGACGTAGCGGTTGGCGTTGTTCGCGTTGACGAGCTTCCACAATCGCGCGTAGTCAAGACTGTCGGGTAGGACCGGGCGGGCCGTGACAGCGAAACGCTGCGAGCCGACGTTGATTTCGACGTCGGGATTGGCTTTCAGGTTGTGATACCAACCGGGAGCTCTGGGAGAGCCGGCCTTCGACGCCACTACCAGGTAGTCATCGCCATCCCTGGCATAGGTCAACGTTGTGGTGCGCGCCTGACCCGTTTTGGCGCCCACAGTGTGCAGCAGCAGGTTCGGCGGCATCCCTGGCACCCGATGCCCGATCCGGCCGTTGGTCGCTTGGTAGATCTTGTCGTGCACACTGAGGAATTTGAACAGCACCTGCTCGGCCTTAGATGTCATCGTGTCAGTCTTGTGGAGTCGGGTCGAGTCGCGCTAGAGGGCCTGCCGACTAAGTCACATGCGCAGTTCCTCGGCACGAGCGGCCTCCTGGACCAGGTGCACCCGCGAGGTGATGCCGAGCTTGGCGTAGACGTGGGTCAGATGGGTCTGCACCGTACGTGGTGAGACGAACAGCCGCGCGCCGATCTCCTTGTTGCCCAGTCCGCTGGTGACGAGGCGCACCACGTCGAGCTCCATCGGCGTCAACGAACCCCAGCCGGTGGCGGGACGTCTGCGTTCGCCACGGCCCCGCTGCGCGTACGCGATCGCCTCCTCGCGGGAGAGCGCGTGCCCCTCAGCCGAACTGTTTTCGAAATCATTGTCTCCCAATGCTTCCCGAACCTCAGCAACAGTCGCTTCGTAGTCCGCCTGATACATCGGTAGACGGACTTGCCCATTGCGCTCGCGCATACCACGCGCCGCGCCCAGCAGTCGCGCCGCGTAGGAATGGTTGCCGGCGTCTGCCGCCAGGCGGGCGAGACATTCCAGGGTGTCGGGAACACGAAGGTATGCCTGCGTCCGTGCGGCGACCGTGAGGGCTTCATGCGCATCGCGTTCGGCCTGGTCCGACTCGCCTTGAGCCTTTGCAACCCAGGCCCGCAGTGACAGTGGGGTCACCTGGTGGCCGCCGGGCACGATGGCGAGCGTGTCGTCGACCCAGCTACGGGCGGCGGCCAGATCACCGGACGCCAACGCCGCTTCGGCCAGTGGATTGAAGGCCCTGATGAATGCTTCGCGGATGGGAACGGTGCGGCGCCGGCACTCTTCGGCGGCCTGTCTGGCAGCCGTAGTGTCGCCGCCGGTCAAGGCGGCGTTCGCCAACGCCGCGTACACGGCGTCGCCGTAGTAGCCGCCCACCGCCTCTACGGCACGCAACGCGGTGTGGGCGGCCGCGGACGCCCCGTCCGCACACCCTTTATAGGCGAGCACATTGCCATAGGTCGTGTGCACCACCGCCTGCATCGCCAGATCCCCGGTGGCATCAACTTCGCGAGCAAGCGACCGCAGAGCTTCTTCGGCGCGGGGTAGTTCACCCTGCAGGCCCAGTGCTGCGCTGTGCCACACTCGGCAGCCCCAGGACGTGAACTGGTCGCCCAGCGCGTCAGCGATGTCGCGCCCTTCTGCACCGGCCGCTCGGGCGGTAGTGACGTCACCGAGGTAAACACTCACGGCCGCCTGATAATTCAAAATTTTACTCAGTGCCCATTGATCACGGCGCGCGCGGGCCAGTTCGATCGCCTCATCAAGGTAGGGCTGGCAGATCTCGGCGTTGTAGACGGCGAGCATTCCGCATCCGATCAGGGCATGGGTGAGCAATGCCGGGTCGTCCAGCTTGCGAGCAACGGCCACCGCCTGCTCCGCCCGGTCCAAATCCGTTGTCGCACCGGCCCATACTGCGAGGGCGGAACGGTCGGCCACCGCACGTACCCACACCGGCGGTGCCACCGGGGAGCTATCCCAGTCAGTGAGCAGGGCGTCGAACGCGACCAATGCCTCACGGAAACGCCCACTTCTGATCCAGAAGCGCTGCAAGGCCGAGACGAGCCGCAGCGCCGTCTCGGGAGCGCCATTCTCCCGACTCCAGCTATAACCCGTCCGCAGGTTTTCGATCTCGAACTGAGCCCAGTCCATCAGCCGCTCGTCGTTGGGCTTCGCCGTCGATGCGAACGTGTCGGCCATCTCGCAGTAGAAGTCGCGGTGCCGGGCGCGCACCTCGTAGGCTTCGCCCGATTCACCGAGCTTTTCCTGCGCATATTGGCGCACCGTCTCCAACAGTCGGTAGCGCATCCCGTGGGGCAGGTCGTCAGCCACCACCAATGATTTGTCCACCAGCAGACCCAGTTGGTCCATCAGCTGATAGCGCTCCATTTCACTGTCGGCACCGACGGTCTGTGCGGCCTCCAGGTCAAATCCGCCTGCAAACACCGCGAGGCGCCGAAACAACACTCGCTCAGGTTCGGTCAACAATGCATGCGACCAATCCACCGACGCGCGAAGCGTCTGCTGCCGCCGAACCGCGGTACGCGCACCTCCGGTGAGTAACCGGAACCGGTCGTGCAGACTGTCCACGATCTGCCTCAGCGACAACGCCCGAATGCGCGCTGCCGCAAGTTCAATGGCCAGCGGCATACCGTCGAGGCGTTCGCAAGCCTCTTTGATGAGCGACATGTTGTCTTCGCTCACAACAAAATCCGGCCGGACTCGCCGCGCGCGGTCGGCGAACAACTCGAGAGCCTCATCCGCCAGTGACAATGACGGCACCCGCCAACTCAGCTCGCCAGGCACCCCGAGGGGTTCGCGACTGGTGGCCAGGATCGTCAACTGCGCACAGGCCGCCAACAATTCGATGACCAGCGTCCCGCACGCATCGAGCAGATGCTCGCAATTGTCCAGCAACAGCAGCGTTCTCTTCTCGCCGAAGTACTGCAACAACAGGTCCATGGTGGAGCGCCCCGGCTGATCGGGAAGGCCCAGTGTCCGCGCGACCGTGACCGCCGTGACCGCGGGGTTGGTGATCGGCGCCAGGTCGATGTACCAGATCCCATCGGCGGACTCGGCGCCCAGTTTTGCCGCGACCTCCACAGCTAGCCTGGTCTTGCCGGCTCCACCAGCGCCGGTCAGGGTCACCAATCGGTTGTCCGAGATGGTTCGACGGAGCTCGTCGATTTCAGTCCGGCGCCCAACGAAACTCGTCAGCTGCGCTGGAAGATTATGCGAGGCAGCCAGATCACGCACCCGCAGCGGAGGGAACTCATTGCGTAGCTCCGGGTGGCACAATTGCACCACCCGCTCCGGACGCGGGACCCCGCGCAACGGGTAGCTGCCCAACTCATTCAGCCAAACCCCGTCGGGCAGCCGGTCGAGCACCAGCGGCTCCGTTGCACCCGACAACACCGTCTGCCCACCGTGGGCCAGATCCCTGATCCGCGCCGCGCGGTTGATTGTCGGGCCCGCGTAATTGCCCTCATCGCGAAGCTGAATCTCCCCGGTGTGCAACCCAATCCGAATCCGGATCGGCGCCAACGGCGCCAGCTGCAAGGCAAGCGCACATGCCACCGCGTCGGATGCACGCGCGAAGGCCGCCACAAAACTGTCGCCCTCACCCTGCTCCACGGGGCGCACTCCCCCATGTGCGGCGATCTTCTCGTTCACCACTCGGTTGAACTGCGCCAGCGCCGCGCCCATCTGGTCGGGCTGCGTCTCCCACAGCCGGGTCGAACCCTCGACGTCGGCCAATAGCAGCGTCACAGTCCCGGTCGGCAGCAACTCAGTCAAGCTCCAAGTCAGCGGCGGCATCTCCACGTGTTGGCTCATGGTAGCCAGCATCACGCCTGCCGCCTATGCAATACATCAGCCAGAACGCGCAGATTGCGCCGCCTCGGCATGCCGAATTGCGCTATGCACCGCGCGGATCTACGCGCTGCGGCGGATGATCCCGCCGATCGATGGACGGATAGTCGAGCGCATGACAAGCCAATCCCTTCTCGACTGTCCCACCGTCTTCACTGCCGAATTGCCCCACATCGCCTACAACCACCTCACCGATCCGGCGGCAGCGCACAGCGTCCTGGGCGCTGCGCGCTCGCGGTCCCCTATCGCGCTCGGCCCGTACGGACCTGAGGTGCTCAGTTACGAGCTGGTCCGTCATGTGTTGCGGGACAACAGGTTTGTCACCGCGCACGATTTGGGACTGGGCGCGCGCGGGATTACGTCGGGTCCACTGTGGGACCGCGCGGTGCGCAACATTCTCGGGATGGACGGCGTCGAGCACCATCGTCTGCGCCGACTCGTCTCGAAAGCGTTCTCCCCACGGGCCGCCGAACGGCTGCGCGCTCTGATCGTCGAGGTCATCACCGGGTTGGTCGAGCCGCTGACGGCCGTCGGGCACTGCGAGGTCGTAACAGACATCGCCCGCGGATTCCCGACCGCGATCATCTGTGCGCTCCTGGGCGCACCCGCCAAGGACTGGCAACTCTTCTCCGACTGGACCGACGACATCAAGAAGCTCTTCGAACCGAGTGTCGCCGAGGACGCGCCGGCGATCCTGGCCGCGTGGCGCGAATTGGATGCCTACCTGGAGGACCTGATCGCCTGCCGACGAGCCTCGCTGACCGATGACCTCATCTCCGACCTCATCAGGGCCGAAGATGACGGCGACCGCCTCACCCACGACGAACTGCTCATGCTGTGCGCGACCCTGCTCGGTGCCGGCACCGACACCACACGCAACCAGCTTGCGGCCGCGGTGCAAACACTGGCCGCATATCCGCAACAATGGGCGGCCCTGGCCCGTCGACCAGAACTGGCACCCGCCGCTGTGCACGAGTTAATGCGTTTCAACCCAATCATTTTCGGCGCTGCCCGGCAGGCCGCCGAGGATGTCGAGTTGGCCGGGGTGCGCATTCCGGCCGGCACTCTCGTGGTCGCGAACACCGCGTCGGCCAACCGCGATTCCCGTGCCTACGAGGATCCAGATCGCCTCGACATCTCCCGTCACAACCCCTCGGCAATCCTCAACTTCGGCGGCGGCGTGCACTACTGTCTTGGCGCCCACCTGGCCCGGCTGGAATTGACCGAGGCATTGCGCGCGATCACCGCACGGATGCCCAACGCGCGGCTTACCGGTCATGTTTCCTGGAAGACGATGGCGGGCATCACTGGACCCCTGAGCGTGCCGTTGCAGTTCGACATCGCAGACTAGGGGCATGGCCGACTGGACAGCAGAGGATCTTCCGTCGTTCGCCGGGCGCACCGTCATCGTCACCGGCGCCAACGCCGGGCTCGGCGCGGTGACGGCAAGGGAACTGGCGGGTCGCGGTGCCACGATCATCATGGCCGTCCGGAATATCGGGAAAGGCAACACGGCGGCCCGGCAGATGAGCGGCGCCGTCGAGGTACGGCCGCTGGACCTGCAGGACCTCGGCTCGGTGCGGCGATTCGCCGACGGGGTGGACGGTGCCGACATCCTGATCAACAACGCCGGCATCATGGCTGCCCCGTACGCCCTGACCGTCGACGGATTCGAAAGCCAGATCGGCACCAATCACCTCGGCCACTTCGCACTGACCAATCTGCTGCTGCCCAAGCTCACCGACCGGGTGGTGACGGTGTCGTCGATGGCGCACTGGCCCGGCCGGATCAACCTGGACGACCTGAATTGGCAATCCCGGCGATATTCGCCGTGGCTGGCGTACAGCCAATCCAAGCTGGCCAACCTGCTGTTCACAAGTGAACTTCAGCGCCGCCTGGCCGCGGCCGGTTCAGCGCTGCGCGCCGTGGCCGCCCACCCCGGCTTCTCGCACACCAACTTGCAGGGGGCTTCCGGGCGCAAGCTGAGCGACGCGGTGGTGTCGTGGGGCACCGGCGTGATGGCCACCGACGCCGATTTCGGCGCCCGCCAGACGCTGTACGCCGCGTCGCAGGACCTGCCCGGCGACTCTTTCGTCGGGCCCCGATTCGGTTACCTGGGACGCACCCAACAGATCGGCCGCAGCCGACGGGCGCGTGACCCGCAAATGGCCGCGGCCCTGTGGGAGTTGTCCGAGCGTCTGACCAGCATCGGATTTCCGCTCTGAGGGGCGAACGCTTGACGTTGATTCTGCGTCAGTGGCGGGGGCCACTCGAACATTCGCGCCGCAGCCGCAAGGTCAACGGGTTGGGCCGCCAGATTTCCGCTCTGAGGGGCGGATTTGCTAACCTGACCGGGCGTCACGGCGAGGGTGGCCGGCAAATCGCCAGCCCACCGTTATCGACGGAGACCGACATCACTTCTCAGACTGTCGCGCTCCCTGGCCGTGCTCTAGACACAGGAGCGACACATGGCTAAATCCGCAGGCAATCAGCTCAGCGTCACGGTGCGTACCGAGACCGGCAAGGGCGCGTCCCGCCGAGCCCGCCGCGAAGGCAAAATCCCCGCGGTCCTCTACGGTCACGGCTCCGACCCGCAGCACCTGGAATTGCCCGGGCACGACTTCGCGGCCGTGCTGCGCCACGCCGGCACCAACGCGGTGCTCAGCCTGGACATCGCCGGCAAGGAGCAACTCGCGCTGACCAAGTCGATCGACATCCACCCGATCCGGCGCACCATCCAGCACGCCGACCTGCTGGTCGTGCGTCGCGGTGAGAAGGTGAACGTCGAGGTCACCGTCGTGGTCGAGGGCGACGCCGGCCCCGACACGCTGGTCACCCAGGAATCCAATGCGATCGAGGTCGAGGCAGAAGCCCTCTCCATTCCTGAGCAGTTGACTCTGTCGGTGGAGGGTGCCGAGGCGGGGACGCAGTTCACTGCCGGCCAGATCGAGCTCCCCAGCGGTGTCAACCTGGTCTCCGATCCAGAACTGCTCGTGGTCAACGTGGTCCAGGCGCCCACCGCCGAGGACCTCGCCGAAGAGGGCGGCGGCGACGAGGACGAGGCCGCCGAAGCTGCCGGCGAGGACGAGGCCGGCGAGCCCGAGGCCACCGACGAGTCCGAGTAGCGCGACGTGGCCGAACCGCTACTCGTGGTCGGCCTCGGCAATCCTGGCGAGAACTACGCCCGGACTCGGCACAACCTCGGGTTCATGGTTGCCGACGTGCTCGCTGCCCGTTTGGGCGCAAAGTTCAAGGCGCACAAGCGTTCCGGGGCCGAAATCGTCACCGGTCGGCTGGGTGGTCGCTCAGTGGTGCTGGCCAAGCCGCGCTGCTACATGAACGAATCCGGCCGGCAGGTCGGTCCGCTGGCCAAGTTCTACTCGGTGCCGCCCGCCGACATCATCGTCGTCCACGACGAACTGGACCTCGACTTCGCGCGCATCCGCCTGAAGCTGGGCGGTGGCGAAGGCGGCCACAACGGACTCCGTTCGGTGGCGTCGGCGTTGGGAACCAAGAACTTTCAGCGCGTGCGCATCGGGATCGGCCGTCCGCCCGGACGCAAAGACCCCGCGACGTTCGTGCTCGAGGCCTTCAACGCGGCTGAGCGCGCGGAGGTGCCGACGGTGTGCGAGCAAGCCGCCGACGCCACCGAATTGCTGATCGAGTTGGGGCTGGAGCCCGCACAGAATCGCGTCCACGCCTGGTAGGGCGTCCGGGTATGCAGGATCGGATTCTGTTGTGCTCCTGCGGTTTTCAGTGTGCGTTTTAGGGATTTCAGTGTGTGTTTTAGGGAAGCGCGCCAGCCGCGGTGGGTGCCCACCGCGCCAAGCCTGCGGTGGGCACCGTAATCTCGGCCAGCAAAATCGCTTCGACACGTCGCAATAGGAGCACTTTTGCGTCTGCTCGCTAGCGCGAGGTGGCCCCAGCAGACGGGTTGCGCGGGTGTGTCAGTCGATGGCGTATCCAGGTAGCGGGTTTGTCGGTCGATTGTGCATCCAAGGTATTGAGTGCGCAATCGAGTGTGCATCCAGGGGTTGAATCCCAATCGAGTGTGCGTCCAGGGATTTGAGTGCCAATCGAGTGTGCGTGCAGGGATTTGAGTGCGCATCCTTGGCGGTAAATGATCGACTTTCCCGCCGTGGGTGCACTTTGAAATCCCTAGGTGCACACCGCTGTCCCTAGGTGCACACTGCCGTCCCTAGGTGCACTCTGAAGTCCCTAGGCGCACGCTGAAATGCGTAGGTGCACACTGAAGTCCCTAGATGCATACCGAAATGCGTAGGTGCACAGTGAAATACGTAGGCTCACGCTGAAATGCGTAGGCGCACAATGAAGTCCCTAGATGCACACCGAAATGCGTAGGTACACACTGAAGTCCCTAGATGCACACTGAAGTCCCTAGGCGCACCAGCGTTCGCCCACCAGCGAGCAGACGCAAAACGCTTACGAGCCCGCTCGGCTTAAGTGACCAGGGTGACCGAGTTGTTGCGACGCAGCTTGCCCGACGGCGTCTTCGGGATCGTCCCGGGCCCGAGCACCACCACATTGCGGGGGCGCACATCCACCTCTTTGACGACCTCGTGCGCCACCTGGTGCTCGATGCGGCGCACTTCGGCCTGGTCCTGGTAGGCGTTCGACTCGACCGCCACGGCGAACGATTCCCGCGAATGCCCGGCGTCCAATCGAACCGCCACCGCGCACCCCGGGCGGACGCCGTCGACGCGGCCCGCGGCCCGCTCGATGTCGGTCGGGTAGATGTTGCGGCCCGCCATGATGATGACGTCCTTCACGCGGCCGCAGACCACCATGTGGCCTTCGTCGGTGATGTAGCCGAGGTCGCCGGTGTCATACCAGCCGTGCTCGTCCTGGGCCGGGATGAAGCCGCCCATGGTGATGTAGCCGGGTGTCAGCGATTCGCCGCGCAACTCGATCACACCCACACCGCGCGGCGGCATCACATTGCCCTGCTCGTCGACGATGCGGGCCTCAAGGTCCTTGAGCAGCGGACCCAGTGTGGCCAGCCGGCGGGTGTTGCCCTTGGTGGCGGGCACTGCCCGGCGCAGCGCCGCCATCAGGTCGGCGTCCACCTCGTCGACGACCAGACCGGAGTTGCACTTGGAGAACGACACCGCCAGCGTCGTCTCGGCCATGCCGTAGGCGGGCAGGATCGCCGAGGACCGCAGCCCGAACGGCTTACCGGCATCGAGCAGGTCCTCGACGTCGGCGGGTTCGACGGGCTCCGCGCCCGAAAGGGCGAAGCGCAGCGTCGAGAGGTCGAAGTCGCCGGGCTTGGCGTTGCGGCGCAGCCGCTTGGCCAGCAGCGCGTAGGCGAAGTTGGGCGCCGCGGTCATGGTGCCCTTGTACTTGTCGATGAGCTTGGCCCACAGCAGCGTGTCGCGCAGGAAGTCCATCGGGGTGACCTTGACCAGCTCCGCACCGAAGTACATCGGGATGGTGAGGAAGCCGACCATGCCCATGTCGTGGAAGCAGGGCAGCCAGCTGACCATGACGTCCCGGTCGACGTCGTACTCGGCGCCGATGAACATCGCCTCGGCGTTGGAGTGGATATTGCGGTGGGTGATCTGGACCGCTTTAGGAGATCCAGTGGATCCGGAGGTGAGCTGCATGAGCGCCAGGTCGTCCTCGCCGACCTCGATCGGGTCGATCGGCTCCGACGCCAGTAGGTCGGCGACGGTCAGGACCTTGATGCCCTTCTCCTCGAGTACCGGGATGGCAACCAGGAAGGGTTCGGAGACGATGACGGCCTTGGCCTCGATCATGCCGATGACGGTCATGGTGTCGTCGGCCCATACGACCAGATCGGTACGCGGAGTGGGCTGGTGCAGCATGGTCAGGCTGGCGCCCCGCATCCACAAGCCCTGGGCCGTCGGTGCGATCTCCACCGGGAAGCCGGCCAACACCCCGACGGCGTCGCCGAGTCCGATGCCCGCAGCGGCCAGACCGCCCGCGATACACCGGGCACGCTCGTGCACCTCGCCCCAGGTGTGCCGGACAGGTTCGTGGGGTTCACCGGTGACCATGCCCGTACTCGCGGTGCGGGCATTGCGGAACATTTTCTCGGTAAACCTGCTCACGCAAACCTCCTCGGTTCCGGCTTTTTCCCCAAGGCCCAATTTTTCATATTCCACCTGTCAGATCTCACTTTGAAGCAGGCGCGCGCACACAGTTGGGGAGCGGTTAGGTCTCGATTTGGTGATGGGCCAGCGGTCCCACGTCGGACTGCTTGCCTACCGTCATTCGTCACCGCGGCTTATCTTAAGCATCTCTTAAAGATGTGCAAAACGCTGGCGTGTATTGAGGGCGATATCACAGCGGCGTTAACGGCGTTGGCGGTGGTTGGGGCAGCGCCAGAGGAGTCAGCAGCGTCAACGGCGTCAAAGGCGTCAAAGGCGTCAAAGGCATCAGAGGCGTCGAAGGCGTCGAAGGCGTCGACGGCCTCAAGCGTCGGTAGCCGGCGTCGGCACCACCCGCGCCCCCGGTACCGGCCCGGCGGCGACCCGGACGGTGCGGCACACACCCGCTCCGGAGAGCTGAGTTCCCACGTCCACCGCCGATGCCGCGGAGGTGCACAGGAACGCACACGTAGGCCCCGAACCGGACACGATGCCGGCCAGCGCGCCGGCCTCCACGCCCGCGCGCAGGGCACGCCGCAGCGCGGGATCAAGGCTGATCGCAGCCGCTTGCATCTCGTTTCCCAGCAGCGGGGCCAGTTGGTGCGGATCGCCCGCAGCCAGCGCCGCCAGCACCGGGCCTGGCTCGTCCAGCCGGGGCGGGTCACCGGTATCCCTTAGCCGGTCCAGCTCGGCGTACACCGCCGGTGTCAGCAGACCGCTGTCGGAAAATGCCAACACCCAGTGAAAGGTGTTGCGCGACAGCACCGTAGCTAGCTCCTCGCCGCGGCCGGTGCCCAACGCCGTGCCACCATGCAGTGCGAACGGCACATCGCTGCCCAGCTGTCCCGCCATCGCGCGCAAGTCACGCCGGGGCAGATTGAGCTCCCACAGTGAATTCATCGCCACCAGTACTGCCGCGGCGTCGGCGCTGCCACCCGCCATGCCGCCGGCCAGCGGAATGGCTTTGTCGATCAGGATCGACACGTCCGGTGCCCGGCCCACGTGTTCGGCCAGCAGTTCGGCGGCCTGCCACGCCAGGTTGCGCTCGTCGGTCGGCAACCTGTCTGCCCCCTCGCCGACATGCTCCAGCGAGAGCACGTCGGCGTTGCGCACGGTCACCTCGTCGAACAGCGAGACGGCGTGAAATACCGTGGTCAGCTCGTGATAGCCGTCGTCG
Organism: Mycobacterium asiaticum; assembly: GCF_001673315.1. Lineage (GTDB taxonomy): Bacteria > Actinomycetota > Actinomycetes > Mycobacteriales > Mycobacteriaceae > Mycobacterium > Mycobacterium asiaticum_B. Next base: position 69,564 of record NZ_LZLQ01000066.1, on the reverse strand, counting down.
CGTTGATCACCGACGGCCAGGTACAGGTTCACTTTCCCAGGGACCCGAACGGTGACCGACCCAGTAGGCACCCACAACTCGGCGGTGTTGCCGTCAGACACCGCAGCAGACTATCGCTGCCGTCGGCGAACCACACGCAGCGGCGCCGCCGGCGTCCTACATCCGCTGCGCTTCGCGGCCATGCTGGTCCTCGGAACGTTGCAGCAGGCGCACGAAATCCTCGATCGACAACGTCTCGCCGCGACGAGCGGGGTCGATGCTGGCCGCGAGCAGTCGGTTGGCCGACTCGTTCCCCGATCCTGCCCATTGCACGAAGGCGTTGCGTGAGGTCTTGCGGCGCTGCGCGAATGCGATGTCCACTAGCTCGAAGACCCGTTTGCGGAACGTTTCGTCGGTGGGCCACGGCGCGGTTTCGTATCGATCGATGCGGACCAGACCGGAGTAAACCCGCGGGATGGGCCAAAACACGGTCGGCGGCACGGTGCCACAGCGCCGTACCTGGCCGAAGAAGTTGGCTTTGACGCTGGGCACGCCGTATTCCTTGCTGCCGGGTTGGGCGGCGAGCCGCTCGGCGACCTCGGCCTGAACCATCACCGTCACGACCCGGATGCTGGGGAATTCCGCGAGCAGATGCAGCAGGGCAGGAACGGCGACGTTGTACGGCAGGTTGGCCACCACCGCGGTGGGTTCGGCCGTCAGATCCTGGCTGCGCAGCCTCAGGACGTCGCGGTTGACCACGACCAGCCGCTGGGCCTCGTTGCCCGAGTGCTCGGCGACGGTCTGGGGCAGCCGAGCGGCCAGAACCGGGTCGATTTCGACGGCGATCACGGCCGCGCCCCGGTCAAGCAACGCCAAGGTCAGCGATCCCAACCCCGGGCCGACCTCGAGAACGGTGTCGGTCTTGCCCACGCCGGACGCGGCGACCACTCGTCGGACCGTGTTGGCGTCGTGCACGAAGTTCTGTCCGAGCGATTTGCGCGGGTGAAGATCGAGCTCTTTGGCCAGTCTCCGAATCTCGGTGCGTCCGAGTAACCGAACGGTCAGCGGGCTCGCCCGCTGCACACCGGCCAGGCACCCCAGCCTTGACGCTGCCGGGTCACTTCGGCAACGGCGATCTGCTCCTCGCGGGTGGCCAGGTCGGCGCGCGGCGCGTAACGGAGTCCGCCGTTTGCTTCCCAGGTCCCCTGGTCGAACTGCACACCACCGAAATACCCGTTACCGGTGTTGATACCCCAGTTGCCGCCGGCTTCGCAGCCTGCGATGGCGTCCCACACGCCGCCATCGCTGACCGGTGGCACCTCGGTGCCTGGTTTTGCGCCCACCCGGACCACGGCCTCGCGGGCGGGTGTCACCACGCTGTTGGCGATCGGCAGCCGACCCATCTCGACGCCGTTGATCTTCGCCACGGCGAATGTCACATCCTGCTCACCGGGGCTGCCCGGGTCCTCGACGATTTCGCGACTCATGTTGAGTTCGGGGTCCTCGATGCGGCGCGCCGGCGGCGGCAGCGGCATCCGCTCGGTCACCCGCTGGATGCGGTTGCGGGTCACCTGGATTTCCATCCCATCGACGATCGGAGCCGTCGCGGCCGGCACCACCTCGTCGCTGTCGACCAGCGGTGCGCCCGCCGCGGCCAGCAACTCGGCGACATTGGCCGCCGGCAGGTGGACCGTGCGGATCGCGCCGGCGTCGTTGAGCTGAACCGTCTTGGCGCTCACGACCGGCAGCGCCATCCCCGCCAGGGGGACGCGGCTGGCGCGAGAAGCGGCGGCCGGCGCGGTGTCGGTCATGGCCAGTTGGGCCAGGGCCTCGTCGACGGTGGACGCGGTGGTCCAGACCTGACGGGTGTTCTGGCCGTCCAGCGTGATCTGGAGCGGTCGGCTACGCCGGAGCACGATGGTGGCGGCGTCCGAGACGGAGGCATCTGCGGCCGGCGAGAGGTCGTCGCGCTCGTCGACGTCGAACCCGTTCTCCTCGACGATGTCGATGACCCGCGACTTCATCGTCGCGACTTGCATCGAGGTTCCGTCGATGGTCAGCGTCACGGTCTTGGATGCGGAGACCGCATACCCCCCAGCGAACGTCAGGGCCAATAGCAAAGCGCCCACTACCAGGCGCAATAACGGCGATTCGGTTTGATGAAGTTTAGTAAGCAGTTTCAATGTCTATTCCAAGTCCAAGTCTGTTTCGACCCACTACAACCGTCAGCAGCAACTTCCCACGCAAGCTTCACGACCCTATTCAGCTGAAATGACGAAATGGGCCCAGAGGCCCACCCGTTCGATCACAAGACGGTAACGAACCGTCCAATGCTGAGCAACTCGGGCATGCCGATGTTTCGGGGCGGATTGGATTGCGGATTGGATCTACGCCGCCGGCGCGTTATCCAGTCCATAGGCGCGGCGGGCGTTGCTGGTAGTAATTTCCGCCAACTCCTCCGGCCGGCGATTGAGCAGCTCAGCCAGTGCGCGGACGGTGTAGGGCAGGCAGTACGGTTCGTTCGCTGCCCCCCGGTAGGGGTGCGGGGTGAGAAATGGTGCGTCCGTTTCCACCAAGAGCTGGTCGATCGGTATCAGCGGAACGGCTTCGCGCAGGTCACGGGCGTTACGGAAGCTCACAGTGCCCGACAGGCTGAGCAACCAACCGGCGTCGACGCAAGTGCGAGCCATCTCACTCCCGGACGAAAAACAATGGAAGATCACGGTGGCCGGCGCACCCTCGCTGCGCAACACGTCCAAGACTTCCCGGTCGGCCTGCCGATTGTGGATCATCAACGGCTTGCCGGTCCGTTTGGCGAGATCGATATGCCACGCGAAGGCCTCGCGCTGCACGTCGGGCCGCGCGCAGCCGTCGAGCCGGTCCGGCCAGTACATGTCCATGCCGGTCTCCCCTACCGCCACTACCCGCGGGTGGGCCACCAACGCCTCGATCTCAGTGCGCGCGCTCTCGGTGAGGGCATCGGTTCGGGTCGGATGCAGTGCCACCGCGCCGTAGACCCGTGGGTCCCAGTCCACTGCCTGCCGCACCCACCGGGCCGAATCCAGGTCGTCGGCGATGGTGACCATCGCGCCGACCCCGACCGCCGCGGCACGATCGGCGATGACGCGCACTCCCGCGGCGTCGGTGGCACCGCACGCATCGAGGTGAGTGTGGGCGTCGATCAACGGCGAGAGCGGCTCGGGGGCGGGGGGCGCGTCGCGCTGGCCGGACCGGTTGGAGCTCACGGCCACACGATATGTCCACACGCGCGGTGCCGGCGCACCCCACTAGGGTGGGTTCCCGATGAAGCCACCGCAGCCCTACTACGTCACCACGGCGATCGCCTATCCCAATGGCGCACCGCACATGGGTCACGCGTACGAATACATCGCGACCGATGCGATCGCGCGATTCAAGCGCCTCGACGGCTTCGACGTGCGTTTCCTGACCGGAACGGACGAACACGGCCTCAAGGTCGCGCAGGCGGCGACGGCGGCCGGGATCCCGACCGCGCAACTCGCGCGCAGCAACTCCGATGTTTTCCAACGCATGCAAGAGAAGCTCAACGTCTCCTTCGACCGGTTCATCCGCACCACCGATTCCGACCACCACGATGCCTCGCAAGAAATTTGGCGGCGCATGGAAGCCGCGGGCGACATCTATCTGGACAACTACGCGGGGTGGTACTCGGTTCGCGACGAGCGCTTCTTTGTCGAATCTGAGACCAAACTGCTCGACGGCGGCACCCGCGTCGCCGTCGAGACGGGTACGCCGGTCACCTGGACAGAGGAGCAGACCTATTTCTTCCGGCTCTCGGCATACGCCGACAAGCTGCTGGCCCACTATCGGGACAACCCGGACTTCATCGCACCCGAGACTCGCCGCAACGAGGTCATCAGTTTTGTCTCCGGCGGACTGGACAACCTGTCGATCTCGCGCACGTCGTTCGACTGGGGCGTGCAGGTGCCCGGGCATCCCGACCACATCATGTACGTCTGGGTGGACGCGCTGACCAACTATCTGACCGGGGCGGGCTTTCCCGACACCGGCTCGGAGTTGTTCGAGCGATACTGGCCCGCCGATCTGCACATGATCGGCAAGGACATCATCCGCTTCCACGCCGTGTACTGGCCGGCATTTTTGATGTCGGCCGGAATCGATTTGCCGCGAAGGGTTTTCGCGCACGGTTTTCTGCACAACCGCGGCGAGAAGATGAGCAAGTCGGTGGGCAACATCGTCGACCCAGTGGCGATGGTCGATACGTTCGGGGCGGATCAGCTCCGCTACTTCCTGTTGCGGGAGATCCCGTTCGGGCAGGACGGGGCCTATAGCGACGAGTCGATCATCACCCGCATCAACACCGACCTGGCCAACGAACTGGGAAACCTTGCTCAGCGGTCGCTGTCGATGGTGGCCAAGAACCTGGACGGGGTGGTGCCCGAACCGGGGCAGTTCATCGAGGCCGACACCGAGTTGCTGGCCACTGCCGACGGTCTGCTGGAGCGGGTGCGCGCGCAATTCGACGTGCAGGCGATGCATCTGGCGCTAGAAGCAATCTGGCTGATGCTCGGTGACGCCAACAAATACTTTTCGGCGCAGCAACCCTGGGTATTGCGCAAGAGCGAGTCGCAGGACGATCAGGACCGATTCCGCACCACGCTCTATGTGACGTGCGAGGTGGTCCGCATTGCTGCGTTGCTGGTGCAACCGGTGATGCCGGAATCCGCCGGCAAGTTGCTGGATCTGCTGGGGCAGACCGCGGACCGTCGGACATTCGGCGCCGCCGGGGTGCGACTGACGCCCGGGACACCATTGCCGCCGCCAAGCGGGGTGTTCCCCCGCTACCAGCCGCCCGCCCAGGAGGAATGAGCGGAAACCGGTGCGGGGACGCAACTTCGATATGAATAGCGACGAAGCGGGTTCGCGTAATTTCCGATATGGGCCATAATCGGCTCGTGGAACGCAGACGGAATCGGCAACCAACTCAATCGCCGATGACCACGTTGAAGCAATTGCCTGCGCTGGTGGTCCTCGAGCGAATACCGGTTCCCGTACTGGCGATCGGCGACGACGGCAGCATCCTGTTCACCAATTCTGCCTTTGCCCAAATGGTGGGCTGTGACCCAGAAGAGGTCCTTGCGCTGCGGTTTCACGAAATATTTCACCAGGCACCCGACGAGGAATCGTCGCTGCTGTCCTTCGTCCATGCGCTGGCGAACATGGTCGTCGAACTGGCCCACAAGGACGGGTCGGTGGTGCGAGCACTGATGAGCAGGTCGGCCGTGATGCGCGCCGACGACAAATTCGCCCTTGCCGCTTTCCAGGATTTGACTGAACAACTCTGGGAAGAGGAGCGCTAAAGCCCGGCCCGAGGGCGTTCTGGAGCGGTGATCATTCTCACCGGCCTCGCAGGTTTAACCGCCGCGCCAGTGGGTACTGACCCTTTCGCAGCTTTTCGCAGCTTTGCTTTAGCGCGTTGCCAGTCCCTAACGAGTCTGCGCGAATGAGGCAGCGAGTTCGGTACGCAACTGCCAGCACAGCTCCCACCGCCTCCGCTACGCCAACAAACTCTCAGTATAGCTATACCAACTTTTAGATACCTGTTGTATGGTTTTGCGAATGATCAGGACTCGCAACGACTTGGAGTCGTACCTCGCGGCTGACTTGCATGCTCAAGGCTTAGACCGTTGGCGGCATCGCTATCGGATCATGCATCGCGCGCCTTACTTCCAGCGCATGCTGCGCAAGACGGAATACTGGACCAACACCGCCCGCACGCCGGCTGGTCACCTGGTGGCCGCCTACCTCCGGCTACGGCTCAAATTTCTAGGCGAAAAGCTCGGATTCGGCATTCCGCTCAACGCGTTCGGCCCCGGCCTTTCGGTGGCCCACGTCGGCTGGGTCCACGTCCACCACCGAGCCAAAATCGGCGCCAACTGCCGCATCCACCAAGGGGTGACCATCGGTGAAGGCCGCCCGGGGGAATACCCCACCATCGGCGACGATGTTTTCATCTTTCCCGGCGCCATGGTGCTCGGTGCCGATGTAGGCAGTCGCGTGGGCATCTACGCGGGAGCGGTAGTCACCAAACCGGTTCCCGACGACGTCGACGTCGCCGGCGTTCCGGCGCGAATCATCAAAGATCGCCGCCTCAGCGTCGTCAGCGCGTAGCGATTAGTTTTCGGCTCCGGCAGCCGCAGTCGCCGCGGACCTGGTGTGACGAAGGGCCTCGCGGGCCAGAAACTGTTGAAAATACGGCAGCGAGGCTTCGGCCGCGATGCCGGGCAACAGCAACATCCATAACTGACTCAATCGGCTGTTGAGCTCGTCACCGCTGCGGATGCGTGACATCGAAATGGAGAGCATCCGCGCGCCGAACATGGCCCCCACGATCGATTCGCTGAGGACTTCCGGGTCGATGTCGGCGCGCAGGTCCCCCTCCGCGATCGCCCGCCTGGCCTGGACGGTCATCTCGGCGATCCAGCTGGCACAGCAGCGCGCCGCCGCGTCGTTGAATCCGGCCAATGCGGCGATCAACTGCTCGGCGGCCTGGGCGGTCTTGTCCGAGGTGAGCACCTGCGCGATGGCGAAAGTTCCGTGGATCATGTTCTCCAGTGCCGGCGACGCTGAGCCGCACACACTGCGGAAAGCACCGACGAGCACCTCGGTTCCCTCGTCGATGATGTCGGACGCAAGGGCCTCTTTGGAATCGAAGTGGTGGTAGAGCGCACCTTTGGTCATGCCAGTCCGCTCGATGATGGTGCCCCAGCCAGCGGCCGCGTACCCCACCTCGCCGAAGACATCGATCGCGGCGTCGAGAATCTTCCGCCGGGTTACCTCGGACCGTACCTGGCGCGCCATCGCCCTTTCCGCACCTCCACAATGATGTCGATCCGGTTAAATCCGGAGCGCCGTAAGTCGTTGTTCCTGGTCAGCCGGTCAAGACTAGCAGCCGTTCATAGCTTGTTTTCGTTGGTGCGTGCCAAACCGTACCGGTGTCGTCACTGGGCGGGAGCAGCGGCCGCCAGTGAATTGGTCGCCAGATGGGTGCGTCGCCTGATGAACTGCTTGAAGTAGTCGAGCCGGTCGGGTTGCAGAATGCCTGCCAGCACCAGCATGCAGTTCTTCTCCAGGTCGACTAGATACCGTTGCGCATCGTCGAGGTCGCTGGTCTGGCGTAACCCCATGTACATCGAAACGATCAAGCGCGCGATGTCGCGTGGGTCCCATCCCTCGACAACATCACCCTCGGCGATCGCGCGCTTGACGACGTGGGCCAGCATCTCAGTCCAGCCGCCCAGCAGTTGGGCCTGCAGCCCCTCGGTACGGCCTACCGACTCGATGAGGTGCGATGCGGCTCTGGCCACGTCCTGGCTGATGTCCCGTACCGCTGCCAGATAGCAGAAATCGATCAGGGTTTCCAGGCCCGACAGCTGACGAGCCAACAGGTCCTCGACGGCGGCCCGCCCTTCATCCTTGTGTTGTTCGATGATCGCCACCGCCAGCGCGTGCTTGGACCGGAAGTGGAAGTACATCGCACCCTTGGTCAATGCGGCTTCGGCCAGGATGTCGTCCAGTCCGACGTCGTGGTAGGCGCGGCGGGCGAATTGGTGGGCGGCGGCCCGCAGAATCTGTTGCCGGGTGGTATCTGCTCGTCCGTCGGCCGATTCAGTCGACATATGGCCCGCGAGACTCGCCGGACCGCGTCTTGCGGCAACGGCCGTTTCGTCGAGCGATCACCTTCACCATTGCGATGCCTTTCCTAGACATGTGGCCGCTTCGTCAGCTGTTGCCTAGTCGCCGTTGTGCCGACGCCACCCGGAGCGCGCCATCAGAGAGGTTATCAAGGTACGCCCCCTACCGCGGCCTTCCGCGCCAACATGTCTGCATCGACGGCTCAAAAATACTAAAAGCCCATCGCCACCCTTGGCATCGTCCGAAAAGTATGTATAGTTGCCTTTTAGCAGGGTTGTAGTTTGGTTCGGGGAGTTCAACGGGTCTGATCTCCACGTATTGCTCACTACCAATGACCGCAACCCTCGTCACCAGCCGAAAGTTCGGGTAGGGGGAGCCTCAAATGTCGTTCGTGACCACACAGCCAGAAGCCTTGGCCGCATCGGCCAACACCTTGCAAGGCATCGGCATCTCCGTGAGCACCGGCAGCGCCACCGCCGCAGTGCCCACCACGGCCGTCGTGCCGGCGGCCGCAGACGAGGTGTCCGCGCTCACCGCCATGCAATTTGCTGCCCAAGGCCAGCTCTATCAGGCCGTGAGCGCGCAGGCAGCGGCGATCCACCAGATGTTCGTCGACGTCATGCGGGTCAGTTCGGCTTCCTATGCCGAGACCGAGGCCGGCAACGCGGCTGCGGCCGGCTGACGCGCGGGGACTGCGATGGATTTCGGCGCACTGCCACCGGAAATCAATTCCGCGCGCATGTACAGCGGTGCGGGGGCCGGCCCACTGCTGAGCGCTTCCTTCGCGTGGGACGAGTTGGCTACCGAATTGCGAGCGGCGGCGTCGGCATATGCCGCCACGATCTCCGGGCTGACCAGCGGCCCCTGGCTGGGACCTGCGGCAATCGCCGCGGCAGGCGCTGCGTCCCCTTACGCGGTCTGGATGAGCGCAACCGCCGCGCAGGCGGAGGAAGCTGCCGCCCAGGCCAGGACCGCCGTCAGCGCGTACGAGGCGGCCTACGCGATGACGGTTCCACCCGGTGTGGTCACGGCCAACCGGGTGTTGCTGGCAACGATGGTCGCGACAAACTTCTTCGGTCAGAACTCGCCCGCGATCGCGGCGATCGAAGCCCACTACAGCGAAATGTGGGCTCAGGATGCCGCGGCGATGTATAGCTACGCCGCGGGTTCGGCATCGGCCTCCGCCCTGACGCCTTTTCAAGCTCCACCCCAGGTCACCAACCCTGCGGGCACGGCCGCCCAGGCCGCCGCGGTGTCGCAAACCACCGGGGAGGCCGCGGCGACGCAGACGAAACTGGCCTCGCTGGTCAATTCGGTGCCGACGACCCTGCGCGGCATGTCGACGCCGGCCTCGCTGAGCAGCGCGCCCACAGCAGCGGCAGGGATGCCGATACCGACCTCCAGCGGCGATATGGCCAACTACCTCAACATCGCCGTCATGCCGCTGTTCGCGCTGAGCAGTTTGCTGGGCATTGCCCAGACCATGCAGGGCCTGACGGCGGCCGCGGCGCAGCAGGCCGCCGAAGTGGCGGCCGGTGCCGCAGAGGCAGCAGCCGCGGGTGCCGAAGCGGCCGGCGCGGGTGCGCTGGGCGCGATGGGTCAGGCCGCCAGCCTCGGCTCATTGTCCGTCCCCGCGGCCTGGACCAGCGTGATTCCTAACGCCCACCTGACCGGCATCAGTTCTGCGCTGCCGGGCGCTGGCGGCGGCAGCGGGATGGGAACGGTGCCGCCGAGCCTATTGGGCGGAATACCGCGCGGCGTGGCGGCTCAAGGCCCGGGCGCCGGTCCCCGCTACGGGATGGTTCCCACAGTGATGGCACAGCCGCCGTCAGCCGGATACGGCACCGTCTGAGTCGACCGATGATGACGCTGGGTTCGGTGGCGTCCGGAGCGCGAGGTAGGCGTGTTCCGGCACTCGGTGTACGGCGGATCGGCCGTTTCGAAGGCCGTTTTGATGGCCGTTTTGATGGCCGTTTTGATCAACCCGGGACCAAACAAATCGCTAGTCGATCCCCGCTCGTCGAATCCAACCGGTCTGCATACTCAAAGTTATCAAAATTGCTTTACTTCATTCTAAAAGTATGTATACTTAGATTCAGGCAGCGGATGAGTTTCCAAACGTTCGCTGTCGCGGCAGCCGCTGCTCAGTGGCCGCCTGGGGGAAACGGATTGCGTTCGGCCATCGAGGGGGGCATGACATGAAGGTCGTATTGTTTTGCGGCGGGTACGGCATGCGGATGCGCAGCGCCGACGGCGACCTCGTCCCCAAACCGCTGCAAATGGTCGGGCCAAGACCCCTCTTGTGGCACGTGATGCGCTATTACGCGCACTACGGCCACAAGGAATTCATCCTGTGCCTGGGATATGGCCAGGCGCTCGTCAAAGAGTTCTTCGTCAATTACCGCGAAACCGAATCCAATGATTTCGTCATGCGCGGCGGTGAAGTCGAACTGCTGGAATCCGACATGTCCGACTGGACCATCACGTTCGTAGACACCGGATTGGAATCACCCATTGGCGAGCGCCTGCGACGAGTGCGCAAGTACCTCGGTGACGACGAGTACTTCCTGGCCAACTACGCCGACGTGCTCACCGACGCGCCGCTGGACACCATGATTGAACGCTTCCACGCCGGCGGTGCCTCGGCGTCGATGCTCGTGGTGCCGCCACAGTCGTCGTTCCACTGCGTGGATGTCGGCACCGACGGCGACATCAAAGAGATAGCACCGATCGCCAAGTTCCCCATCTGGGTCAACGGCGGCTACTTCGTGCTTCGTCAAGATGTGATCGACCTGATCCCGGAGAACGGCGACCTGGTCGGCGACGCCTGCATGGCGCTGGCCGGGACCGGACGACTGGTGGGTTACCAGCACGATGGGTTCTGGAAGCCGGCCGACACCTTCAAGGAACGCGCTGAACTCGACGCCGACTACAACCGCGGCATCCGCCCGTGGGCGGCCTGGGAAACAGCGCAGCCAACAGCACAGCCGGCATGAACCCCATGACCTTCGGCGACGACGTCCGGTCGGTCGCCGTCATCGGTGCTCACTGCGATGACATCCTCATCGGCGCCGGCGCAACACTGGCCCAGATCGCCAGCGCCCGTCCCGGTCTCGTTATTCACGCACTGGTGCTGACCGGCGCCGGCACCGAACGCGAGATCGAGGAGAAGAGCGCCTTCGCCGCGTTTTTTCCGCGAGCCGACGTGCGGTTGACGGTGGCCGACCTACCCGACGGCCGGTTGCCGGAGCATTGGGGTGCCGTCAAGCGCCGGCTCGCCGAGTTCCGTCGCAGTTGCGAACCGGATCTGGTACTCGGTCCGCAGCGAGCCGACCACCACCAGGATCATCGCTTACTCGGTGAACTCATTCCGACTGAATTTCGCGCGCATCTCGTCCTGGGCTACGAGATTCTCAAGTGGGAGTCGGATCTGCCCAATCCCTCGCTTTACGTACCGGTTTCGACCGAGGCGGGGTTGCAGAAGGCACACCTTCTGACGCAGTGCTATCCGTCGCAGACGGGACGGGACTGGTTCGACGAGGAGACATTTCTCGGCCTCATGCGGATCCGGGGCGTCCAGAGCCGATCCCGTTACGCCGAAGCGTTCGTGGTGGAAAAGCTGGTCTTGGGTCAGATCGCCGGTCACTGCAACCCATAGCGCATGTCCGAATCGCACCGCAATGCGAATACCGAGGGGATAACAGGGGGATCCGTATGAAATACACGCCCACGCAGGTCGCTGGCGTGACGATCGTCGACATCGAGCCACACCGTGACCACCGCGGGTTTTTCACCCGGGTTTTCTGCGCTGCGGAATTCGCCCGGCACGGGCTGATTCCCGACGTCGCCCAAACCAGCATCTGCTTCAACCAGACTCGCGGCACGGTGCGCGGACTGCACCGCCAGGTGCCACCACACGCCGAGGCCAAGCTGGTGCGCTGCATTCGCGGTGCAATTGCCGATGTCGCCGTGGACGTGCGGCCCGAGTCGCCGACGTACGGCAAGCACGTGATGGTGGAGTTGAGCGCCGACAACCGCCGCGCGCTGTTCCTGCCCCCGTACGTCGCGCACGGGTTCCAAACACTCACCGATGACACCGAGATCCTCTATCAGATCAGCGGGCCGTACCAGCCGGACAGCGAGCAGAACTTCCGTTGGAATGAGCCGGAATTCGGGATCGAGTGGCCGCTACCCGTCACGGTCATCTCCGAAAAAGACGCCAGCTGGCCGCTATTGGCGGGCGAGGCATCATGATCAACCACAGCGACGAACGTCTGGCATAGGTCGGACATGGCTCACGACACGCTGCCCGCAGCCGCCGTACGCATGGTCGTCAGCGGCAGCATCGTAGAACGCTGCGACGCCGACGAAGTGTTGGCGCTCATCGCCTCTCACCTCCAGTCGCGGTCCGGTCGCGGCTTGGCAGTGGGATCGGTCAACCTCGACCATCTGCATCATTTCCGCACCGCAGGCGCCGCCCCCAACGGCATGCTGGATTGGCTGTTGTTGGCCGACGGCATGCCGATCGCCTGGCGCGGGCAACTGTTGACCGCGAAGCCGTGGCCTCGGGTCACCGGTGCCGACCTCCTCCCGGCGGTGCTGGCGCTGGCCGAAGCCAACGGCCAGCGGGTCGGATTCTTCGGCGGCAGTAGCCGAACCCATCAACTGCTGTCGCGATACCTACAGGAGCGCTATCCAGCACTGATCGTCTCGGGAATGTGGGCACCAACGCCCGAGGATGTCGAATCAGACGCGGAAACATTCTGCTCCGCCATCCGTGCCGCGCGCACCGACATTCTCGTGGTCAGCCTGGGAAAGCCACGCCAGGAACTGTGGGTCGACCGGCACGGGCACGCCACGGGCGCCCGGGTTTTTCTGCCGTCGGGCGGGGCCATCGACTTTCTCGCCGGCATGACCCGACGCGCCCCCGCCTGGATGCAGCGCAGCGGACTGGAGTGGTTCTACCGATTGAGCCGCGAACCGCGCCGACTGGCCCGTCGCTACCTGCTGCAGGGACCATTGGCGTTGCTACGCGCCGCGCGCGCACAACTGATCTGCTACCCCGGCAGTTATTACGCCGGCCCAGCCATCCGTGACGTTGTCGAACCCCCCGGCACAGCAACACAAGCAGCGTCCGCATGACCGAGGGAGCGGCCAGCATGACAGCCACACTGCACACTCAGACCGCAAGGTCGCCCGTCGTCCACGAGCCCCAGGTCGGCGCCATACAGCGTTGGCAGCAGCAGTATTCCGTGCGGTTGCGGATCACCGATTCGATAATCGTCTGCGCGGCAATCGCGCTCGCGCAGTTCGCCCGGTTCGGAGACTCCCCCAACATGTCCGGATATCCGGGGCCGGTAATGACACTGTTCTCATGCCTGTTTGCCGTCCTGTGGCTCACGTCGATAGCGGTGTTCCACACCAGGTCCCCGCGCATCATCGGCGCCGGGATCGACGAGTACCGGCGCATCGCCAGCGCGTCCTTCTCGGTGTTCGGCATCATCGCCATGGTCACGCTGCTCGCCAAGATCGAACTGGCTCGCGGCTACCTGGCCGTCGCTCTTCCCGTCGGCACCCTGGGCTTGCTGGCTAGTCGCAATCTGTGGCGAAAGTACGTGTGGCACCGGCGTTCCCAAGGCCACTATCAAACCATGGTGCTGGCCATCGGCGACCGGTCCGGAGTGGCTCACCTGGCGCACGAACTGCTGCGCAACCCGAAAGACGGGTATGTCGTAGTGGGCGTCTGCATCCCGGGGTACGGGCCGTGGCGCGGTGAGAACCTCAAAGTCCAGGACCGGGAGATCCCGATCCTCGGTGACGAAACCCACGCCGTGGCCGCACTCGACGACTGCGGCGCCGACACCGTAGCCGTGACACGCACCGAACATTTCGGCGTGCACGGGATCCGCGAACTGATGTGGCAGCTGGAGACCCTGGACGTCGACCTGGTGGTGTCACCGGGGGTGATGGACGTCGCCGGGGCGCGATTGACCATGCGCCCCATCGCGGGATTCCCGCTGTTGCACGTCGACAAGCCGCAATATGAAGGTACGCAACGCATTCAGAAGCGCGCCTTCGACTTCTGCTTCGCGCTGTTCGCCCTTGCCGTGACGGCCCCGCTGCTGATTGTGGCCGCGGCGGCGATCAGACTGAACAGCAAAGGACCCATCTTCTATCGCGCCGAGCGCATCGGCCTGGACGGCCAGCCGTTCACGATGTTGAAGTTGCGCACCATGGTTGACGGCGCGGACAAGCAGATCGAACACTTGCTGCCGTTGAACCAGGCCGCCGGCATGCTGTTCAAGATCCATCAGGATCCGCGGGTCACGCCCGTCGGCCGGATCCTGCGCCGCTACAGCATCGATGAGTTGCCCCAGTTCATCAACGTACTCAAGCGAGACATGAGTGTCGTCGGTCCGAGACCGCCGCTGCGCCGGGAGGTGGAGAACTACGACGGTGAGGTGAAGCGCCGGCTGCTGGTCAAGCCCGGCGTCACCGGCTTGTGGCAGGTCAGCGGCCGCTCTGACCTGTCCTGGGAGGATTCGGTCCGGCTTGATCTGTCCTACGTCGACAACTGGTCCATGGCAGGCGATCTCGTCATCATCGCCAGGACTCTCAAGGCGGTCCTGGTCAGCGATGGGGCGTACTAGATGAATGGCGGCGCCGTAATCGAGCCGACGGCTGCGGGGGCTTCAGAGCAGACCCAGCTCCCCGGCGGACCTGGCGGACCTGGCGGACCCGGCGGACCTGGCGGACCTGGCGGGGTGCCGCAGTCGCGGATCGCGCATGCCTTCTCGATCCAGTTGATTTGCCGTGCACTGGGAATGTTGGCCTCGGTGGTCTCGGTGGCGATGACTGCCCGCTATCTGGGACCAGACCGCTATGGCCAGCTGATGGTGGCGGTGGCCTTCATCGGCATGTGGACCAGCATGACCGATCTCGGCATCGGCACCGTGATTGTGCGGCGCGTGACGTCCGGTCGCGGCGAGCTGGAACGACTGGTTCAGGTCAACAGCGGTCTGTCACTGGTGTATTGCGTTCCACTGGCAGCAATCGCGGCGGGCATCGGGTGGCTCATCTACCGTGACGCCGACGTGCGCGTGATGCTGGTGGTGTTGTCCGGGCAACTGCTGATGCTGACCATGCGGACGCGCTTCGAACCGGTGTTCCTGTCCACCGTCCGTTTCTCCGCGGTGGCCATCTCCGATGTTGCGGGCCGGCTGGGCACGCTGGCCACGGTCAGTTGGCTGGTGACAACCCACCAAGGTGTCATCTGGTTCGCGGTCGCCCAGCTCATCCCCCCGGTCCTGCAACTGCTGATCCAGGGCACCGCCGCCGCGCGGCACATCAAGCTGCGTCCGGTCTTCTCCACCCGTGAGTCGGCGGACCTGTTGCGAGAAAGCCTGCCGCTCATGGGTGTAGCTGTGGTCGGGATCCTGTATTGGCGCGCCGACGGCGTGATCTTGTCCCTGTTGAGCACCCACGTCGAGGTCGGCGTGTACGGACTGGCATATACCATCGCGTTCAACACCGAGGCGCTGTCTGTCTTCTTCCAGAAGTCCACGTTGTCGACAGCCACCGGGCTGTACTCCCGCGACGTCGGTGCCTACGTCGGATTCCTGCGCCGCAGTGTCGAATTGATGTTCTTCGTAGCCCTCCCGGTGGCTGTGGTCGGGACGTTGCTGGCCGCGCCACTGATCAATCTGTTCGGGGACCAGGACTTTGTCCGTCGGGGCGCACCGACCCTGGCGCTGCTGCTCATCGCCGCCTCGTTGCGGTTCGTCACCGGCACCCTCGGACAGGGCTTGTTCGCCAGCCACGAACAACGGTTCTTTTTCCGGTTGTTCGTCGCCACACTGGTCGTCAATGTGGCGCTGAATCTTTTTCTGGACAGTCAGTTCGGTGCCATCGGGGCCGGTATCGCCCTGGTGTGCACCGAGTTGTTCGGCATGACGCTGGCGAGTTGGCGACTGCGTAGCCAATGCGGTTATCACACCCCGGTGAGGTTCCTGGTGCGACTGCTGGTTCCGACAGCAGCCAGTGCGGCGATCGTGTTGCTGCTGTCGGGTCAGCAGGTGATCTTTGTGCTGGCTGCCGCTGCGGCAACCTATCTCGCCGTCAACATGGTGTTCGGCCCGGTCAAATGGTCGACGTTGACTTCGCTATTCCAGAGACAGGTGACGCCATGACAACCGAGATGGATCGTGCATATCTGAAACCGCCTGCAGCCGAGACTATTTCGATGAGCATCGAGCGTCCGCTGTCGGCGCTGATTGTGACCTACAAAAGCCACGACCTGGTGGAGCAGTGCCTGGCCAGCCTCGCCATGCACGCCCCGGAATTGCCGGTCTACGTCTACGAGAACAGCGGGGACGCATACCCCGGCCGCGAGGAATTGGCCGCCCGCCACCCTGACGTGCATTGGGTGCTGGGCCCGGTGAACCTTGGCTTCGGCGGCGCCTTCAACGCATTGGTCGAGCACACTCCCGCCGACACGGACCTGCTGCTGCTCAACGCCGACACGCGTCTGAACGGACCGCTGACGCGCACCCGGGAGCTGTTACACCGGCCCGGAGTGGCTGCGGTGTCGCCGCTCATTCAGGACATCGGTGCCCCCGGCCCACAACGGTGGGATATCGCCACGCGTCGCCGGACCCTCACCCGCGCACTGGTGGCCGCCGCCGGCTACTCCGACCGGCTGCGAGGCACCCCGCTCTCACACCTGTACCGCGAACAGCCCGCCGAATCCCAGAGCATCGACGGCTATGTGGCCGGGATATGTCTGGCCATCAACCGCCAGGCGTGGAACCAGATCGGCGGATTCGACGAAGAATTCTTCCTCTACGGCGAGGAGACCGACTGGCAGCAACGGGCGACCGAGGCCGGGTGGCGCATTCTGCTGGCTGACGAACTCGACGTCGACCACGGTAATCCCGCCCCCGTCCAGATTGCCGGTGACCCGGTCTCGGCGCACGGCGCGGCGGTCTCCACCGTCGAACGCTTCCGAAATCGGGACCTGTTGCGGGCCAACATCGCACTGCTGCTAGAGCGACAGGACAGCGTCCATCACGCCGACGCGTACCTGGCCGGTACGGCGCTGCTGGAACGGATACAACGGTCCAAACGCGACCTACGCAGGCGCGCCATCGCGGCCCGTCGCACCGGCAAGCCCTCGATCGTCATCACCACCAATCGCCTCGTCTACGGCGGTGCCGAGCGTCAGAAAGCTTTGCTGGCCGCGGAATTGGACCGCCGCGGGTATCCGGTCACCATCGTGTGCATGCAGCGCTTCGGGCCACTGATCAAAGAGATTCCGCACAGTGTGCGGGTGGTGCGACAGCCGTGGTGGGCCCCCATGGTCGACCTGCCAGCCGGGCCGTCGGTGCTGATCAGTGGTGACACCAATACCGAGACCGGTTTCGCGACTCTCTGGCGGGCAGGCTCCAGTGCCCGCCGGTGGCTGGTGGCCCCGCACGTGCCACCCGCGGCAGACGGACCCGTCTACTCGCGGCCACTGACCGCCGCGATGCGCCGCGCGGATGGCTTCATTGTTCTGGCGCAACGGCATTGGGAGATGCTGACTCCCCACCACCGGCTGCGTGGACAACCTTTCGTCGCACCGAACGGCGTGGTCTCGGCAGGTGAGCCGACGCGACGGGTGCGCCCGCCCGGCGCGCCACCGCACCTGGTGATGTTGTCCCGCATCGTCGAGCACAAGAATCCCGACCTGCTCATCGAGGCGCTCGCCGGCCTGACAGATCTGCCCTGGAAGCTCTCTATTTTCGGCGACGGACCCGACCGCGTGAAGCTGGAGGCCCGTACGCCGGATTGGTTGCGCGACCGCGTCCAGTGGCATGGCTGGTCGCAGGGTCCCGGGCCGGCGTTGGCCGACGCAGACTTACTGTGCGTGCCAAGCCGTTCCGAGGCTTTCCCGCTCGTGATTCTGGAAGCCATGGCCAGGGCCGTCCCGGTGGCCGCATCCGGTGTTTGCGCCGTTCCGGAGATGCTGGATTTCGGCAAGGCCGGTTTCGTGGTCGAACCCGTTTCGGTAACGGCATGGCGGGACCAACTGGCCGAGATCCTGCGCGACCCCGACGCACTGCCGGAGGTCGGACGGCGCGGTTTCGAGCGCATGCAGACGCATTACACCGTGGCCGCGATGGCCGACGCCTACCTCGACGCGATCGGTGCGGTGCTGTGAAACCGCTGCACCACCCTGACACAACCTTGACGACACGACGGATTGGAAGCCAGATGAAGTGCCGCTTATGTGACTCGGAACGCATGCTCAGCGTGTTAGACCTCGGTGCCACCCCACCCTGCGAAAAAATCCTCAGCGCAGCGGAACTGGACTTGCCTGAGCCCACGTACCCGCTGCACCTACGGCTGTGCGAGAACTGTCTGCTGTTGCAGATTCCGGCATTGATCACTCCCGAGGAGACGTTCACCGAATACGCTTACTACTCTTCGTATTCCGACAGCTGGGTGCAGCATGCGGAGACGTTCGTCGAAGATGCGGTGAAACGACTGGGGCTGGGACCTGATTCCTTCGTGGTTGAGGTCGCCAGTAATGACGGCTACCTACTGCAACACGCCGTGACCAGAGGCATCCCCTGCCTGGGCATCGAACCGTCGCTCAATGTCGGTGCGGCCGCGGCGGATCGGGGTGTGCCCACGGTGTCGGAATTCCTCGACCAGGACGTGGCACAGCAAGTGCGCGCCCAGCACGGCCCGGCGAACCTGGTGGTGGCCAATAACGTATACGCGCACATCCCTGATCTTCGCGGCTTCACCCAGTCGTTGCGCGGACTGCTCGCCGACGACGGCTGGCTGAGCATCGAGGTACACCACGCGCTGAACCTGGTGAGCCGAGGCCAATTCGACACCATCTACCACGAGCACTTCCAGTACTACACCGTGTTCTCGGCGATCAACGCGCTGTCCAGCGCCGGCCTGGCTGTGGTCGACGTGGAGTTGCTGCCCACTCATGGCGGGTCCATTCGCGTCTGGGCCCGCCCCATCGAGGTGGCCGGTCCACCGACGGAACGGGTGAGCAAGATTCTGCGCACCGAGGAGGCGGCCGGACTGCACCGCCCGGAGGGGTACCTGCAATTGCGTCGCCGCACCGAACAGACGCGCCAGGAGTTGTTGCGCTTCCTGCTCGCGTGCAAAGCGGAGGGCAAACGTGTCGTCGGCTACGGCGCGCCGGGCAAGGGCAACACGTTGCTGAACTACTGCGGGATCCGCAGCGACCTGCTCGAGTACACGGTCGATCGAAACCCCTACAAGCATGGACATTTCACACCTGGCACTCGCATCCCCATCCACGATCCGGAGGTCATCGCCCGAGACCGTCCGGATGTGGTGCTGGTGTTGCCGTGGAACCTGGAGACCGAACTCACCGAGCAGCTCAGCTACGTCACCGAATGGGGCGGTCAGATCGTCTACCCGCTGCCGACCTTGCATATGGCACGGCCGGCCCGATCACCCGCCGCGGCGGTGCGCTAGATGACCGCGCGCAGCTGCCGAGGGTGCGATTGCACCGATCTGACCCGGGTGCTCGATCTGGGGAAAGCACCTGCGGCCGATCATTTTCCATTGGTGTCCGATCCGATCATTGCTCAGGAATCGGCGCATCCACTGGCGATGGACCTGTGTGCCGGTTGTGGACTGGCCCAGCTGGCCGACGACGACACGGTCACCGAGGAACCCAGGGGCATCGAGCCGCAGGCCCTCCGGGATCAGGCTGCCGACGCCGTTCGGCGTGTTGCCGATGCCGGCTGGTTGCGTGGTGACACGGTTTGCGAATTCGGCAGCCCGCACGGCGGCACATGGTTGCCGTTGCTGGCCGAACGCGGATACGCCGAAGCTGAGGTGGCCGATGTGGTGCTCGACTGTTTCGGCATCACGCACGATCCGCGGCAACGGTCCGGTTTCGTGCAGCGCGCGAAAGTGACCGCGCCCGAAGGCGTCTTGTTGATCCAGTTTCCGTCCCTGATGACAATGGTCCGCGACGGGCAGTGGACTGCCCTGCGGCACGGCCACTTCGCTTACTACTCACTGACCGCGGTGGTCAACCTGCTCGGTGCCGTCGGGATGAGCGCGGCCACCGCCTGGGAGTTCGATCTCTATGGCGGCACATTTCTGGTTGCCGCTGTGCACGGCCGCGTGGAGCCGGACGAGCGTGTGCGGGAGATCTTGGCGCGCGAAAGCGATTTCGGAGTGACAGACCCCATCGTGCTGCAGAGTCTGCAGCAAGCGGTCGATAGCCATGCCGCGCAACTGCGCGACTGGCTTGTGCTGCAGGCAGACCGCCGGCACACCGTCTACGGCTACGGTGCCGGCTCGCGGGTCCCCGCCCTGTTGAACATCGCCAAGGTCGACCGTCAACTGCTGAAGGGAATCGCCGACGCGTCCCCGGCCAAACAGGGCCGTAGGATCCCCGGAACCGATGTTCCGATCATCTCCCCCGAACAGCTCAACGCCGCCAACCCGGACCGGGTCCTGTTGACCCTGCCAGACCTGTTCGAGGAGGTACGCCGCAGTTACCCGCAGTTCGAGGGTCGTTGGTGGGTCGATCACGGCGCCGTCGGCAGCGCGACGTCATGACGAATGCGCTTCGCGTGCTGTGGCTTTCGCCGTGGCTGCGCCCGCTGGCGCGGGTACAGGCCGAGGCGCTACGCCGCCAGGGCACCGACGTGCTGCTGGTGACCTCCGACCAGCACCCGGAATCTGACCGGGCTCGCGACTACGAGCTGGTGCTGGACCCGCGGTTCCGCACCGCCGCCACCTGGCCGGCCCACTTCGCCGCGCGGCGCAGGATCGCCGAGTACCGTCCCGACGTGGTGATCACCGAGTTGGTGCGTGATCCGCGCTGGATCGCACTGGCCGGCGGCAAACCACGAATTCAACTGGTGCACGACGACCGCCCCCATGACGCCGCCGAACAGCGGCCGTCCTACGAGCTGGCCGTTTTCGACCGCTGGGGCGCCCGCTCGGCGGCGACCCTCACCTACAGCGGCTACGTCGCGGCACAGATCACCGATCGGCGCGACGTCACCGGAACACCGGTGCACATCGCACCGCTGACCAGTGACCTCGACCCGGGACTGGTTTCCGCGCCGGTAGGCCCCGCGGGCCGGCGCGACTTCGTCATGGTGGGCCGGCTGAATCCCTACAAGAACCTCGATATCGTGCTGCGCGCTTGGCAGCAGCATGTCGACGGAACAGGTTGGCGCGGCGACAATCTGGTGCTCATCGGCGACGGTTCGATCGATGCCGAACAGCTGCCACCGCACACCCATTGGCAGTCAGGAAGATACCGCTACTCCGAGGTGCTCAGCACCCTTGCCCGGGCCAAGGGCTCCGTCGCGCACTACCGGCGGGCCTCACAGAGCGGGGTGCAGGTGTTGTCGATGCAACTGGGCGTGATGCCGATCGTGTCCAACGTCGGTGGCCTGCCCGAATACCAGCCGCCAGGATGTCCACCGGTGGATGTCGACGACATTGCCGGTTTGGCAACCACTTTCGACAAACTGGCCGACCCGGTTCAGGCGGCGCAACACGGTGCCACCGCGGCACAGCACTACACGCGACGGTTCTCCGTCGACCGCGCCGCAGCACGTCTGCTCGAGGTGATCGAGGGTGTCGTGGCGGTCGGTTCCACACCGGTCGCCACGCCATCGGCCTGCTGACCGTTACGGCGCCCCCTCGTCGTCTCTGTCGTCTTTGTCGCCTTCGTCTTTCTCGTCGTCGTCTTCGTCGTCTTCGTCGGTGAAGAGTTTCTCGGGGTGGTGGAAGCTGTTGGTGCGGGGTTGGCCGTGGTCGAGGTGGGGTGGTGGGAGCCATTCGGTTTGGTGGTGGCTGGTGGTGCGGGTGGTCCAGCCGGTTTCGGCGAGTCTGTTGTGGGGTCCGCAGGCCAGGGTGAGGTCGGTGATGTCGGTGCGGGCGGTGGTGGTCCAGCCGGTGACGTGGTGGACTTCGCTGTGGTAGGCCGGGGCGTCGCAGCCGGGTTTGGTGCAACCCCGGTGCATGGCGGCTAGCATGATCCGTTGGGCCGGGGAGGCCAAGCGTTTGGTGTGGTAGAGCGCCAGGGGTTTGGCGCCGTCGAAGATCGCGAGGTAGTGGTGGGCGTGGCTGGCCATGCGCAGCACATCGGTCATGGGGAGCAGGGTGTCGCCGCTGGTGCGGGCTTTACCGGTGCCGGCTTGCAGATCCTTCAGCGTGGTGGTGACGATGACCGACACGGGCAGCCCACGGTGCTGACCCAGATCGCCGGAAGCGAACAGCGCGCGGATCCCGGCGACCAGGGCGTCGTGGTGGCGTTGGCTGGTGCTGCGGGTATCACGGCGGGCGGTCTCCTCGTCGGGTTCGCCATCCACGCGTGGAGCCTCATCCTCGGGGTTGCACATACCCGGGGCGGCGAGTTTGGCCCACACGGCCTCGAGTAGTGCGCGTAACTCGGGGGTGATCACGCCGGTCAACCGCGACATGCCATCGGCGTCCTGGGCACCCAGAGTCAGGCCGCGTTTGCGGGCGCGCTCTTGATCGGAGAAGTCCCCGTCGGGGTGCAGCAAGTCCATCAGGCGGCGGGCGTACTTGGCGACCTGATCGGGCCGGTACTCACACGCCTTGGCGGCCAGGTCGGCTTCGGCGGCCTCGCGGGTGAACACGTCCACGGTGGCGGGCAGGTGGTCGAAGAAGTCGCGGATGACTTTGACGTGCCCGTCACCGATCAAACCCTCGCGCTGAGCCTGAGCCGTGGCACTGAGCACCGGCGCCAAGGGCTGCCCGGTCAACGCGCGGCGCTGCCCAAGGTCTTGGGCGTCGGCGATGCGCCGGGCGGCTTCGGCTTTGGTGATGCGCAACCGGTCGGCCAACGCACCCCGCAGCGTCCCACCCAACTCTTCAGCGCTGGCCTGGGCGCCGACCCCATTGATCAACGAATGCTGCGGGGCCCGCATCCGGCGGTTGCCCCGCTCCAACCACTCCAACGCCCACAACCGCTCCCGGGTGGTGAACGCGTCAAAAGACAACGCACACACCCGATCCAACGCGGCATCGTACGCATCGAAGACCTCGTCAATCTCCTCACGACTATTCGCACCCATGGCTCAAATTCTACGAACCACCACCGACAAGACCTCGCCCGTACGAAGCCAGACGCATAGTCCGACAATGCAATTCACGTGCTACGAGGATGCTTAGGACGCCAAGAGCCCCGCAACCAGCTCCGGTGACCGGACCGCGCAAAAATCATGCATGTAACCCGCAGGCATGGCGAACGGATGAAATTCACCCGAATCGACCATCGACATCTGATCGCGCTGCACATCGAAGTCGGTAATCGGCCGCAATCCCGACTCCGTGACACAGAACAGGCGATAGCCCAATTCCTCGATCTGACCAAACACGTCGTCGATGGGCGACCCGAGGTGACGCTGCTCGATTTCGATCAAAATCGTTGGGCGGCAACGCCGGAGCATTGATGCACCGCCGCGCAGTACTGCCGCCTCGTGGCCCTCCACGTCGATCTTCACGAAGTGCACAACGATATCCGGCGGCAAGACGTCGTCGAGTCGCACTGTCGGCACGTCGATCTGCCGCACGTCAACCGCTTGCCCGTCGAACCCATGCGCCAGACTGCCCTGTGCCGTTACCTGCCGGTTGCGCCGCTCCGGCACCAACAGTCGTGCGGTACCGGCCTCGTCGGAAACCGCGACCTGGTGAAAGTGCACGTGCGACCGTGCCTTGGCAAGCTTTTGCAACATCGGGGCGTTGTCCGGGTGTGGTTCAAAGCTGTAGAGCTGCCCGGACTTTCCGACCCGTCGAGCCAGGTGATATGTGAACAGGCCCCAGCTCGCGCCGACATCGAGGACAGTCGAACCGCCGGGCGCGAAGTGGTCGGCCACCGACATCGCCAGATCCTGCGTCAACCGGCGGCGCCACAACATTTCCGTCGTCGTCGTCATCGCGGTGCGGCCCAGGACTCGGCCGACGTTGCGCACGGTCGCGTACTTCGCGGCCCAGTTGGCGGCGTCGCTGCGCAGTAGGCCTTCTTTGGTGATCACGGTGTGCCGCCTCCCGGTGGATGCATCGCGCTGGTCCAGATGTCAGTCAACCGCTGATACCAGCGGTCCAGGCCGAAATCGTTGGCACGGCTGCGTGCGGCCGCTCCAAGGCTGGCGCGCAGGGTGTCGTCTTTGAGTAATTCGGTCAACGCCTCGGCGATCTGGTCGGGGCGGCCGGGCTGTACCACCAAGCCGTTCTCCCGGTCGCGGACCGCCTCGCCGATGCTGCCCACCAGCGTCGTCACCGGCGCCAGGCCGCGCGCCATGGCCTCCAGCAGCGCCATCGGCAGTCCCTCGTCGTAGCTGGGCAATACGAATAACTGCGCCCTGCCCAGCAATTCGTCTCGAGCTTTCGGATCCAGCCAACCCGCCACCACGATGGTCCGGTCGAGACCGGCCGCGCTGACCGCCGCCCGCACCTCGTCCACCTCGCCGTCACCGGCCAGGGTCAGCCGTAGCCTGTCGCGCAGGTTCTCGTCGAGGGCGGCGACGCCGGCGATCAGGTCGTAACTGCCCTTGCGCACACCCAGCCGGCCAAGCGAAACCGCGTGCACCGGTTCCACCTCAGCCTGCGCTACACCGCTAGGCGGAATAGCAACCGCGTTGTGCAGCACCGTGATCCGCTCGGCCGGCAACCGCAGCCGGCGGGCGTACTCCTCGACGTGACGCGCTCCGAGCACCAACCATCTGTCGGCGACCAACATGCGCCGGACCACCGGTCGCATCACCCCCGGCAACCGATCGAACCAGCCGCCGAAATCGTAGCTGTGGGCGTGTACGACGGCGGGCACCCTCGCCAACCGCGCCGCGGCTAGCGGTAGCGCCTTGCGCAGCACGCTGCCACCGTGCGCGAGGTGGACATGCAGGACGTCGGCCCGTCGGCGCAGCACCATCCAGGTCGCACGCAGCATTCCCGAACCGCCGACCCACAGCCGATACCCCAGGGAGCCTTCGATGTACGTCGGAACCATCACGATCTCGACCCGCTGGTCGGGGTGTGCGGCCATCAAGGTGACGACCGTGGCCATGCCGCCGCGGCTGGCCGCCTGAGCCGGCGCCGGCCCGACCACCACCACCCGCAATCTCCCGCTCACCGGAGCCGCACCAATTCCTGTTCGGCGGGGCAGCTTTGGACCTCGTCGTCTTCGGTCCTTTCCGCACCACGGTCTCCGAGCGTGGCGAACGCCAACGCCGCTCCCAGCGCGATACCCAACGTCATCGCGTTTGCCGGATCCTCGGGCAACGGGTCGATGATGCACATCACCAACAGGCCGGTGCTGACCGCCGCGCTGATCTTGGCCGGGACCGAGGCACTACGCAGCGCCCGCACCACCGGGGTGAGGGCGAACACCGCAAATGCGGTCATACCGATCGCGCCCGATTTGGCCAACCACCACAGGTAGAAGTTGTGCGCGTACGTGGTGCCGAGCGTCTGGGTGAATTCGGTTGGGTCGTCGCCACCGAACGGCAGCTGGTAGGCGTAGCCCAGCCCATGGCCGAATATCGGGGCCGCCTCGATCGCCTCGTTGAGGTGATGGTCTTCAGCAAATCGAGCCAGGGTGGACGGGTCGGCGGACAGGGCGGCGCCAGAGGTCCTGCCGAGCACGCGGTGGCTGAACCCGGTGATCTGATTGGCCACCCACACCCCGGCCGACGAATCTCCCAGCAGAAACAACGCACCCGGGATCGTCACCGCCAGTATCCCGAGGCCGGTGAGAGTCAGCCGGGCGGCCCGACGTACGGCCGACCAGCCCATGCTGGCGAAGAATGCGACGATAGCTGCCACGCCCACCGAGATGATGGTGTTGCGCGAGAACGCCAGCACGGCAATAACCAGCGCCGGTAGACCCAGAGCGAGGTAGGCCACGGGCTGCACGCGCCCGGCGATCTGAGCGGCGACCAAAACGGTCAGCACGGCAATCGCCGGTATCAGTGTCGAGGTGATGACTCGGTTGGCGGCGTCACCGGTGTCCATCTGCAGGCTTTCGGTGCGGCCCGCCAACCGAATACCACCTGAGGAACCCAGGATGGCCATGCCCGCCGAAAACCACAGTGTCACAGCCGTCGCGCGAATCGACAACATGATGTAGTTGCCGTACACCACCACCAGCGCCAGCACAAACCCTGCGACCATCTCGAGCAGGAATGTCGTTTCGCGCACCACGATCGCCGGATTGTGTCCGGTGGAAAAACCAACGGCGGCAAAGTAAATCACGGTGGCCGCGAACATTCCCGGCAACAGGTAGTCCGACATGCGTAGTCGTACCGCAGGCAATACGAAACAGATGGCCAGCACCAGCACCACATGGGAGGCGTAAATGGATACCGGCCCAATCACTTTGCCCACGTGCAAGCCCTGCGGCAGGGCCGCACACCCCAGGAACAGCGCCAGTCCGATCATCAGTTCCGGTTTGGCCCAATAGACGATCAGGAAAAAGGTCAACCCGATCAACAGGATGCCCTGGGTGGTGTTGCGCACCGAGAGTGCGCCGTAGACAAAGCATCCCGACAGAAATACCGCCAATACCACCACGGCCATCGCCAGCCGATGGCGACTCCGCAGGTAGCGGATCACGCCGGCCCACTGACCTTCGCGCGGTAGGTCCGGGTAGCGGCCCTGGTATGGCGGGCGATTCGCGCGTCGGTAAGGACAGTGCCCACCACATTGGCACCGGCCGCGCGCAGCGCGGTCAACGCGTCCGCCAGTTCATCCTCGGTGGTACGGCCGGCCCGCAGCACCAGCACCGTCGCGTCCACGGCACCGCCCAGCAATCCCGAATCGGCTGTGGCGAGCACTGGGGGGCCGTCGACGACCGTCCGCTCGAAAGTCCTTGCCACGTCCCGGAGAACCTTGTCCAGCACCTCGGGCAGATAGGCACTGGTGGGCAGTGTCTCCCGGCGGACCGCGCGCGCCGCGAGCACGAACAACTTCGGAATCGAGGTCGGCTTGGTGGCTTCCGTCGAGATGTCGGGATTGGACAGCGCGTTGGAGAGTCCCTCCCCAGACTCGACTTTGAGCAAGCCGGCGATCACCGGACGACGGGTGTCGCCCTCGATCAGTAGGACGTCTTCGCCGAGTTCGGCGAACGCCCGGGACAGGTTGATCGCGGTCGTCGTGGTGCCCTCGCCACCGAACGGCGCCGTCAGCAACACCCGATTCGCGGCCGGACCCATCGCCCGCAGCAACCGGGCGCGTAAACCGCGGACCGCGTCGTCGAAGGAGATATCCGTGCCGAATCGCGGTGCACTGCCCCGATGCCCGGGGAGCTCGGCCAGTGTCGGCAGGCCGGACAGACTCTCCAGTTTGGCCCGGTCGCGCACCGTGCGGTCGGCAGCCTCGCGGGTTAGCGCCACCCCCGTGCCCAGCAGCAACCCGGCCACCAGGCCCATCGCCATGTTGCGTACCGGCACCGGCTTGACCGGGTGGTCGGGTATGCCGGGTTGTTCCACCACGGTGGCCTTGGCGACCGGCAGCGGCGTGCCCGTCGGCGACGCTTGCGGTGCGGGATTCGGCGCGGATTGCGGCTCGGACGGCACGGTGGTTTCACTGCCCTGCGGCTGGACGCTGGGTGCCTCACCGTCGGGCGCTGGAGCCGACGAGGTTGGTTCCGGCTGCGTGGTCGCGACGGCTGCCGGTGCGTCCGGAGGTTTCGGGTTCCCGCCGAGGGTGCCCACCGTGATGCTGAATTCGTCTGCGACTGCCTTCGCCAGCGTCGCCGCCCTTTTCGGGTCGGTGTCGGTGACCGTGATGGTGAACAGCGTTGTCTTGGGGGTGAACGCCACCTTCGTCTGATTCGCCAGGGCGTCCGCGCTGACCGGCAGGTGGAACTGGGTGACCGCGCGATCGGCCACCGCGTGCCCGCCGGCTATGGCCGCGTAGGACGACAACCGCTCCTGCGCAGCCTGGGTGCCCTGGTAGACCTGCATCAAGTCGGTTTCACCGGTGAAGGAGATCAGCACGGTCGCCGACGACTCGTAGCTCTTGGTCTGGAACGCCGTAATAGCCGCGGCGCCCGCCAAACAGGCCAGCAGCGCGGCAAGCATCAGCTTCCAGTGCAGCAGCAGTGTTCGGACAAAGGTGCGGAAGTCCATCCACTAACCCCCCTGAGTAGACGCCGCCCTCACAGCGTCGAATTTCCCCCGCATACCGATAGCATAGCGACTACCGCAAGTTTCATACCAATGTAATGATTTACGGCTCTACGTTCTCACGAGGCGGTGGGGGTAGTCAAAACATTCCGCGGTATATCGAGCGTGGCGATCGGATAGAAGCCGGAGTCGTCCCGGCCGTCCCGGGCCAGCCGCATGGGCGGGTACGTCACCACGTGCGAGCCGTTGGGTTTGTGCTGCTGCCAGTCGACGGCGGCCCGCAACGTGTAATGCCCCGGCGCCAAGCCTTTGAGCTCCACACGAACCGTCTCGGTGACCGAGGCGGGCGGTGGCTGGTCGATGTTGCGGTCTCCGGAAGCGTCTGGAACCAGGTTCCGCAGGTCGACTGTGGCGGGCAGCGATCGAACCGTCTGCCCGGCGAAGTCGACCAGGCGGTAGCCCGGCACCCATTTCTCGGTAGCCGCCGCGGCGCCGTAGTTGGTCCAGGTAACCGCGATCGATGCCACTTTGTCCTGCAGGGACTGCGACCCCGGCCGGGCTTCCACCGAGTACCGATAGCCAGCGGTGGCGTTGGCCTGAGCCCACTGCACGTAGAGCTTCGGGTCCATCGGCGAGGTCGCATCCTGGTCAGGAAAGTTGATGCTCGACGTCATCGACACGTGGTACCGGATGACGTCGTGCAGGCCCTTGTCGTAGTACTGCTGCGGCGACGTTCCGGACGGCAACTGACACCACTCGGTTATTACCGGCGCCTTCGCCAGTCGCTGCTTGAGCGCGTCGACAAGCGGGTCCTGGGTCTGCACGTAATGCGACGTGCTGGACTCGGCCCAGGTGGGCAGCGGCGCGTACACCCCGAGGCAATCCGAGCGGATGCCCACCGGCGCGACCAGCTTCTTGGTCACGTCGTCGGCGAGCAACTGCCGCACGATTTCCGGGTTGTTGGGCGCAGTCACCAACTGCGTGTGGGGGAAGGCGTTCACGTTGGCCGCGACCAACTGCTTAATGGACGCGCTGGTGATGTTCTGGTCGCGGAACTGGCTGTAATAGCCCAGCGCGGCCTGGCTCTGCTCGGGTGCCGGGCCCGCCGCACCCAGCGAATCCCGCAGATAAGCGACATGGTTCTCGCTGAAGTCGCCGTAGCCGGAGAACTCGAAGACGCTCAGCCGTTCGTCGTTGTCGTAGCGTCGGCCCAGCGCGGACAACAGCTGGCCGAAATCGCTCAGGTAGGTCGGATCATTGAAGTTCGGCACCACCTGCGTCACGCCTGCGGCCGGCCCGTTCGCCGGGCCTGGATAGCTGGTGCTGGTTCCCGGACGAGCGCGCTCCCAGTCCGGGATTTCGATGTTGGTGTTATCCGGGTAGGAGGCGTTGCAACAGGAGTTGTAAGCCTGAACTCGTAGCGTCAACCGCATCCGACGCTCCGCCATCTTGTTCAACGCGTCGTCGATGACGCTGAAGTCGAACCGTTGCTCGTCGGGGGCGTCCGGGGGCAGCGTGGCCGGATCGATCGGCTGCAACTGCCGCCACGTCACCCGCAGACTCGCATCGTAGGACGCCGGCCAGGCCGGATAGCGCTGCTGGGCGGGGGCGCGCTGCGGGAAGAGCGGCTCCATCAGGTCTTCATACTGCCCGCGCAACGGGTTGGGTATCTCCTGCGCGGCCGGCGGGATGGCCGGGTTCACCATCGCGGCCAGCGGGCCCGGTTCGTTGTGGTTGCGGCTACAGCCGCCGATCAGCAGCGCCGCGCAGGCAACCACCACAGTGGCGCAGGCAACGACGATTAACGTGATTTTTCTGATTGTTCGAGCCATTCTGACTGGTGAGTTAAATTGCGCCGAGCGTCAGCGCCTCGCGGTCGGCGAGGAACGGCATCGGCATCCAGCGCGCGGACAGCAACGCCTCCATGGCGTTGCCAGGAACGGGACGGGACAGCAGGAACCCCTGCGCACGGTGGCAACCGTGTTGCATCAAAGTCAGTGCGGCGGCGGGTGTTTCGACGCCTTCGGCGACCAGTTGCAAACCGAACGCCTCAGCCAGGCCGATGATGGCGCGCACGATGGCCAGGTCGCCGGCGTTGGTGCCGAGGTCCCGGACGAACCCGGTGTCGATCTTGAGCATGTCGACCGGCAGGGATTTCAGATGCGACAACACGGCGTATCCGGTGCCGAAGTCGTCGATGGCGATCTGTACGCCCACCTCTTTGAGCTCGTGGAGTGTCTTGCGGGTGGTCTCGATGTCGTGCACCACGGCCCGCTCGGTGATCTCGAGGCATACCGAGCCGCCGTCGATGCCGAACTCCTCGATGGTGTCTGCGACGGTGCGGACGAAGCCGCGGGTGATCAGTTGCACCGGCGAAACGTTGATGCGAAGGATGGCGCTCTGCCCCACGCCGTTGGCCCGCCACCGGCTGAACTCCGAACAGGCGCTGCGCATCACCCAGCGGCCGAGTTCGCCGGCCAGGTTCGCCGATTCGGCAACACCGATGAACGAATCCGGCAGCAACAGCCCCCAGATCGGATGCCGCCAACGCACCAGCGCCTCGGCCGCGACGATCGCGCCGGTCCACAGATCGACCTCGGGCAGGTAGTGCAGCAGCAGAGCTTCGCTGTCGATATCACCCTGCAGGTGCAACTCGATGTCGTTGCGGAATGCGCTCTTGAGCGACATGTCATCGGTGGACAGCGCGACTTGGTTGCCCCCGGCGCGCTTGGCGGCCAGCACGGCTTCGTCGGCGCGACGCAGCAGGTCGGTGCTGTTGTCCCGGCCAGGCATGCCCACGGCCAGCCCGATGCTGATGGTGCGGGTGATCTGGTGGCCACCAATCGCCAAGCGTTCGCGCAACATGGTGCCCAGCCGGCGGGCGAAGGATTCGGCCGCTGCGCTCGACATGGTCTGGTCCGGGATCACCACGAACTCGTCGCCGCCGAGGCGGGCGATCATGTTTTGACTTCCCGCGCACACCCGCAGGCGCTGCGCGAAGACCCGGATGAACCAGTCCCCGGCGGTATGACCCAGATAGTCGTTGATCGACTTGAGCCGGTCCAGGTCCATATAGAGCACTGCCACCGGCCCGGGGTTGCCGGAGGCGAGTCGGTCCGTCAGATGCGCGACCAGTGCCCGGCGGTTGTACAGGCCGGTCAAGTCGTCGTGCTCGGCCAGGTAGCGCAGCTTCTCCTCGGCGGCGATCCGGGCCTGCAGATGAGCAAACAACGCCGCCACCGCTTCGAGCGTGTTGATCTCCTCTTGCTTCCACTTCCTGGCGCCGAACTTGACGAAGCCCAGCACGCCGGTAGTCATCTCCCCGGACACCAGTGGTGCGGCGGCCACCGACGGCGAGGCCGCCTTGTTGGCGCCACCGGCCCAGCGCGGGGACCGGTTGTTCTGGTCTGGCCGGATCACCACCGGTTTGCGTCCGTGCTCGCACTGCGCGAGTACCGGGTCCGCGCTGGTGAAGTGCACCACCGCTTGCGGGTCCGGGTCCGGGACGTCGACCCGAGGAGGCCATTCGGCAATCAACACCGACGCGCGTATGTCGTGATCATGGTGGCGCAGAAAACTGGCATCCACATCGAACTGCTCGACGAGCTGCGCCAGAACCCGTTCGCTGACCTGCGTAGCGGTGGACGCGGTCGCCTCCATGAGCTGGGTAGCTACGGAGGTGACGACGAGGTCCAAGCTGCGTGGCAACGGTCCTCCGATTTTGTGCACGTCCGAAGGCGCTGCACCAGTCACGAGCGACTACCCAGCCTGCAGACAGTCTTGGCGGCCGCTGCCTCTCCATGCCTTATACGCATCGAAGCGGCGCTGAAGTCGCCTGGAAGCCAGCGGACAATACCCGGACCGGCGCAGGTCACGGATGGATCAGTGGTTAGCGAAGACTATCACGCAGTGCCCCTGGGCCCCCGTGTTAACTGCGGCACCCCACCACGCCGGGACCCGCGTCCGCGCCGGTCGGCTAGGGTCGGCTGATGTCAGTCGCAGCGTCGGCCAAGCGGTTGCTCGCACCGGCGGCAAAGACTGTTGCGCCCCGTCTGTTCTGGCGACGCAAAGTCCGGATCCTGCGACGTCTGGGCGAATCCCGGCCCGACGTGGCGCTGGTGCGATCCCTGTGCAACCCCGGTCGGGTCTCTCTCGACATCGGGGCCGACGTCGGAGAATTCGCGATCGCGATGCTCAGCGCGTCGCGCTCGGTGATCGCATTCGAACCGCGTCCGGCTCAGGCCCGCGAGCTGGTGACGATGTTCGCCGCGGTCGGGGCGCCGGTGCGCGTCGAGGCGGTGGCGCTGTCGGACGCACCCGGGGTGACGGCGATGCGGGTGGTGGCGACCGACCCGGGACGCAGCACGATCGACCGCGACAACGTGCTGGACACCGCGGTAGGCGGCGCCGTCCAAGCGATCGAAGTCCCGGTCAAGCGCCTCGACGATTACCGGCTCACGAACGTCGGGCTGGTCAAGATCGACGTCGAGGGCCACGAGTTGGCCGTCCTGCGCGGCGCACTGGACACCTTGCGCCGCAATCGACCGACAATCGTCGTCGAAGCCGAAGAGCGTCACCACGCAAATGCCGTCGCCGACATCACCGAGCTGTTGACCGGCCTGGGCTTCCGGGGCTATTTCCTCCTGGACGAGCAGCGCCGGCCGATCGAGGAATTCGACGCCGCCACCCACCAGGACTCCGCCAACATCGGCGGCGCCGAGGACGACTGGGCGCCCCGGGGCGTCTACGTCAACAACTTTGTTTTCGAACCAGTAGCGGGGTGAGACAGCTCACACTCGGGGCTCTCGGTGTCACGGATGGCCGGCCTGCGGTGTCTGAAGGGCGTAAGTCCACACCGACAACAGGAGACGAAGATGTCTGAGCTATCCAATCGGGCCGACGAACGCACCCGCGTCGTCGTCATCGGCGGCGGCTACGCCGGAACCATGGCGGCCAATCACCTGCGGCTGCGCACCGACGTCGACATCACCCTGGTCAACCCTCGCCCGCAATTCGTCGAACGAATCCGCCTGCACCAGTTGGCCGCCGGCACCGGTGCCGCCACCGCGGACTACGGGACGTTGCTGGGCAAGGACATCCGGCTGGTCGTCGACAACGCCGACCACATCGACCCCGTGGCGCGCCGCGTGTCCCTGGCCTCCGGCGCGGCGCTGGATTACGACTACCTGATCTACGCCGTCGGCAGCACCGGCGCCACGCCCGTCGCGGTGCCCGGCGCCGGCGAGTATGCGTATTCGCTCGCCGAACTCGAAGGCGCGCAACGGCT
Organism: Mycobacterium asiaticum; assembly: GCF_001673315.1. Taxonomy (GTDB): domain Bacteria; phylum Actinomycetota; class Actinomycetes; order Mycobacteriales; family Mycobacteriaceae; genus Mycobacterium; species Mycobacterium asiaticum_B. Next base: position 36,444 of record NZ_LZLQ01000066.1, on the reverse strand, counting down.
GCGGTATGCGTTGGCCGACCTGCACCCCGGTGCCCCAATCACCGTCGTCGGCGGTGGCTTGACCGGCATCGAGGCCGCCGGGGAACTAGGCGAGCAGGGTCGCGCGGTGACCCTGGTCTGTGGCGGCATCCTGGGCCCGTCGCTGAGTGGTCCCGGGCGGCGCTCGGTGGCAAAGCAGCTGCGCAAGCTGGGCGTGACGGTGCTCGAAACCGCCAGCGTCCGCGAGGTGCGCTGGGACTCGGTGGTTCTGGGCGATGGCGAGGTGTTGCCCAGTGCGGTGACGGTGTGGACGGCCGGCTTCGGCGTCCCGGACCTGGCCACCCGCAGCGGGCTGCGCACCGACTCGATGGGCCGACTGCTCACCGACGAAACCCTGACCAGCATCAGTGACGGGCGAATCGTCGCTGCCGGTGACGCGGCCGCACCCTCGAACCAGCCGTTGCGGATGAGCTGCCAAGCGGCCGGTCCGCTGGCCGCCCAAGCCGCCAACACCGTGCTGTCCCGCATTGCCGGCACCGCGCCCGCGCCGCTGAACCAAGCGTTCACCGGGCAGTGCATCAGCGTGGGCCGCAGCTACGGCACCATCCAGCTGGCGCGTACCGACGACACCCCGATCCGGCTGTACATCGGCGGCCGGACGGCGGCCTCCATCAAGGAATTGGTCTGCAAGGGCACGTTGTGGGGCCTGCGCAAGGAGGCCGAGAAGCCCGGCTGGTACCGCTGGCTCAAGGGCGGCGAGCGGCCCGCGCAGTTGCCGGCCGAACAGCAGACCGCGGTGTGATGACCAACCGGGTCGACAGCGCGGCGGACAGCAGCGGGCACGCGGAGCGGTTCACTCTGCTGCGCCCGCTGCTGTTCACCATCGCCTACGAAATCCTGGGCTCTGCCACCGAAGCCGACGACGTGCTGCAGGACAGCTATCTGCGGTGGGCGGACGTCGACCTCTCGTCAGTGCGTGACACGAAGTCCTACCTGGCCCGGCTCGTCACCCGCCAGGCACTGAACACGCTGCGGGCGCAGGCGCGCCGCCGTGAGGAGTATGTGGGACCTTGGCTGCCCGAGCCGCTCCTGCTCGACGACCAGGACGCCTCGGCCGACGTGGTTCTGGCGGAATCGGTTTCGATGGCCATGCTGGTGCTGCTGGAGACGCTCACTCCGGACGAGCGGGCGGTGTTCGTGTTGCGGGAGGTGTTCGGGTTCGACTACGGCGAGATCGCTGACGCGGTGGGTAAACCGGCGGCGACGGTTCGGCAGGTCGCCCACCGGGCACGCGAGCACGTACACGCGCGCCGCAAGCGGTTCGATGACGTCGACCCCGCGCGCAACGCCGAGATCACCCAGCAGTTCCTGGCCACCGCGGCGAGCGGCGACGTGGAGGCGCTGCTGGCGATGCTGGCACCCGACGCGGTCTGGACTGCCGACAGCGGCGGCAAGGCGTCCGCCGCCCGCAAGCCGGTGGTCGGCGCGTTGCGGGTGGCCCGAGCCGTTTCCGGACTGATGCGCAAGACGCAAGGACGGCTGCGGGCACAGACGGTGACGTGCAACAGCGCCCCAGCGGTGTTGGTCTACCTGGACGATCACCTCGAAGGGGTGATCACGATGGAGATCATCGACGGGAAGATCACCAACTTGTATGTGATGCGCAATCCCGAAAAGCTCGCCGCGCTGGTCACGGCGCGCGAGATCAGTCGCGCCTAGTCAAGGCCCTGGCGTGCGAATATCCGTCGTTCTGTCAAGCTAGGGCAGTGCGAAGCGACCGGCTCGGCGACCTCGGCAGCGCGCCGCAGGTGCTGCGCGCGCTCGGTCGCGCTGCCGATCGGCTCGGGCTGCCGCCGCCGGCCGCGCTGACCGGCGAATGGTTCGGCGCATTGGCCGTCATCGCGCCGAGCGTGTCGGTGCAGCCAGTGGCCGCCCACGAGGTGTTCGAGGTTGGGCCGGCCCGAACGGCAAATCCGCAGTTCGGCGCGGTGGGCGGGGGCTGGATCGGCTACCTGTCCTATCCGGACGCAGGTTCGGACGGGCTTGCACCCCGGATCCCCGAGGCCGCCGGCGGGTGGACCGACTGCGTATTGCGTCGGGACCGGGACGGCCAGTGGTGGTACGAGAGCCTTTCGGGTGCCCGCGTGCCGGATTGGTTGGCCGATGCGCTGGCTGCAACGCCCAGAACGGCACCGATGTGCCAGATCCGATGGGAGCCAGCCGACCGGTCAGCACACCGCGCGGGTGTGCTGGCATGCCTGGAAGCTATCGCGGCGGGTGAGGTCTACCAGGCCTGTGTCTGCACCCAGTTCAGCGGGGTGCTCAGCGGGTCGTCACTGGATTTCTTCGCTGACGGGATCGCCCGCACCGCACCGGCGCGGGCGGCATACGTCGCGGGGCGCTGGGGCGCGGTGGCGTCGCTGTCACCGGAACTTTTCCTGCGCCGGCAGGGCAGCGTGGTGAGTTCCAGCCCGATCAAGGGCACGCTGCCGCTGCATGCCTGGCCATCGGCCTTGCGGGCGTCACCCAAAGAGGTAGCGGAAAACATCATGATCGTCGACTTGGTTCGTAATGACCTTGGCCGCGTGGCGATTACCGGTACGGTGACGGTTCCCGAGCTGTTGGTGGTCCGGCGCGCCCCCGGCGTGTGGCACCTGGTGTCCACGGTGTCGGCCCAGGTGCCGCCCGACCTGCCCACCGCCGCGCTGCTCGACGCCACCTTTCCCCCGGCGTCTGTCACCGGAACACCGAAACTCCGTGCCCGTCAACTCATTTCGCAGTGGGAACGGCATCGCCGCGGAATCTATTGCGGTACCGTCGGTTTGGCTTCGCCCATCGCAGGCTGCGAGCTCAACGTCGCGATCCGCACCGTCGAATTCGACTCCTCGGGAGGTGCGGTGCTGGGGGTCGGCGGCGGCATCACCGCCGATTCCGATCCTGCCGCAGAGTGGGACGAGTGCCTGCACAAGGCCGCCCCCGTCGTCGGGCCCCCCAGCACCCCTGCCGCCACTCGGGTGAGTTAGCTGAGCAAATTTTGGAGCAGATAATCCGGTGCGGCGATTTTCGCCGAACGCCCACACGGACTCTCGGGCACGCATAAGCTTCAACAATCGACCCGATGTTCCCGCGTGCGAACGCGGCAGGGCCGGCGGTTGAGGAGAGGCTGGAGGGATTGTCATGAGAGTCGCCATCGTTGGCGCAGCGGCTGCCGCTGTCTTAGGTGGCGCGTTGGCGGTTGCGCCGTTGACGGTCACCAACCAGGCCCGGACGCTGCCCGGCGGCACCTGCAGTGCAGGTAAGCAGTGCGATCGGCTGGCTTCGGTCCTCATGCCGGAAGCAGGCAAGCAGTCCGGAGCCATAGCGCCGCGGGGCGCGCCGTCACCGGTCGAGCCGCCGCCGGCTGCTGCTGCGCCGGCCATCGCGCCGCGGCCCGAAACCGCGGCCCCGGCGGCCTACACACCGCCCGTCGGCCCGAGTGGCGGGTCAGGTCTGTTGCCCCCCGCAGCCAACGCGATCAACCCGGCGGGCCCGCCGCCCGCCGCGGCCGCTTTGCCGCCGGGCGTCGAGGACTACCCGGCACTTCCCGGAATCGGCGGCATCCCGGGTGTCGGCATTCCCGGGGTACCGGACCTCTTCGGTGCATACGGCGCCGCAGCCGGCCTGGGGAGTGTCCCGGCCGGAGCCAATGCCGCCTTCTCGATCGTCAACGGCCTGATCGGGGTGGGCAACACCGTCTCCGGCGCGGTGACATCCGGTGCGCTGGCCGTCACCTACGTCGTGCTCGCCTACAACGCTTTGCAGAGTTCGGGCCTGCTGCCCGCCGGAAGCGGCGGGCTCGGTTCGCTGGGAAACATGCTGCTACCGGGCGCCGTGGCGCTGCCGGCCGCGGCGCTGCCCAGCTTGAGCCTGCCGGGGCTGCCGGGATTGCCCGGCCTGCCGGGTATTTCGCCCGCGGGGATGATTGCGTTGGCCGGCGCGGGCGGCTTGCCCGGCCTCAACCTGCCGGCGCTGCCGGGCGTGTCCCCAGCCAGTCTGCTGCCGCTGGCGGCCAACGGCCTGCCGGGCCTGCCGGGCGTGGGTCCCACCGACCTGATCGCGCTGGCCACCGCCGGTGGCATCCCGGGTCTGCCCAGCCTGCCAGGCGTCAACCCGGCGATAGTCGCCGCGGCCTTGCCGGCACTGGCTGCCGGTATCCCGGGCCTGCCGCCGCTGCCGGGCATCGACCCGGCCACCCTGTCGGCGGCGCTGCCCGCGTTGGCCGCGGCGGTTCCCGGTGGCATCCCCAATGTGGATCCGGCGATGGTGGCGGCGTTGCTGCCGGCGTTGGCCGGTGGGGTTCCGGGCGTGGATCCGGCGATGCTGACGGCGGCACTGCCGGCCCTGGCCGGTGGTCTACCACCGGGCATCGACCCGGGCGTAGTTGCCGCGGCCCTGCCCGCCTTGGCAGCCGGAGGGGCTCCGGGGCTGCCCGCCCTCCCGGCACTGCCGAACGTGGACCCGGCGGCGATAGCCGCGATGGCCGCGGCCGCGGGTATTCCTACGTCGTTGCCCGCGGGTCTGCCAGCGCTGCCCGCACCGCCGCCGCTGCCGCCATTGCCCGGACCGCCGCCGCTGCCGCCGCATCCGCCGATCTGCCCCATTCCGGGCGGACCCTGCTTCTGACCTAACCTGGCTCCGTCCGGGCCTAAACCTGGGTCCGCGCGGGCCTAACCTGGGCCTAACCTGGCTCCGTCCGGGCCTAACCCGGGTCCGGCTCCCCCTCGTCGGACTGCTGGGCACGGCGCGACGTCAGCACCGCTTCGTAAAGCTGGCGCGAACGCACCTCCGGGTATCCGGCTGCCACGTGACTGCACGCGTCTTTGATGCGAATGCCGCCGGTGACCAGGTTCTCCACCTCGTCGACCAGGTCGGCGACCAGCGTTGACACGTCGGACCGCGGGGTCGCGCCGGCCAGCACGACAGTGATCTCACCCAACACTCCGCCGGTCGACCAGGCCGCCAACTCCTCGAGCGATCCGCGGATCACTTCCTCGTGCGTCTTGGTCAGCTCCCGGCAGACGGCGGCCTGACGGGCACCGCCGAGTTGATCGACGGCGTCGCGCAGACAAGCAGCCAGCCGGCGCGGCGATTCGAAGAACACACAGGTGCGTCGCTCGTCGGCCAGCGTCGCCAGCCAGGTCCGGCGCGCCGATCCCCGGCGCGGCGCGAAACCTTCGAAGCAGAACTTTTCGGCCGGCAGCCCGGAGACGACGAGCGCGGTAGTCACCGCCGAGGGGCCCGGCAGGCACTGCACCGGCAGATCGGCAGCGACGCACGCCGTAACCAACCGATAGCCGGGGTCGCTGATCATCGGCATGCCCGCGTCGCTGACCACTAGCACCGTCGCGCCCGCTTCGATGGCGTCCAGCAACGTTGCCACTCGCGTGGCCTCCACGCGATCGAACAGGCTCAATACCCGCCCGCCGATCTGGACGTCGAGCGCCTTGGCCAGGTTCCGCACCCGCCGGGTGTCCTCGGCAGCCACCACATCGGCTTCGGCCAGCGCTTGAATCAGACGGGGTGAGGCATCCGCGGGCTGGCCCAACGGCGTTGCACCCAGTAATAGACGCCCAGTGGTCACACCGCACAGCCTACGATCGACGTGATGTCCGCCCCGCCCCGAGAAACCCCGGTCCTGGTCGAGGAGCGTCCGGCACCGCGCCCAGCCCCCCTTGTCAGCCCGGGTCCCTTGGCGCCCGTGACCGATTTCGGGCCGGTAGACCGGATGCGCGGCTGGATCGCCACCGCCGTCGTCACCCTGCTGGCCGCGTTCACCCGGTTCCTGAATCTGGGGTCGCCCACCGATGCCGGCACGCCCATCTTCGACGAGAAGCACTATGCCCCCCAGGCCTGGCAGGTGCTCAACAACCACTGGGTGGAAGACAACCCTGGGTTCGGCCTGGTGGTGCATCCCCCGGTCGGCAAGCAGCTGATCGCCATCGGTGAGGCCCTGTTCGGGTACACCGGATGGGGCTGGCGGTTCACCGGCGCGCTGCTGGGGGTGCTGCTGGTGGCGTTGGTGACCCGCATCGTGCGGCGGATCAGCCGGTCCACCCTGGTGGGTGTTGTCGCCGGGCTGTTGCTCATTTGCGACGGTGTCAGCTTCGTGACCGCCCGGACCGCGCTGCTGGATGGTTTTCTGACGTTCTTCGTGGTCGCGGCGTTCGGCGCGCTGATCGTGGACCGCGACCAGGTTCGGCAGCGCATGCACGTCGCGTTCGCGGAGGGCCGCATCGCCGAAACGGTGTGGGGTCCGCGGTTGGGCGTGCGGTGGTGGCGGTTCGGCGCCGGCGTGCTGCTGGGATTGGCGTTGGGGACCAAGTGGTCCGGGTTGTATTTCATGGCGTTCTTCGGCGTGATGTCGCTGGTTTTCGACATAGCGGCCCGCCGCCAGTACCAGGTGCCCCGACCGTGGCTGGGAGCGCTGCGCCGCGACCTCGTCCCCAGCGGGTATGCGCTGGTGCTGATTCCGTTCGGGGTCTACCTGGCCAGTTACGCGGGATGGTTTGCCTCCGAGACGGCGATCGACCGACACCAGGTCGGCCAGACCATCGGACCGGACAGTGTTGTTCCGCTGCCTGACGCCATCCGGTCGCTGTGGTACTACACCACCAAGGCGTTCCACTTCCACGCCACGCTGACCAACGCGGCCGGCAACCACCACCCCTGGGAATCCAAGCCGTGGAGTTGGCCGATGTCGCTGCGGCCGGTGCTGTATGCCATCGATCAGCAGGACGTTCCGGGTTGTGGCGCACAGTCATGCGTCAAGGCGGTAATGCTGGTGGGCACGCCCGCTATGTGGTGGCTGGCGGTGCCGGTGTTGCTCTACACGTCGTGGCGGATGTTCGTGCACCGCGACTGGCGGTATGCGGCGGTCTGGGTGGGATACTGCGCGGGTTGGCTGCCGTGGTTCGCCGAGATCGACCGGCAGATGTACTTCTTCTACGCCGCGACGATGGGGCCGTTCCTGGTGATGGCCATCGCGTTGATCCTGGGCGACATCCTGCATCAGCCCGGGCAGAACAAGGAGCGGCGCACGCTGGGTCTGATCCTGGTCAGCTGCTACGTGGCGTTGGTGGTGACGAACTTCGCCTGGTTGTTCCCGGTGCTGACGGGTCTGCCCATCTCCCAGCAGACCTGGGATATGGAGATCTGGCTGCCCAGCTGGCGCTAGGCGCGTTCCGCCGCCCTCCGGCTCACTATGCTTTCCCGATGGCGATCACCGATTCCCGCGAAGTCGTCATAGCTGCGACGCCCGCCGAGGTGCTGACGGTCTTGCTGGACCTCGAGTCGTTGCCGGAGTGGTCGGCGTTGCACGACAAGATCGAGATCCTGCAGCGGGACGAGCAGGGCCGGCCGCGGCAATGTCGGCAGACGGTCAAGGTCATGGGCGCCACCGACGAACAGCTGGTCGAGTATTTCTTACATGACGACGGCTTGAGTTGGAATTTGTTGAGCGCCAAGCAGTTACGTTCTCAACGCGGCCGCTACACCTTGACGCCGGAAGGCGATTCCACCCGGGTTCTCCTAGAGCTCGCGGTGGATCTGGTCCCGCCCGTACCCGGGTTCCTGGTCCGGAAAGCGACTCAGTGGCTCATGCGGGCAGCGACCGACGGGCTCCGTCAGCGGGTGCTCGACGTCCAGGACGCCGGTAGCTAAAGAGGTTCCCGGGCAGCCGGGCAGGACATGCAGCGAGGACCGCCGCGCCCGGTGCCCAGTTCGGACCCCGCGATGGTCAGCACCTCGATGCCGGCGTCCTGCAACCGCGCATTGGTCTGCGAGTTGCGCTCATAGGCGACGACCACCCCGGGCGCCAGAGCCAGGGTGTTGTTGCCGTCATCCCACTGCTCGCGTTCGGCGACTACCGGATCGCGGCCGGTATCGATGACACGCAGTTTGTCGAGCCCCATCGCCGTCGCAGCCGCATCCACAAACGGGGCGGCATCGCTGATGGTGACACCGTCGGCGGTGCGCCGCATGGTGAACGCCGACAGCGTGTCGACGATGTTGGCGTACATCACCACGGTGTCGGTGTCGACGACAGTGCAGACCGTGTCCAGGTGCATCTGGGCCCGCTTCTGGGCGATTGGCACCGCAAGCACGGTATGGGCGAGGTCATCGTCGAAAAGGCTGCGCGCCAACGCTTCCGCGCCGGCAGGCGTGGTCCGCTCCCCCACTCCCACCGCGATCACGCCGGGCGCGAGCAGCAGCACGTCGCCACCTTCGACGGGGGCGGTGCGCGACTCGTAAGCTCGCCGCACGCCGGTGAACCGCGGGTGGTGGGCGTAGATGATGTCGGTCAGCGAAGCTTCGCGAACGCGGGCCGGCAGGGCCAGCGACGGGATCACCACCTTCGGACCGATCCAGATGGATGAATCCCGGGTGAACACCAGGTTGGGCAGGGGTTCGATGACGAAGTCGGCGCCGTGATGCATCCGCAGCACCAGCGACACGTCGGTGCGGATGCTGGCCGGCAACTCCTCGAACGTCATGCCGGCCGTCAGCACCTGCGCCAGCGCCGCCGGCTCGAGACCACGCAGGTACGCCGAAAGGTCCTGCGCCAGTGCCAATCCGAGCCGCCGGACATTGACCGCGGCCGCCACGCCCTGCATCCGCGCGGCTCCGCTGTGCTGCAGCGCCTCGGTCAACAGCTCCGAGAGCAGCAACACTTCCACGCCCCGGGTCCGCAGCAACTCGGCGAACTGGTCGTGCTCGTCCTGCGCGCGGTCCACCCAGGGCAGGCCGTCGAACAGCAGCTGGTCGCTGTTGCTCGGATTCAGGCGGCGTAGTTCGGCACCGGGCCGGTGCAGGATGACGGCCTTCAGCGCACCCACCTCTGAATTGGCTCCCAGCACGACACCCACAGCAGAAACGGTAGCGGGGCAGACGCGGCGCGGCGCGTCACACGCCGATTCATCGAACGGGTGTGCGATAGAATTGTGGCCGTGTCGATCGCGGTTCAGGGCTCGCTGTTCGAGCACAACGAGCGCAGGCAGCTCGGTGACGGCGCCTTCATCGACGTCCGCGCAAACTGGCTCAAGGATGCCGACGACCTACTGCGCGCCCTGCTCACTTCGGTGCCGTGGCGGGCCGAGCGTCGCCAGATGTACGACCGGGTGGTCGACGTACCCCGGCTGGTCAGCTTTCACGATCTCACCGTCGAGGACCCACCGCATCCCGCGCTCACCCGACTACGTCGTCGGCTCAACGACATCTACGCCGGGGAGCTGGGCGAACCATTCACGACCGTCGGTCTGTGCTGCTACCGGGACGGGTCGGACAGCGTGGCCTGGCATGGTGACACGATCGGCCGCAGCAGCTCCGAGGACACCATGGTCGCGATCGTCAGCCTCGGCGCCACCCGGACGTTCGCGATGCGGCGGCGCGGCGGCGGCCCGTCCCTGCGCCTGCCGCTGGCGCACGGCGACCTGCTGGTGATGGGCGGTTCCTGCCAACGCACCTGGGAGCATGCGGTTCCCAAGACCTCGGCCTCGGCCGGTCCGCGGGTGAGCATCCAATTCCGGCCGCGCAACGTCCGCTAGGTGCGGACCGCAGCCACCGCCTTGACCAGCAGATCACGGGCCCGCTGAGTATCGACCTTGGCCACCGGTTGCCCGGGTATAACCAGCGGATTGGCGATCACGATCACCTGGTAATCGCCGAAGTGTGCCGAGTAGTCGTACAGTTCGCCCGTTCGAGCCGATCCGCCGACGAGTGCCTGCAGCACGCGGTGAATGGCCTGCGTGTGCACGTCGTCGATCCGGGGCGCGTCGATCACTTCGATGGCCCCGCGCAACTGAGCACCGGAAAATCCGACTTTGGCACAGTCTTTGCCGGGGTCGTTGGTGGGCAGCGCCTGCGAGGTCTCCAGCGCGATCGCCACGAACCGGTTGCCGTTGCCCTCTGCGGAGACCGCGGCCATATTGCCCTCCAGCCCGCCCGGCGTCTCCGGGCCGACCGCGGCCTTGGCGCAGTTCGCCGGGTCGAAGGTGAGCCCCTCGGGCAGCTTGCGGGAGGCGAAGAACTGCGGGTCGATCGCTCTGGGTGCGATGTCGGTGACCTTGTAGTCGGGTCCGAAGCTCGACTTGACGTCCGTGATCTTGGCGATATCGGCCTTGGCGGGTTTCGACGAATTCGCGCCGGGGGAACAACCGAGCAGCAGGCACACCGACCCGACTGCGACCGCCAGCTTCAACATCGTCGCCAATCTACCCAACCGAAAAGCTCAGCCCCGTAACGTCGACACGGTTTTGACCAATAGATCTGCGGCGAACTGCGCCGGCAGTGGGGGCAGCGGCGAGCCGGGATCAGTGGTCAGCGCCGTGAACGCGTAGTAGTCACCCAGATAGGCGACGAATGTGTATGCCCGCGAATCGATTTCGCTGCCCGACTCGACCGCGGCACGAATGTCGGCGACCATCCCGAGGGTTTGCGCCCCGTCGATGTGCGGCGCATCGGCGTGTTCGACGTGCACCTGGGTGCGCCCGGCGCTCAACTCCCATTCCTGGCACGCGGTCACCAGGTCGCGATCCAGACTCAGCCCGGCGGGCGCCCCCACCACCACCGCGTCCACGATCCCGCCCGAACCGGAACCGGACACGCCCTGTGTCACCGGCGCGGGCCCGAGGGTGGGATCGGCCAGCGCCATGCATTTCGGCGGACTCGCCGCGACGGTGCCGCCGAGACCCCAGATCGCCCGCGGCGTGGCGGCCCTGGGCACATTGGTCACCTCGTAGCCGGGCGGCAGATCACGGCCGACCCGACGGATGTTGGCCGGATTGACGACCCTGCCGCGCGGCGCCGAAGACGACGTGGCCGACGGCGCCGGTGCCGGGGATTGAGCGCAGCCCGCCAGCAGCAGCGCCAGCGCGGCGCCAATCCGTAACGGCCGCATGAACGTTGATATCACGTCGCGCGGGAGGGTGTCCGGATCAACTCACCGCCTCGATCACCTGGCGGGCCACCCGCCTGATCTGCCGCTCCGTGTCGCGCCCGAGGCTCAGGTGGCGCGGCACGTCGATCACGGTGGTGATGACTCCGATGTCCTCGCGTTGCCAGACCGCTCCGTGCTTGTCCATGATCGTGCGCATCGGCACGTTGCCGGAAAGCATTCTGGCGGTGAACTTTTCGACCCCGTCGACACGGGCGGCGACGGCCAGTGCGTCGATCAGAAAGGTGCCGATGCCGCGCCCTTGATACGCGTCGGCAACGGTGAACGCGATCTCGGCAACCGTCGGGTCGTTCGAGTCGCGCACGAAGCGTGCGTCGGCGATCGGATCGGCGCCGTCGACCATGACCCAGACAAAATGGTCCACGTAGTCGACCTCGGCCAGGTAGTGCATCATCGCCGCGCTGGGCACCCGAGCCGACATGAACCTGCGATAGATCGTCTCACTGGAGAAATGGACGTGCCCGTGCACCGTCCGCTCGCTGTCACCAGGGAGCACCGGACGCAGCAGCAATTGGCTTCCGTCCCGGACCTGCACCGGAATGGGCGTGATGAAGGCCGCGAGGCGCTGGCGCACCGTGCGTACCAACCGTTGCATGATGCCCGGGATGTGCATCATCTGGTTCAGGGCGTCTTTGCCGCCGATCCACCCGGTCAGCGGTTCGAGCGTGGTGACGGTGGCTGTCCGTGGAACGTCGCGCAGCAGAGCGATTTCTCCGACGATCGTCCCGGGCAGCGCCTGCTCGACGATCACCGTGTTGTCTTCGCCGAGGTGGATGACCTCGGCACTGCCCGACGCGATGAGCAGGAAAGACACGGCCCGCTCCCCTTGCCGCATCAGGACCTGTGCGGCGTGGGCTCGCAACGGGGCCAACTGGGAGGCCAGGGGCTGTAGATCTTCGATAGGACATCCCTTGAAGACGTCCATGCCCGCGAGTGCCTCGGTCCCCGTGCCGCTCAATTCGGCCATCCCGTCCCCTCGCGGTCCGATCCGACCCAGGTTATGGGGTCGGCTGCCGCCCCTGCAAGAAGTGCGCCAACAAGCGCACTAGCCTGACGACAGGTCGGCACCGCGGCAGAAATGGACTTGACGTGATCGATAACCAGGATCGCATGGAGTTGACCCGACGGCTGCTCACCAAACCTGCCGTAGTGCGGCACGGGTACCTCGACGTGCTCGGAGAATCCACGGCGGCACCCGCCCCTACGTTCGCTCAGCGGGCCATGAACAGCCCCTTTGTTGCGACCGTGTACGAAGGGTTGTGGCGGCCGACGTCCTTCTTTGTCGCCAGCGGGGTGACCACTCGCGCGGAGGAGCGCCGCGCGGCCGACGCCCTACGCCTGCGCAGCGCGAAGACTCTTCTCGACGTCGCCTGCGGCCCCGGCAATTTCACGGGCCCGCTGGCCGAACGACTGTCCACAGGCAGCCTCGCGGTCGGCTTCGATATCTCGGAGCCGATGCTGAAGCGAGCCGTAGCGGACAACAGCGGCCCTAGGACTTGCTACGTCCGCGGCGACGCCCGTGACCTGCCGTTCGGTGAGGAAACCTTCGACGCGGTTTGCTGCTTCGGGGCGCTGTACTTGATACCCGAGCCGTACCGGGTGGCGCGCGAAATGATTCGGGTGCTGCGTCCCGGTGGGCGGATCGCGATCCTCACCAGTTACGCCGGGCAACCGCCGCCGATCAACTTTGCGTTGCACACCACCGCGCGCTTGATCGGACTGACCATGTTCGACCGACGCGCCTTCGTCGACCTGTTCACCGAAGCGGGCCTGGTCGACGTCGAGCAACAGACGCAGCGAGCGTTGCAGTTCGTCACCGCGACCAAGCCGGGCTAGGACGCGGCCAGCTCGCACACCCCGAAGAGCCGAACGACCGGCGTGCCCGCTTCGTACTCCAGCACCCACGCGCCGTTGTCCGCGGTCGAGACGAGCCGAATCAGGTCGGGTTGGTTGTTGCGTTGCGTGATCTCCGCGCATTCGACTTGGAAGAGGCGAAACTTGCCCTCGTCACGGATGGCCAGTGAATAGCCCGGTTCGACAGCTTCGGCGGGAACCTTTTGCAGGTAGTACTTGGTGCTCATGCCGCGACATTAAGGGCGGTTTCTTGCCGGATCCGACCCGCCGCGCCCGTCTTAGCGAACGTTCAGCTGAATCTAGGCACTTCATCAGGATCCACTCAAATCGCCACCGCAACAGCACTTTCAGTCGACTGGCAGCGGCGTGCGGTGGTCGAATCCGCGCGCACACCCAGTAGCGTTGGGGAGTGACCGAAATCGGGGGTGTGCGGTGAGCGTCGCGGGATTCGTGCTGGGCCTGATCGGCACCGTGCTCGCGGTCGTGTCGCTGGGTTGCCACCTGGTCACCTGGCGGCTGCAACGCCCGCGGCCCAAACTCACCCCCGTCGTCGGTCGATTGACACCCGGTGGGCTGGTGACCAATGACGCCAGTTGCGACGTGCGCGAGTCGTTGGCCGACGCTGCCGAGCAGCTCGAGGACATTCCGCTGATCCTCGGGGTGAAAGTGGTCAACGCCGGAAGGGAACCGTTTCACGTTGCCGGCTGGGCGATCCGCTCCGATCCTGACGGCACATCGCTGGTGCCGATCGAGAAGCCGATCGCCGGGGCAGACGTTCCGTTTGACGTAGCGCCCGGCGGCAGCGCCGTGTTTCTCACCGAGCTGCAACACGTGCACAGCTTCGCCGCCGCCGGCGCAGAACAAGCGCCGCGCATCGTACTCACGGTGTCCTCGGGGGCACGTACCTACTCCACCAAACCCGTTGCGCCAGAATTACTCTTAGTAATTACCGGTCCGGTTTAGCCGCGTAAGGTGAGGTGCGGGCTGCGGCCGTACGTCTGCCGGTAGAGGACCGAGAACCGTCCGAGGTGGCCGAACCCCCACCGCCGCGCGATGTCGCCCACGCTGATCGCGGAATGGTCGGCCGCAACGAGGTCGAGATGGGCGCGTTGCAACCGAACCCGGCGCAGATATTCCGTCGGGGTGCAGTGGCGGTACTTGCGGAACATGTATTGCAGCGCGCGCGGTGTCACGTAGACGGCAGTGGCGATATCAGTCAGGGTGATGTCGTCATGCGCGTTGTCCTCAACGTAGGCCACAGCTCGGCGCAGGAGTACGGGACTGCTGTCGCGACGTTCTTGACGAGTCGGCTCCGACCGCGCCGTATTGGGCAGCGTGGCCAGCAGCGTACTTGCCACATACCGCTCCACGCCGGAGGCGATCAACCGATTCTCCTGTGCGTGCCGACTGGCTGCGACGCGTCCGACGTACCCGATCGTCTCGGACAATTGCCGGCTTGCTTCACGCGAAATCGGTACCGAACCGGTCAGCCGTACCGGCTTATCGCTACCGGGGCGCTCGGCCGCTACGGAGCTGAGCAGGCTCGGTTTGATCAAGAGCTGCTCGTAGTGGCCCTGCTGAACTTTTCCTTCGCAGGGCACCCCGGAGTTCGCTCCGATCACCCCGGCCTCACCGGTCCGGTATGTCGCGGCCGACCGGCCCTGTGGACGCTCTTGGAGTCCCCCGGACACCACGCGACATAACAGGATGTTGTCGGGTGGCGCCATCTCGTAGCTGAAGTCAATGCCGCATTCGGCGCTGTCGAAAGCAATCGATCCGACGAACGCCCGCTCGATGCGGAACAGCGCCGACTCGTCAGCGCAGGCTGTCCGGATACGCATTTTGGAGATATTGGCGCTCAGAACGGACTCGGCCTCGCCGAGATCTTTGGTGTCGAGAAGAACCGTGAACATTAGTCGGCTTTCAGGCAAGAAACGATGGCCACGGCATCGTGCTGAGCCGACTGTTGTCCCAGTATCCATCAACCGGAGGCAATAGGTAAGCACGCCGCGGTGTGCCGGCCCTCGTCGCGACCTCTGAACTGCCGAAACCCGGCAAAAATCCATCTACTGAAACGCTGCGTGCCCACTTTGGGTGCGCAACGTTCACCGGGCCGCTGGCGCCTGGGGTGTTAGATCGTCAGGATGGGCGAACGCGTCACGTTTCGTAGCTGCACCGGCCCCACTCTCACCGGCGTAGTCGAGGTGCCAGAGGGTCCGGTACGCGGCTGGGGCGTGTTCGCCCACGGCTTCACACTCGGCAAAGACTCCCCGGCCGCGGCCCGGATCTGCAAACAACTGTCCTCTGACGGAATTGGCATGCTGCGGTTCGACGCGCTGGGTCTTGGTGCCTCCGAGGGAGATTGGGGCGACGGCTCGTTCACCGTGAAAGTCGACGACATCGTCGAGGCATGCGAGTTCATGACGGCACGCGGCACCCCGGCCGACATCCTGGTCGGGCACTCCTGGGGTGGGGCGGCGGCTCTGGCGGCGGCCAGACGATCCGCGGGCGTACGTTCAGTGGTCACAGTCGCCGCGCCGGTCGATCCCAGTCACGTCGAAAAGCATTACGACGCGGTGGTTGACCGCGTGATGTCCGACGGGGCAGCCGAGTGGCTGGTGGGCGGACGCACGCTGACGCTGAAACGGGCATTCGTCGAGGACGTCCGGACTGCCCACCTGCACGACAAGATCGAAGACCTGCAGATGCCGCTGCTGATCCTGCACTCGCCGACCGACAATACGGTCGGCATCGAGAATGCCAGTGAGATCTTCAACCTGGCCCGCCACCCGCGGAGTTTCGTCTCGCTCGAGGGATCTGACCACCTGTTGACCGCACGCGGCCAAGCGCACCGGGCCGGGCGAATCATCGGCGCCTGGGCAGACGCCTACCTCGAGTAGTTCGTTGACAGTCGTCATTGACGACTGTCAGTGCTGCGATATAACCTGCTCCTATGGGACCGACGAGCGCCAGCACGCGGACCCGGTCGGCCGGTAGCGGAGCCCGCGAGATTCGGCGGCAGGAAACGCGGGCGCGCCTGTTCGACGCGGCGCTCACTGAGATCGGCCGGTACGGCCTGGCCGGTGCAGACGTGAGCGCCATTGCCGCAGCGGCCGGCGTGGTGCGGGGTACGTTCTATTTCCACTTCCCGACCAAGGAACACGTGCTGGTCGAACTGGAGCGGAATGAAGAGGCCCGGATAGTTGCTGAGCTTGCTGACAAGCTAACCGACACTGAGGATTTGGCGTCCCTGCTTACGACGTTGGTTCGGGCGGTTGCTGACGCCGAGCGCCGACTGGGCCCGGTGGTATTCCGAGACATGCTCGGGCTGCACTTCTCTCAAACCCGCCCCGGCGAGGACGAGCTGAGCGATCACCCGCTGGCGGGCTTTGTCGTCGTCGCAATCACCAACGCGCAGAAGGCCGGTCACGTTACGCCAGAGCAAGACGCCGGCGAACTCGCAGTGTTCTTTCTGACCGGACTCTTCGCGTTGCTCGCCACCGGCGCACACGATTCCGCAGCCGTCGGCGCCGTCCTGGCCCGGTACGTCACCACGATTGTGAAGGGGATGGAGACGCGATGAACAGCAACAGGATCGAAGGTTACCGGGATTTCTTGAAGCGTCGCGACGGAGCTGCCGACCTACTTAATCGGCGCCTGGCCAATCGTGAGGACTTCTTCACCGGCTTGGAAGACGACCCGGTCCGATCGCGACACCCCGCCGACCGCGCCACCTTCCTGCGCAACCTGCGGCGCCGGCGCCCGGAGAATGGGCTGGACCCGAAGATGTTGTTTCTGTTGGCGACCGCGAAGCTCAATCAGGCGGAACGCTTCGGGGTGGGTCTCGGCGAGACCTACGGGCTGAACAGCGACGAAAACCTGCCGCCGGAACGGGTTTACCTCGAACTGGAGGAGCACTACCACACCCGGCTGTTGGCCTATGTCCTCGACGTCTTCGACCTGACATTCCAGGTGGTGCCACCGCCGTTCGTGATGCGCCAGTTCGTCAAGACCGGCGTGTTCATTCCCGAGCGGCTCAGTTTCATGTTCGTCGGCGCGGCCGAGATGGCCGGTTGTGTCATGTTCGACGAGTTGCGCCGGGTGGGCATCGAACTCTTCGCTGACGAACCGGATGTCGCCGCGCGCATCGATCTGCTCTACAGCGAGATCCTCACCGATGAGATCGGTCATGTCGGCTATTGCGCTTCCCGGTGCACGGGCCCGGAACGCGCGGTGATGCGGTGGCTTTACCCACGAATCACCCTGCTGTTCGCCCGCCAGACTGTGGAGATCAGCATGCTGGTGGACATCGACAAACTACGCGAACGCCTGAAGCGGCCGTTCGACATCGCGGCACTCACCGCAGGTCTCGACAATGAGACCTACCTGGTCGCACATCCGTGAGAAGTGCTGGGAGCGTTGGTAAACCGGCGGCGTGACGCCAGGGAGACGTACACCAGCGCCACCAGGACGGGGACTTCGATGAGCGGTCCGACGACTCCGGCGAGTGCCTGTCCGGAGGTCGCACCATACGTGGCGATAGCCACCGCGATGGCGAGTTCGAAGTTGTTGCCCGCGGCGGTGAAAGCCAGTGTGGTGGTGCGTGGGTAGCCGAGTCCGAGAGTTGCGCCCAGCAGGTAGCCGCCGCCCCACATGAGGGCGAAGTACGCAAGTAACGGTAGCGCGATGCGGACGACATCGATTGGGCGACTGGTGATCTGGTCGCCTTGCAGGGCGAAGAGGATCACGATGGTGAACAGCAGACCGTAGAGCGCCAATGGGCCGATCTTGGGGAGGAACGTGGATTCGTACCACTCCCGGCCCTTTGCCGGCTCCCCCAACCGCCGAGACAGGTAACCGGCTGCCAGCGGAATGCCGAGGAAGACCAGCACCGACTTGGCGATCTGCCACGGTGACGTGTTGATCGTGGTCTGCGCCAAGCCGAGCCAGCCGGGCAGCACGGACAAGTAGAACCACCCCAGCACGGCGAACATGACGACTTGAAAGACCGAGTTCAGTGCGACCAGGACCGCCGCTGCCTCGCGGTCACCGCATGCGAGGTCATTCCAGATGATGACCATGGCGATGCACCGCGCCAACCCCACGATGACCAGGCCGGTGCGATACTCGGGCAGGTCGGGCAGCAGCAGCCACGCCAAGGCGAACATCAGCGCCGGCCCCAGCACCCAATTCAGCACCAGCGAACTGACGAGCAACCTGCGATCGCCGGTGACAGTGTCCAGACGGTCATAGCGAACCTTCGCCAGTACCGGGTACATCATGACGAGAAGCCCCACGGCGATGGGCAGCGAGATGCCGTCGATCTGGACGCGGTCGAGTGCGGTGTTCAGACCGGGTACCCATCGCCCCAGCAGCAGTCCGGCAGCCATGGCGATGCCGATCCAAACCGGAAGGAAGCGGTCGAGCGTCGACAGCTTCTGCACTACCGCAACGTGCGATTCCGCGCCAGGGCTGGACGCAGTCCTCGCCGCCATCAGCAGCAGGCGTCCGCGGACTCGGGATCGGCGGCTGCGCTACCGCAGCACGCACCGCCCTCTTTCTCCCCGCTGTCGTCGCGATGTTGCGGGCCGGTCCCGAACGCCTCGCTGTCCGCCAGGACTGTGTAGACCTCCCACTTCTCACCGGCGGGACCGGTCACCCACACCTTGTCCTGCCTGGCGAAGCAGCAGGTGGTGTTGATCTCCTCTTCGGTGAACAGTCCCGCACCCGCGAGTCGGGCGATCTCGGCGTGAACGGTTTCGCTGGACTCGACTTCGACGCCGAGATGGTTGATCGTCCCGCCCTTGCCGGGATTCTCCAGCAGCACGAGCTTCAACGGCGGCTGGGCGACTGCGAAGTTGGCGTAACCCGGCTTCACCTTGGCCGGCGGGGTGTTGAACAGCTTGGCGTAAAACGCGACGGCCTGGTCGAGGTCGTCGACGTTGAGAGCGAGTTGAACGCGGGACATGGGGCCTCACAACCTTTGCGGCTTATGTCGAACTTCTGGCGTCCTTGATAGTGCCACCTTTTCGATATTTGTCAAAGGGGTGTGGCATTATGGTCAGGTGCCCAAGACACTGCCCGAGCTAGACGTTTCTGCGCCGGTGTGCTGCTCGCCAGTCGCCGCTGGTGCGGTGAGCGAGGATGCAGCACTGGAGATTGCGCTGCGGCTCAAGGCTTTAGCCGATCCGGTGCGCGTTCGGCTGCTGTCGCTCATGATCAGTAGCACTGCCGGTGAAGAATGCAGCAGCAATCTTGCCGCGGCGGTAGGACTGGCCGAGTCCACCGTCAGTCATCACCTGTCGCAGTTGCGCAGAGCAGGGTTCGTTGAATCCGAACGCCGCGGGATGAATGTCTACCATCGCGCCCGTCGCGAATCCCTCGTCGCGCTCTGCTCAGTTCTCGACCCGAACTGCTGCCGCTAGTGCGGTTTCCAGCGCCTCACCGACATCGCGATTCAAGCGACCCCCGCCCCTGTCGCCGTCGGCCCGCGGGTCGTCGAGTTCATCCGTCGGCCCGCGGGGCGTCGAGTTCATTACGAGTTTGACGTTCGCCTACGTGTTTTAGCTCAGTCGCGCACGGGCGACGTGCGCCGCACCGTTTCCGGTGATGAGCCAGAGGGTCGCAAGTTGTGCGATGAAATCGTCGAGCGACAAGCCGACTTCGCCGTTGATGAAGGCCAGAATGGCGTCCGCGGTTCCGCCGACGATGAACGCCGGTGCGACCTTTGCCATCGGATCGACTTCGAGTTCGACGCCATGCACTGTGCGGCCATGATCTATCAGCACCTCTGTAAGCCGGTGCATCACTGCAGCGCGGTGAGCGTCCAATTCCGGCGAGGCGGCGACGCCCCCCAGGAGGACGCGGGCACGGCGAGGATCGTCGACCAGTGCCCGCACGGTCGCGGCAACGCCTGCGAACGCTTGTACCTCCAACGGCTCCTGCGCTGCCGCACCTGCCGCTGATACGGTCGCGGCGCGAACGTCCTCGGCGATGTCGTCGACAACTGCGGCCGACAGGCTGTCCAGGTCGTCGAAGCTTTCGTAGAAGTAGCGTTTGTTCAGATTGGCTGCGGCGCAGAGTTTATCGACTGTCGCACTACGCCATTCGTTGCTTGCCATAGCGTCCATGGCGGCGTCCAAGAGGCGCTCCCGCCGCTGCCGTCGGCGAGCCTCGGCCGATTGCCCTCCGTAGGGACGCTGTGGCGCGTCGGGCGCCGCTAGATCTCGCATTCGGCCGGCGACCCCACTCCGTTGCTCATTGACATCACCGAAGCATTCTGGCACGGTTTCGTACCAGATATTAGGCACGATTTCGTACCAGATTGACGCAGGAGGACGCATGACG
The DNA here is from genome assembly GCF_001673315.1 of Mycobacterium asiaticum. GTDB lineage: Bacteria > Actinomycetota > Actinomycetes > Mycobacteriales > Mycobacteriaceae > Mycobacterium > Mycobacterium asiaticum_B. The sequence continues at coordinate 16,274 of NZ_LZLQ01000066.1, read as the reverse complement.
ACGGTGGCCAAGAATGCCCGGTCCAACAACCAGACGAAAGGCGCGGCTGACACGTCGGTGTTGAACGACCTACGGGCGTTGTCGTTAACCTCGCCCGTCTTGGCGCGCCAGCAAGGCTGGAACTACTTACAGGAACTCGGCAAAGCGGGCCGACGCGACCAACTCGCTTTGCTGTTCGCACGCGGAGACGCACCTGAGGGACCGCGCGGAGCACTGGAAGGATTGATCGTCGGCGATCTGTTCGGCATACCGGAGGCATACCTGGCCAACCCCTTGTTGAAGATCAATCCGACGTGGCGCGGCAAGACATTCGACGCCGACACCGGCTTCAACCGACTCGCGCCGCTGGCGAAGTACGCGATGCGAGTCATCGCGCCGCGGTACGGCGGGCTGCGCCGCGTTGGACCCGAAATGGTCGGATTCAAATTCAGTCACCGCATCGATACCGCCGCCATCGCGCCATTCAACAAAGTTCGCGCCTTGAACTACGGCCCGGATGAATACCGCAATCCCAGCCTTCGGACGTTCCCCATCAAGCGGACCCGCGACGAAGTGGTTGAACTCCTGCCCGGCCTCTACCTTGGGCGCGCCCTGTTGACCATGCACAACCGCGAGATTCGCCTGATCGCTTACTTTGCCTTGCGGGAGTTCACTGATGAAACCTCGGGTCAATGATCGACCTCAACGGAGCCGTCGCGTGCGTCACCGGGGGCGCGCGCGGAATCGGACGAGCCACCGCCTCGGCCCTAAGGCAACGGGGCGCGACCGTATGGATCGGAGACTTGGACGCGGACGCGGCCGCTCGCACGGCCCGCGAAATCGGCGCGAAGGCAATACATCTGGACGTGACTGACGAGTGCAGTGTGGCGGCATTTCACCGCGCGGCCACGGCGGACGGCCCGGTGGCGATGCTGGTCAACAACGCCGGCATCCAATACATGGGGCCATTCGTCGACCAGAAGCTCTCCAACTATCACCGAGAGATGGCAGTGAACCTTGGCGGCGTCATCAACGGAATGCATCAATTCCTGCCAGACATGCTTGCCCGCAACCAGGGACACATCGTCAACGTTGCTTCGATGGCCGCCAAAGTGACTACGCCCGGCATTTCGGTGTATTGCGCGACGAAATATGCGGTAGCCGCGCTATCGCGAGCCGTGCGCGCCGAAATCGCGTCCACCAACGTCACGATCACCACGATCATGCCGACCGCTGTCCATACCGAGTTGACCGCGGGAGTGAACTTAACCCTGCTACCCACTCGCCAACCCGAGCAGATAGCCGCGGCCATCGCGGACAGCGCGCGTCGACCCGGACGCGAAGTGACGGTGCCACGGTGGCTATCACCATTCGGTGTCGTGGAGGAAGTCACACCCGAACCACTGATGCAGCGAATCAAACGACTCGCCACCCGCAACGAGCCGCCCGGCTACTTCGATGAACGTCGACGCCGCGACTACCTCGATCGGATTGGTCGATGACGACATCGGTCATGCAACTCGCCACGCCCGTGAACAAGCATCGCCTCCAAACCCTCGCGGCCGCTGTTAGTTCGAAATTCCCTAGCGCTGAGGGACCTCTCGCGGCGCCACCTCCTGGCTCGAATCTCAAACCGGTTAGGGGTGACTACGGCTTCCCGTTCATCGGCCATATCTTCAGTTCGCTCGCCGAACCGTTGGACTTCGCGCGACGCAGATACGAGCGATACGGCCCAGTCTCGTGGGCAGGCGGCGTTGGATTCCGCGTCGTGGCACTCCTGGGACCCGAAGCATTGGAGACCGCGTGGATCAACAAAGACAAAGTCTTTTCCAGCACACGTGGGTGGGCACCCGTCATCGGACCCTTCTTTCACCGCGGACTCATGTTGCTGGACTTTGAAGAGCATCGCGATCACCGCCGGATCATGCAGCAGGCTTTCACCCGAAGTGCGCTCGATGGCTACCTTGCCTTGATGCTGCCCGGCATTGACCGGACGCTGCGCATGTGGCCGTCGACTTCGCGCTTCCCCTTCTATCCATCCATCAAGCATCTGCTGCTTCAACAAGCGGCCGAAGTATTCGTTGGTACCAGGCTCGGCCCGGAATCGGACCAACTGTTGGCGGACTTTCACGACACGGTCCGGGGAGGGCAAGCCCTCTTGCGGGCGGACATTCCCGGCGGCGTCTGGGCTAGAGGTCTCCGCGCGCGTGAACGACTCGAACGCTACTTCTCCCAACAAGTTCCCCAACGCCAGCGCGGCGACGGAAACGATTTATTCTCCATGCTGTGCCGCAGCGAAGACGATGAGGGGGCCCGGTTTACCCACGACGACATCGTCAACCACATGATCTTCTTGCTGATGGCAGCCCACGACACCACCGCCATCGCCCTGTCCATGCTCACCTACGAGCTGGGCCGAAACCCACAGTGGCGAAACGCCCTTCGCGACGAAGCCATAAGCCAGCCCAACGACAACCCCACCGTCCTCGACCTGGATACGTACCCCCTGCTTGACGCCGCATTCAAAGAAATACTTCGGATGTATGCGCCAGCGGGCACCCTATTTCGCCAAACGGTCCGCGACACAGACATTCTCGAGCACTTCGTCCCTGCCAAGACTCAAATAGCTATCAACGTCTATGCCTCCATGCGGTTGGGAGACTGGTGGCCTAACCCCGACACGTTTGACCCAGCGCGCTTTGTCAGCAGCCCCGAATCGCGGGCCGCGGTCAGTCGCTACGTGTTCGCACCCTTTGGTGGAGGCGCACACAAGTGCATCGGCCAGCAGTTCGCCGACATGGCCGTCAAAGCCACCATGCACCAAATGCTGAGACGCTTCGAATGGACAGTGCCCGACGACTACCGACTCCCATTGACCTGGGGCACCGGGCCGACACCGGCCGATCATCTACCAATCACACTACGAACGCGCGGCGCGAAATAGCTCGGCCGATCATCGAGAGCGCATTCGGAGTGCTGCGCCAAAGCGCCGGCATGCTGTCCGTGGCTGCCTCAGTCAGGACAGGTTGTCGCGCTGGCGTCGCAACCTCGACGAGGCCGCGAACCGAGTGAACGGCGCTATCCAAGTTCTGGCGGACATTGCGGAGGGCGAGGTTCCCTGGCCGAGACATACGGCCTGACCTGAGCAAACTCTGTGGAGCTAGGGAGATTCGAACTCCCGACCTACTCGATGCGAACGAGTCGCGCTACCAACTGCGCCATAGCCCCTGATCGGTAGCAGGCTACCAGGCACCGCCCCCGCGGGCCGAACCGAGCACTACTGTCCGACGGCGCGCGGCAGGTCCCGCGGCCAGCCGTACTGGCGCATGGACGCCGCATACTCCAGGTGCTCGAAGATCGGGTCCTCATCGTCGATCTCCAGCACCACCGCACCCGGGCGCCGCAGCCGCGACGGGACCAGGTCGTATTCGCGGTCCTCGGTGTTCTCCACGCCCGCCCGTGCCCGCGCCATCCGCTGCGTCCGGCGACGACGCACCTTCTCCTCGATTCGCGTCTGCCGGCGCAGGTAGAACAGGTAGAACAAGGTGATGGTGGTCGCGGTGCCGCACAGCCACCAGGCTTGTGGTGTCGCTTCGAAGGCCATGATGGCCGAACCGACCAAGACCACCGCCATCACCACCAACACCTTCTTGCGGAAGGCGTACTTGCGCGCGCTGACCGCCGCGGCGGTCTTGGTGTCGTACCGACGCCGCCGGTTGACGCCTGCCGCGTAGGCCGGTGGCGCATCGTGCTCGTCCAGGTCGGCGTCGTCCAGGTCGCCCTCGGGCTCCAAACCCGATGAGTCCTCGACATATTCGTACTCGTCATCACCGAGTTCGTCGCCGAGTTCATCGTGGGCGCCGAGTTCATCTTGAGGGTTGAGTTCGTCGCCTGCAGCGTCGGCTACGGCCTCGACTTCCTCAGCCGCAGCCACCTCGGCACCGCGCGCCTCGGGCTCCTCCACTTGCGCAGTGGCTCCGACGGGTAGGGCGGCGGCGTTCTCGTCCACCACATCCACGTCGAGGTAGTCAGGCTCCTCGACGTCAACGCGCTTGTCCACCTTGGCCATTGCGGTCACCACCGACCGGCGCCGCATCACCACGCCGGTGTCTTCGTCCTCGAGTACCGGCATGTCCTCGTCGTGTTGCCGATCGGCGTCGGCGAACGGCCCGTCGATCGGCTCGGTTTCCCACTCGTCCTGCGGCTTCCAGTCCGGGTCGCTGCGATGCCCGGCCGCGGGGCCAGAGCGTTTCAGGAGACGGGAGCTTGCGCCGCCGTTGAGCACTCGGGTTGCCAGGGCCACGTCGCTGGTGCGCCGGACCGCGTCGCGCTTGCTGATCAGCATCGGCACCAGCACGAACAGCCACAGCACCACGAGCGAGATCCACAACAACGACTGCGGGATGCTTGGCATGATGACCTGCTCTCTTCGGTTCCGCTCCCCGCGAGGCCCCATCATTGGCCAGTGCGGGCCCGGTCACTGCGACCAGGGCAATTACACACCTGTAATTTCGCTTTTCCAAGCATCACACGCCACACATGTCACGTTAGCCACACTTTTATTTCGGTTTCCTCAAGAAGGCGCGCCTCGCGCCGCTATCAGACCCAGCTGGCGCGTCCAGCGCGAACCAGTGACGAAGTCACCGATCCATAGACCTCTTCCACGGTCAGACCGAGCAGCAGGTGGTCCCGCCAGCCCCGGTCCACTTCGAGGTAACGCCGCAGCAGTCCCTCCTCGCGGAATCCGGCCTTGGCCAGCACTTTGCGACTGGCGGCATTCTCCGGCCGCACCGTGGCCTCCACGCGGTGCAACATCACCGGCCCAAAGCAGTGGTCCACCCCGAGGGCAACGGCGCCCGTGGCCACCCCGCCGCCGTTGCACTCGCTGAACACCCAGTAACCGATCCATGCCGAGCGCAACGCCCCGTGCGTGACGTTGCCGATGGTCAACTGCCCGCAGAAATAGCCATCCAGTTCGATCACATACGGCAGCATCCGACCCTTGCGCGCCTCGGCGCGCAGTCCCGAACAGACCGCGGGCCACGCCGCCGCCGAGTGCCGCGTCGTCCAGTCACCGTCGACGGTGGGTTCCCAAGGCTCCAGAAACGCCCGGTCGGCCGTCCGGATTCGGCTCCACACGGCCCCGTCGCGCATCCGCACCGGCCGCAACCGGATCACCCCCGCGTCGACGCGCAACGGCCCCACGCTCGTCGGCCAGCCAGGATGGCGCGAAGTGGACCGCAACAGGCTCACGAGACCGAAACGGGCTCAGCCATGCTGAGCCAGGAAGGCGACGTCGACGATCTCCCCCGTGCGAATCTGCTCGGCGCCACTGGGAACCACGACCAGACAGTTCGCCTCGGCGAGGGTCGCCAGCAGATGCGACGACCCTGGCGCGCCGCCCAACGCCTGCACCAGATATTCGCCGCTCTCCTGGTCCCGCATCAGCTGACCGCGCAGGTAGCCCTTGCGCCCGGCCACCGAGGTGATCGGCGACAGCGTGCGGGCCTGGACGATCCGGCGCATCGGATGCCGCTTGCCCAGCGAAAGCCGGATCAGCGGCCGGACCATCACCTCGAAGACCACCAGGGCGCTGACGGGATTGGCCGGCAGCAGAAACGTCGGTACGCCGTCGCGGCCGAGTTGCCCGAAGCCCTGCACCGAACCCGGATGCATGGCGACCCGCACCACCTCCATGTCGCCCAGCTCGGACAGCACCGCGCGCACGGCCTCGGCCGCCGCGCCGCCGACACCGCCCGCGATCACCAGCACCTCGGCCCGGTTGAGCTGGCCCTCGACGATCTCCCCTAGCTCGTTGGGGTTGTTGCTGACGATGCCGACGCGGTTCACCTCGGCACCGGCATCGCGGGCTGCCGCCGCCAGGGCATAGGAGTTGACGTCGTAGACCTGGCCGTTGCCCGGGCTGCGGGATATGTCGACCAACTCGCCGCCGACGGCCATCACCGACACCCGCGGGCGCGGATGCACCAACACCCGTTCGCGGCCGACCGCGGCCAATAGCCCCACCTGTGCGGCGCCGATGATCGTCCCGGACCGCACCGCCACGTCGCCCGGCTGCACGTCGTCGCCGGCACGTCGTACATATGCACCCGACGGTGCTCCGCGCAGAATCCGGACCCGATTCATCCCGCCGTCGGTCCAGCGCAGCGGCAGCACCGCGTCGGCCAAGGTGGGCAGCGGCGCGCCCGTCTGCACCCGGGCTGCCTGACGCGGCTGCAATCTGCTGGGTGTGCGCGCACCGGCCTCGATGGTTCCCATCACCGGCAGGGTCACCCCGTCGCGACCTTCCACGCCCCCGTCGTCTGCGACGGCTTCGAGCGTTCCGGTATCGCCCACGCCCAGCACGTCGACGCTGCGCACTGCGTAGCCGTCGATGGCGGCCTGATCGAAGCCGGGTAGCGGACGTTCGGTCACGACCTCCTCGGCGCACAACAGTCCCTGCGCCTCGGCAATGGCGACCTTGATCGGCCTCGGGGCGACCGCGGCGGCCGATATCCGTGCCTGTTGCTCCTCTACAGAACGCACCGTGCGCCTTCCTGCCGTGCGGGCCGCGACCCGAGCACCGGCGTCCCGGCTACTGTTCGGACAGACCCAATCGCGCCACCAACCACCGCCGCAATTCCGGGCCGTAGTCGTCACGATCCAATGCAAAGTCAACCGCAGCCTTGAGGTACCCGCCGGGATTTCCCAAGTCGTGTCGGGATCCGCGGTGCACCACGACATGGACCGGATGGCCCTCGGAGATCAGTAGTGCAACGGCATCGGTGAGCTGAACTTCGCCGCCCGCACCCCGGTCGATACGGCGCAATGCGTCGAAAATGGCGCGGTCCAGCACGTAACGACCGGCTGCGGCATACAGCGACGGGGCGTCCTCGGCCTTGGGCTTTTCCACCATGCCCTTGACCCGCAGCACATCTTCGGTGTCGCTACCGGGAACCGGTTCGACGTCGAAAACGCCGTAGGCACTGATCTCTTCCGGTGTCACCTCGATGGCACACAACACGGTGCCGCCATGCTGGGCCCGGACCTGCGCCATCGTCTCCAGTACGCCGGTCGGCTGCACCAGATCGTCGGGCAGCAGCACCATCACAGCGGTTTCGTCCGGGGCCAGGGTGGGCTCCACGCAGCTGATCGCATGCCCCAATCCGAGCGGTTCGGCCTGCACGACGGACTCGACCTTGATCAACGCCGGCGCGCGGCGGACCTTGGCCAGCATGGCTTTCTTGCCGCGGGCCTCGAGCGTGCCCTCCAGCACCAGATCCTCGACGAAGTGCGCCACGACGCCGTCCTTGCCCTCGGACGTGATGATCACCAGTCGCTCGGCGCCGGCTTCGGCGGCCTCGGCGGCGACCAACTCGATACCGGGGGTGTCGACGACGGGCAGCAATTCTTTCGGCACGGTCTTGGTGGCGGGCAGAAACCGTGTGCCTAGCCCCGCAGCGGGCACGATCGCCGTGAACGGGACCGCAACTCGCGAAGTTGAGGGGGTTGAGGGGGTTGACGGGGTTGACAGGGTTGACATCGATTCACACCATATCCTTCGTCAGCTGGGTAGCCATTGTTTGACGGCGGAAACGCCCAGCCCGCTTCGGGGTCTGTCATCGTTGAACCGTGGGCACCGCGAGCAAGGCCGCGTTGCGGCAACGGCTGACCGCCGCTCGGCGTCGCGTGTCCGACGACGTGCGCGTCGCGGAAGCCGAGAAGCTCGTCAACCACCTGGAGCAGGTCGTAGACCGTGCCGGCACAGTCTGCGCGTACGTGCCGGTGGGCTCGGAGCCCGGCTCGCTGGACATGCTCGACGCGTTGCTGCGGCGGGCGGACAGGGTGCTGTTGCCGATCGCGCGAACCCGTGCCGACGACACGCCGTTGCCGTTGCAATGGGGCGTGTACCGGCCCGGTGGGCTCGTCACCGCGCGCTGGGGTCTCTTGGAGCCGGCGCAGCCGTGGCTGCCCGAAAACGCTCTGGCCGAGGCCGCTCTGGTGCTGCTGCCCGCCTTGGCGGTAGACCGCCGCGGGGTGCGCCTGGGCCGCGGCCGTGGTTTCTACGACCGCTCACTGCCGGCTCGGGATCCGCGGGCCCGTCTGGTCGTGGTGGTGCGCGATGACGAACTGGTCGACGAATTGCCGTGCGAGCCACACGATGTGCCGATGACCCACGCACTCACCCCGGGACGAGGGTTAATCACGCTCCCGTTGGGGAATGAGTGACATGACGTGGCGGTTCTAGCACTTAAGACGGTAGAGTGCTAACAGACTTCATGACCATCCGGAGGTTTTTGTGCCGACGTACAGCTACGCGTGCACCGAGTGCGGCCACCGCTTCGACAAGGTGCAGGCCTTCACCGACGACGCGCTGACCACCTGTGAGCAGTGCTCCGGCCGGCTGCGCAAGCTCTTCAATTCCGTCGGAGTCGTGTTCAAGGGCAGCGGTTTCTACCGCACCGACAGTCGCGAGTCCGGCAAGAAGGAGACCAGTTCGGCAGGCGGCTCCTCTTCCAGCGAATCCAGCTCAAGCTCAAGCTCCAACTCGAGCGAGAGCAAAGCGTCGGAGTCGAGCGCGAAAACCGAGAAAGCCGCCTCCCCGGCCGCCGCATCCACCTAGCATCCCGTTAGCCCCCACCTAGCATCCAGTTAGCCTCCAACTAGCGGTTATCCACAAACCCGCTTCGGCCCGCAACAATCGGCGGCGCGCTGCGCCTACGGTGACCGCGTGCGGGAACCATCTCTCAATCCGACTCTGCTCAGCCGCATCAGCTCGGTCTGCCGACCGGACTGGACCCGAACGGTACTGGCCCGACGGGTGGCGGCGGGCGGGCTCGTCGTCCTGGCCGGCATCGCCGCGCTGCGGTCCAACCCGGACGGGGACCGCGTCGACGTGCTGGTGGCCGCCCGCGACCTCGGCCCGGGCACTGCGCTCACCGCCGATGATGTGCGCACCGAAAGACGTCTGACCGCGACGGTTCCCGATGGCTTCCGAGCGGACCTGCAGGCGGTGCTCGGTTCAACCCTGGCGGGCCCGGCACGCCGCGGCGAGGTGTTGACCGATGTCCGGCTGTTGGGCAGTCGACTGGCCGAGTCGACGGCGGGTCCCGGTGCCCGGATCGTGCCGTTGCATCTGACCGACGGCGCATTGGTCGACCTGGTCAGGGTGGGTGATGTGGTCGACGTGCTGGCCACACCGGCCGGCGAATCCCAGCCGGGCGCGTCGGCGGTGAGCAAAGTGATCGCCGTCGACGCGGTCGTGGTGCTCGTGTCGGCAAGAGCGAAACTCCAGTCGAACGAGGGCGACCGCGTAGTGTTGGTTGCGCTGCCGGCTCGCGTGGCGAACGCGGTGGCGGGCTCGGCGCTGGGCCAAGCGGTGACGTTGACCCTGCATTGAGCAGTTATCCGCCGCTGGACACGTGATCGACAGCAAACTCGGTCAAGTCCAGAAAGGGATCTCATGCTCAAAGGGTTCAAGGAGTTTCTCTCGCGGGGCAACATCGTTGACCTGTCGACTGCGGTGGTGATCGGTACCGCGTTCACTGCGCTGGTCACCGCATTCACCGACAACGTCATCAAACCGCTGGTGAGCTCGATCGGCGTCGGCCAGACGTCACAGGTCGGGATCCTGAAAATCCACATCACCGGCAATCAGTACATCGACCTGAACACGGTGCTCTCGGCGGCGATCAACTTCATTCTGGTCGCCGCGGTGGTGTACTTCCTGGTCGTGCTGCCCTACAGCAGACTGCGCAAGCAAGGTGAAGTCGAGCAGGCCGACGACGCGCAGGTGGTGCTGCTCGAGGAGATCCGCGACCTACTCGCCCAGACCAACGGCGACTCGTCGTCCGGCAAACACGGCGGCGCCCACGAAGCACCCCCGTTGACGCCGCCACCGAGTTACGGACCTCGCGCGGACAGCTGAAAACCGGCCTCAGATCTCCAAGCTGGACAACTGCCCGATGATGTAGGCCGCCAGCGGATTGAGCGTCGCCATCCCGTCCCGCACGGCGTAGCGCGAACCAGCGAGGTTGACCACCAGCGTGCTGCCGGAAACACCGGCCAGACCTCGCGACAGCCCGGCATCGGTGATGCCCGCGGACAGTCCGGAGCCGCGGATGGCCTCTGCGATCCCCAGGATCTCCCGGTCGAGGATGTCGCGGGTGGCCTCGGGGGCAACGTCTCGTGGCGTGACACCGGTGCCACCGACCGACACCACCAGGTCGACCCCGCCGATCACCGCGGTGTTCAACGCATTTCGGATCTCGACCTCGTCGGCCTCGACCGCGACAACGCCGTCCACCACGAAACCCGCCTCGGTGAGCAACTCGGTGACCAGCGGTCCGCTGTGGTCCTCGTCGCCGTGCGCGGTGCGGTCGTCGACAACGACAACAAGTGCCCGGCCCACCACCAACTCCGCACCCTGCTCCATGGGTGCCACCGTATATCCGAGGTCAGACAACTGACCCTCCGCATTCATCACTGCTCCGCCTTCCCAAGCGTCACCTGCGCCGTGCGGGTGCCGCCCGCGGGATCCTGATAAGTCAGCGTCACTCTGTCTCCCGGTGCTTTAGAACGCACGGCAGCAACCAACGCATCCGCGCTGTTGATCGTCCGCTCATCGACCTTGGTGACGACGACCCCTTTCGGTACCCCGGCATTGGCTGCCGCACCATTGCCGACTACCTCCATCACCTTGGCACCCGGGACTCCCTTGTCGGTGGTCACCTGCACGCCGAGCGACGCGTGGGACGCCTTGCCAGTGCTGATCAGCTCATCGGCGATGCGTTTGGCCTGGTCGACTGGGATGGCGAAGCCCAGACCGATGGACCCGCTCTGCGCGTCCCCGGAGTCCGCACCCAGCGTGGCGATCGCCGAGTTGATCCCGATCAGCTGGCCGTTCATGTTCACCAGCGCACCACCGGAATTACCGGGGTTGATCGCGGCGTCGGTCTGAATCGCGTCCAGCACGGTGTTCTGGTTCCCGGACTCACCGGTGGTCGACACCGGCCGGTTGAGCGCGCTGACGATTCCGGTGGTCACCGTGCCCGCCAAGCCCAGCGGGGACCCGATGGCCAACACTGGCTGCCCGACGCGCAGGCCGGCCGACGAACCCATGGCGATGGGCGTCAGACCGGAGGACCCCTGCACCCGGATGACCGCGATATCGCTGGTCGGGTCGGTGCCGACCACCGAGAACGTGGCGGTGCGACCGTCGGAGAAGGTCACCGTCGTTTTCGGCGGCGGACTCCCCGGGGGCGGCTTCGCGGCGGCCGCGACGACATGGTTGTTGGTCAGGATCAGCCCGTCAGCCGACAGGATCACACCCGAGCCCTCCTCGGATTGGCGTCCGAGATCGGTCTCCAACATGACGACGCTGGGCACCACCTTGGCCGCTACCTGTTCGACCGAGCCGGGCGGCATGTTCGCAGCCGGAACGCTGGGGGCACCGCCTGACGCGGCCGTCGTGTCGTGGCTGCCGCCGGTCTGGTGTCCCAGTTCCACCACTGTCGCCGCCGCACCGCCGATACCGGCGGACACCACCGCGATGGCCAGCGCGCCGAAGATCAGCCCGCCTGAGCGGCGTCGCCGGGGCGGCCGCCCCATCGGCGGCATCATCCCAGGGATCGGGCCCGGACCGGTACCCGGCGGGATGGGGTGCACACCGCTACCGCCGGGTATCGGGCCCACCCCGGTGTTACGCGATATCGGACCTGAACCCGTGTGGCCCGGTATCGGACCCGCACCGGTGTGGCCCGGTATCGGACCCGCACCGGTGTGGCCCGGTATAGGACCGGCACCGGTGCCGCTGAGCGGATCGTAGGAAGACCGATATTGCGGTTGCGACGGCTGATAGCGCCAGTCGAACTGCTGGTTGTAGCTGTGCTGCCCCTGGGCATAGGCAGGAGGCACCGGCTGGTTGGGCGTAGCGCCATAACCCGGCTGCTGCGGCGGTGGCGAATACCTCGGGTGATTCGTCATGACGCTGGATTGCTCTTCTCTACTTCGTGGGCTCGGTAAGGCCGACTCGCGCATGCCTTGCTTGCATGGCTTTGGTCTTCAACACTAACTGCACAACCACCTTGCTCGCGCGGACTAAGAATCGACTGAGATAACGTTTGTCGAACCCCGTGAATCCGCGTCGTCCGCCGAGCCTGTCCGGGGGCGTTTCGCGGGCTTGTCCGCCGCTGCTGCGTCGGCTTCTGCCGGGTACTCGGGAATGGGCATCGGACGTCCGGGCAACAGCACGAAGATCGATGTGCCGGGCGGTTGCCTGCCCGGGTGGGTGTCCTCGATGCGTAGCGATCCGCCGTGGTTGAGCACCACCTGTTTGACGATCGCCAAACCCAGACCCGATCCCGGCATCGCCCGCGCCGACGTCGACCGGTAGAAGCGCTCGAACACCAGGCGTCGCTCCTGCGGTGCAATGCCGGGACCCTGGTCGGATACCACCAATTCGGCGTGCGACGGATCCAGTTGGCGCAGCACGACCCCAACGTGGCCGCCCGGCGGACTCCACTTGGCCGCATTGTCCATGAGATTCAGTGCGGCCCTTGATAACCCGGCCGGGTCGCCATATACCTGCCAGGGAATGATCGTGACGTCGAAGTGAATGTCGTTGCGGCGCCGACGAACTCGCTCAAGGCTGCGGTCGATGACTTCGGCCATGTCTACCGGCTCGTGCACAGCGTGGCCGGCGTCGCCCCGGGTGAGGTCCACCAAATCGCCTACCAGCGTTGACAGTTCCTCGATCTGGGCTATCACATCGGCGCGCAGGTCCACCATCTCCTGCTCTGGCAGCCGTGGCGCCCCGGGCTCCATCGCGGCCATCAGCAGTTCGACGTTGGTGCGCAGCGACGTGAGTGGGGTGCGTAGTTCGTGTCCGGCGTCGGTGACCAGGCGCGCCTGGCGCTCCCGCGATTCGGCCAGCGCCCGCAGCATCAGATTGAACGCTTCGGTGAGCCTGGCCAATTCGTCGCTACCGAACACCGGGATGGGTCGCAGGTCGTCGGTGCGGGCAACCCGCTCGGCCGCTTCGGTGAGACGACCGACCGGACGTAGCCCGGCCCGGGTGACCATGCCGCCGGCTACCGCGGCGACCGCGACGCCGACACCCCCGACCATCAGCAGCACGAAACGCAGTTTGCCCATCACGGCTTCGGTCGGTCTCAGACTCTTGGAGATCAGAAGCGAACTGCCGCTGGGCAGGTGGATCGCGAGCACCCGCTGATCCGACGCAGTGCGCCGGGACATGAACAATTCACCCCGGATGACCGCCTTTTCCGGGGTCCCGACCGGCAGCGTCTGGCCCGGCTGGTTGGCGGTGTAGATCGATCTGCCCGGGTTCACCAGCATCGCGTTGACGTCCGAGTAGGCCGTGCCCTCGATCGCTTTGCCCGGGTCGGCGGCCAGCGAACCGCTGGCAATCAGCAACTGTGCGCGGCTCTGCAGCTGGTTATCGATGTCGCTGTAAAGAGCGGCGGAGATCACCGCGTACACGGCGAAGGACATCAGCAGCACCACCATCGCCACCATGGACATGGCCAGCAGCATCACTCGCCACCGCAACGACAGCGAACTGGTGGCCCGCAGCGGTGCGCGCCTCACCCGGCCAGGACGGCGGAGCCTAAGTATCAAGGCGGCGTTTCGCGTAGCACGTAACCCACCCCGCGCACGGTGTGGATCAGCCGCGGCTCGCCGTCGGCCTCGGTCTTGCGGCGCAGGTAGCCGACGTAGACCTCGAGAGCATTACCCGAGGTCGGGAAGTCGAATCCCCACACCTCCTCCAGGATGCGGCTGCGAGTCAACACCCGCCGCGGGTTGGCGATCAGCATTTCCAGCAGGGCGAATTCGGTGCGGGTGAGGCTGATGCGGCGTTCCCCGCGGATGACCTCTCGGGTCACCGGGTCCAGGCTCAGGTCGGAGAATGTCATCGCCACCGACTCCGCGGCGTCCTCCGGCTTGGTGCGCCGCAGCAACGCCCGCATGCGGGCGAGCAGTTCTTCCAGGGCGAACGGCTTGGGCAGATAGTCGTCGGCCCCGGCATCCAGGCCGGCGACGCGCTCAGAGACCGAGTCACGTGCCGTGAGCACCAGGATCGGCAGGTCGTCTCCGGTGCTGCGCAGCTGACGGCAAACTTCCAGGCCATCCAGCCGCGGCATCATCACGTCCAGGACCAGCGCATCTGGCCGGTCACTGGCGATCAACTCGAGTGCCTCGACCCCGTCGTGGGCCAACTCGACCGTATAACCGTTGAAGGAAAGTGACCTGCGCAGCGACTCGCGCACCGCGCGATCGTCGTCGACGACAAGTATTCGCACGGAGCTAGTTTGGTACTAGGGCCTGAGAGCGGCCTGAGAGGCGCGCCGAGCTGATCAGCGTTTGTCGAGGTCGATCAAGCCGAGGCGCGCGGCTTTGAGCAGTCGGCGAGGCACCTTATGCTTCTGACCAGCCACAGTGACGCCGACCAACTCGGTCGAGGTGGCCTTCCACTGCGAGCGCCGGCTGCGGGTATTCGAGCGCGACATCCTGCGCTTGGGTACGGCCATGGTCGGGCCTAACTCCTCGTGTGGTTTACGGACGGGGCGTGTCGCGCTCCATGACCTCGGCGGCCGAACGGCAACAGTTGACCTCAAGGGTAGTCGGTGAGCTGCTGGTCGCCAAAATTGAGCTCGTCGGGTCGGCGCTGGCGCGCCGAAATTGCATCCAGGACGCTTCTCTACGGCGCGTCGTGTGCGCGGTGTCAGTGTCGCCGCGGGAGGGACGCTGATGTTGCCGCGGGAGGGACGCTGATCCGGTTGGCGGGAGCGCCGCGATACCCGTTAACCTACCGGTTGGTTGGTTCTCGACTGCGCCGGCCGCCCAAACCAAGGGAGGGAGGATCGCATTGGCCCCCGAGTCTGGTGCCGTGCGGATCGCGAACTGCTCCGGTTTCTACGGCGACCGGCTGTCCGCGATGCGCGAAATGCTCACCGGCGGCGACGTGGACTTTCTCACCGGTGACTACCTGGCCGAGTTGACCATGCTGATCCTGGGCCGCGACCGGATGAAGAATCCCGACCGCGGCTATGCCAAGACCTTCCTGACCCAGCTCGAAGAATGCCTGGGCCTGGCCCACGAGCGCGGCGTGCGCATCGTCGTCAACGCCGGCGGCTTGAACCCAGCCGGCCTGGCGAGCGCGGTGCGCGCGCTGGCCGAACGGCTGGGCGTGCCCGCGCGGGTGGCCCACGTCGAAGGCGACGATCTGCAGCCACGGGCGGCCGAGCTGGGGTTGGGTTCCCCGCTGACGGCCAACGCCTACCTGGGCGGGTGGGGCATCGTGGACTGCCTCAACGCCGGAGCCGACGTCGTAGTCACAGGCCGCGTCACCGACGCCTCTGTGATCGTCGGTTCCGCTGCTGCGCACTTCGGCTGGGGCCGCAGCGATTACGACCAGCTGGCCGGAGCCGTGGTCGCCGGCCATGTCATCGAGTGCGGGGTGCAGGCCACCGGCGGCAACTTCTCCTTCTTCACCGAAATCCCCGATCTGACCCATGCCGGTTTCCCGCTGGCCGAGGTCCACCGCGACGGCTCGTCGGTGATCACCAAGCACCCGGGGACCGGCGGCCTGGTGAGCGTAGACACCGTCACCGCGCAGCTCCTCTACGAAATCACCGGCGCCCGCTACGCCAATCCGGACGTCACCGCCCGGATGGACAGCGTGGAAGTCTCGGCGGACGGACCCGACCGGGTGCGGATCAGCGGCGTGATCGGCGAACCGCCGCCACCGACCCTGAAGGTGTCGCTGAACAGCATCGGCGGATTCCGCAACGCAATGACGTTCGTGCTGACCGGTTTGGACATCGAAGCCAAGGCGGAGTTGGTTCGCCGTCAGCTCGAAGCCACGCTGACAGTCAAACCCGCCGAACTGGAATGGACGTTGGCCCGCACCGATCACCCCGACGCCGACACCGAAGAGGCCGCCAGCGCGCTGCTGAGCTGCGTGGTCCGCGATCCGGATCCCGCCAACGTCGGACGCAAATTCTCCGGTGCGGCAGTCGAATTGGCGTTGGCAAGCTATCCGGGGTTCACCGCGACCACCCCGCCGGGCGACGGTCAGGGTGTTGGCCAGCCAGCGCCACTGGTCATCGGTGCGAACCCAGACGCCGACGTTGGCGGAGCCGCCCTTGTCGCCGCTGCGCGCCCCGGCGATCAAACCCAGCGGCGCTCGCCGGGTCGGGCCGGCCGGCAACGGCTCCGGCAGTGCCGGGGTATCGACCGAGGCCAACGCCAAAGTTTCGGTGGCGGGGGCG
>NZ_LZLQ01000065.1 GCF_001673315.1 Mycobacterium asiaticum | reverse complement strand
AATGCTCTTCTCGGCCGCCCGCTGATCGGTAACGGCACTAACGGCGCCGCAGGTACGGGAATGGCAGGCGGGGCCGGGGGCACCGGCACCTTCAACGCAGGCGGCAACGGTGTCGGTGGAACCGGCGGCAAAGGCGGTGACTCCGGTCTTGGCGGGGCCGGTGGCCTGGGCGGGGACAACGGCAACGGCACCCGCGCGGCGTCAGGTGCTGCCGGCCTGAGCCCGAGCACCGGTGGTAACGGCGGCGCGGGCGGCACCGGCGCAGCCGGTCAGACGGTCGGTTCCGGCGGCAACGGTGGGGCTGGCGGTGCCGGCGGTGATGGCGGCAGAGTCGGCAACGGCGGCGCCGGGGGCAACGGTGGCAGCGGCGCACCGGGTGGACTTGTCTTTGGCGGCGATGGCCGGGCCGGGGGCGCCGGCGGCGATGGTGGCGCCGGCGGCAGCGGCGGCGTCGATGGCGGCAACGGCGGTAACGGCGGCACCGGCGGGAGCGGCGGCACCGGCGGCTCCGGCGGCTCCGGCCAGAACTTCTTTGGGTCGCCGGACGGCGCCGACGGTCAAGACGGCGGACACGGCGGCAACGGCGGTGCCGGCGGGGCTGGCGGCCATGGTGGGGCCGCCGGCCAAGCCTTGTCTGCGACCGGCCATGACGGTGTCGAGGGTGCCGGCGGGGCCGGCGGAGACGGCGGTTACGGCGGTGCCGGCGGCCGCGGCGCCGACGGTGGGAAAGGCACGTTCGACAACGGCGGCACCGGCAATGGCGGGGCCGGCGGTAAGGGCGGTGACGCCGGACAGGGCGGAGCTGGCGGCAAGGGTGGTGGGGGTTCATCGGTTGGCGCTACCGGCGCTACGGGCGCGACCCCGACCAGCGGCGGTGACGGCGGCAATGGTGGCGCCGGGGCCGATGCGCTGACCGCAGGCGCCGACGGCGGCAAAGGTGGTGCCGGTGGTGACGGCGGGTCGGTGGGCCGCGGCGGTAACGGCGGCCAGGGCGGGGCCGGCAAAGCCGGCGGCGCCGGTAGCACCGGGGCGATCTCGGGCACCGACGGGCAAGCCGGCGGCAAAGGCGGTGCCGGTGGCGCGGGCGGCGACGGCGGCATCGACGGCGGTGACGGCGGTAACGGCGGTAAGGGCGGCGCCGGGGCCAACGGCGGCACCGGCGGGGATGCCCGCGACGGCGGCCACGGCAAAAACCCTGGGGACTTCGGCGAATTCGGCGGTAACGGCGGCAAAGGCGGGGCCGGTGGCAGCGGCGGCACCGGCGGCGCTGCGGGTAAGGCGCTGTCGGATTCGGGGAACAACGGTGTGCAAGGTGCTGGTGGTGACGGCGGCAACGGCGGTACCGGCGGCAAAGCAGGTAACGGCGGCAACGGCCAGGACGGCTCGTTCGCCAACGGCGGCACCGGCAACGGCGGGGGCGGCGGTGAAGGCGGCTTTGTCGGTGAGGGCGGCAGCGGTGGCAGCGGCGGTGCGGGCTCGACTCGCGGTGCCGCCGGCACTGGCGGTGCCGTCGGCAGCGGCGGCGGTAACGGCGGCAATGGTGGCAACGGCGCCAACGCCACCACCCCAGGCGGCGCCGGCGGCAACGGCGGACAAGGCGGCCACGGCGGCACGCGCGGCAACGGCGGCAACGGCGGCAACGGCGGCAACGGCCTTGGCGGCGTGGCAAGCGGTGACGGCGGAGACGGCGGTAAGGGCGGTGCCGGCGGCAACGGCGGCAGATTCTCCGGCGACGGCGGGACCGGCGGCACAGGCGGCAACGGCGCTGCTGGTGGAGCTGGCAACGATGCCGCTAGTAAAGGTCCGGTCGCAGGTCACGGTGGCGATGGCGGTGACGGCGGTGCCGGTGGCGCCGGTGGTACCGCCGCGGCCCCCATGGCCAAGGGCGGCAACGGTGGGGCCGGGGGCGTCGCCGGCGACGGCGGTAACGGCGGCAACGGCGTATTGGGCGCAGACAAATTTACTGTTGTCGAGTCTGGCGGCCCGGGCGGCGACGGAGGGAACGCGGGCGTAGGCGGCCAGGGTGGCTACTCGGCCAACGGCACCTCCGGAGCGGCGGGGAGCAGCCCTCAGAGCGGCGGCAACGGCGGCAACGGCGGCAACGCTTTTGCTGGTGACGGCTTACACCTCAGACCGGGAGGTGGCGGAAACGGCGGGAACGGCGGGTCGGTCGGCGACGGCGGTAACGGAGGGAACGGCGGCACGGGTGGCAGTCTCAGCACGGTAGGGGGTGCCGGCGGCAACGGCGGACAGGGTGGGTCCATTCGCGGCGACGGCGGCGACGGCGGTACCGGTGGCAAGGGCGCCGGCGACGGCCGCGACGCATTCGCGACGGGCGGCGCCGGTGGCCGTGGTGGTGACGCCGTGCTCAACGGCGACGGCGGTAAGGGCGGCAAAGGTGGCAGCGGCGGTTTGGGCATGCCGGGGAACGATCGCGAAGGCGTCCCCCCAACCATCGGTGGCACGGGAGGGGCCGGCGGCGCCGGTGGCGCCGGTGGGACGAATAGTGGCAACGGCGGGCATGGCGGCGTCGGCGGCGTCGGCGGGGAAGGGGGACAAGGCTTGTCGGGTTCGACTGGTTCCACCGGCGGCAACGGCGAGGGTTTTGAAGGGTTGTATAACGGCGGCACCGGTGGCACCGGAGGCGACGGTTTCAACGGTGCCAGTGGTGGCACCGGTGGTACCGGCGGGGCTGGTGGTGTTGCCCGGGCTAGCTCAGGAGTGGACGGCAACCAGGGCGCCGGCGGAGCCGGCGGCCGGGGCGGTGCGGGCGGATACGGCGGAACCGGCGGGCGTGGTGGCGATGGGTTTGGGAATTTCTTGAACGCCGGTCACGGTGGTGCCGGCGGCCAGGGCGGAATTGGCGGCTACGGCGGAGTCGGCGGTGTGGGCGGCGCCGGCTCCACCGTGGGTGCGACCGGCGAACAGGGTGCTGTCGGCCCCGGAGGAACCGGCGGCACCGGCGGCACTGGCGGAGAACACTTAGGTGCCGGTGCCAGTGGTAACGGTGGCAGCGGCGGTCGCGGAGGAGATGCCGTCGTCTCCGGCGGTGCCGGTGGTCGAGGCGGCGTCGGCGGCACCGGCGGGACCAACGGTGGCACCGGCGGCGTCGGCGGCAACGGCGGTACCGGGCTCTCCGCCCCAGGTGGCGATGGCGGCGTCGGTGGCACCGGCGGCCAAGGCGAAGGCGGTGGTCCATTTGCCGATCCTTTGCCTGGCGGACCCGGCGGCAAAGGCGGAACTGGCGGAACCGCGGACTATGGGTCTATCAAACCACCAGGCGATGTTGGCCAGCCCGGCGCTCCCGGAGCGCAGCCGGTACCGGGGAGCGATGAGGGGGGCGCCGGCGGCGCGGGTGGCGCAGGCGGGGCGGGCGGTCGACTCTGAAAACATCGACGCCACGCACCCCGTTGGCTTGACGGTGGTTCTCAACTACTCGGACAGTATGCGGCGTAGCAGGTCGGATAGCTGGTGATGATGCCGTCGACTTCGGCCGCGAGCTGTTCGCGCACCGCCTCGGGAATGTCGATGGTCCACGGAATCACCTCCCGCCCCAACGCATGCGCGCGGTTCACGAAGCCAGCCTCGACGAGCCGGTAGTCCGGCGACAGAATCCCGGCGCGCCACCACCAACGCGCCCACCATCGGATCAATCCACGGCGGTTGGCGATTGGGGCCTGGGCGCCTTCCAGACACCTGGTTTCGGCGGCGCTCCCGGACGTGGATCGGTGGGCGATAGCGCCGGCTCCTGCGGCGCTCCCGGACCAGCGCTACCTGGCATCCGTTGTCGACAGCGGTTGGCGTTCGACGGAGCGCCCGAGGACGACCTTTGCCGTGATGACACCCAACTTGACCATGCCCAAGTACGTCGACGGGTTGAACAGCGTCGGCCACACTGTGCGGGTTTTGTGCTCGTCCACCGGCCGGTCTGTGAATCGATCGCGCAGCCACCGCAGCGCCATAGGCGCCGACAGCGGATGCAACAGCAGGTGACCACAGAACCGGTCGCGGTGATAGGTCACGGCGGCACCAATGCGTTCATATTCAGCCACTAGTGCATCGACATCGTCGACGCTGATGATTCCGTCGTGCACCGCCTGGATGACCAGCACGGGTGGCTTGGGCCGGGATTTGCCGAGCTTGGTCTCGTCGAAAATGTGACGCACTTCGGGTAGGTCCCACAGCTCGTCGGCCGTCATGTCGACGTAGGACCCGATGTCGACATTGCGCAGCTGCCAGACTGCCTGAGCCGTCGTCATTGTCTGCAACTTGTCGAGCAACGCCTTGCCCTCGTCGGTCGCGTGGTTATCGACGACGCTCTGCGCGCCGGGGAAGACTTGCGTGAGTGCGGAGATCATCAGCGCCGCGAGGCCGGCGAAGAAGCTGCCGTTGAGGCGGCGCGCCACACTCCCCGGGTCGCCGACGGGCGAACCCAGAACGGCGCCAACGATATTGAGCTCGGGTGCATATCGCTCACACAGTTCGGCCGCCCAGGCCGACGCCAAGCCTCCCCCTGAATATCCCCACAGACCCATCGGTGCAGACGCCGACAAATTCAAGCGCTCGCACCGTATCGCAGCCCGCAGCCCGTCCAGAATCCGGTAGCCGGGCTCGACCGGTGCGCCCCACATGCCGTGGCAGCCTTCGTGGTCCGGTACGGATACCGCCCAGCCTTCGGCCAGCGCGGCTGTCACCAACAAGTACTCGGCTTGGACGAATGCGCCGATCGGTCGCGCGCCGCGCCGCATCGCGAACGAGGGGAAGCAGCGCGACTCCACGGCGTCGATCGCGCATTGATAAGAGAGCACCGGAGTGGCGACGCCCGACTTGCGCTGTGCCGGGACAAGCACGGTCGTCACGGCGACTTCCGGTTCTTCGTGAAGATTCGTGGTGCGGTAGAGCAACTGGACGGCTTTTACACGCTGGCTGATGAGACCGAGGAATCCGATCTCCACCTCGCGCGAGCGCAACACCGTGCCCGGTTCCGCGTGCTCGTAGCCCTCTGGCGCCTGGTAGAACGGGTCATCGTCGGGCGAGATCGGAAGTTCGCCCCGGCGCAGTTCGTCGTGGGGCGGGCTAGCAACTTTCACTTGCGTGGCGGAATGGTTGTCCATCGGTGTGGTGACCCTTCGGTGTACCGCTGACGGCGCACACCCGCGCCGCCTGGGTACCCACTACCCGTGGTACCGGGTTGTCAATCCTGCACCCCGAGCGGCTCGGCTTCGCGGCGTTCGAACCCGGGCATCCGCCGCGCCGTTGCCTCCGACGAAGGTTCGCTACCACCCGTGAACGATTACATTCACCGTCCATGAGGAAGATCGCGACGCTCGCCGCTGTCGGGGTCGTCGCCTTGGCCGGCCGTCGGCATTTCAGGATGCGCGACGCGCTCGCCCAGGTAGCGCCCGAGCTGCGCAGCCCGGTGTTGCCGTTTATGACGGTCACACACTCGGCCAAGACACTGCCGGCCCTCCGCCCCATCTACCGGATCAAGGCATCGCCGGGCAGTGGCGTCGATGTCGCCGTGCGATCGATAAGCGACGCTGCAATGCGGGTTCTTGTCGTGACGCCTGCCGGACATCGGAGCAAACGGCCGGCGGTGCTCGCACTGCACGGGGGCGGGATGATCGTCGGGTCTCCGCAACTCGAGCTCGTAACTCATGGACGGCTCGCGAGGGAGTTGGGTGCTGTCGTCGTGTCTCCGGAGTACCGCCTGGCCCCTGAAAATCCTTTCCCTGCAGCGCTTGACGACTGCATGGCGACGTTGCAGTGGATGCGCCAGAACGCCGACGACTTGGATATTGACGCCGATCGCATCGCTGTCGTGGGGAGGAGCGCCGGCGGCGGCTTGGCGGCGGCTGTCGCGCAGCGCAGCCATGACGAGGGGTTCACACTGCGAGCTCAGGGGCTCATGTACCCGATGCTCGACGACCGCACCGTGCTGAACGACCACAACGAGGGCCGCGGCCGGCTCGTGTGGACCCCCGAATCCAATCGGTTCGGGTGGACTGCCTACCTCGGCCGGGAGCCGCGGCGCTCCGACGCGCCGCCTTACGCGGCACCCGCGCGGCGTGATGACCTGTCGGGCCTCCCGCCCGCCTGGATCGGTGTTGGCGATCTCGACCTGTACTACGCCGAGGACGTGGCGTACGCCGAGCGGCTACGTGCGTGTGGTGTGCCGTGTGAGCTGCTCACTGTCTCGCGGATGTACCACGCCGCAGACGGCTACGCGCCGAGGGCGCCGTCAATGGAGAGCTTCATTCAAGGTTTGGTGAACCATCTGAAAGAGCACTTGTGATGGCTTAGCGGTAGCGAACGCAGGTGCGGCTTTGTATCGGGCTTTGTGCCGTACTCGCTTGCTTTGTCTCCGTTTGCCGTCGCGGCTGGTCAGAGTGGGCCGATGACGGGATCGTCGCGACGGCGGATTGATCACGATCCCGTCGGGTATGCGTGACGATGTAGCCGTCAGCATCCACAGCACGAACGCCGCGTGTGACCGCCGTTCAATCGGACGAACTGCTTGATTGGGAGACGCATGCGAATCTCGCCGCCGCGTGAAGTGCTGGTCGCTGTTCTGGTCGGCATCGTCGTGGTGGCAGGGTGCACGACTGGCTCCCCGCGGCTGCAACCGTCACCGCCCAGACCCGCGCCGCCTGCGCCGGCATCAGGCAAGCTGGTATCTGCTCCCGTCGGCATTGCCGGCGACCTGGCGCAGGCACCGCTCGACCAACCGCGACAGGCGTTGATTCCCGACGGCTGGACAATCTCGGTCTGGGCACGAATACCGAAGGCGCGCCTGGAAATATGGACTCCCGACCGCGCCCTGCTCGTATCGGTTCCTTCCAGCGGGCAGATCGTCAAGCTGACACCGAAACCTGGTGCCGCGCCGCAACAGTCGACATTGCTCAGCGGTCTCGACCAACCGCACGGCATGGCGTTCGCGGGCTCGACGCTATATGTCGCCGAAAGCGACCAGATCGATGCGTACGACTACGCCGACGGAAAGGCCACCGGCGGCCGGACCGTCGCCGATGGCCTTCCCGACGCGCGGAGCCCCGATCTTCATGGCGCTTACGCACATGCGTTGAAGAGCGTCGCCGTCGGTGCCGACGGTGCTGTCTACTTCTCGATCGGTTCGACAGCCAACATATCTCCGCAGGACCGCACCGCTAAGCCGCCTAGGGCGACGATCATGCGGATTCCGCCTGGCGGGGGCGCCCCACAGCCGTTCGCCACTGGTGTGCGCAACGGAACCGGCCTGGCCATTGCGCCGGACGGCTCGTTGTGGACGGCGGTCAATAACCGCGATAACGCACCTGACCCGGATGGCAACGTCGACGTCGGGTACGTCAATGATCATCCGCCCGAGTCACTGGCACGCCTCACGCCTGGACGCGAATTAGGTTGGCCCTACTGCAATCCCGACGGCGGACCCGCAAATCTGCCGTTCATCCGCGACATGTCGACCAACAAGAACGGATCTCAGCTCAACTGTGCAACGCTACCGCCGGTCGAGCAAAGCATGGGTGCTCACTCAGCGCCGCTAGGGCTGGCGTTCACCACCGCTGCGCTGCCAGCGCCATATGCGGACGGTGCTCTGGTCGGCATCCATGGTTCGTGGAACCGCAAGCCGCCACGCGCACCCGAGGTGTCTTTCTTCGCTTGGCGAAACGGCACTCTCGGAGATCAGCAGACTCTGGTCGGCGGTTTCCAAGCCGACGACGGATCCCGATGGGGCCGCCCGGTGGCCGCGGTAGTCGGACCGGACGGAGCGGTGTATGTCACCGACGACTACGCCGGTGCTGTTTACCGATTGGCTCCTCCGGGCCGCTAGCGGCGATAGTCCCTGGCTGCCGCCACTAGAGATACGT
This sequence comes from Mycobacterium asiaticum, assembly GCF_001673315.1. Taxonomy (GTDB): domain Bacteria; phylum Actinomycetota; class Actinomycetes; order Mycobacteriales; family Mycobacteriaceae; genus Mycobacterium; species Mycobacterium asiaticum_B. The sequence continues at coordinate 65,148 of NZ_LZLQ01000065.1, read as the reverse complement.
TGAGAACATGAGTGCTGCCGGCATCGTCCTTGTGGCGCTCGCGATCGCCGTCGGAATCATCGGCATCGTGGTGCCGCTATTACCGGGCACGCTGCTGGTGTTCGGCGCGATCGTGGTGTGGGCCGTCGTCGAGAACAACATCACTGCGTGGGTGACACTTGGCGTGGTGGCCGCGCTGCTCGGTGTGGCGACATTGATCAAATACACCTGGCCCGTGAAGCGGATGCGGGCCGCCGACGTGCGCACGTTGAGTCTGGTGGCGGGCGCGGTTGTGGGCATCATTGGTTTCTTCGTAATCCCGGTGATCGGGCTGGTGATCGGCTTCGTGCTGGGTGTCTACGTGGCCGAGCTTGCCGCCCGCGGAGACCAGCGGCTGGCGTGGACCTCGACGATGCACGCCGTGAAGGGTGTCGCATTGTCGATGGGTGTCGAGTTGGCTGCCGCATTGCTCGCCACCGTCGCGTGGGTGGTTGGGGTGTTCCTAACCCCGTAGGCGCTTGACTGAGAGCGTTCTACCCCGAATGGTTTTGCAACGGGCTTAAGTAGCGCTGAACTGCGCTTATGTGGAGCCGATGACGGGAATCGAACCCGCGTATTCAGCTTGGGAAGCTGATGTTCTGCCATTGAACTACATCGGCGCAGTTGCCCAGAAAGGCTAGCATCGGCCGCCGAGCGACCGACCGGGAACCTCACCGGCGTTTCCGGCGCCGCAGGGATCCAAATTGGCACTCGAGCGTGCGACGTGACGGAGATAACTGGAGTGCCGGCGAACGCCCCGTTTCGGGTCAATGTTCGGGGCACCTGCCCTCGGTCTGGCGGGGTGCCGATCTCGAGCTGAAGCGGCCTGGCGCCCCCGACACCTGGCTCGCCGGCATTGGTCTTCCGGTCGAGCCGGGCAGAATGAAATTATCGGCGCCGCAATATTTTTGGCACCCTGGGGTCAGGCTGGCGGCACCCGTCTGCGGGTTGCCGGCACCGGCTTGGTTTACGGGTCGCCACCAGGTTGTAACGTGCAAATGACGGGCTGATTGGCCGCCTAAAGCATGCAAAATGGCGAATGCGTAATCTGGACAACCATTACCCATTCGCGCAATGACAACGGTGAGATTGTCACGTTTACCCTTTCGTTATCATTTTCAACCTCGTATTGTGACCATCCGTGGGCAGGCACGCGTTAGCTAGGAAGAGGCGGAAAGCCCCGGCGGTGCTGGGTGCAGCCATAGCCTCTGGGGCCGTGTTCTTCGCCGTCGGCGGTGACATCCATGCCGCCGTCGGGCGGAGCGACCAGAAGGTGGCTTCTGGGGGCCCGTGGGGCATAGAGCTCGCCACCGCAGCCGCGGCGCCGCAATTCGACACATCTCGAATGAAATTCAACCTCGAAGAGGTCGCCCCTGCATCGCGCTCCCGCGCTGGCCTCGTCGGAGCCACGGGGTTCCCGGTCGGGGTTGCTCCCGAGGCCGGTTTACAGGTCCGCACCATCCTGGTGGCGCGCGCCATCAGCGCACTTTTCCCGGAGATTCACCAGATCGGCGGCGTCCGGCCCGATGCGCTGCGATGGCATCCGGACGGTCTGGCGGTCGACGTGATGATCCCGGACCCGAGCTCCGACGCGGGCATCGAGTTGGGCAACGCGATCGTCACCTTCGTGATGCAGAACGCGGATCGGTTCGGCATCCAAGACGCCATCTGGCGCGACGTTTACTACACGCCCGGCGGCGGCGCTCAATCCGGCGGCTACGGCCACTATGACCATGTCCACGTCACCACCACCGGCGGCGGATACCCGAGCGGCGACGAAATCTACGTCCGCTGACCGAACACGCACCCGTACGGCAGATACGCTCGTCGGGTGCTGCTCTCCGATCGCGACCTCAGGGCCGAAATCGCCGCGGGCCGGTTGGCCCTCGACCCGTTCGACGACACCCTGGTCCAGCCGTCCAGCATCGATGTGCGACTCGACTCGATGTTCCGGGTGTTCAACAACACCCGTTACACCCACATCGACCCGGCGAAACAGCAGGACGAGCTGACCAGCCTGGTCGAGCCCGAAGCTGGTGAACCGTTCGTGCTGCATCCGGGTGAGTTCGTGCTCGGCTCGACGCTCGAAGTGTGCACCCTGCCCGACGATCTGGCTGGACGGTTGGAAGGCAAATCGTCGCTGGGCCGGTTGGGACTGCTAACGCATTCGACCGCGGGCTTCATCGACCCCGGCTTCAGCGGCCACATCACCCTGGAACTCTCTAACGTCGCCAACCTGCCGATCACGCTGTGGCCGGGCATGAAAATCGGCCAGTTATGCATCCTGCGTCTGACCAGCCCGGCTGAACATCCGTACGGCAGTTCCCGCGCCGGGTCGAAGTATCAGGGACAGCGCGGACCCACTCCGTCGCGGTCGTATCAAAACTTCATACGAATCACGTAGCCGCCGCACAGCTTCCGCGCGCACAATGGAATTCGGTCTGCGGGTGGAAGTTTGGGGAGGGGTATTGGACGTCGTGCTCGGGGTGTCAGTGGCGCCCACGGATGTCCGCATCGCATTGGTCGAGGGCGAAGACGCCAACGGCGTCATCGTTGACGAAGACAGCTTCCGGCTGCCCCGCGATACAGCCGCTACCGTGGCCTCCGACCAGGTAGTGGCGGCCATTCTGGGCACCCGCGAAAGCGCCGTCGACGCGGGGCTGCGGTTGTCTTCTATCGGAGTCAGCTGGACTGATCAAACCCAGGCGGCCGCCCTGCGTGACGTGCTGGCCGCCCGCAAGGTCGAAAACGTCATGCTGGTCTCGGCCTTCCTGGCCTCGGTCGCGATGGCCCAGGCGGTCGGTGAATCCGTCGGCTACCAGCGGACCGGCGTGCTGTTCATCGAGCCCCAGAGCGCCACCCTGGCCGTGGTGAATACCAGCGACGGGTCGCTGTGCGACGTGCGCCGCCGCGCGCTGGCCGAAGACGATGACACCGCAGTGGCCGAGCTGGCCGGCCTAGTTTCGGGCGCCGAAGCCATGAGCACCCGTCCAGACGGCCTCTACGTGGTGGGTTCCGGCGTCGATGTGCCGATGATCAAACCGGCGCTGGAGGCTGCCACCACGCTGCCCGTGAGCCTGCCCGAGGAACCCAACATGGCGCTGGCCCGCGGGGCCGCGCTGGCAGCGGGGCACTCGCCGCTGTTCGCGTCGTCCACCTCAGCCCTGGCCTACGCGCAGGATCCCGACGAGGTGGTCGCGACCGACCTGGCCTACGGCGACGTCTCGGACGAAGTCGTTGCTACGAAGGAACGGCGCAGGCCAGCGCTACTGGTGGGCAGTGGATTGGCGGTGGTGGCAATCGCGGCGGTGGTCGCGCTGGAAGTCGCGCTGGCGATCAACATCCGTCCGACGGTTGCGTTGCAGCCCCGACCGAAAGAAAACCACTTCGTCGAACCCGCCGCGCCTGCGCCGGCACCTACCCAGGTGGCCGCACCGCAACACAAGATCGACGTACCGGGCCCGGCGGTACCGCGCGCCGTGACGCCCAATCCCGCGCCGGCTCCGGCGGCTCCCGCCTTGCCCGCGCCGGCTCCCGCGGCTCCCGCCTTGCCGGCTCCCGTCTTGCCTGCTCCCGCCTTGCCGGCTCCCGCCTTACCTGCCCCGGACTTGCCGGCTCCGCGGCTACCCGAACCGATCGCGGCCCCGCCCGTCGTTCCCATCGTGGTGCCGCCGGTAAGGATCCCCGGCCCAGACTCGTTGCTGCGGCCGCCGGTGGTCCAGGTGCCGCGCCAGCAACCCCAGCTGCCAGCCCCACGCGCCCCGATCCCCGCTACGCCACCGCGCGTCGAGAACCCGGTCCCGCAGGCGCCGGTTATCCGGACTCCGCCACAACAGGTTCCGTCACCGAATCCAGGCCGCGGTCCCTTCGGCGGGAGTCGCGGGCCCTTCGGTGGCGTTCCCGGTGCTGATCGCGGTCCCTTTGGCGGCGGAGGCGGTGGCGGCGGTCACGGTCCCTTCGGCGGCGGTGGCCCGGGCGCTGATCGCGGGCCCTTCGGCGGCGGCGGTGGCCCGGGCGCTGGTCGAGGGCCCTTTGGCGGTGGCGGTGGGCCGGGTGCTGATCGCGGGCCCTTCGGCGGCGGCGGTGGCCCGGGCGCTGGTCGAGGGCCCTTCGGTGGTGGTGGCGCTCACGGTCCGTTCGGTGGCGGCGGCTTCGGCGGTGGTGGTGGCGGCGGTCGCGGACGCATCGGCGGCGGCGGTGGCGGCGGTCACAGTCCCTTCGGCGGCGGCGGCGGTGGCTTCGGCGGCGGTGGCGGCGGCCACGGTCACAGGTAGAAGAACGGGCCGAATGGGCGTGCAGCCTGGGCTTTGACTGTGTAGCCGCGGCGCGGAAATCGCGAAATCCCCTGCGCTGCTTCACACCGAAAGCCCTCACTACCCACGCAGTGAGTCCAATTACACAACGAACTCAAAGGGAATGCCGCCCCCGTGGTGGGTACGTTGTTACTAGCGGGTTGGGGGATCCGAGCATTCGAATGGGGGAGTAGTGGACACCGTTCTTGGCGTGTCGATGGCGCCCTCGGCTGTCCGAATGGTCCTGGTTGAAGGCGAAAATGGCGACGGCGCCCTGGTCGACGAAGAGAAGTTCGACGTCGCCACCGACCCTCGTACCGCATCGACCGAGGCAGCCGATCAAGTCATCTCAGCGATCCTGGGCACCCGTGAAGGCGCGGCCGAAGGCGGCTATGAGCTGGCCTCGACCGGTGTGACCTGGTGGGATCCAGCCCAGGCCGCCGCACTGCGCGACGCGTTGGCCACCCGCAAGGTCGAGAACGTCATGTTGATCTCGGCATTTCTGGCTGCTGCTGCGCTCGCACATTCGGTCGGCAGCGAGACCAACTACGCCCAGACGGCATTGCTGTTAATCGAACCGGACGCCGCGACGCTGGCCGTAGTGGACAGTGCCGACGGCTCGATCGCCGACATTCACCGTCAGCCGCTGGTCGACGACGACGAGACCGCGGTGGCCCAACTGGCTGCACTGGTGTCGGAGGCCGAGGCGCTGGCAACGCGCCCGGACGCGGTGTTCGTCGTCGGCTCCGGGGTGGACGTGCCCATGATCAAGCCGGCCCTGGAAGCTGCCACCTCCCTTCCGGTCACGGCGCCCGAAGAGCCGGAGACTGCCCTCGCTCGGGGCGCGGCTTTGGCGTCGGCCAACACTCCGTTGCTGGTGTCGTCCACCGCGGCGCAGGCCTGGGCGCAGGACCCCGGCACCGGGGTCCACCTGCCGTTGCCGCTCGACCCGGCCCACTTCGAGAATGTCGACTCCGGTCTGGCCTATAGCGCCGTCGACGTAGACGAGGTCGACGCTGATCAGGACGATCGGAAGCCATTTGCGCTGCTCGGCAGCGTCCTGGCGTCGATCTTCGTTATCGGAGTGGCGTCGCTGGTCGTCTCGTTGGCGGTCAGCATCCGGCACACTTCCAGCAACCGGCCCGAACCCGGCCAGGCGATCGTGGTGCCGACCCAGCAGGTGCCCCAGGCGCCCGCTCCGGCGCCGCAGCAGGCGCCCGCGCCGGTTCCCGAACAAACACCGGCGCCGGTTCCTGAGCAACTGCCCGCGCCGGCCCCCGAGCAGCCGCCGGTGGAGGTTCCCCAGGCGCCGGTGAACGTGCCCCAAGCGCCGGTCCAGGTTCCGGAGGCGCCCGCACCGGTTCCGCAGGCTCCGGTTCCGGCCGCGCCCGCTCCGGTCCCGATTCCCGTGCCGGTGCCGGTGGTCCCGCCGATCTTCACTCCCCAGTTCCCGCTGGATCCGCCGGGCCGTGGCGGTGGTGGCGGCAAGCCGCCCAATATAGGGAAGTTTCCCGGCGGCGGCGGAGGCGGTGGCCACGGCAAGGGCGGTGGCAAAGGTGGCGGCCGCGGCGGCGGCGGCCGCGGAGGGTTCAACATCCCTGGCATCCCTGGCATCTGATTTCGCCGGGTAGCCGTCTGCTGTTCAGCGTCGCGATGCGGTTCGCTCATCGCGGCCACTTACACACGGTGGTATGCGCTGCACCGTCTTTGGTACCGGTTACCTGGGCGCCACCCATGCTGTGGGAATGGCGCAGTTGGGGCACGAGGTCATCGGAGTCGACATCGACCCGGGCAAAGTCGCCAAGCTCGCCGGGGGCGACATTCCCTTCTACGAGCCCGGCCTGCGAAAGCTGTTGACTGCCAACCTTGCTGCTGGACGGTTGCGTTTCACCACGGACTACGAGATGGCTGCCGAGTTCGCCGATGTCCATTTCCTGGGCGTCGGCACGCCGCAGAAGAAAGGCGAATACGGTGCCGATCTGCGGCACGTGCACGCTGTCATCGATGCGCTGGTCCCGCGTCTGAAGAGGCCATCGGTGCTGATCGGCAAGTCCACCGTTCCGGTTGGCACCGCCGCAGAGCTGGCCCGGCGGGCCGCCGAGTTGGCCCCCGAGGGCGTCGATGTCGAAATCGCCTGGAATCCCGAATTTCTCCGGGAGGGTTACGCCGTGCATGACACGCTGAACCCGGACCGCATTGTGCTTGGCGTGCAGGATGATTCGGAGCGAGCCGAGGCCGCTGTGCGGGAGGTCTACAGTCCGCTGCTCGGGGCGGGTGTGCCGTTCCTGGTGACTGATTTGCAGACCGCGGAGCTGGTCAAGGTTTCCGCGAACGCCTTTCTGGCAACGAAGATTTCGTTCATCAACGCGATCTCCGAAGTGTGCGAGGCGGCCGGAGCCGATGTCAGTGTCTTGGCCGATGCACTCGGATACGATCCCCGCATCGGCCGCCAATGCCTCAACGCCGGTTTGGGTTTCGGCGGCGGATGCCTACCCAAGGACATTCGGGCCTTCATGGCCCGGGCCGGCGAACTGGGCGCAAACCAGGCGTTGACCTTCCTACGCGAGGTGGACAGCATCAACATGCGACGCCGTACCCGGATGGTCGAATTGGCCACCGCAGCCTGCGGTGGCTCGCTGCTGGGTGCCAACATCGCCGTGCTCGGTGCGGCTTTCAAACCCGAATCCGACGATGTGCGCGATTCGCCCGCTCTCAACGTCGCGGGCCAACTGCAGCTCAACGGGGCCGCGGTCAATGTGTACGACCCGAAGGCGCTGGACAACGCCAGCCGGCTGTTTCCCACGTTGAACTATGCGGTTTCGGTCGAAGAGGCCTGCGAGCGCGCCGACGCCGTCCTGGTGCTGACGGAATGGCAGGAATTCGTCGACCTCAACCCCGAAGCGCTCGCCGATTGGGTCCGTGGACGTGTCGTCGTCGACGGCCGTAATTGCCTCGAGGTGGCTAAGTGGGAGCGCGCCGGTTGGCGCGTGTTCCGGCTCGGGGCTCGCCGACCTATGCGCTGACGGGGGCAGGCACGTTGCGTGGCTGACCGTCGGCCCGTAGGAATCCGCCGGTACGCTCGCGTCCGAGAATCTCGGTGGGTGCCCCGTTCCGGAATACCTCGCGCCCGGAGACGAATACTGCGTTGACCGTCGCGTCGTTGCGGTTGACCATCCGCGAAAGTCCGCCATAGGCTTCGATATTGGCCTCGTGGTAGGCATCCAGCGAGTCATCGAGGCGCTCTGGGTCGATGACCACCAAGTCGGCCCAGTCGCCCACTCTGAGATGACCGGCATCCAAGCCGTACCAGTCGGCCAGCTCACCAGTCAGCCGGTGCACCGCTCGTTCGACGGACAGGAAGGGCTGGCCTTCGTTCGCGGCATCCCGCACGTGGCGCAACAGCCGTAGCCCACTGTTGTAGAAGGCCATGTTGCGCAGGTGGGCTCCGGCGTCGGAGAAACCCACCTGCAATCCGTGCATCTGCGCCAGGCGACGCAGCATCTTCGGCCGGTGGTTGGAAATTGTTGTGCGCCAACGGATTGCGGTGCCGTGCTCGAGGACCAGATCGAGGAACGCATCGACCGGGTGCAGGCCGCCGCGTTGCACTCCGACCTCGCCGAACGACTTGCCGACCACCGACTCGTCGGGACACGCGACGATCTCGGCGTCGAAGAAATCGCGGTGCCAGGCGCGCGGGCCGAACTTGGTGTCGTAGTCCTTACGGAACTGTCTGCGATACTCCTCGTCGCGCAGCAGTTCGTTGCGCTCGAGTTCGTCCTTGAGGTGCAGGGCCGCCGCCCCGGCGCCGAACTCTTCGAACACCACCAGGTCGATCCCGTCGGCGTACACCTCGAAGGGCACCGGCAAGTGCTGGAAGCGGAAGTCGCCACCGAAGCGGTTCACCAACGCGGCAAGCCCGCTGGTCAACCACACGGTCCCCGGAGCCGACTTCATATCCGCGGCGGCCAGCAGGCTGGTCTTCAACAGCGGCCCACGGATGCCCAACGACTGCAGCGCTTGAGACACGATGTTTTGCGGATGGCTGATGTCGGGACCGGACTGCAGCACGCGTCCGGTGCGGCGCAGCAGTGTCTTGAGCCGGCTCAGTTCGCGGCGCTTGGCGTAGGTCGACGGCAGCGTACGGGATCGGCAGGTTTCACCGTCGATCTTGTCGAAAAGCAGCTGCTGCGAGGACATTCCGAGGAATCCGGCATCCAGGGCCTCGGTCAGCATCTGTTCCATCCGGGCCTGCTCGGCCGCGGTGGGTGTCACATCTTTGCGGGTGGCCCGGTCCAAGCCCATCACCGAGGTCCGCATGTCCGAGTGACCGATGAACGCGGTCACGTTGGGACCGAGCGGCAGTGACTCCAAGCCGTCGATGTACTCGCGAGCGTTGTTCCAGGTCTTGTGCTCACCGACGATGCGAACGACGTGCTCGTGCGGGATCGCTTCTACCCGGCCAAACAGGTCAGCGGCATCACCGGCGTCGACGTGCACGGTGGACAGTGAGCACGAGCCCATCACGATCGTGGTCACGCCGTGTCGCAGCGACTCCGACAAGGTGGGCGCCGCGAGCACTTCGGCGTCGTAATGGGTGTGGATGTCGATGATGCCCGGTATCACCCACTTGCCTTTGGCGTCAATCACATTCGGGCGACCGTCGGTGTCGAGCGGCGTCGGGGACACGGCGGCCACCCGGCCGTCGCGGATGCCGATACTGCGAATCGCCGAGGGACCACCCGTGCCGTCGAACCACCTACCGTTTTCGACCACTGTGTCGAAAGTCAATGCCATCACCTCACTCGACTGGACATGCTACCCAGATCGTCAAGCCGCTGCGGCGGCACTGGTCAAACCCGGTGGGCCGCGATCTCCGCGATCAGCACCGGGGCCACCCAACGTCGCAGATACGCGCGCAGCACCTCGCCGGTGCGCGGCGGGCGGCCGGGATCGATCATGAAGGACTGCAGAATTCGCAGCGTGTACTCCGCCAGGTCGTCGAGATCGGCGTCGCCCAGGCCGAGTGACGCCCAGTCGACGTCCAGACCCGCCAACAGCCCGTGGCCGAACTTGATCCCCAGCTCCGACGTCACCCCGGTCGACGCCTTGGCGAAGTTGTGTACCAGCATCAACTGCACGTGCTTGTCGTCCGGCAACCACTCCAGGGTGAAGGCCAGGCTTTCGACCAAAGCATCGACAGGGTCGGTCATGCCCGCCAGGTGCTCGGCCAGCCTGTCCAGGAACCTCATGCTGGACCGGGTGGCGGCGGCCTCGACCAGGGTGTTCGTGCCGGGAAAGTAGTTGTAGACGGTTTGACGCGAGACGCCCAGGGTGCGTGCCACGTCGGCGATTCGCATGTCTCCGCCACGTTCGTCGATGGCCCGGCTGGCGGCATCGAGGATGCGTTCGACCGCCTCTTCGTCGGTCGCGGGCTTGGCACCGCCCCATCCGTGGGTGCGCATGCCTGAGACGTTACGGCGTCGGCACGCTTCCCGTGAACATGTCTGACGTGCGCGCGCCGACGGTTCCCCCGGGGCCTTATCGGGCCCGCTGGAACCCGCGATTCAATCTGACCTCGATCTCGTCAGGGTTCGGTCCCGGTGCATCGGGGTCGTCGGTGAGGCGCACTCCGACAGGTCGGCCCGTGTCGGCGGCAACGAACCTGAGCGGGCCTTGGCCGTTTTGCAGGTGCTTGTCGCCCCATTGCATCAGCGACAAGAAGACCGGCAGCAGATCCCGGCCCGCCGCAGTCAACCGGTATTCGTCCCGCGCTCGCTTCCCCGGTTCCTGGTAAGGCACCCGGGTGAGGATCCCGGCTGCCTCGAGCTGTTTGATGGCCCGTGATACCGCTGGTGCCGAAGCGCCGATTCGCTCCATGAAGTCTTCGAATCGTGTTGTCCCGTAGAAGCATTCACGGATTATCAGGAATGCGGTCTTGGTGCTCAGTAGGTCCAGGACTTTCGCCATGGAGCATCCGTCGCCGATCGACCACTGCTGCCGATCGCGCAACTTGTCTTCAAACTTCATGACGTCCCTCACATGACTAACGCTTGCGTTACTCAGACAGCAGTGATTATATCTCACTAACGTTATCGTTATTCAGCTAGGAGGAGCGGTGGGATGGTTGCAGTAGCGGACAAAGTCGTCGTGGTGACAGGCGGCCGGCGAGGTTTGGGTGCGGCCCTGGTCGACGAGGTGCTGGCCCGCGGGGCGCGCAAGGTGTACTCCACGGCCAGGTCGCCCTTCGTGGACGAGCGGCCCAACGTGGTCACCCACCAGCTCGAGGTGCGTTCGGCGAAGTCCGTCGCAGCACTCGCCGAGATCGCCGGGGATGCCGAGATCGTGTTCAACAACGCCGGCGTGTTGATTCCCGACTCATTGTTGACCGGTGAATTCGACGGCGTCGCAGAAACCTTCGACACGAACGTCTTTGGGCCACTGCGCGTGACACGGACCTTCGCGCCGATACTGGCCGCGAATGGCGGCGGTGCGGTGGTCAACGTGCATTCGGTGCTGTCGTGGCTGGCCGGGAGCGGCGCCTATGGTGCGTCCAAAGCCGCTATCTGGTCGGTTACCAACTCGCTTCGGGCAGAACTCGCGGCGCAACACACCCAGGTCGTCGGGGTCCATGCGGGGTTCATCGACACCGATATGGTCTCGGCGATTCCGTGGCAGAAGGCGACCCCGGCCGACGTGGCCAAGCGCATCGTGGACGGCCTAGAGGCCGGTGCCGTCGAGGTGCTCACCGACGACGTGACCGTCAAAGTGAAAGCGGCGCTGTCCGGCCCGGTGGAAAATCTGACGTTTTCGCTGGCGAGCTGAAGGGGAGGGAATTGCAATGCCGCTCTGGATGATTCACCACACGCCCGGGATCTTCAGCGATGCGGGCAAGCGTGAACTCGCCGGCCGAATCACTGATCAGTACGAGAAGGCGGGACTGCCCCGCTTCTACGTGGTGACGATCTTCAACGAGGCCAGACCCGAAGACTTCTACGTCGGGGGCGAGCCCACGCAGGTTGGTGTGCGCATCGCCATCGACCACATCGCACGGAGTTCCGCTGACAAGGCGGATCGTCAGCGGATCACCCGCTGGATTGGCCGGTTGCTGACGCCCGTGGTCGAGGCGCACCCCGAGTTGCATTGGGAGTTCCACGTCGACGAGACCAGTGAGGACCTGTGGATGATCAACGGCCTCGTCCCGCCGCCCGGTGGTTCGGACGCTGAGAAGGCCTGGGCTCAAGCCAACTCGGTATCGGTGTACTGACAGGACGAGTAACCTCACCGGAGTGGATCGAGCGTCGGCCTACCTGGAGGAGACTCGCGCGTTCGGAGAACTGATCCGCACCGCCGATCAATCGACGCCGGTACCGGCCTGCCCGGGCTGGACCATCGAGCAACTCTTCCGCCACGTCGGTCGCGGCGACCGGTGGGCCGCGCAGATCGTGCGCGATCGGATGGACAGCTTTCTGGACTTTCGCAGCGTCGAAGCCGGCAAGCCGCCCCCGGACCTTGACGATGCGATCTCGTGGCTGAACGGCGGCGCCCAGCGGTTAGTCGACGCGGTCGAGCTCACGGGTGCGGAGACTCCAGTGTGGACGTTCCTCGGCCCTCGACCCGCGAACTGGTGGATCCGTCGCCGGCTGCACGAGAACGCGGTGCACCGCGCGGATGCGGCCATCGCACTCGGGGCTGATGCTACGGTGCCGGCCGACGTGGCGGCCGACGGAATCGAAGAGTTCTTGGAGCGCATCGCGATTCGGGCCGGAGCCGACGGCGCGCCTTTGCCGATCGAGGGCAGCGACACAGTTCATTTGCATGCCACTGACCCCGGGCTGGAGTCGGGCGGCGAATGGACGATCGCCCTCGACGGCGGCCAGATCAGCTGGGCGCACGAGCACGGCAAGGGCACCGTGGCGCTGCGTGGCGCGGCCAGTGAGCTGTTGTTGGCGATGACGCGCCGAGTCCGGGTTGGTGACACCGGTATCGCGTTGTTCGGCGACGAGTCCGTATGGCAAAGATGGCTGGATCGCACGCCTCTCTAGACTTGCATCCCATGACCACATCGGAGATCGCCACCGTGCTCGCTTGGCACGACGCTCTCAACGCCTCGGACCTGCAGACTTTGTTGAGCTTGTCCAGCGATGACATCGAGATCGGTGACGCGCACGGCGCCGCGCAGGGGCATGATGCACTGCGCAGGTGGGTGGCCTCATTCACGGCACGCGCGGAGCTGGGCCGGATATACGTGCACGACGGCATCGTGGTCGCAGAACAGCAGATCAGCGACCGCAACAAGCCCTTCGCCGCGGCAACCGCCGCGTCGGCATTTCGCGTGGTTCGCGACCATGTCACCTCGGTGTTCCGGCACGACGACCTGGCGTCGGCGTTGGCCGCCACCGAACTCACCGAAGCCGACCGCGTCGAGTGAGGTCGTAGGAGCGAAATATGCGAGGCATCATCTTGGCCGGCGGTTCCGGCACCCGCCTGCACCCGATCACCATCGGCATCAGCAAACAGTTGCTGCCGGTCTATGACAAGCCGATGGTCTACTATCCGTTGTCCACGCTGATGATGGCCGGGATCCGCGACATTCTGGTGATCACGACCCCGCACGATGCCGCCGGCTTTCGGCGACTCCTGGGTGACGGCTCGCAGTTCGGCATCAACCTCAGCTGGGTAACCCAGGACCAGCCGGACGGCCTGGCGCAGGCGTTCGTCCTCGGTGCCGAGCACATCGGGCAGGACTCGGTGGCGTTGGTGTTGGGAGACAACATCTTCTATGGCCCCGGCCTCGGTACCAGTTTGAGCCGATTCCAAACTGTCAGTGGCGGAGCTATTTTCGCCTATTGGGTGGCCAACCCGTCGGCCTACGGTGTCGTCGAGTTCGATGCGGACGGCAGGGCGCTGTCACTGGAGGAGAAGCCCGAGACGCCGAAGTCGAACTACTCGGTACCGGGCTTGTATTTCTACGACAACGACGTGATTGAGATCGCCAAGGGTTTGAAGAAATCGGCCCGGGGCGAGTACGAAATCACCGAAGTCAACCAAATCTACCTCGATCTGGGTCGGTTGTCGGTCGAGGTGATGGCGCGTGGCACCGCATGGTTGGACACCGGCACGTTCGACTCGCTGCTGGACGCATCCGACTTCGTTCGAACGCTGGAACTACGGCAGGGCTTGAAAGTCAGTGTGCCGGAGGAGGTTGCGTGGCGCCGCGGCTGGATCGACGACGAGCAACTGGCGCAGCGCGCCAACGCACTGGTCAAGTCCGGCTACGGTAGTTACCTGCTGGAGTTGCTGGAACGCAGCTGACTCAGCGCTTTTGGCGGCCCCGAGTGTGAATCTCACGACGCGACACGCCGTTTGCGCGTCGGCAGAGTCACACTCGCGGTCAGGGCCAATGCTTACTGGCGGTAACTGACCAGGAAGTTGCCGAGGCGGTCGATGGCCGCCGCCAGATCACGGGCCCACGGCAACGTAACGATTCGTAGGTGATCTGGTGCGGGCCAGTTGAATCCGGTGCCCTGCGTCACCAGGATCTTCTCTTGCAGTAACAGGTCCAGGACGAGTTGCTCGTCGTCGTCGATGTCGTAGACCTCGGGGTCGAGCCGGGGAAACGCATACAGCGCGCCCTCCGGTTTGGTGCACGACACCCCGGGAATTTCGTTGAGCTTGTTCCATGCGACGTCACGTTGCTCGAGCAGTCGGCCACCGGGCAACACCAGGTCCTCGATGCTTTGGTAACCACCAAGCGCGACCTGAATGGCGTGCTGCGCCGGAACATTCGGACACAGGCGCATGTTGGCCAGCAGACTGATTCCTTCGATGAAGCTGCTGGCATGATCCTTGGGGCCGGTGATTGCCAGCCAACCGGCGCGGTATCCGGCGACCCGGTAGGCCTTGGACAAACCGTTGAAGGTCAGGCACAACATGTCTGGTGCCAGCGATGCCAGACTGATGTGCTTGGCGTCGTCATAGAGGATCTTGTCGTAGATTTCGTCGGCGAGCAGTAGCAGTTGATGCTTGCGCGCTAAATCGACTATCTGCGTGAGGATCTCGCGGCTGTATACCGCGCCGGTCGGGTTGTTGGGGTTGATCACTACCAGCGCCTTGGTGCGCTCGGTGATCTTGGATTCCAGGTCGGCGACGTCGGGCTGCCAGTCCTGCGTCTCGTCGCACAGATAGTGCACCGGCGTGCCGCCTGCCAGCGAGGTGGACGCCGTCCACAACGGGTAGTCGGGCGCGGGTATCAACACCTGATCGCCGTTGTCCAGCAGTGCTTGCAGGGTCATCGTGATCAGCTCGGAAACGCCGTTGCCCAGGTAGACGTCGTCGACGTCGAACCGGGGGAAGCCGTCGATGACTTCGTAACGGGTGACTACCGCGCGACGGGCCGACAAGATGCCCTTGGAGTCGGAATAGCCCTGCGCATAGGGCAGCGCCTGGATCATGTCGCGCATGATCACGTCGGGCGCCTCGAAGCCGAACGGCGCCGGGTTGCCGATATTCAGCTTGAGGATGCGGTGTCCTTCGGCCTCCAACCGGGCCGCGTGGGCGTGCACGGGGCCGCGGATTTCGTACAAGACGTCCTGGAGCTTGGACGACTGCGCGAACGCCCGCTGCCGGTGGTGGCCGGAAGTGTGCGCGGGCAGCTGGTGGGTAGTCACGTCAACCATCGTCCCATCACTGTCCACCGATATTTGCTGATCGGTGTCAAACCGTGATCAGCGCTTGCCCGGTGGCCGGGCGCCCTTGGCCAAGCCGAGGCCTTTGACCTGCTCGGTGGGCTTGGCGGGTGCCGCGGTGTCACTGTTGTCCTCGGCGGGCGGGGTGGCTTCGGCCTTTGCTTCTGGCTTTGCGGCTGTCGGCTCCGGCTTCGCCTCGGCAGCCGGGGCGGAGGCGGCCGGTGCGCTCTTCTTCGCGCCCGGGCGCTTGGCGCCGGCCGCAATGCCCAGGCCCTTGACCGGGGCCGACGGCTTGGTCGGCTCCGCGGACGCTTCGCTGGCCTCGGCCGGCTCAGCCTTGGCCGGCTCGGCTTTGGCTGGCTCAGCCTTGGCCGGCTCGGCGGCCGGAGCGGCAGTTTTCTTGGCGCCGGGTCGCTTGGCCCCGGCGGCCAGGCCGAGACCCTTGGTGGGTGCCTCGGTCGCGGCAGCCTTCGGCGTCTCCTCCACCTTGTCGGCGGCCTTGTCGGCGGCTGGCGCAGCGGCCTTCTTGGCGCCGGGCCGCTTGGCTCCTCCTGCTATGCCGAGCCCCTTCGCGGGCGCGGCCGGAGTAGCGGGAGTAGCGGGAGCAGCGGAAGCTTCCGCAGCCGGTGCCGCCGCACCCTTCTTGCCGGGCTTCTTGGCGCCGCCTGCCACCCCCAGACCCTTGACGGGCGCGGCGGCGGCCGGCTTCTCCGCTGTTTTGGCCGACACCTCTTCGGCGGGCTCGGTCTTGGTCTCCGCCTCAGCCGGTGCCGCCGGTGCGGAGGCCTTCGGCTTGGCCTTTTCGGCCTGGGCGGCACGCTGCTCCGCCTCCTTGGCGGCGGTGCCCTTCTCGGGCAATTTCACGCTGTCGCGGTCGAGCGAATTGAGCAATACCTGGGCCACGTCGAGCACCTCGACGCCGCTTCGCCCGGCTTCTTCCTGCCGGTCGTTGACACCGTCAGTCACCATGACCCGACAGAACGGGCACGCCACGGCGACTGTGGCAGCGTTGGTGGCCAGTGCCTCGTCGACGCGTTCGTGGTTGATGCGCTTGCCGATGTGTTCTTCCATCCACATCCGCGCTCCGCCGGCGCCGCAGCAGAAACTGCGCTCGGCATGGCGGGGCATCTCGGTGAGCGTGGCGCCCGCGGCACCGATCAGCTCACGCGGCGCTTCGTAGACCTTGTTGTGTCGGCCCAGGTAGCAAGGGTCGTGGTAGGTGATGTTCTGGGAGACGGCATTGACCGGCACCAGCTTGTTGTCCCGCACCAGGCGGTTGAGCAGCTGGGTGTGGTGCAACACGCTGTAGTTGCTGCCCAACTGGCGGTATTCCTTGCCCAGCGTGTTGAAGCAGTGCGGGCAGGTGACCACGATCTTGCGATCGACGGTCTCCACGCCTTCGAACAGGCCGTCCAACGTCTCCACGGCCTGCTGAGCCAGCTGCTGGAACAGGAACTCGTTGCCGGACCGGCGTGCAGAGTCGCCGTTGCAGGTTTCACCGGTGCCCAGCACCAGGAACTTGACCCCAGCGATGGACAGCAGTTCGGCGACGGCCTTGGTGGTCTTCTTCGCCTTGTCGTCGTAGGCGCCCGCGCATCCCACCCAGAACAGGTATTCGAAACCGTCGAAGCTTTCGACGTCCTCTCCGTAAACCGGGACGTCGAAGTCGACCTCGTCGATCCAGCTGGTCCGGTCAGAGGCGTTCTGGCCCCACGGATTGCCCTTGTTCTCAAGGTTTTTGAACAGTACAGACAGTTCGGAGGGGAACTCCGATTCCATCATCACCTGGTAGCGGCGCATATCGACGATGTGGTCGACGTGCTCGATGTCCACCGGGCACTGCTCGACGCAGGCGCCGCAGGTGACGCAGGACCACAACACGTCGGGATCGATGACACCGCGCTGCTCGGCGGTTCCGACCAGCGGGCGGGTGGCCTGGTCAGGTCCGGAGCCCATGACCCGACCGAAGCCCGACTCTGGAACGTGGTGCTCCTCGGCGTGCTTCTCACCGCGCAGCTCTTCGCCCAATCCGCCCTCGGGTGTGCTCTCCAGCGGAGTTTCCTTCTCGCCAAGGATGTAGGGCGCCTTGGCCATCCAGTGGTCGCGCAGGTCCATGATGACGAGCTTGGGCGACAGCGGCTTGCCGGTATTCCATGCCGGGCATTGCGACTGACACCGCCCGCACTCGGTACAGGTGGCGAAGTCGAGCATGCCTTTCCAGCTGAAGTCCTCGATTTTGCCGCGACCGAATTCGGCGTCGTCGGGCGGGTTTTCGAAGTCGATCGGCTTCCCGTCGGCCTCCAGCGGCAGTAGCGGGCCCAGGCCGTCCGGCAGTCGCTTGAATACGACGTTGATGGGGGCTAGGAAGATGTGCAGGTGCTTGGAGTGCAGCACGATCAGCAGGAAGGCGAGCATGACGCCGATGTGCAGCATCAGTGCGACGGTCTCGATGAGCTCGTTCGTGTTGGGGCCCAACGGGTGCAAGACTGCGCCCATGGCGTGGGAGAAGAACGCGCCCTTGCCGTAAGGGAATTCGTCGCCAAGGGCGTTGACCGAGGCCCCGCGGAAGATGGCGTAGGTCCAGATGACGTTGAAGATCATGAACAGGATCAGCCAGGCACCACCGGTGTGGGAGCCGTAGAACCGGGAGTCGCGGCCGTATTCCTTGGGCTCGCTGCGCAATCGGATGATCGCGAATGTGACGATGCCGGTCAGCACGGCCAGTGCGAAGAAGTCTTGCAGGGCGCCCAGCGCGTCCCAGCGGCCGATGATCGGGATGTGGAAGTTGGGCTGGAACAGCACCCCGTAGGCCTCGATGTAGACCGTGAGCAGGATGAAGAAGCCCCACATGGTGAAGAAGTGGGCAAGGCCGGGTATCGACCACTTCAACAGCTTGCGCTGACCGAACACCTCGGCGACCTGCGCCCAGATCCGAGAGCCGATGTCGTTGGTGCGTCCGCTCGCCGGCTGGCCGGAGGTGACCAGCTTGTACAACCACCAGACACGCTTCAGGGCCAACAGGATCACGACCGCGGTCATGCCCATGCCCAGTACCAGCCTGATGAGCGTCTGCGTGGTCACGGAAGGTCACCCCAATTCGTCGTTACTCAGAAGGCAGCGCGCGTTAGAGGCGCCTTTGCTGCTTAACCAGCTCATAGTGACATCTCCGCGGCATTCGCCGCGAGAAAGGCTGACCTAAGTTGGCGTACATCACCAGCGCAGACGCTTGGCGGTGTGATCAGTCCTACATCCGTGCAGCCGGTGACGATCAGCTTTGCGGAGCAAGCATCGTTCGCAGCATCGACAGCATCTCCGAGCGGGAACCCGCGCCGAGCCGACGACGGATCCGCGCGACGTGGTGCTCGACGGTCTTTGCGGAGATGAAAAGCTGGCCGCCGATGTCGCGATAGGGCATGCCGAGCAGTAGCAGCTCGGCAACTTCGCGCTCGCGGTCCGACAGCGGTGACCCGGAGGCCGGATGACGGGGTGCTGCCGACGCGATCGTGTCCAGGGCTGGAGTCACGTCCAAGGCTTCGCTGCCAAAACCCGTGCCCGCTTTGAGATCCCGGGCGAGCTGGAGCATCGCCCCGGATACCCGGGCATCGGAGGTCTGCAAGGCGGCCTGACCAACCAGACGGGTCGCATCTGAGGTCAGCCCGACATGAGCCAGTGACCGCGCCGCCACGGTGACCTCGTCGGCATCCACTTGGTCCGCGAGCACGCGCAGCCAGGTCCGGCCCGCGTTCGACAGCGCGTACGCCAGACTGCTGTGGGCGGCGGCAGAGCTGAGCGCTTGTCCGTGGGGGGCAACGGATTCCGGCGAACTGGCCAGGATTGCTGCATGCACTCCGGCCCAGTGCAGCGAGTTCGCCCACAGCGCAGGGTTTCCCAGTGCGCCGAGGAGGGTGAACGCCTGTTCCAAGCTGTGTTGCAGTTGGTCCACCTGGCGCATGCGAGCCGACGCGACCCATAACTCGCCTAATGGCAACAGGGCGAACAGGTCCAGGGAGTATTCGGTGAGGACTTCCATGGCCGCATACCAATGTTTCTGCAGCGCGCCGGTGTCGCCGCTGCGGCGAGCGATAGCGGTTTGCAGGGCGGATGCCCACAACGCATCGCGACGATGCAGCGCCGCGCCCGAAATGGCCGCGGCTATATCCGCGCTGGCCGAAGAAAGTTGCCCGTCTTGCATCTTGATCCAGCCGGACAGCAGTAGGTGTCGGGGCAGGAATGGCGTTCCTCCGCCGGTGCGCACCGCGCGGCCGACGACGCTGCGGGCCCGCACCGGATCGCCGCCGTGGATGGCGGCCAGCGCGACCAGTGCGGCCGGACTGTCCGGAAAGGCTTCGCCGATTGACTGTTCGACGGCAATCGCCTGGCTCATTCGGGACATGGCGGCCGGGTACGGCTGATCCATGGTGAGCAGGAGGCCTTCGGCGAGACTGCGGGACGCGCGCGCGGCCATGGTCGGCGGACCGGGGTCTTTCAGACGCAACGCGACGCGGGCGGCCGCCAGGTCACCCGTCGCGGCAAGCACGATTGCGGCGGCCGAGCCGACCACCGCATCGGGGTAGGGGCCGAGCCAGCCGAACAACTCAGCGGCCTGACCGGCGTTGCCGTCGTGCGTGGCAACACTGGCCGCGACGCGCACCGCCGCGGCACGTTCGGCGGTATCCGGCGAGCCGAGTAGATCGTCGGCCAGGGCGGTCGCGGCGACACAGTCGCCGGTGAGGACGAGTGCGTCAGCCAGCCGGGACGCCAGTCGCGTGGCCCCCGCATCGACCGCGGCCCGGTACAACCGCACGGCAAGGCTGGAGTCGTCACGGGCGGTCGCGGCGTGTTCAGCGAGAACGCCGGCCAACCGCTCGTCGCGCAGCCCGTGTTCAGCCAGCCGCAGCGCGAGGTCCGCGGACACCGTCGAGATGTCGAGTTGTGAACGCAGCAAGGACGTTTCGACTTCGCGGTGGTGCGCGTTGCCGACCGTTTGGACGACTGCGTCGTGAACAAGCCGCAGAAAGGCGCCCGGGTGCGACGGCTCGACGAGCCCACTGGCGCGGACCCGGTCGACCAGGATGCTTGCGTCTAACGCCGGGATTCCCAACGCGGCTGCGACATCGGCGGCACCCAGTTCTTGGGTTAAGGACATGATGAGCAGGGCGTCGAGCGCGGGTTCGTCGAGTTGGCGCAACCGTGTCGCGAGCGCCGCCCGGGCCACACGGTGCGGCGCATGCCCGCCGTCGGAAACTGCCCGAACGAGGAAGGGCAGGCCTGCCGTGCAGTCCAGGAGAGGTCCGGCGACCGGCACCGGACCCAGCGTTATCCGTCCTCTCTCCCGTTCGATGGCCAGGGCCAGGCCGCGCAGGGCGGGGCGCTGCTCGTGCGCTTCGGCCGCGGTGACGACGGTGCTGTCGGCTGCCGTAACGCATTCGGTCAGCCGAAGCAGGTCAGCGTCGGTGCATAGATGGGCGTTGTCGACGACGAGTGCTGCTCCGGACGGATCGCCGTCTCGCGGTGGGTGGGTGAGGACAGTGCGGCCGGCACGGCGCAACGTGTCACGGACGGTGGCGAGCAGCGTGGTCTTGCCGGTGCCGATGCCGCCGCTGACGAAAGCCTGCACCGGCTCGGTCGGGGCGTTCGCGAGATCCTCGACCAGACGGCGGGCGGTGTGCGGGTAATCGATTCCGGCATTCAGCGGGTCGGTCAATTGCCTGCCCCCTGTGCTCTACTGGTGGTCAGCAGCGGCTTCTCACCTTATCGTTCCTAGCCCCCTTAACCCCGTAACCCTGACATTCCCCTAACGCGCTATCCCCTAATGATGCCTTGGGGTGGGCGGGGTCGGCACCGAACACGGGTTGCTGGTGAGCCGATAGGATTTTGCTAACGCTGGATGTATTGGGCATGTGTGCTGTATTGGGCATCTGTGCCGAGGAGGGGGCGAGGAGGTGCGTAATGGCAAATTCGTTGCTCGACTTTGTCATCTCTTTAGTGCGTGATCCCGATGCCGCCGCGCGGTATGCCGCTAACCCTGCACAAGCCATCGCCGATGCTCACCTTACGGACGTGACCAGCACGGATGTTAACAATCTGATTCCCGTCGTGTCGGATTCGTTGTCGATGGCCGCGCCGTCGATTGGCGGAGCCGGTGCGCCCGTAGCCGATCACGGCAATGTTTGGGCCAGTGGGGCGGCCACTGCGGCTTTCGACGCGTTCACGCCCCATGCGCCCGCGGCCGTGGTGCCCCAGCAGGTGACGGGCGGCGTGATCAGTCACTCGCCCGCGCCGGCACAGAGTGAAGCGCCCGCGGCTCCGCAATTTGTCGACTTCGCCCATCCCGAACCATCGGTGCTGCTCGCAGATAGTGGATTGCCGGAAGCCGCCGTCGACCACGGGGGATTCCCAGACCACGGCCACGACATATGGGATCACTCCGTGATCCACCCGGACGCCCACCTGCATGACGCTCCGCCCGCTCATGACGGCTTCGGCATCCACGGCTGAGCTCTCTCGTTCGTCCTCGCCTCTGCGCGCCCACCCCGCTCGACGTGCGGAAATGCGTTCATTCGGACTGTCCGGCGCCCCCCGCGATTACCCCCTAATCCCCTATCGGGGCTTTCCATCAATCCCCTGGGGGCTTTGCCAAGGGTGGGGGCGCGGACCCCGATTCGTGAGGGCCGCGAAATCCATACGGTCTATTGCAAGCGTCGAGTACGGCGGCAGAGAACTACGCAAGATTTTGATCGAAGGGGAACGACATGACCTCGCTTGTGGACTACATCCTGAGCCTGTTTCGCAGTGAAGAAGCGGCGCGGTCATTCGTCGCCGCGCCTGGGCAGGCGATGACCAACGCTGGACTGGTCAACGTGTCGCCGACTGAAGTCTCGTCGGCTGTTGCCAGTGCCGTTCCGGGAGTGGCGCTTTCGTCGGACGACCCGATTGCTGGTCTGCAGCAAGCGGTGGCCGACCAGCACGGCCTCACTCCGTTCACTTCCGACCCGGCCGCGCTCTCCACGGTTGTTGCCTCAGATGCGGCGCCGGTGCTCGGCGCCGCCGCTCCGGTTCTCGGCAATCCGGCGGTAGTTGCAAGCGACGTGGGCATCGTGGCCGCTGACGCAGGCATGGTTGCCGGCAACGTCGGCGCCGGGCTGGCCAGCGGGATTAACGCAGGACTCGTCGCGCAACCCGGAGTCGACCTCACGCCGGGCGTCATCGGGCCTGCGCCGGGGCTCGCGTTCGTCGAACCGGTCGGCGGCGTCGGCGCGGGAGTCGACGTTGGTGTACAAGCCGGTCTCGACGTCGGTTTCGACGTGCAAGCCGGAATCGGTGTCGGCACCGGTGTTGGTGTGGATGCCCAAGCGGGTCTGGGCATCGGCCTTGGTGTCCAGGCGGGGATCGGTGCGCAGGCCGGTGTGGGCCTCGGCGGTGGTGTTGGCGTTGGCGGTGGCGTCGGCGTTGGCGGTGGCGTCGGCGTTGGCGGTGGAATTGGCGTTGGCGGTGGAATTGCTGGCGGCCTCGGCGTGGGTGGCCAGGTTGGTGGGGCGATCGGTGGCCAGACCGGTGGTGTGATCGGTGGCGGTGTTGGCGGCCAGGTCGGCGGGGCTGTGGGTGTTGGTGGCCAGGTCGGCGGTGCTGTCGGTGGCCAGGTTGGCGGTGCCGTCGGTGTTGGTGGCCAGGTTGGCGGTGCGATCGGCGGCGGTGTGGGCGGCCAGGTCGGTGGTGCTGTGGGTGTTGGCGGTCAGGTTGGTGGTGCTGTGGGTGGCCAGGTTGGCGGCGCTGTGGGTGTCGGCGGTCAGGCCGGCGGTGCCATTGGCGGCGGCCTCGGTGGCGGCTTCGGCGTAGGCGGCCAGGTCGGCGGTGCGATCGGTGGCAGCGTCGGAGCCGCGGGCCACGTCGGTGGCGCGGTGGGCGCCCAAGCTGGCGTTGCAGCCGCAGGTCAAGCTGGCCTTGCCGGTCAAGCTGGCCTTGCCGGTCAAGCGGGCCTTGCGGGGCAAGCCGGCATCGCAAGCCAGGCTGGTATCGCAGGTCAGGCGGGTCTGGCCAGCCAGGCGGGTCTGGCAAGCCAAGCCGGTATCGCAAGCCAGGCCGGTATCGCGAGCCAGGCCGGTATCGCAAGCCAAGCAGGTCTGGCCAGCCAGGCAGGTCTGGCCAGTCAGGCGGCAATCGGCTCCCAAGCCGCCGTAGCAGCGGGTGGCGGAATCGCGGGCACCGGGAATATCGGCGCCTTCGGCAACGTCGGCGCCGCCCCCGCGGTGAGCGCCAGCGCAGGCAGCCAAGCCGGTCTGATTGCCAGCGAAGGCGCCGCACTGCACGGCGCTGCCGCACCTCAGGTTGCAGGCCCCATGGGTGGTGTCGGGGTAGGAGCGCAGACCGGCGCCGGCGGCGGAGCCGGACTTGGGTTCGGTGGTGCCGGGGCCCACCCGGCTCCTCAGCCCTTGGCTGCCTCTGCTGCGCCCGGAGCCGGGACACAGGCCGGAGCCGGAACACAGGTCGGAGCCGGGACACAGACCGTCCCCGGCGTGAATGCCGGCGGACCGGGCGCCGCCGCGGGCGGCCCCGGCGGCGTGGCGAACGGACCCGGCGGTGTCGCAACGGGGCCTGGGACACACGGCGCGCCGGCTACCGGCAGCGCCGGGGGACACGGAGACATCCTCGGGCAGGAAGGTACGACGCTCGGTGGTGGTGTGCCCGCGGGCGTCGGTACCGCGCCCGGCAGTGCAGGTGGCGGTACCGGAACCGGCGGCGTGACTCCCGGCGACCACTCGCCGACTTTCCCTGCCGGTCAAGGCACCACGCCGCCAGCGGGCGGTGGTCACGGTCCCGTCATACAGGCGCCGGGCAGCACGACGGGCCAGGGCGACGCGGGTCACGGGGGTACCACCCCGCCGGTGATCAATGTCCCGCACACCCCTGCCCCGCAGGTGGAGACGCCGACGCATCCGGCTCCGGTCGACCACGGCCCGGTGGTCACTCCGCAGCAGCACCAGCCGATCGAACAGCCAACCCACCACGAGCCGCAAAGCCCGTCGGTATTCGGTCACGAACCCCCCGCGGCGCACACGCCGCCGGCGCACACCGACGTCCCGGGGACGCACGGCGCGCCCGACCATCACGGGTTCTGACTCGACCGTTCAGCTGAGCACCGGCGGGGACCACCATGGTCCCCGCCGGTTTATGCACATACCGTGTTCTGACAGACCCGCGATTCGAGAAAGTGGGGCAGTAGGGTGACGCAACCCGCCGACGACCCACGTCGGGTCAGCGTGATCGTCGAGTTGATCGACCACACGATCGCTATCGCTGATCTCCACGAACGAGACGATCTGGTGCAGCGGCTGCGCCGGGCCCGCGCGCGAATCACCGACCCGCAGATCCGGGTGGTCATCGCCGGTCAACTCAAGCAGGGCAAAAGTCAGCTGCTCAACTCGCTGCTGAATCTCCCGGTCGCGCGGGTGGGCGATGACGAAGCCACGGTCGTCATCACCGTCGTGAGCTACAGCCCCCAGCCGACAGCCCGGCTGGTCCTGGCGGCTGGGCCCAACGGCGAAACCGCCACCGTGGACCTTCCCGTCGACGCCATCAACTCGGATCTGCGCCAGGCACCACAGGCTGCTGGTCGCCGCGTGCTCCGGGTCGAAATCGGCGCGCCCAGCCCGCTGCTACAAGGGGGATTGGCGTTCATCGACACCCCGGGCGTCGGTGGGCATGGTCAGCCGCACCTTTCGGCGACTCTCGGTCTGCTGCCCGACGCCGATGCGCTCCTGATGGTCAGTGATGCGAGCCAGGAGTTCACCGAACCCGAAATGTGGTTCCTGCGCAAAGCGCACCAGGTCTGCCCGGTCGGAGTGGTGGTCGCGACTAAAACGGACTTGTATCCGCGGTGGCGCGACATCGTCAACACCAACGCGGCCCACCTGCACCGTGCCCGGGTACCGATGCCGATCATCCCGGTCTCCTCGCTGCTGCGCAGCCATGCGGTCAGCCTCAACGACAAGGAACTCAACGACGAATCCAACTTCCCCGCAATCGTCAAGTTCCTCAGCGAAAGAGTGCTATCCCGTGAGAACGATCGGATACGCGACGAGGTACTGGCCGAAATCCGTTCGGCAACAGAACAATTGACAGTCTCCGCCAGCTCGGAACTATCCGTGGTGAACGACCCCCGGGTACGTGACCAGCTCGCCGCGGATCTCGAGCGGCGCAAGCAGGAAGCCCAAGACGCGTTGCAAGCAACCGCGCTGTGGCAGCAGGTCCTCAACGACGGGTTCACCGACCTGAGCAACGACGTGGACCACGACTTGCGCGCCCGGTTCCGCGCTCTCACCGACGACCTCGAGCGGCAAATCGACTCCTGCGACCCCACCCTGCACTGGGCGGAGATCGGCACCGACGCGGAGGATGCGGTGGCCACCGCCGTCGGCGACAACTTTGTCTGGGCATACCAACGGGCCGAGGCGCTCGCCATCGATGTCGCCCGCTCCTTCAACGATGCCGGGCTGAATTCGGTGATGTCGCCCGAACTGACGTCGCGGCTGATGGCCGGCAACTTCGACCAGCTCAAAGCGTTGTCGGAACTGGAATCCAAGCCCCAGGGCAAAGGCCAGAAGATGATTTCCGGACTGCGCGGCTCCTACGGTGGCGTGGTCATGATCGGCATGCTCTCGTCGGTGGCCGGGCTGGGTCTGTTCAATCCGGTGTCGGTGGGCGCCGGGCTGTTACTCGGCCGGATGGCCTACAAGGAGGAAAAGGAGAGCCGAGTGCTGCGGGCGCGCGCGGAGGCCAAGGCCAACCTGCGCCGCTTCGTCGACGAAGTGTCGTTCGTGGTGGGCAAGGAGTCCCGCGACCGGCTCAAGACGATCCATCGCACCTTGCGTGACCACTATCGCGACATCGCCAACGAGCTCAGCCGATCGCTCAACGAATCACTGCAAGCCACCCTCACCGCAGCGCATATGGAAGACGTCGAGCGTGACAGCAGGGTCCGCGAGCTGGAACGGCAACTGGACATCCTGCGCCAGGTCACCGAAAACTTAGACAAACTGAGGCCGCAGGCGACCATAGGACGAAGGTGAGCACAAGCGATCGGGTCCGCGCCATTCTGGGCGGCACCATCGAGGCGTACCGAGGGGAACCGGCCTATCGTCAGCGCCCGGACGTCTTCTATGAACTGAACCGCATCGGTGCGCGGCTCAACGAGCCCATTCGGATTGCGTTGGCGGGCACCCTCAAAGCCGGAAAGTCGACGCTGGTCAACGCGTTGGTCGGGGACGACATCGCACCGACGGACGCCACCGAGGCCACCCGGATCGTCACCTGGTTCCGGCACGGCCCCACTCCCAAAGTCACCGCCAATCACCGCGGCGGGCGGCGTAGCAACGTGCCTATCACGCACCGGGACGGACTGAGCTTCGATCTGAGCAGAGTCAATCCTGCCGAGGTGGTGGACCTGCACGTCGAGTGGCCCGCAGAGGAGTTGGTGAACGCCACGATTATCGACACCCCCGGAACCTCGTCGTTGACCCGCGAGGCATCGGAGCGCACCCTGCAACTGCTGGTGCCCGCCGACGGGGTCCCCCGGGTGGATGCGGTGGTGTTCTTGTTGCGCACCCTCAATGCGGCGGACGTCGCTTTGCTCAAACAGATCGGCGGGTTGGTGGGCGGCTCCGCCGGCGCTTTGGGCATCATCGGCGTCGCGTCGCGAGCTGATGAGATCGGTGCGGGCCGCATCGACGCCATGTTGTCGGCGAACGACGTGGCGAAGCGGTTCACCAGCGAGATGAACCAGACTGGTATCTGTCAGGCGGTGGTTCCGGTCTCCGGTTTGCTCGCCATGACCGCGCGCACCCTGCGACAGGGTGAGTTCGTCGCGCTGAAGAAATTGGCCGAATCCGACTCCGCCGAACTGAACAAGGCGCTACTGAGTGTGGACCGGTTCGTGCGGCCGGACAGTCCGTTGCCGGTCGATGCGCCCATTCGTGCGCAACTGCTCGAACGCTTCGGCATGTTCGGCATCCGCATCTCGATCGCCGTGTTGGCGGCCGGCGTCGCGGACGCATCGAGTTTGGCCGCCGAACTGCTCGAGCGCAGCGGGTTGGTGGCGCTGCGCGACGTCATCGACCAGCAATTCGCGCAGCGTTCCGACATGCTCAAGGCGCACACCGCTTTGGTGTCATTGCGCAGATTCGTCGAAACGCACCCCGTCCTGGCCACGCCGTACGTCATCGCCGACATCGACCCGCTGCTGGCCGACACCCACGCGTTCGAGGAACTCCGGTTGCTTGGTCAATTAGGTTCTCGTGCAACAACATTCGACGCAGAGGAGATGTCCTCGCTGCGCCGTATCCTGGGCGGCTCCGGGACTGACCCGGTCAGCAGACTGGGCCTGGACCCCGACCTGTGCCGGGTCGACCCGCAGGAGGCTCCGCGTGGGGCGTTCGCCGCGGCGCGATGGTGGCGACGCCGAGCCGAGCATCCGCTCAACGATCCGTTTACCACCCGCGCCTGCCGGGCTGCGGTGCGCAGTGCCGAAGCGGTTCTGGCCGAGTTCCCGGCGCGTCGCTGAGCCCGATCAGGTCGCCGGCGCGGGGGCGACAGAGGTGGCCGGCGCTGCTGCGGCTGAGGTCGCCGGCGCGGGCGCGGCTGAGGTCGCCGGCGCGGATGCGGCGGAGGTCGACGGCTGCGGCGCAGCGCTGGTGGTAGGCGGTTGCTGCGTCGTGGTCGGTGGCTGGGTGGTGGTCGGCGGGTTCGTGGTTGTGGGTTGGGTCGTGGTGGGCTGGGTGGTCGTGGTCGGCTGAGTCGTGGTGGTCGACGGCGTGGTCGACGTCGAACTAGCTGTTGTGGTCGTTTCCGGCGGGCTGGTGGTCGTGCTGGACGGCGGCTGCGAGGTCACGGTGACCGGCGGCGGCGTGATCACCGTCTCGGTCGGGCTGTTGTCGGTTCCGATCACCGTGGTGGTGATGGGCGGCGGCTGGGACGTGGTGGTTACGGGCTTGGCGTCGGTTGAGCGCAGCGTCAACGCCAGCACGACGGCCAACAGAATGGCGGCGCCGGCACCGGCCAGGCTCAAAAGGATCGCCGGGCGTCGGTACCACGGCGGGACCTCCGCTTCACCGGGGTATTGGTCCTGCTCGGTGTCGGGGAAGGCCGGACCGGGCGGCGGACCAACCGGGCCGGTGTAGTCGGCGGGGCCGGTGTAGGGGACGGGCTCCATCCCGGTGCCGCTGTCTTCAGACCAGGCCAGCGCACCGCCCTGTCTGGCGTCCTCTGGGAGGGCCTCGGTGGGTACCGCGGTGGTCGGGGACGCCGCGGTAGGGGATGCAGCTGTCGCCGCGCCCGCGGCACCGGCGGCAGCAGCGAGGCCGGTAGGTGCGTCGACCGCGGGCGCCATACCGGTGGGTGCCGCGGCGGCCGATTGCGCGACGGTACCCAGCGTGGCCGCGCCGATCGCAGCACCGAACAGAGGCTGCGGTGTGGTGAAGACCGGCACCTGCAATCGCTCCGACAGTCGGGTGGTGATCAACGGGATCTGGGCGCCACCGCCGACCGTCGCCACCGCGGCCAGGTTGGCGATACCGTTGCGCTGCAACACATCCCCGATCGAGGAGATGAACCGCTCCAGCGGGCCGGAGATCAATTGCTCCAAATCGGTGCGGGTCAGCTGCACACCGCTCCCCGCGCCGGCGGCAACGGTTGCCACCGTCGCTGCCGACAGTTGCTCCTTGGCGGCCCGGCAGCCGGCGAGCATTCGCGTCACCGATCCCATGGAGGTGGCGGTGCCCGAGACGCTGGTGTTGTCGACGCTGGGGGAGGCGGTCAGCGCATGATTCAGGATCAGCTGGTCGATGTCGTCCCCGGAGAATTCGCTGTAGCGGACTGTGCCGCCGACCGGTTGGAAATTGGATCCGGCGTTGGCCAGGGTGATGCTGGTTCCTCCGGCGCCGAAGTCGCACAACGCCACGACACCGCTGCGCGGAAATCCGGGTCTGGCGTTCAGGGCTGCCAGCGCGGCCGCGGCATCTGAGATCAACGTCGGCGTGCCACCCCTGGCTGCCAGATCGGGCTGAGCGAACAGCTCCTGACGCAACGCGGCGACCTGGTTTTCCGACCAATAGGCGGGAACCGCAATAGTGATCGGGGTCCCGTAGCCGACGGTGCGCGCCATCGCTTCCAGCGCTTCGATCGTGAGCGCCTGCCCCAGGTACTTCGTCCCGTCCGCGGCGACCAGTGGCGCAGGATCGCCGACCCGTTCCACGAAGCCGCGCAGGACCAGGCCGGGTTCGGTCAGATTCGGATTCTCCTCGGGGAGACCGACTTCGGTGGGGCGGTTCTCGAACAGGGTCAACACCGGCGTGCGGGACACCGGGACGCTACCCGAGCGGGCCGCGACCAGGTTTGCAACCCCGATCGACAACCCGAGCGACTCGCTCATATCAACACCCCTGAGTCCATTCCTTTGCTGGCGATCGACGGCCGCTCCCCACCCTAGCCGTCTGCTAGACGGCCGAGCCGGGTCAGAGGCCCGGCGGCAGATTGATGACGGTGGGAATCTGCGGCAACGTTATCTGCGACGGCAATCTCGGCAGCAACCCGGGTGCTGGGGAATTGGCCGGCGTCGTGGTCGGGCTCGTGCCGGTAGTCGGCGTCGTCGTGTCGCTGGTGGACGGCGCCGTAGTCGTAGTTGGCGTCGTCGTGGTGGTCGTCGTCGTTGTTGTGGTCGTCGTGGTTGTGGTTGTGGTGGTCGGCTGAGTCGTGGTGGTCGTCGTCGTCGGAGTGGTGGTGGTCGTCGTGGTAACGGAAGCGGGACTGGGACGGCCCTGGGACAACAGCACAATTCCGTAGATGATCAGCCCGATCAGCACAGCGATCAGCACGCCCCAGCCGACCAGCGCCAACGGTCGACGCCACCCGGGTGTCGGATCCGGTTGGGGTCCATAACCGCCGACCGGCCCGGGGCCGTAATTGCCGTAGGCAGTCGGGTCGTTGGCGCCGTTGTTAGGCGGGTCGTACCTGGTCACGGCCGCCGATGCTAGTGGCCGGCGCGACCTGCAAAGCGCCGCCACGCGGGCCCGTTGCCGATCGGTGACCTGCGCTACGGCAGGTGCGGCACCGTAATCGTCGGTCCGCCGGGAATGGTGATGGTGGACGGCAGCGGAGGCAGGTGCGGGACCCGATGGGTCGGTTGCTGTGACGGCTGGGGGGCTGGCGGCTGGCTCCTTGGCGGATTGGCTGGTGGCGCCGCCGTGGTGGGCTCTGCCGTGGTTTCGGTGGGGGTCGGCTCCGTGGTGGTGCTGGTGGTGGTGGTCGTGGTCGGCTCCGTGGTCGTGGTGGTTGTCGACGACGACGTGGTGCTCGGGGCAGGGCTTTTGCTCTCCCCGCCGCCGATCAGCTGGGTGACGCCATAGGCGATCAGCCCGAGCAGAATCAGGACGAGGATCGCCCAGCCGATCAGGGCCACCGGCTTGCGGTACCAGGGCCGCGCCCCGCCGTCCGGATCGTCGTCCAGCGGAGGGAACTGATCTGGCGGGGTTCCTTCGACGGTGGGCCGATCCAGCGGGGAGCCATGTTCCACGGTGGGTTGATTCAGTGGGGAGCCGTGCTCCACGGTGGGCTGGTACTGCATCGGCGCACCCGGCGGTTGGCCTTCCACCGTCGGCTGCTGCTGCGGTCCCGGGGGCGGACCCTGCGGAGGGGGCCCATACGGCGGTCCACCGGGCGGCTGCCCCGGCGGGCGTGGACCCTGAGGAGGCCCACCTGCAGGCGGGCCCTGCGGCGGGTAACCGCCGAAGCCGCCGTACTCGGTGGGCTGGTTGTTGAAGTCGTCCGGTGGGCCGTAGCGTGCCACAAGCCGATGGTATAGGTCGGCCCCCGGTCAGCTCAGAACGTGTTCACCTTGTCGATGCTGACGAACATCCCGTGGCCGGTGCCGTTGTTCTGGAAACGTGTGCCGTCCTTGCTGGCGACGATGGTCCAGCCCTGCGCATCGTAGGTCTTGTATTCGATGGTGACGGTGGGTATGGCCCCGAGGTTGCCCAAGATCCACTGCACGTTTCCGCCGGAAGTGATGTGCACCCCGTTAGCGTGCTCGCCCTCTTGAATGGGTGAGTTGGTGAACGGTGCCTCGCAACCGACGCTCTCCTTGTTGATCTGACACCGCGTCAGCCCCGACTTCGTTTCGATGAAGACGTAGCCGTTCTGATCGGGCTTCAGCGGTATCGCGCCGGGGGTCGGACTGGTCGGTGCGGCCGGCGGCGGTGCCGGGGCGGGGGCCGACGAAGAAGTCGGTGGTGCCGTGCTGGGCCGAGACGGCCGAGACGTGGGGAAAGTGGGTTCGGTCGGACCCGCCCCGGGTGAGGCGATAGGTCTGCCGTCGACGGTGCTGCTGCATCCAGCAACAAGCACGGCAGTGGCGAGCACGCCCCACCGCGCCATTGGCAATAACCGCACGCGCTACTCCCCGAAATCGAGATATCAGGAAGTCAGATTAAGGGCGTCAGCGCGCAAGTAACCGCAGTGACGCGCTGTTGCAACGCCGGCGATGGCAAAGCGTGATCCACATATGGCCCTCTGGCCTCATTCAACGGGTTCCGCGGAGGGGGAGACCTCAGCCGAACCCGCATCCTCGACGTGCTCAGCCTGCGCGGCGGCAATGTCCCGCACGCGTTTGCGTACCAGGAACCAGCCGCCAATCAGCGCCGGGATCCCGATTGCAATGGCGGCCAGCATCCAGCGGCCGTAGACCTTGTCGAACATCATCAGCACGAGCACGCCCGCCAGGAACACCAATGTGATCCAGCCCGTATAGGGGGACAGCGGCATGCGATACGTCGGACGCTCGGTCTCGCCGGACTTCGCCAGGTGATGGAAGCGCAACTGGCATGCGGTGATCGTTGCCCATGCCACGATCACTCCCGTCGCGGCGATATGCAGCACAATTTCGAACGCGTGACTGGGAGTGACGGCATTGAGCACGATGCCGAACAGGCCGATCCCGGCGGTGAGCAGGATGCCCCCGTAGGGCACTCCGTTCTTCGACATCGGCGCGGTGAACTTCGGCCCGCTGCCGTTGATCGCCATCGACCGCAGGATTCGGCCGGTGGAATACAGACCCGCGTTCAGGCTCGACAGTGCCGCGGTGAGCACCACGAGATTCATCAGGTCGTCGCCCCAGGAAATCCCGAGCTTGTCGAAGAACGTCACGAACGGGCTGACCCCGTCGCGGTAAGCGGTGTAGGGCAGCAGGAGTGCCAGCAAAAAGGTGGAACCGATGTAGAAGACAGCTATTCGGAACACCACCGAGTTGATCGCGCGGGGCATGATCTTCTCCGGCTCCGCGGTCTCCCCGGCCGCGATGCCGACCAGTTCCACGGCGGCGTAGGCGAACACCACCCCAGCGGTGACAAGCACCAGTGACAGCGCCCCCGTCGGCAGCAACCCGCCGTGGTCGGCCCAGATCGACAACCCGGTCTGCTGACCTTCGATCTTGAAACGCCCGGCCAAGAAGACCGTCCCGACGACGAGGAAGGTCACCAAGGCCAGCACTTTGATCAGGGCGGCCCAGAACTCCAGTTCGCCGAACAGCTTGACCGAGATCAGGTTCATCGACAGCACGACCACCAGCGCGATCAGCGCCAGGGTCCACTGAGGGATGCCTTGGAAGAGCCTCCAGTAGCGGCAGTACTGCGCGATGGCGGTGGTATCGACAATCCCGGTCATGGCCCAGTTCAGGAAGTACATCCAGCCCGCGACGAAAGCGACCTTCTCGCCGAAGAATTCGCGCGCGTAGGACACAAAGCTGCCCGACGACGGCCGGTACAGCACCAGTTCGCCGAGTGCGCGCAGAATCAAGAACACAAAGACGCCGCAGATCCCGAAGACGACGAACAATCCCGGTCCCGCCGTGGCGAGCCGACCGCCGGCACCCAGGAACAACCCGGTCCCGATGGCGCCACCGAGGGCGATCATCTGCAGCTGTCGGTTCTTGAGCGCTTTGTGATAACCGACGTCTTCCCGGTCCAGCGCGCGTGCGGGCGGTGTCATCGATTCCTATCGCCGAAGCTTGGGCGGGACGCCGCAAGATTGCCTGCCAGGCTATCCCACGGCGCCCGCACCGGCAGTTCACCGCCTCAGCAGCGACTCAGCAGCGTCTAGACGGCGGTGAGC
Organism: Mycobacterium asiaticum; assembly: GCF_001673315.1. Classification (GTDB taxonomy): domain Bacteria; phylum Actinomycetota; class Actinomycetes; order Mycobacteriales; family Mycobacteriaceae; genus Mycobacterium; species Mycobacterium asiaticum_B. The sequence continues at coordinate 32,000 of NZ_LZLQ01000065.1, read as the reverse complement.
GCAGCCACGGCCGGACCGAACATGGTGGTTTTGATGGCGCCGAGGGTGCCCCGGTCCTTGCCGCCCAACGGGCTTAGCAACTCCACCGCGGCGGCCGTCACCGCTCCCTCGCCCGCGGTGGCGTCGACGATTCCGATGCCGGCCGCATCGGCGCCGCCAAAGCGTCGCCCTGTGGTCATTGAGGCGACCGCGGCATGCGGGCTGAGCTTCGCCTGGATCAATGCGGCCATACCCGGCGTGAACGGGATACGGATATCCACCTCCGGGAAGCAGAAGAACCCGCGGTCGGCGCGCATTACCCGGAAGTCGTGAGCCAAGGCCAACATCCCGCCGGCGCCGAAGGCGTGACCGACCACCGCGGCAGCGGTCGGTATGGGCAGCGTGAGCATCCGTGCGAGCAGGTTTTGCACCCGGCCGACATAGGACTGGAGCTGATCGCTGTGTGCGCCCAGCCAATCGAGGTCGAGTCCGTTGGTGTAGAACTTGCCGCCCGCCGTGGTGACCAGACCGTGCGCGTCACTCGCCTCGACCTCGTCGATGCGGGCATTGATTGCGTCGAGAAACTCCGGAGAGAAGCGGTTTTCGTCGTCACCGAGGTCTAAAACGGCGATCTTGTCGTCGTAGGTCAAGTTGATCGTCATGACGGGGTCCTTCCGGGTCCGTTGCGGGGTTCTATTTCCAGGACGGCCCGCACCGCGGCACGGATCTGCCCGCGGGCGGTGTTGCGGCGAAGGCGGTGCGCCGCAGCGAGAACCCGGTTCGTGTTCGCGTGCGGGTTCAGGCTGGAGCGCTGACTACCTGCGCGGTGATGATGCCATCCCGGACGCGGAGCTTGCGGCTGCGCATCATGCCGAACGCGGCCAACGCCAGGCAGATCGAGGCCGGAACGACCAGGGCGTGCCCACCGATATGGGCCCCGGTCATCAAGCCGGCCACCGCCCCGGTCAGGAACAACAGCAGCGTCGAGGTCAGGATCGCCGCCTTCCACTTGTCGAGGCTCTCTCGGCGGCTGCGGCCCAGCATGAGCCCGAGGTCGGTGACGGTACCGGTGAAATGCGTGGTGCGGACCGGCATGCCGCGAAAGCTAGAGGTCAGGCCGTTCTGCAGGCCGAGCGCCGACGCGGCCAGCAGCGCCTGCACGGCGGTTTCCTCGATGCCGGATCCCAGAATCATCGACTTGATATCGGATTCTTCGATGCCGGCAGCGGCCAGCAACAGCAGCGAGGCCTGTAGCGCCAAGACTGACGCGTGCCGAGTGCCGATATGCACGCGCTTGGACGCGAGCAACGCCCCGGCGATGGCCGCACCGAACAGGAAACCCACCAGAATCGCCACGAGCACATGGCTTTCGTAGCGCCACGGGTGAGCGCTGTCCATGCCGATTTGGGTGGTGATGCCGGTGAGGTTGCCGACGGGAACCGCCATGATCAGGATCGCCACCGCGTTCACCCAACCCGCGTTCAGTGCGAGTAACGAGCTGTAACCGAGCATGCGGCCCTGCGAGGACATACCCCTCTTGCGTTCCGAACCCCTCTTGCGTTCCGAACCCGACATCGGCCCCCCGACCTTCTTCCCCCCGCTGAGACTTTCGGCAAGCCTAACGACGAGATCACGAATAAATTTTCGGATTTTGCTCTTCATAGAAGGCGCATATGCACACCCCCGGGAACAAAGTTGCGTATGGCGCCGTTAGGATGATCAGCAAGTTGAGCGAATCACACTCAAGTATGGGTTGACAGCAAATGCGGACCCGGAGCAGTCTTGAGCGGGGTTCACTCAGCATAGTGCAACAAAAAAGACGTTCTACACATTCAGGAGGAATCACTATGGCTCGTGCGGTCGGCATCGACCTCGGGACCACCAACTCCGTCGTCGCAGTCCTGGAGGGTGGCGACCCCGTCGTCGTCGCCAACTCCGAGGGCTCGCGGACGACTCCGTCCGTCGTGGCGTTCGCGCGCAACGGCGAGGTGCTGGTTGGCCAGCCTGCCAAGAACCAGGCAGTGACCAACGTCGATCGCACCATCCGGTCGGTCAAGCGTCACATGGGCACGGACTGGTCGGTCGGCATTGACGACAAGAATTATTCGGCGCCGGAGATCAGCGCCCGGGTGCTGCAGAAGTTGAAGCGGGACGCCGAGGCCTACCTCGGTGAGGACATCACCGACGCGGTGATCACCGTGCCTGCGTACTTCAACGACGCTCAGCGTCAGGCGACCAAGGATGCCGGGCAGATCGCCGGGCTCAACGTGCTCCGGATCGTCAACGAGCCGACCGCTGCCGCGCTGGCCTACGGCCTGGACAAGGGTGAGAAGGAACAGACCATCCTGGTCTTCGACCTCGGCGGCGGTACTTTCGACGTCTCGCTGCTCGAGATCGGCGAGGGCGTGGTCGAGGTGCGTGCCACCAGCGGTGACAACCACCTCGGTGGCGACGACTGGGACCAGCGCGTCGTTGACTGGCTGGTGGAGAAGTTCAAGGGCACCAGCGGCATCGACCTGACCAAGGACAAGATGGCCATGCAGCGGCTTCGTGAAGCTGCCGAGAAGGCCAAGATCGAGCTGTCGAGCTCGCAGAGCACCTCGATCAACCTGCCCTACATCACCGTGGACGCGGACAAGAACCCGTTGTTCCTCGACGAGCAGCTGACCCGGGCCGAGTTCCAGCGCATCACCCAAGACTTGCTGGACCGCACCCGCAAGCCGTTCCAGTCGGTCATCGCCGACGCCGGCATCTCGGTGGCCGACATCGACCACGTGGTGCTCGTCGGTGGTTCGACGCGTATGCCTGCGGTCACCGAACTGGTCAAGGAGATGACCGGCGGCAAGGAGCCCAACAAGGGCGTCAACCCCGACGAGGTTGTCGCCGTGGGCGCCGCGCTACAGGCCGGAGTCCTCAAGGGCGAGGTGAAAGATGTTCTGCTGCTTGATGTCACGCCGCTGAGTCTGGGCATCGAGACCAAGGGCGGGGTGATGACCAAGCTCATCGAGCGCAACACCACCATCCCGACCAAACGGTCGGAGACCTTCACCACGGCCGACGACAATCAGCCGTCGGTGCAGATCCAGGTCTTCCAGGGGGAGCGCGAGATCGCCTCGGCCAACAAGCTGCTGGGCAGTTTCGAGCTGACCGGTATCGCACCGGCTCCGCGTGGTGTCCCGCAGATCGAAGTCACTTTCGACATCGACGCCAACGGCATTGTGCACGTCACGGCCAAGGACAAGGGCACCGGCAAGGAGAACACGATCCGCATCCAGGAGGGCTCCGGCATCTCCAAGGAAGAGATCGACCGGATGATCAAGGAAGCCGAGGCGCACGCGGACGAAGACCGCAAGCGTCGCGAGGAAGCCGACGTTCGCAACCAGGCCGAGACGCTGGTCTACCAGACGGAGAAGTTCGTCAAGGAACAACGTGAGGCCGAGGGCGGTTCGAAGGTGCCCGAGGACACGCTGAACAAGGTGGAAGCCGCTGTGGCCGAAGCCAAGTCGGCGCTGGGCGGCCAGGACATCGGCGCGATCAAGTCGGCGATGGAGAAGCTGGGGCAGGAATCCCAGGCGCTGGGTCAGGCCATCTACGAGGCCGCTCAGGCTGAGGGTGGCGCCGCCGGCGGTCAGCCCGGCGGTGCCGGTTTCGACCAGGGCGGTTCGGCTGACGACGTCGTGGACGCGGAGGTGGTCGACGACGACCGGGAGTCCAAGTGACCGCGCGCCGCGACGATGCAGAGCGAAGCGATGAAGAGGAGCGGCGCAAAGTGACCGACGACCAGCAGGAACCCGTGACTGTCACCGACAAGCGGCGCATCGATCCTGAAACTGGTGAAGCACGGCAGGTTTCTTCCGGCGCTGCGGCGCCGGGAGAGCCGGCCGGGGCCGGTTCGTCGGGCAAGGTCGCCGAGCTCACTGCCGACCTGCAGCGGGTACAGGCGGATTTCGCCAACTACCGCAAGCGGGCCATGCGTGACCAGCAGGCCGCCGCCGATCGCGCCAAGGCCACGGTAGTCAGTCAATTGCTGGGTGTGCTCGATGATCTGGACCGGGCGCGCCAGCACGGCGACCTGGAGTCGGGGCCGATGAAGGCGGTTGCCGACAAGCTGATCGGCACGCTGACCGGGCTGGGGCTCACCGCGTTCGGCGCCGAGGGCGAGGACTTCGACCCGGCGCTGCACGAAGCCGTACAGCATGAAGGTGACGGTGGGCCGGGTACCAAGCCGGTGATCGGCACGGTCATGCGGCAGGGCTACCAGCTCGGTGAGCAGGTGTTGCGGCACGCGATGGTCGGTGTCGTGGACACCGTCGGCGGTGAGCAGTCGGCCAGCGGGGACGCTGGTTCGGCAAGTGAAGCGGCCGACACGAGCGATAACGCCGACGGCTCCGGTGGTTAAGGCAGACAATCTACGAGAAGGTCAGCGAGAAGATAAGGAGGTGACGCGAAATGGCTCAGCGGGAATGGGTCGAGAAGGACTTCTACAAGGAGCTGGGCGTCTCCTCTGACGCCACTGCCAAGGACATCAAGACTGCGTACCGCAAGTTGGCGTCCGACCTGCACCCGGACAAGAACCCCAGCGGTGCCGAACGGTTCAAGGCGGTCTCCGAGGCCTACAGCGTGCTGTCGGACGAGGCCAAGCGCAAGGAGTACGACGAAACCCGCCGGCTGTTCGCCGGCGGTGGCTTCGGCGGCGGCCGCCGGTTCGACACCGGTGGCTTCGGTGGCTTCGGCGGTGGCGGTGACGGCGCCGAGTTCAACCTGAACGACTTGTTCGACGCCGCCGGCCGATCCGGCGGCGCCAACATCGGCGACCTGTTCGGTGGCTTGTTCGGGCGAGGTGGCACCACCCGTCCGAGTCGGCCGCGTCGCGGCAACGACCTCGAGACCGAGACGGAACTGGATTTCGTCGAGGCGGCCAAAGGCGTCGCGATGCCGTTGCGGCTGACCAGCCCCGCCCCGTGCACCAACTGCCACGGCAGCGGAGCACGCCCGGGCACCAGCCCGAAGGTGTGTCCCAACTGCAACGGCGCGGGTGTGATCAGCCGCAACCAGGGCGCGTTCGGCTTCTCCGAGCCGTGCACCGAATGCCGGGGGAGCGGCTCGATCATCGAGCACCCCTGCGAGGAGTGCGGTGGCAACGGCGCGACCACCCGGACCCGCACCATCAACGTGCGGATCCCGCCGGGTGTGGAGGACGGGCAGCGGATCAGGCTGGCCGGACAGGGCGAGGCCGGTTTGCGGGGCGCCCCGTCGGGTGACCTGTACGTGACGGTGCACGTGCGGCCGGACAAGGTGTTCGGGCGTGACGGTGACGACCTCACCGTCACCGTGCCGGTTAGCTTCACCGAATTGGCCTTGGGCTCAACGCTTTCGGTGCCCACGCTGGACGGCAAGGTAGGCGTGCGGGTGCCGAAGGGCACCGCGGACGGCCGCATCTTGCGGGTGCGCGGACGCGGGGTGCCCAAGCGCAGTGGTGGTAGTGGCGACCTACTGGTGACTGTCAAGGTGGCGGTGCCGCCGAACCTCGAGGGCGCCGCCCAGGAGGCGCTGGAAGCCTACGCGGCAGCCGAGCGGTCCAGCGGGTTCGACCCGCGAGCCGGATGGGCAGGTAATCGCTGATGGCTATGCACTCGAAGAAGAATGCGGAGTCGCGCACGTTCCTGATCTCGGTGGCCGCCGAGTTGGCCGGTATGCATGCGCAGACGTTGCGCACCTACGACCGGCTCGGTTTGGTCAGTCCGCAGCGCACCCCCGGTGGCGGGCGCCGCTACTCCGAGCATGATGTGGACCTGCTGCGTGAAGTGCAGCGCCTCTCCCAGGACGAAGGCGTCAACCTCGCCGGCATCAAACGCATCATCGAGTTGACCAATCAGGTCGAGGCGTTGCAGTCCAGGCTCAAGGAGATGGCCGATGAGATCGCGGTCTTGCGTGCCAATCAGCGCCGCGACCTTGCGGTGGTCCCCAAGAGCAGGGCGCTGGTGGTGTGGCAGCCGCGCAACGCGCGGTAGTCACACGTGGATCGAGAATTGAGCGATCTCAGGTTGGCCCGGCGCAGCTGACCGGAAACCGCCCCGACGCAACGCGTCGGTCGGCGCGGCCATCGGTTCGAAGCACACCACGTCCTCGGCGGGTGGCGCGAAAATCTGCGCCGCGGAGAAACCGCGCTCGAAGTGGACTTCCAGCCGGCGCTCACCGCCGGACAAGGCGAACACCGCGCCCTCCGGCACCTGGTCGAAGGCATCGTCAAAGCTCTTGTCGCGCAATGACTCCCGACCGGCCCGGTGATGAGTTGTCGCCCCGGTGGGCAGCCCCTGATCGTCCAGCGACAGATGACGCAGCGGCGGTGTTTCGATGACCCAGTCGCTGCGAGCCACGCCGGGCAACTGCAGATAGGGATGGAAGCCGAAGCACAGTGGCACCGCCCTCTCGCCCGTCGGGGTCACCGTGGTGCACACCGTCAAAGTCCGGTCGGCAAGCCGTGTCGTGACCCGCAGTATGTGCGGAAAAGGGAAGGCGGCCAGTAGCCGCGGGTCCGCGCCGAAGTCCACTTCGGCACTCAACTCGTTCGCCGACTCTGCGGTCACTTTCCACCCGGGATAGGCGGCCAGCACCCCGTGGATGGGCAATCCGTTGGGGTCGGTGCGCACTCCGTTTTCGCCCGGCGTCAGCGTGACGGTTTGGTGCTCGGCGCGATAGCTGTTGGCGCCCAATCGGTTTGCCCATGGGTACAGGATGGGGATACCCATCGTCTTGCCCGCTTCGAGGTAGGCGTCCAGCCCGCGCCGCTGACCGAGTAGCTCTACTCCGTCGTCGCTGAGGGACGTGCCGATCATGCCCGCCTCGGGCACGAACTGTGCCACCACCGAGGACGAGGGGTCGCGCAGCGTGACGACGTGCACCTGGTCAGCCTATCGCGACAGCGGGTCGTGCTGAATGCGTTCCGGCGGGGCGCCTTTGGCGATCAGCGCGGCCTTGGTCGCGCGGATCATGTCGGGTCCGCCGGCGAGCAGGATCTGCCGGTCGCCCCAGCCGCCGTACCGGGTCACCACGTCCAGCAAGCGGCCGGTCTGGCGCACGTGCAGTCCGCGCGGCGGCGACGGGTCGGGATACTCTGCGGCCCAAGGCGGATCACCGTTGTACTCCGACACCGGGGTCACAGACAGCCATGGATTGTGTGCCGCGATCTGCCACAGTGTGCGCAGGTCGTACAGCTCGCAGCGGTAGCGCGCCCCGAAGAACAAGTGCACCCGCGGATTCTCGGCGAACCGGCTCAGGTCCATGATCAGCGTCCGCAGTGGAGCCAGTCCGGTGCTTCCAGCGACCATCAGTACGTCACTGCCGTCGCGGTCGACGCGCAGGCCGCCGTGCGGCCCGGACAACCGCCACCGGTCACCCGGTCGCGTTTCGGCGACGATGGCGTTGCTCACGAGTCCGCCAGGAACCACCCGCACGTGGAACTCGATCCCCCCGCCGGGGTCGGCCGGGATGGCGGGGCTGAGGTATCGCCAGCGGCGCGGGCATTGCGGGATCTGGACGTTGACGTACTGGCCGGGGTGATAGTGCAGCGGACGATCCAGATGCAGCCGCACCACCGCGAGATCGCGTGACACCTGGGTGTGCTCGATGACGGTGCCGTCCCACCACGCCGGTTCGTCGTCGGAGTCCGCCGCACCGCTCATCACCCCGGCGAACAGGTTGAGCGACTGGTCGGCGGCTTCCCGGACAGTGTCGGTCCAGCTACTGCCCAGGTGAGTGCGCAGCGTCGAGTACAGCGCGCTGCGCAGAGTTTGGTAATGGGCCGACAGCACGCCGTACTTGCGGTGGTCTCGACCCAGTTGGGCGAGGAAAGAAACCGGCGCGTCGGCCCGCTGGGCGACCAGTTCGCCGTAGAGCCAGTGCATCGCGTGGGCGAAAGCGGCTCGTTGAGCGCCCATTTCGGGCGGGAACAGATCTCGCACCGATGAGTCGAGAGCAAACCATTGGGTGTAGAAGCGGTGGACCAGGTCGTTGGTGCCGCTAGCCTCGTCCGGCGCGAAGGCGTCGCGCAGCACCTGCAATGCCGTCCGGTCGTCCAAGCCCACGGACGCCGATTTTACGGAGCCTCGTCGACCGCTGCCGAGTGTGAATCAGGCGACGCTTCTCCGGCGCGTCGCGTCGTCATTCGCACACTCGGCACCCAATTAAGCCCCCCGCACCCCACGGTTCCCCCGCAGCCGCGGAAAATTCGTTAGAGTTGAGCGGAACAGACTCAACCTTGACTGCGTTGTACAACGCGACAAGCATTTTTACTACGTTCCCCGAACGGAGGTGTCGTGGACTCTTTCAACCCGACCACCAAGACGCAGGCGGCTCTCACGTCGGCGCTACAGGCGGCTTCTGCGGCCGGTAACCCCGAGATCAGGCCCGCGCACCTGCTGTTGGCACTGCTGACGCAGAACGACGGGATCGCTGCCCCCCTGCTGGAGGCTGTGGGTGTCGAGCCCGCCACCGTACGCACCGAGGTGCAGCGCTTACTGGACCGGCTGCCGCAGATCAGTGGTTCCAGCTCACAGCCCCAACTGTCCCGTGAATCGCTGGCGGCGATCACCACCGCGCAGCATCTGGCGACCGAGATGGACGACGAGTTCGTCTCGACCGAGCACCTGATGGTCGGTCTGGCCACCGGTGACTCCGACGTCGCCAAGCTACTTAACGGTCACGGCGCGTCACCGCAGGCGTTGCGGGAAGCGTTCGTCAAGGTGCGCGGCAGCGCTCGAGTCACCAGCGCCGACCCCGAAGCCACCTATCAGGCTCTGGAGAAGTACTCCACCGACCTGACCGCCCGCGCCCGCGAGGGCAAACTCGACCCGGTCATCGGGCGCGACAACGAGATTCGTCGCGTGGTGCAGGTCCTGTCCCGTCGTACCAAGAACAATCCGGTGCTGATCGGCGAGCCCGGTGTGGGCAAGACCGCCATCGTCGAGGGCTTGGCCCAACGCATCGTGGCCGGTGACGTGCCCGAGAGCCTGCGCGACAAGACCGTCGTCTCCCTGGACCTCGGGTCGATGGTGGCCGGCGCGAAGTACCGCGGTGAGTTCGAGGAACGGCTCAAGGCCGTACTCGACGACATCAAGAATTCGGCCGGACAGATAATCACGTTCATCGACGAGCTGCACACGATCGTGGGCGCCGGCGCGACCGGCGAGGGCGCGATGGACGCCGGCAACATGATCAAGCCGATGCTGGCCCGCGGCGAGCTACGCCTGGTGGGCGCCACCACGCTCGACGAGTACCGCAAGTACATCGAAAAGGATGCCGCGCTGGAGCGCCGCTTCCAGCAGGTGTTCGTGGGCGAGCCGTCGGTGGAGGACACCGTGGGGATCCTGCGCGGGCTCAAGGACCGCTACGAGGTGCACCACGGGGTGCGGATCACCGACTCCGCGTTGGTCGCTGCGGCGACGCTGTCCGACCGGTACATCACCGCGCGCTTCCTGCCGGACAAGGCCATCGACCTGGTCGACGAGGCCGCCAGCCGGCTGAAGATGGAGATCGACTCCCGGCCCGTCGAGATCGACGAGGTGGAGCGGCTGGTGCGGCGCCTCGAGATCGAAGAGATGGCGCTGGCCAAAGAGGAGGACGCGGCGTCCAAGGAACGTCTGGAGAAGCTGCGGGCCGAGCTGGCCGACAAGAAGGAGCAACTCGCCGAGCTGACCACCAGGTGGCAGAACGAGAAGAACGCCATCGACGTAGTGCGGGAGCTCAAGGAGCAACTCGAGGTGCTGCGCGGGGAGTCCGACCGTGCCGAGCGGGACGGCGATCTGGCCAAGGCCGCCGAACTGCGCTACGGGCGCATTCCGGAAGTCGAGAAGAAGCTGGACGCCGCAGTGCCACTGGCCGCCGACAGCGGCGCAGCCCGCGAGAACGTGATGCTCAAGGAAGAAGTCGGCCCCGACGACATCGCCGATGTGGTGTCGGCCTGGACCGGCATTCCCGCCGGCCGGATGCTCGAAGGCGAGACCGCCAAGCTACTCCGCATGGAGGAGGAACTGGGCCGCCGTGTCATCGGACAGCGCAAGGCCGTCCAGGCGGTTTCCGACGCGGTGCGACGGTCTCGGGCCGGTGTCGCCGACCCCAACCGCCCGACCGGTTCGTTCATGTTCCTCGGCCCGACCGGCGTCGGTAAGACCGAGCTGGCCAAAGCGCTGGCGGAGTTCCTCTTCGATGACGAACGCGCGATGGTGCGCATCGACATGAGCGAGTACGGCGAGAAGCACTCGGTCGCCCGGCTGGTGGGTGCCCCTCCCGGCTACATCGGCTACGACCAGGGCGGTCAGTTGACCGAGGCGGTGCGGCGGCGTCCGTACACGGTGATCCTGTTCGACGAGGTCGAGAAGGCCCACCCCGACGTGTTCGACGTGCTGCTGCAGGTGCTCGATGAGGGCCGCCTCACCGACGGCCAGGGACGCACGGTCGACTTCCGCAACACCATCCTCATCCTGACGTCCAACCTGGGTTCGGGCGGCGACGAGGACATGGTGATGACGGCGGTACGCGCGGCGTTCAAGCCGGAGTTCATCAACCGGCTCGATGACGTGATCGTCTTCCAAGGCCTCGAGCCCGGGGAACTGGTCCAGATCGTCGACATCCAGTTGGCCCAGCTGCAGAAGCGGCTCGCTCAGCGTCGACTCACGCTGGAGGTGTCCCTGCCGGCCAAGCAGTGGCTGGCGCACCGGGGCTTCGACCCGATGTATGGCGCCCGGCCGTTGCGTCGGCTGGTGCAGCAGGCGATCGGCGACCAGCTGGCAAAGATGTTGCTGGCCGGCGAAGTGCATGACGGCGACATCGTTCCCGTCAACGTGAGTGCGGACGGCGACGCGCTGATCCTGGGCTAAACGCGCTGATTCTGCGCTAAACGCGCTGATTCTGCGCTAAGTGTTGCGGCGCGGGTCGCCCAGCTCGAATTCTCGAGTCTGGGCGCCCGCGTCGATCACTGTCTGCAGCCGTCGGCGGGCTTCGGGCTGGGCGAGCGCTTCGCGAAACAGTTGATCCTCGATACGCAGGCCTGTCCCCAGTTCGTTGGACAACGCGGCGTCGACCGCGCGCTTGGCGTTGGTGATCGCCGACTGCGGGTATGAGGCGATGCGCCGGGCCAGTTTGTCGACGAACCGCCGCAATCTGTCCGGCGGCAGCGCCCGGTCGATGTATCCCCAGGCCTCGGCCGTCGCCGCGTCCACGTCCATGCCGCCGAGGATCACCTCCATCGCCCGGCCGCGGCCGACGAGTCGGGGCAGCCGTTGCGTGCCTCCGCCGCCGGGGATGATCCCCATTGCGACTTCCGGCTGACCGAAGATCGCCTTGTCCAGCGCCGCGTATCGCATGTCGAACGCCATTGCCCACTCACTGCCGCCGCCTCGGCAGATGCCTTCGATGACGGCGATGGTGGCCTTGGGCAGCGTCCGGAAGGTCTCCATAACAGCGTGAAAGGGCGACAATTCGTCGTGCAGTCCGGTGTCGTCCACGGGCAGGTCCATGATCATCCCGACGTCCGCGTGCGCGATGAAGAACTCCGGGTCGGCCGAGTCGACGACCAGTACTCGCACGTCGTCGTCGGCCGCCACCTCCCGGTTAAGGCGGACGATTTCGTTCATCAACGCGACGTCCAGCAGGTTGATCGGCGGATGGTCGATGGTCGCCCGGCAAACGCCGCCGGTGACGGTGACACGGATCAGCCGATAGTCCTGTTGCATCCCGGTAGCCCCTAACCAACTATTCAGTCCTGTGATTCGGTTGTGACCTGCTCGGATTCTCTGTTCGCTACTGATTACGGATACTCTGTTGGGGATGGTCCCGCTCTGGTTCACGCTCTCCGCACTGTGCTTCGTCGGTGCGGCGGTGTTGCTGTACGTCGATATCGACCGACGTCGCGGGCGCAGCAGGCGCCGCAGGTCCTGGGCCAGGTCCCACGGCTTCGACTACGAACGCGAATCCACCGACATTCTGCACCGGTGGAAGCGCGGCGTGATGTCGACGGTCGGGGATGTGCCGGCCCACAACGTCGTGCTTGGTCAGATCCGTGGTGAGGCCGTGTACATCTTCGATCTCGAGGAAGTCGCCACCGTGATCGCGCTGCACCGCAAGGTGGGGACCAACGTCGTGGTCGACCTGCGGTTGAAAGGCCTCAAAGAGCCGCGGGAGAGCGACATCTGGCTGCTCGGGGCGATCGGTCCCCGCATGGTGTACTCGACCAACCTCGACGCCGCCCGGCGCGCCTGCGACCGGCGCATGGTCACGTTCGCGCACACCGCGCCCGACTCGGCCGAAATCATGTGGAACGAGCAGAACTGGACGTTGGTCGCCATGCCGATTGCCAGCACCCGAGCCCAGTGGGACGAGGGATTGCGCACGGTACGCCAGTTCAACGATCTGTTGCGGGTGCTGCCACCGCTGCCGGCCGAGACCTCGGAGGACGAACGGGAGGCTGAGGGTCGGCGCAGTGCGGCCCCGGGTCGCCCGCTGGCCTCTGCCGCCCGCGCCGAGTTGCCGCAGCGCCGTCCCCAGGTGGACCCTGCTGCCGGCGTGCTGCCCGATCCGGCCCGGCGTCCCGCCGAGCAGGCCCAGCGGGAGCCGCGATCGGGCCGCAACGGCCAACAGGCCAGCAACTACCAGCACTGAGAGCACATGCCCCGACCCGTTGCGCTGATCACTGGGCCGACGTCCGGCATCGGTGCCGGATATGCGCGTCGTTACGCCCGCGATGGTTACGACCTGGTGCTGGTTGCCCGCGATGTCGAGCGGCTCGAAAAGCTGTCCGACGAGCTGAAGTCCGAGGCCGGCAGTGTCGAGACATTGTCGGCGGACCTTGCCGTGGCCGAGGACCGCGACAAAGTCGCAGACCGGCTCGCCGCCGGGGTGCGGGTCCTGGTCAACAACGCCGGATTCGGTACCTCCGGGGATTTCTGGTCCGCCGATCCCGCACAGCTGCAACGCCAGCTCGACGTCAACGTCACGGCGGTCATGCAGCTGACCCGCGCCGCGCTGCCGGCCATGCTCGAAGCCGGCGCGGGCACCGTCATCAATATCGCCAGCGTGGCCGGGCTGCTGCCGGGCCGCGGTTCGACCTACTCGGCATCCAAGGCGTGGGTGATCTCGTTCAGTGAGGGACTCGCAAATGGTCTGCAGGGCACCGGCGTTGGTGTCCACGCGGTGTGCCCCGGTTACGTTCGCACCGAATTTCACAGCCGGGCCGGGCTCGACATGGGTGAGGTTCCGTCGTTCATGTGGCTCGAGGTGGACGACGTCGTCAATGAAAGCCTTGCGGATATCGCGCACGGCAAGGTGCTCAGCATTCCAAGCGCGCAGTACAAGTTCCTGGTCGCGACGGGTCGGGCGATGCCGCGCCGGCTGACGCGGGTGGTCACCAAACGATTCGGCAGCGGTCGTGGCCGAACCTGATCGCCAGGCGCGGGCCGAACTGGCCGGGCTGGTGCGGAAGTTATCCGTGGTCCATGGGCGCGTCACGCTGTCGTCGGGCAAGGAAGCCGACTACTACGTCGACCTGCGCCGCGCCACCTTGCATCATCGGGCGTCGGCGCTGATCGGCCGCCTGATGCGGGAGGTCACCGACGATTGGGACTATGCAGTGGTCGGCGGGCTGACGCTGGGCGCTGATCCGGTGGCGACCGCCATCATGCATGCGCCGGGTCGGCCCATCGACGCCTTCGTGGTACGCAAATCGGTGAAAACCCATGGGCTGCAACGGCTTATCGAAGGCTCCGACGTTGCCGGGCAGCGCGTCCTGGTGGTCGAGGACACCAGCACCACCGGCGGTTCCGCGCTGACGGCCGTGCGCGCTGTGCGGGACGCCGGGGGTGACGTCATCGGGGTGGCCACGGTGGTGGATCGGGCCACCGGCGCCGCTGAGGCGATCGAAGCCGAGGGCGTGCCGTACCGCAGCGTGCTGGGTTTGGCCGACCTGGGGTTGGGCTAGGCCGCCGACAGTGCGATTTCTCGCTGCGCTGACCGTGGTTCTGTTCTGCCTGGTGGGTTGCTCGAGCTCGGAAAGTCCCAGTCGGATCTTCGGGGCCTCTACCGCCCGGGTCGGCGAATCGCAGTCGGTACTGGGCTGGAACATGTCGCTTGCGAACCTCCGCTGGTCAGAGGACTACGTGCTGATCGACGTCGACGCATCCCCGACCGATCCTGCCAAGCCACACGCCAAGCCCGCGGACATCCGCTTCGGCCTCTACGGCGCGCTGTCCCATCCGATGGAGTTCAACGGGCTGAACAGCTGCAACGACGCCGTGAGCAAGACGCCGGAAGTGCGCACCCCGTTGACCGCGCCCCCCAATCGGCTCACCGGCACGGTCTGTCTGGGCCCGCTCAAGGAGCGCAGCGTCGTGCGGGGCGTCTACACCTATTCGCCCGAGGAGCGCATCCCCAACACCGCGGCGGCCTATCCGGCGGCGTTTCCAGTGGGCCTGTTGCCGACGAACGTCAACGACACCGGGTTGGTGGTCAAGAGCACCAGCGCCACGGCGTGGCGCGCCGACGGCATGCCCATCACCAAGGCCCAGTTGGGCGACCCGGCAGCGTTCAACGGCAATGGCTACATGCTGCTGGCCTTGGAGGCCGGCGCGGTGGGGGCCCGGTATCGCGACGATTCTGCCCGTCGGGGCGGACCCATGATGTTGCTGGCCACTCCGACCCTGCCCGGCCGCGGATTGAACCCGGCCTGCGCTGCCTACGGTTCCTCGGTGCTCGTCCTGCCCGACGCGTCACGGGACGCGGTCCAGCTCAGCGCGTCGCTGTGCACGCAGGGCGAAATCAACCAGGCGTTGCTGTACGCGACGGTCGCGATAGTCGGCACCCACGCCGCGGTCTGGACAACCAGGTGACGGAACCCGGTCCCACCGAATGGGGTGCCCCGGCTGCGGGAGTCGGCCCCTGGCCGGGTGATACGCCGGACGATCCGCGCTATGACCCAAACCTGTTGCGCGACGGCGATACTCGCAACGTCGTGGACGCCTACCGGTACTGGACCCGCGAGGCCATCGTGGCCGACATCGACAGCCGGCGCCACCCGCTGCACGTCGCGATCGAGAACTTCGGCCACGACGCCAATATCGGCTCGGTGGTGCGCACCGCCAATGCATTCGCCGTGGACACCGTGCACATCGTCGGCCGGCGCCGGTGGAATCGTCGCGGCGCCATGGTGACCGACCGGTATCAACGGTTGCGTCATCACGACAGCACCGCAGAGTTGATGGACTTCGCGGCCGGTGCCGGGCTGACCGTGGTCGCGGTGGACAACGTCCCCGGTGCCGTTCGGCTGGAACAGGTTTCGTTGCCGCGCGAATGTCTGTTGGTGTTCGGCCAGGAGGGGCCCGGCATCACCGACGACACGCGCACCGGGGCGTCGATCACGGTATCGATCGCCCAGTTCGGCTCGACGCGCAGCATCAATGCCGGTGTGGCCGCAGGGATCGCGATGCACGCCTGGATTCGGCAGCACGGCGACCTCGACCGCGCCTGGTAAGGCAGGATCGCAGTATGGATCAGGTATGGGCGAACCGGGCGGGCAGCTCCGAAACCGCCGTCACGCAACGGCACCTGACGCGACTGTGGGGATTGCCGGGCACACAGCTGGGCGTGGTGGCGTGGCCGTCGGAACGCAGCGACCGGTTGTTCGGCACCTGGCACTACTGGTGGCAGGCGCACCTGCTGGACTGCCTGGTCGATGCCCAGTTGCGTGACCCGCAACCGGAGCGGAACACCCGAATCAAGCGGCAGATGCGCAGTCACCGGTTGCGCAACAATTTCTTCTGGACCAACAACTACTACGACGACATGGCCTGGCTGGCGCTGGCGCTGGAACGTGCCACGAAGGTGACCGGGGTGCAGCGCGACCGGGCGTTGCGCAAGCTCGCCGGCCAGTTCCTCGACTCATGGGCCCCGGAGAACGGCGGCGGCATTCCGTGGCGCAAAGGGGGCGAGCGATTCTTCAACGCACCGTCCAACGGTCCGGCCGGAATCTTCCTGGCTCGCTACGCAGACCACGTGCAACGCGCAGACCAGATGAGCGACTGGATCGACCGCACGCTGATCGACCCCGAAACGCATCTGGTGTTCGACGGCATCAAGGACGGCTCGCTGGTGCGCGCGCAGTACACCTACTGCCAGGGCGTGGTGCTCGGCTTGGAGACCGAGTTGGCCAAGCGCACCGGCGCCGAAGCGCGGGAGCGGCATCTGATGCGGGTGCGCCGCCTGGTCGCGGCCGTACAGGAAGAGATGGCTCCGTCGGGTGTGCTCAAGAGTGCCGGCGGCGGTGACGGCGGCCTGTTCGCCGGTATCACCGCGCGCTACCTGGCGCTGGTCGCCACCGACCTGCCAGGTGATTCCCCCGACGACGCGGTGGCCCGCGATACCGCCCGCAATATCGTGCTGGCCAGTGCGAAATCGGCCTGGGACTACCGGCAGTCGGTCGACGGGTTGCCCGTATTCGGGGCGTTCTGGGACCGCGACGCGGAACTACCCACTGCGGGCGGTCGGCAGGCGCAGTTCGTGGCGGGCGCGGTGAACAGCTCGGAGACCCCCGAGCGGGACCTGTCGGTGCAGTTGTCGGGCTGGATGTTGATGGAAGCCGCGCACGCGGTATCAGTCGGGTAGCGCTACCGGGTCGGCTTCGTCCTGCCGTCCGCGGCGCCGCGATCGGTAGCTGCGCCAGGCCGCGATGAACGCCGGCAACAGCGACACGAACAGGATCCCGAGAATGATTTTCTCCAGGTTTTGGTGCACGAATGGCACATTGCCCAGGAAGTAGCCCGCGATCGTGACGCCGGCACCCCACAGGACGCCGCCGACGATGTCGAAGGCGAGATACACCGGGTACCGCATGTAGGACACCCCGGCGATCACCGGTGTGAACGTCCGCACGAACGGCATGAATCTGGCCAGGATGATCGCCCACGGCCCGTACTTCTCGAAGAAGGCGTGCGAGTCGGTCACGTAGTGCTTCTTGAAGAAGCGCGAGTCTTCCTTCTTGAACAGCGCCGGACCGATGCGGCGGCCGATGAAATAGCCGGTCTGGTCACCGAGGACGGCAACCAGCGCGACGGCCGGTGCAAGCACCCAAATGTCCAGTGTTCCTTTGGAGGCCAGCAACCCGCCGGTGAACAGCAGCGACTCGCCCGGCAGCAGCGGGAACAGCAATCCTGTCTCGACGAACACGATGGCCAGGATGGTCGGCAGCACTGCCGATGCGAATAAGCCCTGGGGTCCGACCCAGTACATGGGGTCGAGGATGTTGGGCAGGGCCAGCACGGTGGTGCTCATGACGCTTCAACATACCGGCGTTGCCATACTGAGTAGACCAAGTCTTCAGGAGGAGCCCTTCATGCCCATCGCAACGCCCGAGATCTACGCCGAGATGCTGGGACGCGCCAAGGACAATGCGTACGCCTTCCCGGCCATCAACTGCACCTCCTCGGAAACCATCAACGCGGCCCTCAAAGGCTTCGCTGACGCCGGCAGCGACGGCATCATCCAGTTCTCCACCGGCGGCGCGGAGTTCGGGTCCGGCCTGGGCGTCAAGGACATGGTGACCGGCGCGGTGGCCTTGGCCGAGTTCGCCCACATCGTGGCGGCGAAGTACCCGGTCAACGTGGCGTTGCACACCGACCACTGCCCTAAAGACAAGCTCGACTCCTACGTGCGCCCGCTGCTGGCAATCTCCAACGAGCGGGTCTCGGCGGGCAAGAATCCGTTGTTCCAGTCCCACATGTGGGACGGTTCGGCGGTGCCGATCGACGAGAATCTCGAGATCGCGCAGGAGCTCCTCAAGCAGGCCGCTGCCGCCAAGATCATCTTGGAGATCGAGATCGGCGTCGTCGGGGGAGAGGAAGACGGCGTCGCGAACGAGATCAACGACAAGCTCTACACCACGCCAGAGGACTTCGAGAAGACGATCGACGCGCTCGGCCACGGCGAACACGGCATTTACCTGCTGGCAGCGACCTTCGGCAACGTGCACGGCGTCTACAAGCCCGGCAACGTCAAATTGCGCCCCGACATCCTGGCCCAGGGGCAGAAGGTGGCGGCCAACAAGCTGGGGCTCGGCGACGACGCCAAACCGTTCGACTTCGTGTTCCACGGCGGTTCGGGTTCGGAGAAGTCGGAGATCGAGGAGGCGCTGCGCTACGGCGTGGTCAAGATGAACGTCGACACCGACACCCAGTACGCGTTCACCCGGCCCATCGTCGGTCACATGTTCAGCAACTACGACGGTGTGCTGAAGGTGGACGGGGACGTCGGCTCCAAGAAGGTCTACGACCCGCGCAGCTACCTCAAGAAGGCGGAGGCGGGCATGACCGAGCGGGTTATCGAGGCGTGCAATGACCTGCACTGCGCCGGCAAGTCACTCGCCGGCTGAGGTCTGCATCCGGGACTAACCGCGGAACTAGCTGGATTGGCAGATCTTCCACTGCTCGTCGCGGAATTGCAGATCCAGACTCCGCGTCGAGCGAAGCTGGGGGTCGTAAGCCATGAAGGTGGTGACGTTGGCCTCCGCGTGCTGGCCGTTGACCACCACCTGGTCGATGCTGGCGATCACCGGGTACTGCTTGGCCGCCGAAACCCGGCGATAGGTCTCTGACCATGCCTTCTCGTTGTAATCCACGTAGCCGTCGCGGGTGGTGCCGCAGGTGAGACCCCGCAGCGCGGTCAGGTCGCCGCGCTGCACCGCCACGTCGAAGCCCTGAATGGTCTGGCGTACCTCCTCGATCTGCGAGGGCTTGGCGTGCTTGGTGCGGGTCAGCAGCACGGTGCCGAAGATGGCGATGGCGGCCAACGCCAGCACGATCACCACGATCGCCAGCACCCAGCCCCAGTTGCGGTGCTTGGCTGTCGATTTCGTCGCGTCGCGAGGCGGAATAGACTGTGGCACTGCGGCTTTGGGCGGCGGTGGGGTAGCCGAGCCGGGCGGCGGCCCGGGCCGGGTTTCGAAGGCTTCGGTGGCTGCTTCCGGCGCTGTGGCGATTACCTGGGTTTCCTTGGCGTCGAAGCCGGGCGCGGTGAACCGCCGCTCGGGCTCGTCCGCGCCGGTGGATCCTGCGGTGTCGTCCGGGTCGCGTTTGGTGATGGCGATGGCTTCGGTTTCTGCGTCTCCACCCTTGACGGGATGGGCCTCGGTAGCCTCGTTCAGCCTGGCGGTGGACTCCGTGCCGTCGCGGTCGGACTCAGGTGCGTTGGGCATGAATGGAGCTTAGCGACCCGGATCGCGGTTGGCGTGCACGTCGTCGTCGACAGGCTTGGCAAGATGGAGCCATGAGGCCGACCGGCGATCTTCTGGGACCTGATCCGATCCTGCTACCCGGCGACAGCGAGGTCGAGGCCGCGCTGCTCGCCGGCGAAAACCCCGGCATCGTCGCCGCCGCGCACCCGTCGGCGTCGCTGGCCTGGGCGACGCTCGCCGAGGAGGCGCTGGCTGACGACCGCGCCATCACGGCCTACGCGTATGCCCGCACCGGCTACCACCGGGGGCTGGACCAGTTGCGCCGCAACGGTTGGCGCGGCTTCGGCCCGGTGCCTTTCGCGCACGAGCCCAACCGGGGGTTTCTGCGGTGCGTGGCGTCGCTGGCACGGGCAGCGGACGCGATCGGGGAGACCGATGAGTACCAGCGTTGCCTGGACCTGCTCGACGACTGCGATCCCGAGGCCCGGTCGGCGCTGGGTCTTTAGAACGTTTCTTCGCAGTGCCCGTCCGGACAGTCCACCTGGACGGTGGCATGGGCCAGGCCGCGAGCCGACAGCACCGCACGTGCGTCGCTCAGCACCTGGGCAGAGTCGCGGTCGCTGGTCAAGTGCGCGGTGACCACGTCCTTGCCCGGCGACAGCGTCCACACGTGCAGGTCGTGCACGTCTGTGACGCCGTCGACGTCGCTCAACGCTGATCGCAGCTCCTCCACGTCGATGTGTGCAGGCGAAGATTCGGACAATATCCGCAGCGCGGCTCTGGCCAGTGCGATCGCCCTGGGCAGTACCCACAGCGCGACCAGCACCGCCACCACCACATCGGCGTAGGGCCAGCGGGTAGTGACGGTCACGATGCCGGCGATCAGGACCCCGACGCTGCCGACGGTGTCGGCGACGACTTCCATGTAGGCGCCCTTTACCGCCAAGCTCTCGTCCGAATGCGACCGCAGCAGCATCGCCACCAGGAAATTGGCGCCCACACCGGCCAGTGCCACCACGATCATCGGGACGCCGGGCACCGCAGGCGCTCCGTCGAGCCGGTCGACCGCCTCGTAGAGGATGAACAGCGCCACTCCGACGAGCAGGGCCGCGTTGGCCACTGCGGTGAATACCTCGGCGCGGTGCCACCCGTAGGTCCGATCCGGTGACGAGCTGCCGCGGCGGGCCAACACCACGGCGGCCAACCCCATGAACACCGCGACCACGTCGGTGAGCATGTGGCCCGCGTCGGCCAGTAGCGCTATCGAGTTGATCAACAGTGCGGTGGTCAGCTCGATGACGAAGAACGTCCCCAGGATGACTGCCGCGCCGATCATCCGCGGAATCATCCGCGACGCGTCCGCCTCCGCGGGAGTGTGACTGTGCCCGGCACCCATGCGCAGTAATATATGCATAGAGTCGCATATATCGCAATAGTTGGGTTCCAGCCGGTGCGCGCCTGGCGCCCGCTCCCCGTCTTCTGCCCCCCGCTCGCCGCTCGCCGCTCGCCGACACTGCCACCACGCACCCGACACGCCGCTCGGCGTGTGCCTGCATGCAGTTTCGACGAAACCACTCGCCGTCAGAACCAGGCGCCCCAGAATCGGGTCAACGCGGCGCCGGCCATCGACAGTCGGGGCGCCACCCCGGACAGCTCGTAGAGCCAGTACACCGCCCCGAAGAAATACCGGTTCAGCCCCGGCGCCAGCAGCACAACCAGCAGCACGAACACGCCGAACTGCCTGGCCGGCGCCAACGCGCGCTGGGTCTGCGGGCTCAGATGCGGCTCGACGGCGTCATAGCCGTCCAGCCCCGGGATCGGCAACAGGTTCAGCACCACCGCGGTGATCTGCAGGAATCCCAAGAACGCGAGCCCAGCCGCGAACACCAGGTGCGCCGGATCGTAGGCCAGCCGAACGGCGGTCAGCAGCAGCACGGCCAGCACCAAATTGGCTGCCGGACCGGCCAGGCTCACCAGCGTCCGGCGCGCGGGCGTCATGAAACCCGTATGCAGGTAGACCGCCGCGCCGGGCAGGCCGATGCCGCCCAGCGCGATGAACACCATCGGGAGCACCAACGACAGCGCGAGGTGGCTGTAGCGCCGCGGGTCCAGGGTGAGGTAGCCGCGCACCTCGACGTCACGGTCACCGAAGCGCCACGCCGTGTAGGCATGCCCGAACTCGTGCAGGCACAACGACACCAGCCAACCGGCGATGACGAAGATGAACACCCCGGCGTAGGCCAGCGGGCGCACCACCGACCCCGCCGCCCAGGCCAGTGCCGCGCCGGCGGCCGTCAGACCGACCAGGCCAAGGAAGATCGGGCTGGGCCGCACTGGTCGAAACTACCGAACCAGTAGCCACCCTTCGACGTTGCGGTAGAACGACGATCGGCGGACCGGCCGGGCGAGGGCGACGCCGTCGCGCACCACTGCAGCACCCGTCGTGCCCAGCTGCGCGGCGCGCCCGCTGACCCAGCGAGGCCAGCGGCGCGCCAGGGCCGCCCGCAGTCCCGGCAGCGCCGACGTCGGTTCGATCCAGACGGCCGCCACGTCGCCGTCGAACAGCACCGTGTCGTCGACGACCGCCTCGCCGTGAATCGAGCGTGAATCGTCAGCCGGCAACCATGCGGCGCGTCCGACGATCGCCGTCCCGGTTTCGTCGCGGATCAACGGCACTCGATGCGCGGACCCGCGGCGGGCGCGCCGCGCGGCGCGTAAGCCCGACGGCAATCGGTAGGTCCTGGTGGCCCGGGTACGGCGAGGCGGCACATACGCCACTTCGACGTCGAGACGGTCGCTGCGCAGCAGCCGAGTCAGCACCGCGGCCAGATCGGAGTCGGAGCCGACCACGACGAGTCGGCGATAAGGCCCCGGAACATCGGCGAGGTCGTGCGACACGGTGGGCAGGCCGCCCAACGGGCGCGGCAGGCTCGCCTCGCCGAACAGCAAAACCGCCACGCCGGAAGCCGTCTCCGCCGCATTCATGACACTCCTCGGGCACCGCTGGGTAGGGTAGGTCACCGGCTGGACCACAATAAGCGGCCCAACCTGCGAGACGAGTTGGGAGCACGTCATGCCGGCAGTCGTCCTGATCGGCGCCCAGTGGGGCGACGAGGGCAAAGGTAAGGCCACGGATCTGCTCGGTGGACGAGTGCAGTGGGTGGTCCGCTACCAGGGCGGCAACAACGCCGGGCACACGGTCGTGCTGCCCAGCGGCGAGAACTTCGCTTTGCATCTGATCCCGTCGGGGGTGCTGACGCCCGGGGTCACCAACGTCATCGGCAACGGCGTCGTGATCGATCCCGGCGTGCTCCTCGACGAGCTGAAAGGGCTGGAAGATCGCGGCGTCGACACCTCGAAGCTGCTGATCTCCGCCGATGCACACCTGCTGATGCCGTACCACGTGGCCATCGACAAGGTCACCGAGCGCTACATGGGCAGCAAGAAGATCGGCACCACCGGGCGGGGCATCGGGCCGTGCTACCAGGACAAGATTGCCCGGATGGGCATCCGGGCCGCGGACGTGCTGGATCCCACGCAGCTGGCACACAAGATCGAGGCGGCGCTAGAGCTCAAGAACCAGATCCTGGTCAAGATCTACAACCGCAAGGCACTCGAGCCCGAACAGGTCGTGGAGTCGCTGCTGCAGCAGGCCGAGGGCTTCAAGCACCGCATCGCCGACACGCGCCTGCTGCTCAACACCGCGCTGGAGGCCGGTGAAACGGTGTTGCTGGAAGGGTCGCAGGGCACGTTGCTCGACGTCGACCATGGCACCTATCCGTATGTCACCTCGTCGAATCCGACCGCCGGGGGCGCGGCCGTCGGCTCCGGCATCGGCCCCACCCGGATCACCACGGTGTTGGGGATTTTGAAGGCCTACACCACTCGCGTCGGTTCCGGTCCGTTCCCGACCGAGCTGTTCGACGAGAACGGCGAGTTCCTGTCCAAGACGGGCGGCGAGTTCGGCGTCACCACCGGCCGGCGCCGGCGGTGCGGTTGGTTCGACGCTGTTATCGCGCGGTATGCCACCCGGGTCAACGGCATCACCGACTACTTCCTGACCAAGCTCGATGTGTTGTCCACCCTGGAGACGGTGCCGGTCTGCGTCGGCTACAAGATCGACGGCAAACAAACCCCGGAAATGCCGATGACCCAGAGCCTGCTGTGCCGCGCCGAGCCGGTTTACGAAGAGCTGCCGGGGTGGTGGGAAGACATCTCCGGGGCACGGGAGTTCGACGACTTGCCGGCCAAGGCGCGCGACTACGTACTGCGGCTGGAAGAGCTTGCGGGAGCGCATGTTTCGTGCATCGGCGTGGGTCCGGGCCGGGATCAGACCATCGTGCGACGGGATATCCTGCAGGCGCGCCGGTGACGCATTACTCCGCCATACAGCCGGGCGAGTTCGACCCCAGAAGCGAAGACCCGGACTACGAGCACCACGGCGGGTTCCCGGAATACGGCGCGGCGGATCCAGGTCCGGGTTTCGGCAAGTTTGTGACGAATATGCGACGGCTGCAGGACCTGGCGGTGTCCGCTGATCCCGGTGACGAGGTCTGGGACGAGGCGGCCCAGCGAGCAGCCGCCCTGGTGGAGCTGCTGGCCCCGTTCGAAGCGCCCGAAGGCGCGGCGCCGGCCGGGCGAACCCCGGATCTGCCGGGGATGGGCAGCCTGTTGATGCCGCCCTGGATCCTGACGCGCTACGAACCGGATGGTGTCGAGATGAAGGGGCATTTCAGCCGGTTTCATGTAGGCGGCAACTCGGCGGTGCACGGCGGTGTGCTGCCGCTGCTGTTTGACCACGTGTTCGGCACGATCTCGCATGTGTCCGGACGACCGATCAGCCGGACGGCGTTTTTGCACGTCGACTACCGCAAGATCACCCCGATCGATACGCCACTGGTGATCCGCGGACGCATGACCCGCACTGAAGGCCGCAAGGCGTTTGTCTCCGCCGAACTGGTGGACGGCGACGAGGCGGTGCTGGCCGAGGGCAACGGCCTGATGGTGCAGCTGTTGCCCGGACAGCCTTAGCCCTGATTCGGATCCGGGGGCACCACGATGATGGTCGCACCCGGGATCGCCGCCAGCGTCGCGGCGAGGTTCGCCACCACTCCTGGCGGGAGCCCGGCGGGCAACCCTGGGAAGTTCGCGGCGGTCGCGGCCGCCGGGATGGACGGGGTGTTGGCGGCGGGCCGGGTCGCCGCGGCGCCAGCACCGCTGGCCGCGGGGGCCGCCTGCGTCGGGGTCGCCGACGAATTGGCGCGTGCCGCCAGGCCGGCCAGGCCCGTTCCGGCCAGCCCGGCTGCCGCCAGGCCGGTGTAGCCGCCGTCCGACGCACCGGTCATCACGAGCGGAGTCGTGCCCGGGAACAGCGCGGCGACCTGGCGTGCCGCCGGGGGCATGTACCAGCTCTGCGGCACCGAAAGCGCGCCGACATTGGCGGATTGACCGGCGAGCGCGGCGGCCCGTGCCCCCGCGCCCCGCACCGCAAATTGATCCCGGCCGGCGAAGGTCTGCCCGGTCGTGGCGATTTCGCCCTCGCCGAGTTCTTCTTCTTCCAGCTCGTTTCCCTTTTCGAGTTCTTCTTCCTGGATTTCGTCGCTGCGAACCTCTTCGCTGAATTGCCCCAATGCCACGATCAAGCTCGCACCCGCCAGACCCGCGGTGGCGAGCACCAGCAGGTCGAGGTCCTCGAAGGGAGTCGGTAAGGGAATGACGGGCGCTGCCGGCGCCGCGGCGGCGGGGGACGCTTCGCTGGCCAGTACCACCGGGTCCGTGGACCCGGGCGGCGGGCTGAACGGCGCCAACTGAGCAGCCGCTTCGGAGCTACCGGCGTAGCCTTCCATCGCGACGACGTCCTGGGCCCACATCTCGCCGTAGTCCGCTTCGTTGGTAGCGATGGCCGGCGTGTTCTGGCCGAAGATGTTGCTACGGGCCAACGAGATGACGGTGCTGCGGTTGGTTGCGATGGCTACCGGCGGGACGGTCGCCGCATAGGCGGTTTCGTAGGCGTTTGCCGCGGCCAGCGCCTGCGCCGCGGCGTGCTCGGCCTGGGCCGCGGTAGCCCGCATCCAGGTCACATACGGAGCCACCGCGGCCGCCATCGAAATCGACGACGGACCCAACCACTCCTGGCTGGCGAGCCCTGCGATCACGGTTGCATAGGACTCCGCGGTGGCATTCAGTTCGCTGGCCAGGCCTTCCCAGGCGGTGGCGGCTTCGATCAGCGGAGCCGACCCAGGGCCGGAATAGATCCTGGCCGAATTGATCTCGGGCGGTAGCGCACCGTACTCCCTGTCCAGCACGCGCTGTGCCCCCTCGGCTCGGTCGTCACGGCACGCGCGCGTTTCTCGTCGTCGAGACAGCACGGTGCCGGTTTGCAAATTTTCACAAGAGTTTCACAGATGTTCATGCACAGAGTCCAGCCGCGTGGTTTCTGCCGTCCGCCCATATCCTGGAACGGTGACTGACGACCACGAGCGTCCGGCGGATCTCGAAGAAGGCACGACGGCGCTGTCGGTCGGAGAGATTGCTGCGCCGCAGGAACCAGCCGAGACCGGGGGCGACGTCGGACCACGGGTGCTGATGCTCGGGTCGAACGAGGCGGGCGAAGAGCTCACGGTTGCCTTGCAGCGTTTAGGCGCTGAGGTGATCACCGCGGACGCGGCCACGCGCGGCGACGCCGACGAGCTCGCAGCGGTGGTACAGAGGCTGCAACCGGATTTCGTGGTGACGCTTCCCGGGGCTGTGGACGCGGTTTCGATCGAGGGCCTCCAAGCGCTGGACACCGAGCTGGTCCCCAGTGCCCGCGGCGTGCGACTCTGCGCGGACCCGGAAGCGTTGCGCCGATTGGCGGCCGACGAACTCGGCCTGCCGACCGCGCCGTTCTGGTTCGTCGAATCGCTCGCCGAACTCGAGGCAGTGGCCGCTCACGCCGGCTTCCCGCTGGTGGTCAAGTCGGTTACCGGGGCAAATCGCGGGGTCGTTAGCGAGCCCGGCGAGGTCGCTGCGGCCTGGGAACGCGCGACGGCAGGTGGAGCCGGCCGGGTCTGGGCCGAGACGGTGGTCGATGTCGAGTTTCTGGTCACTCTGATCGTGGTTCGCGGTGCGGGCACGTCCGGCCAGGCCATCGAATTCTGCTCACCGATCGGTCACCCCAGCGGCGACGCTGACGCGCCGGAGTTCTGGCAACCGCAAGAGATGACCACAGCGGCGCTCGACGCCGCGAAATCGATAGCCGCGCGCATCGTGAAGGCGCTGGACGGGCGTGGCGTCTACAGCGTGGAACTGATGATCAACGGCGACGAAGTCTATTTTTCGGAGGTCACTGCTGGTTTATCCGACAGTGCCTGGGTCACGCTGCGCAGCCAGCGCCTTTCGGCATTCGAGTTGCAGGCCCGGACCGTCCTGGGAGTAGCGGTAGACACCATGATGGTCTCCCCGGGCGCCGTCCGGGTCATCGAGCAGGGGGCGACTCGGCGGGGTGTGGCCCCGAGTGGTGACGCGCTGACCGCTGCGCTCGCGGTGCCCGAGAGCGATCTTCGGGTGTTCGGCTCGACCGTCGGCGAGCAACCCGGTGCTGCCTCGGGCAGCTGGGGCGTGGCGCTGGCCACGGCACCCGACGTGACCACCGCGCGCGACCGCGCCCGAGAGGTCGCGTCGCGGCTGGATGTGCGAGACTCACGCGGGTGAGCTACGCAGGAGATATCACGCCTCTCGAGGCGTGGAAATTGCTGACGGACAACCCTCAGGCCGTGCTGGTGGACGTGCGCACCGACGCCGAATGGCGCTTCGTGGGGGTGCCCGATCTGTCCAGCCTCGGGCGCGACGTGGTCTACATCGAGTGGAACCGGTCCAACGGACAGCACAACGACAATTTCCTCGCGCAATTGCAGGACAAGCTGCCCGCCACCGAGGGGGAGCGGCCAGTGGTGTTCCTGTGCCGTTCGGGAAACCGATCCATCGGTGCGGCTGAAGTAGCCACCGAGGCAGGCATCACGCCGGCATACAACGTGCTGGACGGCTTCGAAGGTCAGCTCGGTGGTCACGGTCACCGCGGGGACACGGGGTGGCGAGCGGTGGGGCTGCCTTGGAAACAAGGCTAGTAGCAGGGCTAGTAACAGGTCCGCAGGGATGACCGGTCCAAACTCAATTCGCACCTACAACCCGCTCCCGGAAGGCGTCGACCAGGCGACCATCGGGGTGCGCGGGGGACTGACGCGTTCGGGGTTCGAGGAGACCGCCGAGGCGCTGTTCATGTCGTCCGGCTACGTCTACCCGTCCGCATCCGTCGCCGAGCAGTCGTTCACCGGCGAGGTGGACCACTACGTCTACTCCCGCTATGGCAATCCGACCGTGAGCATGTTCCAGGAGCGGCTGCGTCTGATCGAGGGTGCTCCGGCCGCTTTCGCGACGGCAAGCGGGATGGCAGCGGTGTTCGTTTCGCTAGGGGCCCTACTGGGTGCCGGCGATCGTTTGGTCGCGGCGCGCAGCCTTTTCGGTTCCTGTTTCGTGGTGTGCAACGAGATCCTGCCGCGTTGGGGCGTCGAAACCGTTTTCGTCGACGGCGACGACCTGGAGCAGTGGGAGCGGGCGCTGTCGGTGCCCACCCAGGCCGTCTTCTTCGAGACGCCGTCCAATCCGATGCAGTCGCTCGTCGACATCGCGGCCGTCACCGAACTGGCCCACGCTGCCGGGGCGAAAGTGGTGCTGGACAACGTCTTTGCCACGCCATTGCTGCAACAGGGTTTTCCGCTCGGCGTCGACGTGGTGGTGTACTCGGGTACCAAGCACATCGATGGCCAGGGCCGAGTACTGGGCGGGGCCATCCTCGGCGACCAGGAGTACATCGATGGTCCGGTGCAAAAGCTGATGCGGCACACCGGCCCGGCAATGAGCGCGTTCAACGCCTGGATCATGTTGAAAGGCCTTGAGACGCTGGCGGTTCGGGTCAACCACAGCAATGCCTCGGCGCAGCGCATCGCCGAATTCCTGGAGGACCACGCCGCGGTGCGCTGGGTTCGCTACCCGTTCCTGCCGTCACATCCGCAGCATGATCTGGCCAAGCGCCAAATGACCGGCGGCGGAACGGTTGTCACGTTCGAGCTGGAAAGCGGCCAGAACGGCCGCGAAGACACAGCGAAACGACGCGCCTTCGAGGTGCTGGACAAGCTGCGGCTGATCGACATCTCCAACAACCTCGGCGACACCAAGTCGCTGGTCACCCATCCGGCCACCACGACGCACCGGGCGATGGGTCCCGAGGGGCGTGCCGCCATCGGGCTCGGTGACGGCGTGGTCCGGATCTCCGTCGGCCTGGAAGGCACCGACGATCTGATCGCCGATATCGACCAGGCCCTGAGCTAACCGGCTTTCTGCTCCGCCTTTTCCGCCTGCTCGGCGGCGGCCAATGCGCCCTGGCTCTCGTTAGGTGAGAGACCCTGGCTTTCTTCCATCCACTTGGTCACCACGCGCGCGTAGATCATCTGACTGGTGATGGCCATCTGCCCACGAGTCCGCCCCAAGAAAGAGATCACCCAGGAGAACAGTGCGGCGATCCGGTTCCGGTGGCCGACCAGGTATGCAAGGTGCAGCACCAGCCATGCCAGCCAGGCGATGAAACCGCCGAACTCCAGCTTGCCGACCTGTGCGACGGCGCTGTACCGCGAGACCGTCGCCATGCTGCCTTTGTTGAAGTAGTTGAACGGCTCGCGATTGGCCGGGTCGTCTTTGCCCTTGACCATGTTCTTGATCACCTTGGTGGCATAGTGCGCACCCTGGATTGCTCCCTGAGCCATGCCGGGCACGTCCGGCACCGATGCGAGGTCACCGATGACGAAGACGTTGGGGTGGCCCTTGACGGTCAGGTCGGGCTCCACGACAACCCGTCCGGCGCGATCGGTCTCGGTTCCGTCGGACTGTTCCGCGACCATCTTGCCCAGCTTGCTCGCCTGGACGCCCGCCGCCCAGACTTTGACCGCGCATTCGATGCGGCGTTCGCCTTTGTCCTTTTCCTTGATGGTGATGCCCTTGTAGTCGACGGCGGTCACCATCGCGTTGAGCTGGATCTCGACATCCATCTTTTCCAACCGCCGTTGCGCTTTACCGCCCAACTTCTCGCCCATCGGCGGCAGCACCAGAGGAGCGGCATCGACCAGGACGACGCGGCACTCGCTGGGCTTGATGGTGCGGAAGGCGCCGGCCAGGGTGCGTTCGGCAAGTTCGACGATCTGGCCCGCCACCTCGACGCCGGTTGGTCCGGCGCCTACCACCACGAAGGTCAGACGACGTTCCCGCTCGGCAGCGTCGGTGCTCACCTCAGCGGCCTCGAATGCGCCCAGGATGCGGCCCCGCAGCTCCAGAGCGTCGTCGATGGTCTTCATGCCGGGCGCGAACGTCGCGAATTCGTCGTTTCCGAAGTAGGACTGCTGCGAGCCGGCGGCCACGATCAGACTGTCGTAGGGAGTCACGGTCTCCATGTCCATCAACTTGGACGTGACCGTACGGCCGTGCAGATCAATTTCGTTGACCTCGCCGAGCAACACCCGCACATTCTTTTGCCTGCGCAGGATCAGGCGGGTGGTCGGGGCGATGTCGCCCTCGGACAGGATGCCCGTGGCCACCTGGTACAGCAGCGGCTGGAACAGGTGGGTGGTGGTTTTCGAGATCAGGGTGATGTCGACATCGGCGCGCTTGAGTTTTCGGGCCGCATTCAAGCCGCCGAATCCGCTTCCGATGATGACGACGTGGTGGCGCTTGGTGGCAGTCTCAGGCTCGTTGGATGGGTGCGACATACTTCTCCCCTTCTGGGTCCGTCTGATCTCACTCTCTCAGCAGCGCATACCCACCCTATGACTCAGTTAGCCGAACGTCTTTAGCCTTCTCTGTTGTTACTCGGTCAGCGCCTTGAATGAATCAATGGCTGCCGCCACCGCCACCACCACCGCCGCTGCCACCGCTACTGCCGCCACCGCCGCTACTGCCACCGCTGCTGCCACCGCTACTGCCACCGCCGCCGCTGCTGCCTCCGCTACTGCCGCCGCTGCTGCCGCCGCTACTGCCGCCGCTGCTGCTGCCACCGCCGCCAATGCTTCCGCCGCCACCGCTTGGCGCACCGCCACCCGGCGCACCGCCGCCGCCGCTCGGCCCACCGCCGATGCTGCCGCCGCCCCCAGGACCGCCCGCAGCACCCCCGGGACCACCCGGAGCGCCTCCGGGGCCACCCGGAGCACCCGGAACTCCCCCGGGACCGCCCGGCGCACCCTCGGGACCACCTGGCGCACCCCCGGGACCGCCCGGCGCACCCGGCGCTCCGCTGGGCCCACCCGGCGCACCGCCAGGAGTTCCACCAGGTCCGCCCGGGTACCCGGGTCCATCCGAACCATAGGGCTTCCCAGGCTGGCCGGGATAGGGGTGGTGTTCGGGTACGACGGGTCCGGGAACGAGCACGTTCGGGTCGGGGATGAGGTTCGGGTCGGCCGCCTGTGGGTTGTCGTGACAGGCAAACGGGTTCAGATTCGCACCCCATCCCGGGTCCCAGAAATCACCTGGGCACCAATGCGGGGGCGGTCCAGGCTGCGCCTGAGCCGCTCCCACGCCGAACAACCCGATACCTACGACGATTGCCGTCGTCGTCACTGCGACGCGTGCGAAATTGTCCATATGGACTTTTTACTTAGGCTAACTGTGTAAGGTCCTGTGAATTGCTCGTAGGTCCCTGTGGTTGTGACCCAACCGGCTCGGACCTGCGAATTTCTCACGAATCAGAATGTCGGTGCCGTGAGGTAATATCGAATGTATGTTCGAAACAGAGCATGGGTTGTCGGCCGAGGAGAAGCTCGCCCGATTCCGGGAGTGGATGGACGCGGTGATCGATCACCGGGAAGGGCTCAGCGCTACCACCGCGGAGTCCGCTGCTTGGGTAGCGCATATCCAGTCGGCCGCGCGGGTGCAGAACCAGGCCGCTGCAATGGAATTGGTCGCGGTCGGGCAACTGTTCAGCTACCGCCTGTCCCGCAGTGCAGAGACCGAGGGATGGGCCATCGACACGATGGCGGCGGTCGCAGCGGAGGTGGCTGCGGGCCTAAAGATCAGCCAGGGGTTGGGTCAGTCGAAAGTGCGCTATGCGCGGGCGATGCGGGAGCGCTTGCCCAAGGTGGCCCAGGTATTTGTAGCCGGCGATATCAACTTTTCGGCGTTCGCCACCATCGTGTGCCACACCGACCTGATCACGGACGACGACGCAATGGCCCGTGTCGATGAGCGCATCGCCGTCAATGTGACGCGTTGGCCTTCGCTGACCCCGGCGCGTTTGGCGAGGAAAGTCGATGCGATCGTGGCCCGAATCGATCTCGACGCGGTGCACCGCCGCCGCAAGAATCACAAAGACCGCGAGATTTACATCAGTGCGGACTGTGAGGGCACCTCGGAAATCCATGGCAGTCTGGCGAGTCCTGACGCACGTGCCTTGGACGCCAAGCTGTCCGCGCTGGCGGCTTCTGTGTGCCCGCACGATCCGCGCACCCGCGATCAACGCCGTGCCGACGCCCTAGGTGCGCTGGCCGCCGGGGGCGGCCGGCTGGATTGTCGCTGCGGGCGCCTGGACTGCACTGCAGCGCAGGTAAAGCCGGTATCGCCGGTCGTCATCCACGTCATCGCCGAGCAGTCCACGCTCAACGGCACTGGTACCGCCCCGGCTGCCGAGATCGGCGCCGACGGCCTTATCACCCCGGACCTGCTGGCCGAACTCGCCCAGTCCGCCAAACTCGTGCCGCTGATCCACCCCGGATACAGCCCAGCAGAACCGCAGTAC
>NZ_LZLQ01000064.1 GCF_001673315.1 Mycobacterium asiaticum | reverse complement strand
ACCCGGCGGTCACTTCCCGCCAGCGAGGAAGTTCAGCCTGGTCAAAAGTGCGGTCGTCCGCGCCGCCCAGCGGTGTGGTGGGTGGGTGTGCCAGTGACCCGGGAGTGAGGGGTTGGCCGTCGTCGTCGGTGACTAGGAGTTGGTGGGCGGGTCCGGTGATGGTGATCAGGCCGCGGTGGTGGGCGCGGTGGTGGTAGGGGCAGAGCAGGACCAGGTTGTCCAGGTCGGTGGGGCCGCCGTTTTCCCAATGGGTGATGTGGTGGGCGTGCAGACCGCGGGTGGCCCCACAGCCCGGGACCGCGCAGCGGCCGTGTTTGCGGTGTTCCAGGGCGCGGCGGAGCCGGCGGCTGATCTCGCGGGTGCTGCGCCCGGAGCCGAGGGGTTGGCCGTCGCGGTGAAACCACACCTCAAAAGTGGCATCGCAGGTCAAGTATTGGCGTTCGGCTTCGGTGAGCAGCGGACCCAGGTGCACGGCGGCCGCGCGCTGGTCCACATCGAGGTGGACCAGGACGGTGGTGTGCTGGCCGTGCGGGCGGCGGGCCACCTCGGTGTCCCAGCCGGCCTCGATCAGGGCCAGGAACGCGTCGGCGGTGCCCGGCAGCTGCTA
>NZ_LZLQ01000063.1 GCF_001673315.1 Mycobacterium asiaticum | reverse complement strand
ATTTGTTTCTCACCCGTTTGGAAGCCCTTTGGGTGTCGGCTTTGGTCTGTTCGCGAAGCTTCCATCGAACAGGCTCAAAAGGCTCTCCCCGGCGTTCGGGAAACCGAAGTTCAGGCCTGAGATGTCGAACCCGGCGAAGGGGCCCGATGCGGGGGTGGAGGTCGAGTTGCCCGAGCCCGGCATGCTGATGATCGGGATGTTGATGGGTCCCACGGGGGTGATGAGGTCCATGTTCAGTGGGATTGCAGGAATGACGGTGGCCGGCAGCGACATGGCCTCGAGGTCGACGGACAGGTTGATCGGCTGGATGTAATCCAAGACCATCGACTTTATGGTCGAAGCCTGGGATCCGAATGACAGATTGATCGGTATGGAATTACTGTAACCGCCGAACGGGATACCTAGTTCTGCCATGCTGAATGGAATGGAGCTGCCCGGGATAATAATGGGATTAAGGGTGATGCCGTCCCTGAAATCGAACAGCATAAGTGTATTGCCGACCGCCATATAAATCTTGGCCGGCTGGGTGGAAAGAGACGCAATTTGTATTTGCGGGATATCCAGGCCACCGGCGATACCCAGGCCGGAAAGAAGTGTGGTGGCCGGAGCGCTGAAGCTGAGGTCGACGTTTCCGTCGAGGCTCAGGTTGACCGCAGGGATAGGGATATCCGGGAGGGTGAACGGGCCGATTTCGATGTTTCCCGTGACAGCCAGGAGAGGTTTTATTGCATCGAGCACGGGGGTAGCCGGGATGCTGATGGGGCCGATGTCGCCGGTCAGCGTCAAGTGCAGGGGGAAAAGGCCGCTGGTGATTCCAAACCCACCTGGGACAGCCGCAATGGGCCCGTTCGCCGGCGAGGGCGGAATGTATCCCCAGCCGAGCGGTATGGGGCCGATACCGAGGCTGGTGTGCAGGTCCACCGGGATGCTGTCGATCGTGAAACCCTGCGGGAAAATGGTGAATGCACTGGTGCCGAGGGAGAAGTTGGTGAGGCTGACCAAGGGGTTTTCCGGGAACTTCAGGCCTCCCGGAAAAAGAGTGATGCTGTCGAGGCCGCCGGACAGGTTGATTCTCAGCGGTGTTTGGTCCGGAATAGTGACGCCGGTGGGGAACAAGGTCAGGGGGGTCGTGGACAGATTGAACGGCAGGCTGAGCGGGGTGACGACTCCCGGGTTTCCACCGCCGATCATCGGCCCGTTTATTTTCAGATCGCTGATGCTGAGGTAGAACGGTGCGACGGGGAATTTTGCGCCGGGCCCACCCAACGGCGGACCGTAGTTATCTAGTGTGATCAATGGGCTCGGCAATGACAGCGGATTCATCATCGCCGAGAGGCTCGCGTCTAATGCCGGAAGTATTGGCGTCGGAGACACGTGGAAGCCCTGAAGTTCAAGGAATCCCGACAGGTGAATAGGGATCGCGGGAATGGTGATCTCCGGGAGAGTGAACTCGCGCAGTCCGATGAAGCCTCCGGTCACGTGTACATTGAATTCGGGAATCGGGATGGGCTCGACGTGGATGGGACCTATCGCGCCTAGCACCCGAAGTTCGGCGGGAATTTCGGAGATAGTGCCGAAGTTCAGCGATTGAGGGAAGACTACTGGGCTCTGAGCGATGCCAAGCGTGTTGAAAATGCCCGTGTGGGCAACTGCCGAATTGCCGATACCGGTGTTGCCCCAGCCGAAACTGCCCAACCCGAAATTGTCGCTGCCGATGTTTCCCAGGCCGCTTCCCGACAACAACCCCGACAACTGCGCACCGACATTGCCAATACCTGACAGGTGCGCGCCGACGTTACCGAATCCCGACGATCCACCCGCACCGCTGTTGAAGAAACCCGATGACGGGGCGATGGTCGAATTCCCGAATCCCGGCATGGCCGCAACGTTGATGCCCGGGATGCCGACGGGGCCGGCGTGGCCGGTCGCCTGCAGATTCAAGGGGATGTAGTCGATCGTGATAGCCGGGGTACTGAGCGCGTCGATATGCCCGACCAAGTCGATGGTCAACGGAATCGCCTGCTCGGGAATCGAAAAGCCGGGGATGCTGAAAGCATCAGTGCCCACCGTCATGCCGAGAGCCAGGGAGAGCGGTGTGTCGGGGATACTGACACCATTCGGAAAGAGCGTGAGTGCCGGAGTATCGAAGCTGAAAGTGATCGGGACTAAAAAGCCGGTATTGATATGAATTGGGCCGATCAACGTGAGTGGGATTGGGGAGGGACTAAGCGCGACCTGCTGAATTCCCGGAATGGTGACGGTCGATATCGGCCAAGCGAATGTTGCATTGTAGTCGACGTGTTGAGCCGGCCACAGGGTGATGGGATTTAATTTGATCGGTCCGATCGAAACATGCGGTATTCCGATGTCCAACGTCATTGCTGGGACGTCGATGGGCGGCACGACCCAGGGACCGAGGTAGAGGGTTTCGTGGATGTTGATCGGGATCTCGGGAAGAATGTGGATAGGCTGGATGGTTATGGCACCGACACCGCCGTTGATATCGACGCTGAGCGGCATTTGCGGAAGGACGTTCAATCCGGTTGATAAAGGTCCGAGCAATCCCTGAAAATTGCCTCGCCATAAGGTGCCGTTGCTGTAGTTGCCCGAGATGAGGGCGCCGGTGTTGACGTTGCCGGAGTTGGCCAGCCCGGTATTGGTGTCACCGGTGTTCAACCAGCCCGTGTTGACACTGCCCGGGTTGAAATCGCCGGTATTGGCATCACCGGCATTGAAACTACCGGTGTTGTAACTGCCCGCATTCATCAACCCCGTGTTGAAACCACCCGCATTGAACACACCAGTACTCGCCACCCCCGAATTACCCACACCCGTGTTATAACTCCCCGAATTGAACAACCCCCAGTTCCCCGTACCAGAATTAAAGAACCCCACATTCCCGGTACCCGAATTGAACAACCCCACATTACC
Source organism: Mycobacterium asiaticum (assembly GCF_001673315.1). Taxonomy (GTDB): domain Bacteria; phylum Actinomycetota; class Actinomycetes; order Mycobacteriales; family Mycobacteriaceae; genus Mycobacterium; species Mycobacterium asiaticum_B. The sequence continues at coordinate 51 of NZ_LZLQ01000063.1, read as the reverse complement.
GCTACCCGTATTAAAAGCACCAAACCCCGTCAGATTGTCCCCCGACAACCC
>NZ_LZLQ01000062.1 GCF_001673315.1 Mycobacterium asiaticum | reverse complement strand
CATAGACGCGCACCCTGGGGTTGGCTTCAATGTTGCGGAACCACTGGGCTTTTCGGCCGAAGCCGGAAGGAACGACATACGTGTCTGGCCTCGGGTGATCGACCACCTCAAGCACAACGTAGCGGGGCATGCCCGACGTGCGGCCGATGTGTTCAAGCATGAGCATTCGCGAGCCGAACAGCGCCCCGGCACGCGCTCGATAGATCCAGATCGGGGCGCGGACCAGCTTGCGGGATCGCAGCAATCGAGCTCCGATCCGGCCTAAAAGTGTTGAAGAAGTCGTGGCGACAACCTTCCGTCCGTTGCGCGAGGGCGCGTGTCGGTACGGTGACACGCCGTCAAGTGTGGCACTAAGCGCGCCCTCGCGACGGGTTGCCCCTACCGCGGGGGCGCGGGCGACGCGCTGGGCCCCGCCGACGAAGGCGCTGGCGGCTGGCCGGGACCCGGCGGCTGCTGACCACCCGGCGCACCAGGCGGCTGCAGACCACCCGGCGCACCAGGTCCACCGAGCCCACCGTGCCCAGCCGGTCCACCCGGCCCGCCGGGCCCAGCCGGCAGACCGGGCCCGCCCGGGCCCATTGGCGGCATTCCCCACGGTCCCTTGGGTCCGGCCATCGGTCCGCCCGGCCCGGGATGCGGGAACCCGAAGTGCGACGGCCCTGGCGGTGGTCCAAACCCCGGCGGCGGGGGAGGCCCGAAACCGAACGCCACGATGAGCGCCGCCGCGCCGGCGGTTAAGAAGGCGCCGAAGAGCCCGCCCAGCAGGCCGGCGCCGAGCACGACACGGGTGGAGTAGCGGCGTTTCTCGGCCACCACC
>NZ_LZLQ01000061.1 GCF_001673315.1 Mycobacterium asiaticum | reverse complement strand
ATAAACGGACCCGGCACCGCTGAGGGTCTGCGCAAACTGATTGTGAAACAACGCGAGTCGGGAGCTGAGCACTTGATACTCGTGACCGAAATTGCCGAATAGCGCAGAAATCTCCGCCGAGACCTCATCTAGCGCCGCAGCTGCCACCTGCGTCGTAGAACCCGCCGCCGCGGCATTTGCCGATTGGATCGATGAACCGAGTCTGCCCAATGTCGACGCGGCGGTGGCGAAGTCCTGCGGCATTGCGAAGACATAAGACGACATTTCGACTCCCATCGACCCAGCGGTGTTTCGACGCGAGGAGCCCGGCTCTCGAGGAATCCTCGGGATTATTCGGGCGAAGATTACGCGTGATCAACTGAGTTCTGAGCGCGTTCTTGCCTACTTCATGGAAAATATTTACGTTTTCGGCAAATACACAAAAACTCGGCAGGTCGGCAGCCACCAAAGTGGTGTCTTAGTCGTTCGATGACGAGCTGATTGCCACGGCTGGATCGCGGCGAAACGGAGTTGCACGACAGCGTCACAAAGCAAAGCGTCACAAAGCGATGTGCCTACCAACC
>NZ_LZLQ01000060.1 GCF_001673315.1 Mycobacterium asiaticum | reverse complement strand
CGGCACCACCAGCACCCCCCGCTCCACCAGTAATGAAGCCATGGTTGTCAATGCCGACTAAAGTATCGCCGACGCTGCCGGGGCTGGTGCTGTCACCGGTGATCGTGCTACCGGCGCCGCCGTGGCTGGCGGCCCCGCCGGCGCCACCAGCTCCACCGTCACCCCACAGGAGTCCGCCGGTACCACCGGCACCCCCCACACCGCCGGCACCACCAGCACCCCCCGCTCCACCAGTGATTATGGAGCCAGACGTGTTGAAAATGCCCCTGGGAGAATCGTCGACGACGCCGCTGCTGTCACCGGCGATCGTGCTACCGGCGCCGCCATGGCTGGCGGCCCCGCCGGCGCCACCAGCTCCGCCGTCACCCCACAGGAGTCCGCCGGTACCGCCGGCACCTCCCGCACCGCCGGCACCACCAGCACCCCCCGCTCCACCAGTGATGAAGCTGGAGTTGTTAATGCCGGCTATAAAATTGCCGGTGGCGATGCTGCCGTCGCCGGTGCCGGTGATCGTGCCACCGGCGCCGCCATGGCTGGCGGCCCCGCCGGCGCCACCAACTCCGCCGTCACCCCACAACAGTCCGCCGGTACCACCGGCACCTCCGGCACCGCCGGCGCCACCAGCACCCCCTGCTCCACCGGTGATGGGACCGTAGTAGTTGTTAATGCCGTACTCGGCGCCGCTGCCGGTGATGGTGCCGCCGGCGCCACCTACGCCACCAACGCCACCGACACCGCCAGCGCCACCATGACCCCACAACAGCCCGCCGTTGCCGCCGGCGCCGCCAGCACCACCGATCCCGCCGGCACCACCAGCGCCAGCAACCACCGTGCCATTAACGACAGACACTATGACGACATCGGTGCCGGCGACGCCCGCTGCTCCTGCAGCGCCCCCACCCCCGACGCCACCATTGCCGATCAGGCCTGCCGCACCACCTGCACCGCCAGCGCGCCCGGCCGCGGTGCTGGCCCCGCCATTGCCGCCGTTGCCGAACAGCAAACCCCCCGCACCACCAGCAGTCCCAATGCCCTCAGCGTTGGTAAACCCATCCGCGCCATCCCCGTACAACGGCCGCCCCAACACCGACAGGAACGGAGCGTTGATCGCAGCATGAAGGCTCTCCAGAGAAGCCGCTGCACTGGTCTCGGCAACGGCATAACGTTGTGCGCCCGCGCTGAGCAATCCGACGAACTCCCGATGAAAAGTCAACGCCTGCACATTGAGCGCTTGGAACGCCGCCCCGTGCAGCCTGAACAGGTCCGCGATCGCCACGGACACCTCATCAGCAGCCGCGGCAGCCACCGCAGTCGTCGGAACACCGGCCCCCGCTGCAGCCCGATCAATCCCCGAGGCGATACCAGCCAAATCCGCCGCCGCGCTAGTGACAAACTCCGGCGTAATCATCAACGACATCACGAACCCCTGCCAAACCGATGTGGCCAACTCATCATCGACGCCCTACGCCGCCGCCGACGTGGCGCACATGCTGCCACGCCAATAACTGACCTGTCAGTCAATTACACAGACTCATACAATTGGCGCCGCGGTTCGGGGAAGCGCGGCCCTGTCCGGGCTGATGCCCTCCATCGGCACCGTTGGGGACGCCTTCGATAACGCTCTGACCGAAATAACGACATGCGAGACCGCAACGCGCGCTTCACGATTCATGTTGGCGAGGCCTTCGGGCTACCGTCCATTAACGTGGCGATCGCGTTCTGCGGTGCAGACCGGCTGGGTCACGGGGTACGCATCGACGACGACATCATTTGGGCCGGACGGTGTCGCTTCTCTGGGCAGGCTCGCAGCGGTATTGCGGGACAAGCGAATTCCGCTGGAGTTGTGCCCCAGCTCGAATGTGCAGACCGGCGCGGTGAACAGCATCGCCGAGCGCCCGTTCGACCTGCTGGCCCGCAGCCGCTTCCGGGTAACGGTGAACACCGACAACCGGCTGATGAGTGATACGACGATGAGCCAGGAGATGCAGCGGCTGGTTGAAGCGTTCGGCTACGGGTGGAGCGATCTGGAACGTTTCACGATCAATGCGATGAAGTCGGCGTTCATCCCGTTCCTCGAACGGCTGGAGATCATCGACGAGGTGATCAAGCCGCGCTACGCGGTGCTGATCGGCTGAGTGTCAGCGATACTACGTAGCGACACTGGGCGCCTCTGAGTTCGCCTACGACTTGGTCGCTGGAGAATTACGCATTCCAACCGATGGTTGCCGCGGTCAGCAAGAGCACAGTCGAAGTGTTCAATCTGGCGTTCCCGAGGAGCTCGACATGAAGTATTTGACCCGCAACCCAGCCCCGTCCACCCGGCGCAACCGTTCACCCGAGCGGGTGGCACGGCCCAGGCGCCACTCCTTTCTGGACGACTCCTGCATGTCCCGTGCGATGAACCGTCGTTGGTGCTGACCCGCCTGGAGAAGTTCGCGAATACCGAAGCGTCATTCGACCGAATGGGGGATGGTATTGGACATGTCGGACGTGATGGTGACGCCGGAATCGATGCAGGCGGCGGCAACGGAATTGGCGGCCATCGGTTCGCATCTCGACGCCGCGCACCTCCAAGCGGCGGCCCCCACCCTGGCCATTGCGCCCGCAGCCGCCGACGAGGTTTCGTCGGGCATCGCGCAGCTCTTCTGCCGCGACGCCGAGGAATATCAGCAGCTCGCCGGGCAGGTGGCAGCATTCCATGAGCAGTTCGAACAGCGCCTGACCAGCGGCGCAGCTGCCTATGCCAGCGCCGAAACCGGCAATGCCGCGCACCTGCAGGACTTCGTCACGTCGCCGGGTGCACCGGGCAGCGCCGCCGCGTCCCTGTTCGGACTGACATTTCCCACCACGCTCGAGGAAATAACCGCCCCGTTGTTGGGTGCCCTTCTCACGATTCTCGTCGGGCCGCCGCTTTTACTGTTTCTCGCCGGTCTCGTCTATTTCGCCCCCGGCATTTTGCAGGGGTTGGCCGGCCTCGCGAATGGCATGGGTTAGCGCCGGGTCACTGCCAAGCCAGCGCGGACCGATACCTATCCCGAGCCGTCTCGACAGTCGCCGATGCGCCGCATCGGTGCAGAATGTGCCGCCTGGGCGCCCAACATGCCGCGTCTATTTCGGCTGCGTAGTCGCCGACTCAAGACTTGAACGGTTCGCTAGGGGCCGCAGCAAATGAAGCAGCTTCCGTCGGGCAGGCGCGGCGGGCAGGGGTGGTCGTTGTGGTACGGCACGCATCTGTTTCCATCCCACACGGGCGCACTGCGGGGGCATCCTTGCGGCGGCGGCGGATCTGCGGTTGCCACCGGAGCAGCGAACAACAACGCGAAGGCGGTCACCGTAACTCCGATACCGATTCTTGAGAGTCGTTTCCTCATTCAGTTCCTATCGTGGTGGCGTTGCCCCGGCGCCCCGCGGGTTCGCGGGACTCCTAGGCAGGAGTAGTCGGATCGGTTGCGGGTTCCACTGGTGCGTGATGTCCGAGAACTGCTGCAGTTCAAAGGAATATCCACTAAACATAGGTGTGTTGACGGGACCGTTCGTCGTCGTGGGACGGCCCGCTCAACGTACAAAACGTTCACTCAACTTCGCAACCAAAATGCAAGCCTCTAGCCGGTCAACGCCGCATCAGAGAGGGCCTGCTACCTGGTTTCCGCGGGCTGCCTCGCCCTGCCGGAAGCGCATGACCTTTGCCCGCCTCTGAGCGACAACGGCGCCGGCAGCGACACTCGATGGTCGGTTGTCGCTCAGAGAATGCCGCGTCTGCGGAAGGGCATGACCTTTGCCCGCCTCTGGGCGACAACGGCGCCGGCAGCGACACTCGATGGTCGGTTGTCGCTCAGAGGCGGGCAAATACCTGTGTCTTCCCAGCGCGTACCTGTGTCGTCCTAGCGCGCACCTGTGTCTTCCCAGCGCGTCCAAAAACTTAGAGCGGTAACACCGAACTCAAGAACGCCAGCGGCAGCCAAATGGCCAGCGCAAGAAAAATGGGCGGCAACAGGATCGGGAACAGCAAGTAGTAGGCCCCCGCGGCTACCTGAAAAAACAGCGTCGTCACATTGGCCACCAGCGGATCGAACGAGGGGAGGCCGGCGGCCGCGGTCCCCAAGGCAGAAGCGTTCGCGATCCCCAACGCAGAAGCGTCGGCGGCTGCGGTCCCCAACGCAGAAGCGGCCGCGGTCAGGTAAGCGTCGGCGGCTGCGGTCCCCAGCGTAGAAGCGTTGGCGGCGTCGACGCCGCCATAGGAGCGAGCGGCCAACGCCAGGTGCTCGACGAATTGCTGGAGGTAGGCCGCCCCGTGTCCGGCCGTCCGCTGATATTCGCGGGCCTGCTGGGAAAACAGCTGCGCTACAGCGCCCGACACTTCGTCGGCTGCAGCGGGTAGCACGTTGCTGGTGGGCCCGGCCGCGGTCATCCGGGCCACGGCGAGAGTACGGTCAATCGTCGCCAAATCCGTTGCGGCCGCGGCGATCAGCTCCGGTACCGCTACAACGGCTGCTACACCGGCGGACATGTCGTCATCGAACAGTGCCACGCCGGCCCTGGCAAGCGTGGCGGACGAGCTGTGCCGAGACTGACACCTGCCCGAGACGCCGTCGTCCTACTCGCGCCGCAGCCGGCTATCCACGAAGGCTTCCAGCTTCTCCCAAGCCCGCACCGCGGACGCATACGGTCCGGTGGGCTTGCTAGCCGATTCGGGCTCCAGCACGTACGCGATCAGCTTGCCCAGCGGCTTGCTCGGCTCCAGCGCCTTGTCGACGGTCCGTTCCTCGGAGTAGTCGCCGATGTCGCGCAACAGTTCGACCGCGAGGTCGAGTTGCTCGCGATCCACGGCCTCCGGCCCGTCTGCGAAGTCGTCGGCCAGCCCGCTGAGCACGTAGACGTTCTCGTCGGTGATATCGACTTTCAGTGACCCGTCGGTGGCGGCGGTGCGGATGTCGGCGTAGGTGGCCAACTCGGACAAGTCATGGTCGTGCTCGTCGGCGAGGTAGCGGGCCAGCGCCCGCTCAGAGCTGAACACGCTGATCCGGCCGTTGCGACCCAGGAAGATGGGACGGTCGTCGAGGTAGCACCGCAGCGTGTAGAAGGTGCCCGATCCCGTCATGATCCGGATGGGATCGATACCCACCTCTACCCAGAAGTCCTCGTCGCTGCCGAGCACGACGGTGTCGCCTTCCGCGCGGTCCTCTCCGTCTTCGGAGTCCTCATCGTCAGACTCGTCAGACTCCGCAGCGGACGCCTCGTCGACGACTTCGTCGGCATCATCGGAGGCATCGTCGGCTCCTTCGACTTCGGCGGCCGCGTCCTCCTCTTCCTCTTCTTCGACCTCTTCCTCGAGTTCCTCGGCGGCCTTCGCGGCCAGTTTTTCATCGACCGCGGGGATGGTGGCGATGCCGTCGATGGCCTCGACCACGTCGTCCCAGCTGCGACCGATTATCTCGGCGATCGCGTTCCAGCGCTTCTGACCAGCCCTGCCGCTGAAATGGTCGATGCCGCCGGAGACGGTCCCCAGGCTGGGATTGCCATTGAAGAACTTCGAGATCGGCGCCAACTCGCACACCGATCCGATGGACGACACAATCGCCAGCGTTGCGGCCAGCGCGGTCACCGACTTCTCGGTCGGCTTCTCGGCCACCAACTCCTCGACCGCCACCAGGTCGAAATGCTTGTCTTCGGCCGGGTCCAGCTTGTGGGCGTGCACCTCGGTGATCTCATTCCACGCCGGGTGGTCGACCAGATCGTGCTCACCGCCGCCGCGCACGAACGCAGCAAGGTCGGCGACACTCTCGAAAACGTAGAGGTCCTCGTCCTTGCCCAGGAACGCTTCCCACTCGTCCCCGGAGTCACGCCAGCGGGGCGCCCACAGCGTGTAGCGGTCGCCCTCAGACAGGCTCAAGCGGATCGGCACGAGGTCAGCAGCCATGCGGCACACAATAGCGACCCGGACCGTTCGCGCTTATCCGCCCCAAATACTCGAGATGACGGGAGCATTGGCCGCGTAGCCGGTTTTGGGTAGTCCGTACATCTCTTCCAGCGTGGCGAGCAGGTTGTAGTGGTTGATGGTCTCGTTCGATGTGCCGGGCAACACGTGCGCCCCGTAGAACACCGTCGGGATCTGGTTGCGGGGTCCGCCGTCGTCCTCGTCCCAGGTGACGATCAGCAGGCTGTTGTTGGCTTTCGCCCAGTTCGCATAGGGCGTCATCTGGCGGTTCAGCCAGGCGTCGCCCTGGGCGATGGATCCGTCGTGCATGTTGTTGTCGTTGTTGGGGATGACGAACGAGACCGTCGGCAAGCTCGCATAGTTCGCAGGACTGGGGAACGCCGAGAACGGCACGGACACCGTTGGCGGCACATTCGTGAAGTTGACCCAGGGCACGTGCTTGCGGCCGTACTTGCCCGCACTGCACACCGTCGACCCCACCGCGGGCAGGTCCTCGGAGAAGCCACCGAAGGTGCGGCCCGATGCCAGCAGTTCCGAAGCCAGGTTGGGCGCGGCGCCGGCGTTCACCGGGCAGCTGTCCTTGGTCACGCCGAACGTGCTGCCGGCGAATAACGCCAGGTAGTTCGGTTCGCTGGGATGGGTTTCGGCGAACGACTGTGCCATCATCGCTCCGCCCGCAGCCAGCGCGTTGATGAACGGTGCTTGCTTGCTGCCGATGATGTTGGCCTGCGAGCGGTTCTCCTCGACCACGATCACCACGTGGGCATAGGCAGGCAGCGCCGCCGCGGCCCGGACGGGCGGGACCGGCAGCGCACTCAGCGCCGCCAACGCGCAGAAAAAGCTGGTCAGATATCGTCGCAACCCCTGCACGCCCGGAGTATATGGCTGGGATTTGCCGGTTGCCCGGACGAAAACGCGCGGGTGAACCCGATCGTTATATAGGGTCGCGCCGTGGACGTCCACGTCATCGACCACCCGCTGGCGGCGGTCCGGTTGACCGCGCTGCGCGACGAGCGGACCGACAACGCCGTGTTCCGGGCCGCGCTGCGTGAATTGACGTTGATGCTGGTCTACGAGGCCACTCGCGACGCGCCTATCGTGCCCGTGCCCATCCGCACGCCAGTCGCCGAGACCACGGGGTCGCGCCTGGCCAGCCCGCCCCTGCTGGTGCCGGTGCTGCGGGCCGGGTTGGGGATGGTGACCGAGGCGCACGCCGTACTACCCGGGGCGCACGTCGGCTTCGTCGGTGTCGCGCGCGACGAGGAGACCGCCCGCCCGGTGCCTTATCTGGCGTCGTTACCCGACGATCTGGCAACAATGCCGGTCATGATCCTCGATCCGATGCTGGCCACCGGCGGATCGATGACCCACACCATCGGCCTGCTCCAAGAGCGAGGAGCCACCGACATCACCATGCTGTGCGTAGTGGCGGCGCCGGAAGGCATCGCCGCGGTGCAGGAAGCCGCGCCGAACGCGCGACTGTTCACCGCGGCCGTCGACGACGGGCTCAACGAGATCGCCTACATCGTGCCGGGCCTCGGCGACGCCGGCGACCGTCAGTTCGGGCCGCGCTGACTCACCACTGACTAATCGCAGCGACGAGTTCATCGCGCCGGTGGCGGGCGCGCTGCCGCGCTGAGTCCACGTCAGCTGTCGGCGCGCACCGAATTTCCAAGTAGCACTTGAGCTTCGGTTCGGTGCCGGATGGTCGCACTACCACCCGCATCGACGTGGCGTCGTCGCCGCCGGTGAAAAGCAGCGCATCGGTGATATCGGTGACTGTTGCGGTGAAGCCGCCCAGCCGCCCCGGCGGGTTGTCGCGCAGCCGGCTCATCAGCGCGACGGCCTCGTCGACGCTGGCGACGCGACGCGGCACCGCGGCGACTTCGTGCACGCCGTAGCGCCGGGCGAGGTCGTCGAGCAGTTCGGGCACCGGACGGCCCCGCAGGGCGGCCACCAGATCGCAGAACAACACTGCGGCGCTGATGCCGTCCTTGTCCCGCACAGCGGCCGGGTCGACGCAGTGACCGATCGCTTCTTCATACGCGTAGACCAGCGTCCCGGGTTCCTTCGCGTCCGCGCGCGCCAGCCACTTGAAGCCGGTCAGCGTCTCGACATGGTTTGCGCCGTGGTGTGCCGCGATCGCGGCAAGCATGCGCGAAGACACCACGGTGCTGGCTACCGTCCGGCTCCGCGCGGCGGGGTGGGAAAGGATGTAATCGCCCAGTAGCCAGCCAGTTTCGTCACCGGAGAGCATGCGCCAGCCGGTGCGGTCGGGTATCCCGACCGCGCACCGGTCGGCGTCGGGGTCCAGCGCGATCGCCACGTCGGCCCCGACGTCGGCGGCCAGCGCGAGCAGCGCATCCGTGGCGCCCGGTTCTTCGGGGTTGGGGAACGCCACGGTCGGGAAGTCGGGGTCCGGCGCGAACTGGGCGGCGACAGTGTGCACGTCGTCGAAGCCGGCCCGCCGCAGTGCCTGGACGGCCAGCGCGCCGCCGACGCCGTGCATCGGCGTCAAAGCCACCCGGACGTTGCCGCTCGCCCGCCTCACCCCGGCCGCGCGGTGCAGGTAGCGCTCTACCAGATCGGCGCCGCCGCGCCGCACGGCCTGCCGTGGGATTTCGTCGGCGGGAGGAGCCTTGGCCATCGCAGCTTCGATGCGGCGGTCCACAGGTGACACGATCTGCATCCCGCCGTGCAGATACACCTTGTAACCGTTGTCCGTGGCCGGGTTGTGGGAGGCGGTGATCTGCACTCCGGCCGCGGCGCCGGTGTGCCGCACCGCGAACGCGACCACCGGAGTGGGCACCGGGCCGTCGTAGAGCAACACCGAGAACCCTTGCGCAGCAAACACTTCAGCCGCCGCTGTGGCGAATTCCGCGGAGCCGTGCCGGGCGTCGCGGCCCACCACCACTGTCGCCGGCCCGTCGGCCTCGAGGATCTGGGTGAGCGCCCAGGTGGCCCGCAACACCACCGCGAGATTCATCGCGTCCGGTCCGCCGCGCACCGGCCCGCGTAAGCCGGCGGTACCGAAGGTGAGTGGACGGGCGAACCGGGCGGCGAGTTCGTCGGGACTCAGCGCGGCGAGTTCGGCCGCCGTCCGCGGATCGGGGTCGTGGGCGATCCATTCCTCCGGTGTCACTGGAACCGAGCTATCACGTCGGCCAGCAGCGATCCCATGCGCTCGGCCGATGCCGCCCCGGCCGCCAGCACCTCGGCGTGGTTGAGCGGCTCGCCGGTGATTCCGGCTGCCAGGTTCGTCACCAGCGATATACCCAGCACCTCGGCACCGGCCGCCCGCGCGGCGATCGTCTCGTGCACCGTCGACATCCCAACCAGGTCAGCACCCAGTATTCGCAGCATCCGGATCTCGGCAGGTGTCTCGTAATGGGGTCCGGGCAGGCCGGCGTAGACGCCCTCGGCCAACTCGGGATCCGATTCCCGGGCCAGCACCCGCAGTCGGGGCGCGTACGCGTCGGTCAGATCGACGAACTGCGCGCCCACCAACGGTGACCGCGCCGTCAGATTCAGGTGATCGCTGATCAGTACCGGCTGGCCCACCCGCATGTCCGGTCGCAAGCCCCCGGCGGCGTTGGTGAGCACCACGATTCGCGCTCCCGCCGCACACGCCGCCCGGACGGGGTGCACGACGTGCCGCAGGTCATGCCCCTCGTAGGGATGAATGCGTCCGGCCAGCACCAGCACTCGATGCCCGCCGACCGGCACCGACAACAGCTCACCGGTGTGGCCCGCCGCCCGCGGCGGCGCGAATCCGGGAACATCGGCCTGCGGCAGGACCGCGGTCGGGGTGCCCAGCGCCGCGACGGCCGGCGACCACCCCGAGCCCAGCACGACTGCGACGTCGTGCTCGGCTATCTCGGTCCGCTCCGCGATGACCTCGGCAGCCTGCGCCGCGAGTTCGTCGGACTCGGGCGTCAGGCTGGTCACATTGGCCGAGCCTAGGCGATGAGATACTGCGAAGATGCCCGCACTAAGCCCCTTGGACAGCGTCGAGGCGACGGTGCGGCGCCGGGGTGGGGATCTGGTCGAGCTTTCCCACGCCATCCACGCCGAGCCGGAGCTGGCCTTCGACGAACACCGCAGCTGCGCCAAAGCCAAAGCGCTGGTCGCCGAACGTGGGTTCGCCGTCGCACCGGCGGCCGGACTGGACACGGCCTTCCGCGCTGACTTCGGCAGCGGACCGCTGGTGGTCGGGGTGTGCGCGGAGTACGACGCACTGCCCGAGATCGGCCACGCCTGCGGGCACAACATTATTGCGGCCTCGGCGGTCGGCACCGCGCTGGCGCTGGCCGAGGTGGCCGACGACCTCGGTCTGACGGTCGCCCTGCTGGGCACCCCCGCCGAGGAGTCCGGCGGCGGCAAAGCCCTGATGCTGCGTGCCGGGACTTTTGACGACGTCGCGGTGGCGGTGATGGTGCACCCGGGACCGTCAGACGTCGCCGGAGCGCGGTCGCTGGCGTTGTCCGAGGTGACCGTGCGCTACCGCGGCAAGGAGTCCCACGCCGCCGTGGCCCCGCACCTCGGGGTCAATGCCGCCGACGCGGCGACCGTCGCCCAGGTTGCCGTCGGACTGCTGCGCCAGCAACTCGCGCCCGGCCAGATGACGCACGGCATCGTCACCGACGGCGGGCAGGCGGTCAACGTCATCCCCGGTCAAGCGGCGCTGAAATACGCGATGCGCGCGCTGGAATCAGACTCGTTGCGCGAACTGGAAGGCAGGATGTACGCCTGCTTCGCCGCGGGCGCACTGGCCGCCGGCTGCGAATACGAGATCGACGAGGCCGGGCCGGCGTACGCCGAGCTCAGACCGGACCCGTGGCTGGCCGACGTGTGCCGGGCGGAGATGCGTCGGCTGGGGCGCGAACCGGTGGCCGCCGACATCGAAGCGGCGCTGCCGTTGGGCAGCACCGATATGGGCAATGTGACGCACGCGCTGCCGGGGATCCATCCGATCATCGGCGTCGACGCGGGTGGGGCGACGGTCCACCAGCGCGCCTTTACCGCCGCAGCGGCGGGTCCCAGCGCCGACCAGGCGGTGGTCGACGGCGCGATCATGCTGGCCAGAGCGGTCGTCGCACTCGCCGAGGACCCCGCCCAGCGGGACCGGGTGCTGACCGCTCAGCAGCGCAGGGCGGCGTCATGAGCCTGGTCGACAGCGCCGAATCGTGGCTAGCCGCGCACTACGAAGACATGGTCGCGTGGCGGCGGCACATCCACCGCTATCCCGAGTTGGGCCGTCAAGAGTTCGCCACCACCCAGTTCGTCGCGGAGCGGCTGGGTGACGCGGGGCTGAATCCCAAGGTGCTGCCCGGCGGAACCGGCTTGACCTGTGACTTCGGACCCGAGCATCAGCCCAGGATCGCCCTGCGGGCCGACATGGACGCCTTGCCGATGGCGGAGCGGACCGGTGCTGCATACGCCTCGACGATGCCGAACATCGCGCATGCCTGCGGTCACGACGCGCACACCGCGATCCTGCTGGGCACGGCGCTGGCGCTGGCGTCGGTGCCCGAACTGCCGGTAGGGGTGCGGTTGATCTTTCAGGCCGCCGAGGAGCTGATGCCCGGCGGTGCGATCGATGCGATCGCAGCCGGCGCACTGGCCGGGGTGTCGCGGATCTTCGCGCTGCACTGCGACCCGCGGCTCGAGGTGGGCAAGGTCGCGGTGCGGCTGGGACCGATCACTTCCGCGGCAGATCAACTGGAGATCACCCTGTACTCACCGGGCGGTCATACCTCGCGCCCGCATTTGACGGCTGACCTGGTGTACGGGTTGGGAACCCTGATTACCGGCCTGCCCGGCGTGCTGTCCCGCCGCATCGACCCGCGCAACAGCACCGTGCTGGTGTGGGGTGCGGTCAATGCCGGTGTGGCGCCGAACGCCATTCCGCAGAGCGGGGTGCTGGCCGGGACCGTGCGTACCGCCAGCCGCCAGACGTGGATCGACCTCGAGGGGCTCATCCGCGAGTCCGTCGGGGGGTTGTTGTCGCCGCTGGCGATCGAGCACACGATGCAGTACCGGCGTGGCGTGCCGCCAGTGGTCAACGAGGATGTCTCAACGCGCATCCTCACCCACGCCATCGAAGCCGTCGGGCCTGATGTGCTGGCCGATACCCGGCAGTCCGGCGGTGGCGAGGACTTTTCCTGGTATCTCGAGGAAATTCCGGGTGCGATGGCGCGGCTAGGAGTGTGGTCGGGGGAGGGGCCGCAGTTGGACCTGCACCAGCCGAACTTCGACCTCGACGAGCGCGCGTTGGCTATTGGAGTGCGGGTGATGGTCAACATCATCGAGCAGGCCGGCGCCATCTAAGCGCGAGACCGTTATTCCGCCCGCGAGCGCGCGGGGTGTTCGCCCGAGCGCGAGGGTGCGTAGATGTATGGCGACACTGTGTGTGCCCTGGCATTTTGCGCACGTTCGCGCGGTGATGGAGGTTCGCGGGTGTTCGCCCGAGCGCGGGGGTGCGTAGATGTATGGCGACACTCTGTGTGGACTGGCATTTTGCGCACGTTCACGCGGTGATGGGGGCGCGCGGGTGTTCGCCCGAGCGCGGGGGTGCGTAGATGTATGGCGACACTCTGTGTGCCCTGGCGGTTTGCGCACGTTCGCGCGGTGAATTGTGCGCAGGTCACGACGTCCCGACGATGTCCGGGATGAGTGCTGAACTCGACCAATTGCTCACCGCGCAGGCCGGAGTCGTGACCGCGGCCCAACTCCGCAAGTTTCTAACCCGCCGCGAGCTGGAAGCGCGACTGAGATGCGGTGCGTTGGAGAGGATTTGGTACGGCGTTTATTGCCGTGACAACCCGACGCTGGCGCATCGGTTGCGCGGGTTGGACTTGGTAACAGGCACGACAGTTGCGGCCTGCATGGGTACCGCCGCCGCAGCGCACGGCTTTGACACCGAGCGGACCGCAGACGTGCACGTGCTCAATCCCGTTGGTCGACAGTTGCGATCAACCGCGGGCCTGATTGTGCATCGGCGCGAAGGTGCACCCCTGAAGTTGCTCGCGGGGCGGCCCGTCACCACACCGGCGTGGACGGCGATCGAGGTGGCCCGCTCGCTGCGCCGGCCGCGAGCACTGGCAACGCTGGACGCCGCGGTGCGTACCAGGACCTGCAGCGTCGACGAACTCAAGCAAATTGCGCACCGGCAATCCGGACGTCGGGGCATCGTCAGCGTTCGCGAGCTACTCACCCTGGCTACCCCTTTGGCGGAATCGCCGATGGAAAGCGAAGCTCGGCTGGTCATGCTCGACGGGGGATTACCGCCGCCGGTGTTGCAGTACGAGATCGTGGACCTCAGCGGCCGGCTATGGCGGTTTGACTTCGCGTGGCCGCAATACCGCCTCGTCGCTGAATACGACGGCGTCGACTGGCACGCCGGTCCACGGGCGTTTTTCCATGACCGCGAACGCTGGACCGCAATCCAGGACCCCAACTGGACCGTAGTGCCCATCGTCGCCGAGGACGTGCGACGCTACCCCGGCGATCTCGTGCAGCGGTTAGCGGCGCGTATGCACGGGCGCGGGCAGCGTAGCCCGGTGTTCGCCGAAGGTGCGCAGAATGCCGGCAGCGGCGGCGCGTCGTTGTACTGCTGTGCACGCTCGCGGGAAAAACGAATCAGCCGCCGGTGCCAGGGCCGATATTGCGGGCCGGGCGTGTGCGCAAGTCGTGCACATAATCCGCCGGCGCTCCGGCGATTTCGGCGGCGTCGGCCATCACTCCCAGATAGCGTGCCGACGGCAGCCCACCCTCCCAGGCGTCCAGCACATACAGCCATGCCAGCACCGGATCAATGTCGGTGTCCGACGACTCCCGCTGCACCCGGCAGCGGATCTTCTTGTGCACGCCGAACTCCGAACCTTCCCAACGGTCCAGGTTCATCTCGTCGGCCGGAGTCATGTCGTAGAGCACGACGAACACCCGCGAGTCCGGGTCCTCGACCACCGTCGCCAGCGCGCCCTCCCAGCCGATGTCCTCACCGCCGAACGTCAGCCGCCAGCCCGGTAACCAGCCAGTTCCGGCCATCGGCGAGTGCGGTGCACGCTGTTGCATCTGCTCGGGATGCATGTTCGATCCGTACGCGGCGTAGAGCGGCACGGGGAAAGCTTAATCGCCGCGCTGCAGCGGCAGCAGGAGCCAAGCTAGGTTAGGGCTGTGGCGACCCGCATCGTGATCCTTGGTGGAGGCCCAGCCGGATACGAAGCGGCGTTGGTGGCCGCGAATGCTCGTCCCGACGTCCAGGTCACCGTGATCGACTCCGACGGCATTGGTGGCGCCGCGGTCCTCGACGACTGTGTGCCGTCCAAAACCTTCATCGCATCCACCTGGCTGCGCACCGAGCTGCGCCGCGCCCCGCGGCTTGGCTTCGAGATCGACATCGACGACGCCAAGATCGACCTCCCGCAGATCCACGCCCGGGTCAGGCGGCTCGCCGCAGAGCAGTCCGACGACATCGCCACCCAGCTGCGCAACGTCGGGGTGCAGCTGGTTGCCGGCCGCGGCGAGTTGGTCGACCCGGTCCCCGGCCTGGCGCGGCACCGCATCAAGGCGACGGCCGCAGACGGCACCGTCAGCGAACACGATGCCGACTTCGTGCTGATCGCCACTGGTGCCAGCCCCCGGGTGCTGCCATCGGCGCAACCCGACGGAGAGCGCATCCTGACCTGGCGCCAGCTCTACGACCTCCAGCAGCTGCCGGAACACCTGATCGTGGTGGGTTCGGGCGTCACCGGCGCCGAGTTCGTCCACGCGTACACCGAGTTGGGTGTGCAGGTGTCGGTGGCCGCCAGCCGGGACCGGGTGCTGCCCTACGAGGACGCCGACGCGGCGGCAGTGCTGGAAGAGTCGTTCGCCGAACGCGGGGTTCAGCTGTTCAAGAACGCGCGCGCGGAATCGGTGACCCGAACCGACACCGGTGTGCTGGTGAAAATGACGGACGGCCGCACCGTCGAGGGCAGCCACGCCCTGATGACCATCGGCTCAGTGCCTAACACCAGCGGCCTGGGACTGGACCGCGTCGGCATCGATCTGGCGCCGGGCGACTACTTGAAGGTCGACCGGGTATCGCGGACCTCTGTTCCCGGCATCTACGCCGCCGGCGACTGCACCGGGCTGCTGCTGCTGGCGTCGGTGGCGGCAATGCAGGGCCGCATCGCGATGTACCACGCGCTGGGCGAGGGGGTCAGCCCGATCCGCCTGCGCACCGTCGCCGCAACGGTTTTCACCCGGCCGGAGATCGCCGCCGTCGGCGTCCCGCAATCGGCGATCGACGACGGCTCATTCAGCGCGCGCACCATTATGTTGCCGCTGCACACCAACGCCCGCGCGAAGATGTCCGGGCTGCGGCAGGGCTTCGTCAAGATCTTCTGCCGAAAGTCCACCGGCGTGGTGATCGGCGGGGTGGTGGTGGCGCCGATCGCCTCCGAGCTGATCCTGCCCATTGCGGTGGCCGTCCAGAACCGCATCACCGTCAACGAGTTGGCGCAGACTTTGGCCGTCTACCCGTCGCTGTCCGGGTCGATCACCGAGGCGGCCCGCCGCTTGATGGCGCACGACGATCTGGATTAGGCCGAATTCAAAGAAGGAAGGCCGACTCACGGGCCGCAAAGCAACTAGCCTTGGCTGAGCAACGCTTACCGACGAGTAACCGACAGGAGTCTGTTGTCGTGAGCAACCCGATCGAGAACGAGCCCCCCGCCTGGCTGGGACCCGAGCAACGCGCGGCGGCCTGGCAGCGACTCGGCACCGAGCAGTTCGACTTGGTCGTCATCGGAGGCGGGGTGGTCGGCTCGGGTTGCGCGCTGGACGCGGCCACCCGCGGGCTGAAGGTGGCGCTGGTGGAGGCCCGCGATTTCGCCTCGGGCACCTCGAGCCGCTCGTCGAAGATGTTCCACGGCGGTCTGCGCTACCTCGAACAACTGGAGTTCGGGCTGGTCCGTGAGGCGCTCTAT
This sequence comes from Mycobacterium asiaticum, assembly GCF_001673315.1. GTDB lineage: Bacteria > Actinomycetota > Actinomycetes > Mycobacteriales > Mycobacteriaceae > Mycobacterium > Mycobacterium asiaticum_B. The sequence continues at coordinate 30,730 of NZ_LZLQ01000060.1, read as the reverse complement.
GAACGCGAGCTCTCGCTGACCACGTTGGCGCCGCATCTGGTCAAGCCGTTGCCGTTCCTGTTCCCGTTGACCAAACGCTTATGGGAGCGCCCATATATCGCCGCGGGCATCTTCCTCTATGACAGCCTCGGCGGCGCGAAATCCGTTCCGGCGCAAAAACATATGACCCGCGCCGGAGCGCTGCGGCTGAGTCCCGGCCTCAAGCGCAGCTCGCTGATCGGCGGTATCCGGTACTACGACACCGTCGTCGACGACGCCCGGCACACAATGACGGTCGCGCGCACCGCGGCCCACTACGGCGCGGTAGTGCGGTCCTCCACCCAGGTGGTGGCGTTGCTGCGCGAAGCGGACCGCGTCACCGGCGTACGGGTGCGCGACTCTGAGGACGGTGGGATCACCGAGGTACGCGGCCACGTGGTGATCAACGCGACCGGCGTCTGGACCGACGAGATCCAGGCGTTGTCCAGGCAGCGCGGCCGGTTCAAGGTGCGTGCGTCCAAGGGCGTGCATGTGGTGGTTCCGCGGGACCGGATTGTCAGCGACGTGGCGATCATCCTGCGTACCGAGAAGTCGGTGATGTTCGTCATCCCGTGGGGGACGCACTGGATCATCGGGACCACCGACACCGACTGGAACCTGGATCTGGCTCACCCGGCCGCGACCAAGGCTGACATCGACTACATCCTGAGCACGGTCAACACCGTGCTGGCCACCCCGCTCACCCACGCCGACATCGACGGCGTCTACGCCGGCTTGCGGCCGTTGCTGGCCGGAGAGAGTGAAGAGACGTCCAAGCTGTCGCGGGAACACGCCGTCGCAGTGCCCGCGGCCGGCCTGGTCGCCATCGCGGGCGGCAAGTACACCACTTACCGGGTGATGGCGGCCGACGCCGTGGACGCCGCGGCGGAATTCATCCCGAACCGGGTGGCGCCATCGATTACCCAGAAGGTGCCGTTGATGGGTGCCGACGGCTACTTCGCGCTGATCAACCAGACCGAGAACGTCGGCGCGATGCGCGGCCTGCACCCGTACCGCGTGCGCCACCTGCTGGACCGCTACGGATCGCTCATCGACGAGGTCCTGGCGCTGGCGGCCAAGGATCCCAGCCTGTTGGGCCCGATCACGGAGGCGCCGGGCTATCTCAAAGTAGAGGCTCTCTACGCCGTCGCGGCCGAGGGCGCCCTGCATCTCGAGGACATCCTGGCCCGGCGGATGCGGATCTCGATCGAGTACACCCACCGGGGCGTCGACTGCGCCCGCGAGGTGGCCGAACTCGTCGCACCGGTGTTGGGCTGGAGCCCCGCCGACGTCGACCGCGAGGTCGCGAACTACACCGCACGCGTGGAGGCCGAGGTGCTGTCCCAGGCGCAGCCCGACGACGTCTCCGCCGACGAGTTACGCGCCAGCGCACCTGAGGCGCGCGCTGAGATCCTCGAGCCGGTGCCCCTCAATTGAGGGCGCCTTGAGGCAGGCGCCTCTTCCGGTTCGCGACGGGTTGGGGCCGGCGCGGGTCCGGCTGTACGGCGGTGCGGTGCTGACCGAGCTGGCCGCCCGGTTCGGTGCCCCGGCACGCGCGAAAGTCCTTGCCGGAGAAGTGGTCACCGCTGACGGCATGGTTGTCGACGACACGACGGTGTTGCCCGCCGGGGCCAGCGTCTACCTGTATCGCGACCTGCCCGATGAGGTGCCAGTCCCGTTTGCGATCGACGTGTTGCATCAGGACGCCGACATCGTTGTGATCGACAAACCACACTTCTTGGCCACCATGCCGCGAGGCCGCCACGTCGCGCAGACTGCACTGGTGCGGTTGCGGCGTGAGCTGGCACTGCCCGAACTCAGCCCGGCGCACCGGTTGGACCGGCTGACCGCCGGGGTGTTGCTGTTCACCACCCGGCGCGAGTTAAGGGGCAGGTACCAAACGCTTTTCGCGCGCGGTGAGGTGCGCAAGACCTACATTGCCCAGGCCGCGGCCGACCCGGGCCGGGTGCTGCCACTGGTGGTGCGCAACCGGATCGTCAAGCGGCGCGGCCACTTGCAGGCCGTGGTCGAACCGGGCGTGCCGAACGCCGAGACGCTGGTGGAGTCGCTCTCCCCGGTTGGTCTGTATCGCCTGACGCCGCGCACCGGGCGTACCCATCAGCTGCGGGTGCACATGGCGTCGCTGGGTCTGCCGATAGTCGGGGATCCGTTGTATCCCAACATCGTTGATGTGGCTGAGGATGACTTCAGCTCGCCGCTGCGACTGTTGGCGCAGCGCATCGAATTCGACGATCCGGTCAGCGGGTCGCGCCGTCAGTTCATCAGCCGACGAGAGGAAGGGTGGATATGAGTGAAGAGCACGCACTGGTCATCGTGGCGGGGTATCAGGATCTCGACGCGGCGCGCGGCGACTTCGAGAACCTGACCGGACAGGCCAATGCGGACACTTTTCCGTTGCGGGGCGCGGTGCTGGTGGGCAAGGACGCCGACGGTAAGGACGTGGTGCTGGACACCGGCAACAAGCTGGGTCGGCGGGGCGCGGCACTGGGCGCGGGAGCGGGACTGGCAGTCGGGCTGTTCTCGCCCGCGCTGTTGGCATCCACCGCGGTAGGCGCCGCCGCCGGAGCCGTGGCCGGCACCTTCGCCCACCATCGGATCAAGAGCGGACTGGCCGACAAGATCGGCCAGGCACTGACGGCCGGCAATGCCCTGATCATCGCTGTGACACCGGCGCAGGGCCGCCTGCCGGTCGAACAGACGTTGGCCGGTTCACCGATAAAATCCGTTGCAGAGCTGAGCCATTCGTCGTTGCGAGCGTTGGGTTCCGCGTTGGAGCAGGCGATGGGCAAATTCAATCCGGACCGCACCCGGCTGCCGATCGCGCCACGCAGCTTCGGTGGCACCGTCGGGCGTACCGTCGCAGAGTCGGTCGGTGACTGGACGATCGTGCCCGGGCCCGCCGCCCCCGCCGACGCGCCCAACGTGTTGATCGTGCTCATCGACGATGCCGGGTTCGGCGGCCCGGACACTTTCGGTGGCGGCATCAACACCCCGACGTTGTCCCGGGTGGCCGAAAATGGATTGGCCTACAACCGTTTTCACGTCACCGCCGTTTGCTCACCCACCCGTGCGGCGCTGTTGACCGGACGCAACCACCACCGCGTCGGCTTCGGGTCGGTCTGTGAATTCCCCGGCCCGTATCCCGGCTACTCCACGGTCAAGCCACCCAGTTGTGCCGCGCTGCCGCGGATTCTGCGCGACAACGGCTACGTCACCGGTGCTTTCGGCAAGTGGCATCTCACCCCGGACAATGTTCAAGGTGCGGCAGGGCCGTTCGACAACTGGCCGACCGGCTGGGGATTCGACCATTTCTGGGGCTTCCCGTCCGGTGCCGCCGGCCAGTATGACCCGATCATCAGCCAGGACAACACGGTGATCGGCATCCCGCAGCGCGAGGACGGCGGCACCTACTTCTTCCCCGACGACCTCACCGACAAAGCCGTCGAATGGTTGCACACGGTGCGCGCGCAGAACGCCACCAAGCCGTGGATGCTGTACTACTCGACCGGTGCCACCCACGCCCCGCACCACGTGTTCAAGGAGTGGGCCGACAAGTACAAAGGGAAGTTCGACGAAGGCTGGGATGCCTACCGGCAGCAGACATTTGAGCGTCAGAAACAACTCGGGATCATCCCACCCGACACTGAGCTCACCGAACGACCCGACCTGTTCCCGGCGTGGGACAGCCTGTCGGACAGCCAACGCAAGCTCTACGCGCGCCAGATGGAGGTGTTCGCCGGGTTTTCCGAGAACGCCGACTGGAACGTGGGGCGGCTACTGGACGCGATCGACGACCTCGGCGAGTCGGACAACACGCTGGTGTTCTACATCTGGGGGGACAACGGTGCCAGCATGGAAGGCACCAACACCGGCTCGTTCAACGAGATGACGTTCCTCAACGGTTTGGATCTGGACGCAGACCGGCAGCTGGAACTGATCGAGCAGTACGGCGGCATCGAGGCACTCGGTGACGAGTTCACCGCCCCGCATTTCGCCAGCGGCTGGGCGCACGCCAACAACACGCCCTTCCAGTGGGGCAAACAGATGGCCAGCCACCTCGGCGGCACCCGCGACCCGATGGTGGTGGCCTGGCCCAGCCGCATCCCGCGCGGCAGCGGGATTCGGGGCCAGTTCACCCACTGCATCGACATCGCACCCACGGTGCTCGAAGCCATCGGCCTACCCGAACCGGTCAGCGTCGACGGCTTCGACCAGGAACCGATGGACGGAACCAGCTTCCTGCATACGTTCGCCGACGCGGCCGCGGCGGAGCGCCACACGCTGCAGTACTTCGAGAACTTCGGTAGCCGGGCGCTCTACCAGGACGGCTGGTGGGCGGGTGCCCGGTTGGACAAGGCACCGTGGGACCTCTCACCGGAGACCATGGCGCGGTTCGCGCCCGGCGTCTACAACCCCGACAACGACGTGTGGGAGTTGTACTACCTACCCGACGACTTCTCCCAGGCCAGGAATCTGGCGGCCGAGCACCCCGAGAAACTGGCCGAGTTGCAGCAACTGTGGTGGGCCGAAGCCGAACGCAATCGGGTGCTGCCGCTGCTGGGCGGGCTTGCGGTGATGTTCGGCGATCTGCCGCCGCTGCCGCCCACCACCCGATTCACCTTCCGGGGCGACGTGCAGAACATCCAGCGCGGCATGGTTCCTCGTGTCTTCGGCCGGTCCTACGCGATCGAGGCGCAGCTGGTTGTGCCCGACGGAGGCGCACAGGGTGTCATCGTCGCCAACGCCGACTTCATGGGCGGCTTCGCACTGTGGGTCGACGAGGCGGGTCTGCTGCACCACACCTACTCCTACCTAGGCATCGAAAGTTATCGGCAGGTCTCCACCGAGCCGATTCCCACCGGCGCGGTCACCGTTGCGATGCAGTTCGAAACCGACCGGCCCGTCGTCGGCTCGGGTGGCCGAGTGACGTTGTGGGCCAACGGTCGTCGCATCGGCGAGGGTGAGCTGCCCCAAACCGTGAGCCTGGCCTTCACGTCCTACGCCGGGTTGGACGTCGGACGCGACAACGGCCTCGTCGTCGACCGGGAGTACGAAGACAAGGCGCCGTTTGCGTTCACCGGGACCGTCAAGGAAGTCGCCTTCGAACTCCAGCCTGCTACGCCGGACGCCGAGCAGGCGCTGCACGAGCACGCATCGGTGCAGGCTGTGGGTCGGGGCGCGGCGGGCTAGCCGGCGTGATGCCGGGGGCAGAAAGCCGCGATGCTCAGGCCGACGAAGTATCCGGCGTGATAACCGTCCAGGTTGCTGGTGTTGGTCAGGTCGGTCGCGACTTCGCTTTTGACCCGACCCTGATCGAGTTCGTTGCAGACCTGATGACCGGCAACGAGCGCGCTTTGCGGCGAGGCGAAGTTGATGTCTTTGGACTTCACCGCGTTTAGGAACGCTTGGTCGACGCCGTCGGCATGCCCGATCGGCGCGGTGAGTCCCGCCAAACTCAGCAGGACAGCGCCGGAAAGCGCCGTCGGCACGGAGGTGCGCCAGAAAACGTGGCTGTGTGCCATGGCTGAACCCCCTCGCTCAGAAACGTTGGCGTCACACGATGCTTACATTTCGATCATTGCACGTCACGACCGGGCGAGGGACAGGATTGACTCTCGCCGAACCGGTTTTAGCGGGCCAGTCGGACGTGCCGGTGTGGGACGTCTGTCGGGGCGGTGAATCAGCCGGAAACGACGGTTGAATTCACTTATCCAAGGATTCGGTCGTCGGGCGCAATTACTCGAGCGTGATTAATATGGCCGATGGTTGAGGGCAGGCACGGCAAGCATTCCATTTGCACCATTCGAGGAAATGACATTTGAGACCGGTCAGGTTAATTGCCGCGCACAGCGTCGTGGCCATCGGTGCACTTTTGCTGGCCGGGTGCCACAGCGGCCACAATGCGGGTAGCGGGACCACCAGGACTCCCACACCGTCGGCCAGTGCGGACTGCGGCGGAAAACCGACTCTGGTCGCCAGCGGTTCCACCGCCCAGGAGAACGCCATGAGCGGTTTCGTCAAGGCGTTCGAACATGCCTGCCCAGGTCAGTCGGTGCACTACACCGCGACTGGATCTGGCGCGGGAATCGGCGAATTTCTCGATAGCCGAACCGATTTCGTCGGTTCGGATTCGCCGCTGGGCAAAGACGAGTACGCCAGGGCCGAACAGCGATGTGGATCGCCAGTGTGGAACCTGCCCACGGTCTTCGGCCCGATTGTGATCGCCTACCACTTGCAGGGCCTGACCACGCTGAACCTCGACGGGCCCACCGCGGCCAGGATCTTCAACGGCGCCATCACCAGCTGGAACGACCCCGCTATCCAAGCCCTCAATTCCGGCGTCGTCCTGCCCGCGCAGCCAATTCACGTCGTAGTTCGCAGCGATGAGTCCGGGACGTCGGATAACTTTCAGCGGTATCTCGATACCGCGTCCAACGGCGAATGGGGTAGGGGAGCCGGCATGCGGTTCAACGGCGGTGTCGGGGAAGGCGTCAAGGGCAGCCAAGGCGCGGCGGCCGCCGTCAAAGGCACCGAGGGCTCGATTACGTACGTCGAATGGTCGTTCGCCCTGGACCACCAGTTGAATGCGGCGAAAATCATCACCTCCGCCGGTCCGGAACCGGTAGCCGTCAGTGCGGATTCGGTGGGCAGAACAATCGCGGCGGCGTGGGTGCTGCGGGAGGGCAACGACCTCGCGCTTGACACGATCTCGTTCTATCGGCCCAACCTGCCGGGCGCATATCCGATCGTGCTCGCCACGTATGAGATTGTCTGCTCGAAATATCCGGACGCGCAGGTGGGTGCGGCCGTGAAAGCGTTTATGCGCAGCGCGATCGGCGCGGGCCAGAGCGGGTTGGCGGACACGGGCTACGTTCCTGTTCCTGATGATTTTAAGTCGCGGCTCTCGATTGCGGTCAACGCCCTTACCTGAGCTAAGGTCTCAGGGCCTGTCCCGTTGGGGCGGGGCCGAACCGCAAAGTTCCAGGGTTTTTCCCGCCCCGGTCAGGCCAATGTTTCCAAAAATTCCCCCGCAACGTCATATAAAGATGCCATGGAGTTCACAGCTTTGCCCCCCGAGGTCACCTCGGCGCTGATTCACGCCGGCCCCGGCGCTGAGTCATTGATTGAGGCCTCCGGTGCGTGGCAGCGGCTGGGTACCGACTTGGAAGAGGCGGCAGGCAGTTATACCGCGGTGTTGTCGGCGCTGGCCTCGGACTGGCACGGGCCCTCGACGCTGAAGATGGTCGATGCCGCCGTGCCCTACCTCACCTGGCTGCACGCCACCGCGCTGCAGTGCCAGCAGCTGGCGTCTTCGGTGCAGGCTGCGGTGACCGCATACGGCACCACTGTTGCGGCAGTCGTTCGACCCGCCCAGGTGGCCGCGAACCGTACCCAGCTGGCGCAGCTGCTGGCCACCAACGGACTGGGCCGCAATGTGGCAGCCATCGCCGAAACCGAAGCGCAGTACGAGCGGATGTGGGTGAACAACACGGCGGCGATGTATCGCTACGAGGCCGCATCGGCGCAGGCCACCGCATTGCCGCAGTTCTTGTCGCCGCCCTCGATCGCGGATCCGACCGCTGCGGCGGCACAGGCCCAGGCGGTAGGGGCGGCCGCGGCGGTGGGGCCCGCGGACGCGGTTCCGCCGCCGGTGTCTCCGGTGGATGCGGTGCTGCAGGCCATCGGCGTCGTCTTCGACCCCAACCAGGGCTGGTTCGGGCTGGCCAACACCTACGCCAACCAGTTCGTCTCGTCGGGTTTCCCGATCAACCTGCTCAGCTACATGGCGCAGAGCAGCTCCGCCCAGGCATTGCAGTCCGTCGCCCCGGATATCGCCGAGGGCCTCTCAGAGGGCGAATCGGCGTTGGGAAGCGCGGCCACCAGCCTGTCCAGTGCCGCGGGAGCGCTCGGCGCGGTAGAGGCGCCGACGGCGGCGATGGGTGTGGCGGTGTCGATGGGCAACCTCTCGGCGCCGCCTGCGGCGACCGGCGTGCTGGCGGCTGCGCACACGCCGGTCCAGCTGGCGTCCGCGGTGTCCCCGCTACCAGCCGGAGATACCGGTTCCGGGTTCCCCATGCTGCCGCCGCTGATGGCGCCGCCGATCGCCGCGGGCAGCGGTTGGCGCAAGCGGAAAGAACAAAAGTACGAGGATCTCGCGATGGGCTTGGAGCTCAAGGGCACGTTCATGCCGCGCCCGCCCTCGGCGGGCTGATCGAGGGTGGTCGGTACTTTTGACGTCATGCCGTGGTCGCGATTGCTGTCGCTGGCTGTTCTCGTGGTCCTGCTGGCCGGTTGCAACGAACGCCAGGTTCAGGCGGAGCGACCCCGGGACCAGGCGGGAATATTCCCCTACGGCGGCCTGAACCGTACCTATCTGGTGCACGTGCCGCCCGGGCCGCCCGTCGGGCTGGTGCTCAACCTGCATGGAGGCGGGGGCACCGGCGCCGGGCAGCGGGGCTTGTCCAATTTCAACTCCATCGCCGATGCCAACGGATTCCTGGTGGTCTATCCCGACGGTTACGACAAAAGCTGGGCCGATGGGCGGGGGGCGGCGCCGGCCGATCGCAAACGCCTGGACGACGTGGGCTTTCTGGTTTCGCTGGTGAACAAGATGCGCGGCGACTACAACGTCCCCGCCGGGCACGTCTTCGCAACGGGGATGTCGAACGGCGGTTTCATGTCCAACCGGTTAGCGTGCGATCGCGCCGACATCTTTGCCGCGGTCGCGCCGGTCTCGGGCACGCTCGGGGTCGGCGTCGGATGCAACCCGTCGCGGCCCGTTTCGGTTCTCGACGCGCACGGCACCGGCGATTCGGTGGTGCCCTATAACGGCGGCACTGTCCGTGGCCGCGGCGGCTTGAGCCGTGCCATCTCGGTGAACAGCATGCTCGACCGCTGGCGTGCCGTGGACCGCTGCCAGGGTGACCCGACGTCCCAGGAGCTGCCGAATGTCGGCGACGGCACCGTCGTGCGCCGGTTCGAGTCCCAGTCGTGTGCCGACAACACCGAAGTCGTGCTCTACCGGATCGAAAAGGGCGGACACACCTGGCCGGGCGGCAAGCAGTATCTGCCCAAGGCGGTGATCGGGTCCACCACCCGTGCGTTCGACGGCTCGGAAGTGATAGCTGAATTCTTCCTGCGCCACGGCCGCGACTGATCCGTAGCCGGCTCAGCGTTGGCAGACCGGGCACCAGTACTGCACCCGTTCGGTGCTCCCGTCGGGTGGGTCCCGGTGGGCGATGGGCGTGCCGCAGCGTCGGCAGGGTTGCCCAGCGCGCCCGTACACCCACATCAGCCGGCCACCCCGGGTGTCGCCCGTGGTGCAGCGGTTCCACCGAAAACGGTTGACCCACAACATGTCCCGGGCGCGGGACACCAGCCGCAAGGGGTCTGCCACGGAGCTGACCGGTGCGGTGGGCAAATGCCCGGTGACAAAGCACAATTCATTGGCGTAGACGTTGCCGACCCCGGCCAGCACACGCTGGTCCAGCAGCGCTTCGGACAGTGGACGATCCGGGTCGGCGGTCAGGTTCGCCACGGCCAGCTTCGGGTCCCAGTCGTCACCCAACAGGTCCGGGCCCAGGTGTGCGACGACGGCGACGTCGTCGTCGCGTTCGAGGATCTCCAGTACTCCCAGGTCGACGCCGACCGCGCGAACATCGCCTGCTTCCAGGATGATTCGAGCCCGGTGATCCACCCTCATCCTGCGGTTGCCGACCCGCCAGGTGCCGTCCATCTTCATGTGCGAGTGGATACTGGCCCACCCCACGCGGATGAACAGGTGCTTGCCTCGGCTGAGCACCTCGTCCACCACCTGCCCCGTCAGGTCGACGGTGGCGTAGCGCGGCACCCGGACGTCGCAGCGGGTCAGCGTCAGACCGACCAGCTTCTCTCGCAGTGTCGCCGCAGTGTGAAAGACGGTGTCACCTTCGGGCATGGCTATCGCAACCGCATGCCGCGGGGGGTCCGGGAGAAACCAGCGTCGACAAGTGCTTCGACCACCGCGCTCGGCCCGTCCGGCTGCAGCACAGACATGCCGTCGACCCGCTCGACCAGAATCGAAGCCACCCGTCGCGCGGCCACCAGATCGGCCAGCGCGACGGCCGCTGCTCGACTGGCGCCGGCGTCGTCGGTGAACGTCAGCATCGACCGCCCGCCGCGCTCCAGGAACCAGGCCAGCTCGCCGTCCACCAGTACCACCAGCGCCCCCGCTTTGCGGCCAGGACGGGCGCCGGCATTGGCGCCGTCGCCTTTGGCGGTGGGCCAAGACAGTGCCGCACCGTAGGGGTTGGCCGGGTCGGCCGCGGCCAGAACTACCGCCCGGTATTCCGGGCGCTGCGGGTCGACACCGTCGAGGTAACTGCGCAGCCGGTCCACTGTCGACGCGACAGCGAACTGCGCCCCGCCGAGCGACTCGACGAAGTAGCCGCGCTGGCACCGGCCGGCGTCCTCGAACGCGCTCAACACCTTGTACAGCGTGGCGAACCCACCTGGCACACCCTCGGCGGCAACGGCGCCCTTGGTCAGCACGCCGTGGCGGTTCAACAGCAACTCGGCCTGGAAGTGGGCACGCAGGGTGGAGTCCGGTTCGGCTGGCGGGAGCGCCGACCACCGGCCCGCTACAGTCGCGTCGGCCGCGCGGGTCTGGGCGTGCGTGACGCTGTAGCGACTCAGCCGGGGCGCGCGATGCGTCCGGTGCGCCGGTGCGGCGCGCTTGCGCGCTCCGGGGCCGCCGCCCAGCAGTGCGCGGACCGGCGCGAAGGTGTCGCCGGTGATCCAGCCGGCCCAAACCAGCTCCCACAGCGCTTCTTTGAGCGCGGTCTCACCCTGGCCGCCCTGAGCGAGCTGGCGAAAGAAGTACGCGCCGCCGCCGGACAAGCTGTCCAGGATCGACCGATGGGCGTCGGTGAACTCGATCTCGGCGGGTGGGGCCAGCGTCATGGTGACGGAGTCCGCGTGGTGGAACGCGATCCAGCCGTCGCTGCCCGAAATCGACCCGGCACCCGACCAGGTGACCTCCCCGGAGGCGAGCAACTCGTCCAGCATCGCGGGGGAGTAGTCACGTACCCGCGGTGACAAGACCAGCGGCTCGAGGGCCGACGCCGGTATCCGCACCCCGGCGAGCTGATCGACGACGGCTGCCAGCCCGTCCAAGCCGGATACCTGCGCGCCGTCGCCCACTTGGTGCCACGCCGGCAGGAATCTCCCGTAGGCCGCCGTGCTGACCGGCTCGACCTGCGCACGCAGCGCTGCCAGCGACCGTCGCCGCAGAATCCGCAGGACGTCGGCATCGCACCACTGCTCCGAACCCGCACCGGCCGACGCGGCGACGAACTCACCCCGCACCAGCCGACCGTCGCTCGCCAGGCGTCCGAGCACGTCGGCGGTCACCCGCAATCCCAACCCGAATCGGGCCGCCGCGTCTGCGGTGGTGAATGGCGGATGCGTGCGCGCGTAGCGCCCCAGCAACTCGCCCAGCGGATCGGCAACGCTCTCAGTGAAGGCAGCGGGCAAACCTACCGGGACCGCCGCGCCGACGCCGTCGCGCAGCCGCCCGATGTCCTCCACGGCCACCCACCAGCTGCGCCCGGCGAACGACACCGGCAGCGCGCGGCGGGCGGTGCGCAACCCCTCCAGCCAGCCCCCCACATCCGTGGTGGTGGCGCGGGCGGCCACCTCCTGCTCGGTCAGCGGGCCCAGCAATCGCAGCAGATCGGCGACGCCTTCAGCGTCCCGGGCGGCCCGGTCTTCGGACAGGTGCTGCAACTGGCGTCCGGTGCCCGCGATGACTTCCGGGTCGAGGAGCTCGCGCAGCTCGACGCGGCCGAGCAGCTCGGCCAGCAACGTGCTGTCCAGCGAAAGGGCCGCCGCGCGGCGCTCGGCCAGTGGGACGTCGCCCTCGTACATGAACGCCCCGACATAACCGAACAGCAGTGACGCGGCGAATGGGGACGGCCGGGCGGTCTCCGCTTCGGCTACCCGCACCTTGCGCTGGGCGATCTGCCCCATCAGCCCCGTCAGGGTGGGCACGTCGTACACGTCCTGCAGACATTCGCGGATCGTTTCCAGCACGATCGGGAAGTCGGGGTACTTGCGCGCGACCTCCAGCAGCTGGGCGGCACGCTGCCGCTGATGCCACAACGGCGACCGCTTGCCCGGGTGGCGGCGTGGCAGCAACAGCGCGCGCGCCGCCGATTCCCGGAACCGCGACGCGAACAGGGCGGACTCGCCGACCTCCGCGGTGACGATCGGGTCGATTTCGTCGGGGTCGAAGACGAACAGTTCGGCGCCCGGCGGACTGTCGTCTCCGACGGTGAAACCGGTGTCGGGCAGCCGCACCACGATGCCGTCGTCGGAGGCGGTCGGCTTCTCGTCGAGGCCGTAGCGTTCGCGCAGGCGTCGACCCACCGCCAGTGCGAGCGGTCCATGCACCTGCAGGCCGTAGGGCGAATGCAGGATCACCCGCCAATCGCCCAGCTCGTCGCGGAACCGCTCGACCAACAGCGTGGTGTCGGTGGGCACAACCTTGGTGGCATCGCGTTGCTCGTCGATCAACTGCCACAGGTTGTCCGTCGCGTAGTCATCGAAACCCCAACCGGCACAACGCTTGCCGAAGGCTTCCCGGTTCAGCGATGCCAGCTCGCCGGTGAGCGCGCCCAGGGCGGCGCCGAGTTCTGCCGGCCGGCCTACGTCGTCGCCGCGCCAGAACGGCAGCCGGGCCGGCTGACCTGGGGCCGGGATCACCAGCACCCGGTCGTGAGTGATTTCGACGATGCGCCAGCTGGTGGCGCCCAGCGAAATAACGTCACCGGGACGGGACTCGTAGACCATTTCCTCGTCTAGTTCGCCGACCCGGGACGGTTTCTCGGAATCGGTGGCCAGGTAGACGGTGAACAGTCCGCGGTCGGGAATGGCGCCACCGGAGGTGACGGCCAGCCGCTGGGCGCCCGGCCGCGCGGTCAGGATTCCGTTGTCGCGGTCATAGACCAGCCGCGGCCGCAACTCGGCGAACTCCGTCGACGGGTACTTACCGGACAGCAGATCCAGGGTCGCCTCGAACACGCTGCGCGGCAGCGTTGCAAACGGCGCACTGCGCCGCACCGTGTCGAACCAGCGGTCTGCGTCGATGGGCCCCAGGGCGGCCGCGGCCACGGTGTGCTGGGCCAGAATGTCCAGCGGGTTGGCGGGCACCCGCATGGTCTCGATCTGCCCGGTCAGCATCCGCTGGACGCTGACCGCGCAGCTGAGTAGGTCGGTGCGGTGCTTGGGAAAGAGGACGCCCCGCGAGACCTCCCCGACCTGGTGGCCGGCCCGGCCGATCCGCTGCAGACCACTGGCCACCGACGGCGGCGCCTCGACCTGGATCACCAGGTCCACCGCGCCCATGTCGATACCCAGTTCGAGGCTCGACGTGGCGACCACGGCCTTCAACTGCCCGCTCTTGAGGTCCTCTTCGACGATGGCACGTTGTTCCTTGCTGACCGAGCCGTGGTGGGCCCGGGCCAGCAGAGTGGGCGCACCGAAGGACTGACCGCTGGCCATCACATATGCCGGGGCGCCGCCAGCCACCTCGGTGTTGCCGCCGGTCGGCAGTTCGACGCCGGACCGTTCGGCGTGAATCTCGTTCAACCGGGCGGTCAATCGCTCGGCCAACCGCCGCGAGTTGGCGAAGACGATGGTGGAGTTGTGCGATTCGACCAGGTCGACAAGGCGCGCCTCGACGTCGGGCCAGATTGAGTTGTCGGCCAGGTTGGCCATGTCCGGCACCGGCACCTCGACGGAGAGCTCGACGGTCTTGGCCGAAGGCGGAGCGACGATGGTGGTCGAAGTAGTCGGGCCTGCACCGGATAGGAAGCGGGCCAGCTCCTCCGGTGGACGCACCGTCGCCGAGAGACCGATGCGTTGTGCGGGCGGCCCGTCGCGTAGCTCGTCAAGCCGCTCCAGCGAGAGCGCGAGATGCGCGCCGCGTTTGGTGGCAGCAATAGCGTGGATCTCATCAACGATGACGGTCTGGACGCCGGCCAGGGTTTCACGCGCGGCGGAGGTCAACATCAAGAACAGCGACTCGGGAGTGGTGATCAACACGTCGGGGGGCCGGGTGATGAGCTGGCGGCGCTCCGCAGGCGGGGTATCGCCCGACCGCACGCCCACGCTGATGGACGGCGGCGGCAGGCCGCGGGCTTCGGCAAGGCGGGTCAACCCGGCCAGCGGGGTGCGCAGGTTGCGTTCGACGTCTACCGCGAGTGCCTTCAGTGGTGAGACGTAAAGTACGCGGGTCCCGGCCGGCCGGTCGGGTGCTTCTGTGCGCGCCAGCTCATCCAAAGCCCACAAGAATGCGGCCAGCGTCTTGCCCGAACCGGTCGGCGCAACCACCAGAGTGTCGTCACCGTTGGCGATGGCGGTCCAGGCGGCGTCTTGCGCTGCCGTGGGCGCCGCGAAGGTGCTGGCGAACCAGTCGCGGGTGACTGCGCTGAACCGCGACAGCGCCTCGGGCGGGGAAGTGCTCACCTACCCATCGTGCCAAGCGGCACTGACAAAAAGCCTGCCGTCAGATCTGCGGCTTGAAACGTGCGGTCGCCATCGCCTCCGCGAGCTGCGGCGGGATCTCCGGAACACGGGCTATCGCGTCTAACAATGTGTGCGCGCAGGCATCGGCGAGCCGGTCGGCTTCCAGGGCCTGGTCCATGATTCGCTGCCGGCATATCTCGAAGGTGAAGGCGAGCCAGCCGTGCAGGATCACGCGCAGGTCGCGCTCGACTTCGGCTTCCAGCGCCGCCTGCCCGGGGATGCCGCCCACTACTTCGGTGATGCGGGTCATGACATGTTCCATCTGGCGGTTCTTGGCTTCATCGTCGATGCCCAGCAGAACCGGGTCGGAGCGCCCAAGTCCGACGTAAGCGGCCCACGCAGCTTCCGGGTTTTGTTCGTGGTAAGCCATGTACGCCAGCACGCCGGTGCGGATCTCCTCGAACATGGTCATGCCCGGGGACGGTTGGGTGTTGGTCGCGGCATACAGCCTGTCGGCCTCGTCCTTGACGACAGCGGCAAAGAATGCGCGTTTGTCGGGGAAGTAGTGGTACATCAGGGCGCGCGACACCCCGGCGCGCTCAGCGATCTCGTCGATCCGCACCTCGTCGTAGGGTCGCTTCCCGAAGACTTCCGCCCCCAGGGCGAGCAGTTCAGCGCGTCGGTCCTCGGGGGATAACCGCCTCCTGGCTGTCGCCATAAGCAGAGATATTACTCACGGCCGATTGGCCCTCCGCTACAGCGGAGCATTAGCCGCGCTTCGCCCGCTCTCCCGGGGACCGCGCTGTGAGCTGCGCCGCAGGCGTTTATCGCGCCTGATCAGCGGGTATTGCCACGCTCAGTTGTTGGGCGCAGGGAACGACGGGGTGCTCCGATGCAGAAGGCACATGAACGATTGCACGGCGATCGCCTGGGACAGGCGGACGGCGAGGTTCATGCTGCGATCCGGTTCGCCGTGTGCGCCGCCGCAGCCGGAGTGGGCTTCCTGGTCATGGCCGCGCTCTGGGTGAGCACTTGTCCGGGGGTGAATGTCGACACCGTCGCGTGTGGCGTGCCGGAACGGGCCACCCTTGCTCTTGTCGGGCCATTGATCCTCCTCGCGGCCGGGGGGTGGGCGTTTCTGCGCACCTACCGCGTCTGGCGCGAACGGGGAGTCTGGTGGGGTTGGCATGGGGCCGGCTGGTTCTTGCTGACCCTGATGGCGCTGACGCTGTCGCTGGGTGTCTCGTCGGTGTCCGGCCCGGTGCTGGCCCTATAACCATCCGGTGTCGGCCCGGCAATTAAAGTGATCTAGCTCTCCCTAAGTGGTGCCTGGAGTTCTACCGTTGGTGGTGATGCCTGGTGATGGGCAGAAACGGCAAGAGCAGTAGGAGGAGCCAATGGGGGACACCTTTCGCGACCCCGTCGACCACTTGCGGACGACGCGGCCACTTGCCGGGGAATCGCTCATCGATGTTCTGCACTGGCCCGGTTACCTCATGGTCTTGGCCGGGGTGATCGGCGGCGTCGCTTCCCTTGCCGCTTTCGGAAGCGGTCACCAGTCCGAAGGAATGACGGCCGGTACGGTCGCTGTCATTCTCACTCTCTGCGGCCTGGTCTGGTTGACCGTGGAGCACTGGCGAATCCGCAGGATCGCCAACCGCTGGTACGCCGAGCACCCCGAAGTGCGCCGGCAACGGCTCGCCAGCTAGGACACACAAAAACACTGCGCAATGGCGGTGCGCCGGTCGCCCCACCGCGTCGGATACCCCGCCGGAAATGTGAGCGATTGCGGGTTTTACGCTCTCCGGCGATGGGAATCAGGTGTAGACCATGATGAGTACCGGCAGTCTTCCGTCAGCGTGGTTACCACATCATGCGGGACGAAAACGCAGCACGACCCTTATACATACCTACTGCAACCACGATAAACACGACCAATATCACCCCGGCGCTTACCGCGACGGACTCGATGTAGCCCGCGCGGGCTGTGTCGGTTACGGCTGCCTCGCCAGCAACTGGTTGAATACCCGGTGGCGATCATGACCAACCGACTCGACCCCTTGGTGCGCAGCGGGCCGCAAGTCGGCGCCGCGGACCGGACCCTTGCCAAGGGTGGTGTCGGTCGAATATTGCCGGGAGGCCACATGAGCGATGCGGATCAGCGCACTGACGGGCGCCAACGCGGGTACCGCTCCGTCGAATTGACGGTTGCTGCGCGCCTGGAGAACCTGGCGATGTTGCGCACCCTGGTTGGTGCCATCGGCACTTTCGAAGACCTCGACTTCGACGCCGTCGCGGATCTGCGACTGGCGGTCGACGAGGCGTGCACTCGACTGATCCGCTCGGCGAGCGCCGGCGCGAAACTGATCCTGGTGGTCGACCCGCGCGAGGACGAACTCGTGGTGGAGGCCTCCGCCGCCTGTGACACTCACGATGTCGTGGCGCCGGGCAGCTTCAGTTGGCATGTTCTGACCTCACTGGCCGATGATGTCCAGACGTTCCATGACGGTCGCGAGCCCGACGCAACGGGTAGTGTCTTCGGAATCTCGTTGACAGCGCGACGGGCGGCCCCTAGTAAGTGACGGCCAGTTGACTGAGCAAACTGCCGGCGGTTCGAACACGCGACCCAATGAATACGCCGATGTCCCGGAGATGTTCCGTGAGCTGACAGCTTTTGCTGCCGGCTCGCCGGAATTTCAGCGGCACCAAGACAAGATCGTTGAACGCTGCTTGCCGCTGGCCGACCATATTGCGCGGCGGTTCGAGGGTCGTGGCGAACCGCGCGACGACCTGATCCAGGTCGCGCGGGTCGGATTGGTCAATGCCGTCGTGCGCTTCGACGTCGAAACCGGTTCGGATTTCGTCTCGTTCGCGGTGCCGACCATCATGGGCGAAGTTCGGCGCCACTTCCGCGACAACAGCTGGTCGGTCAAGGTTCCGCGCCGTCTCAAGGAGTTGCACTTACGGCTGGGCACCGCGACCGCCGAGCTGTCGCAGCGGCTGGGCCGAGCTCCCACCGCAACCGAGCTTGCTGCCGAACTCGGTATGGACCGAGCCGAGGTGGTCGAGGGTCTGGTTGCCGGCAGTTCCTACAACACTCTTTCCATCGACAGCGGCGGTGGCAACGAAGATGACGACGCCCGCGCTATCGCGGACACGCTGGGCGACGTAGATGCCGGCTTGGATCGAATCGAGAACCGCGAGGCGCTGCGTCCGTTACTCGAGGCGCTGCCCGAGCGGGAACGAATGGTGTTGGTACTCCGATTCTTCGAGTCGATGACCCAGACTCAGATTGCCGAGCGGGTGGGCATCTCACAGATGCATGTGTCCCGCTTGCTGGCCAAGTCCTTAACCCGACTCCGTGACCAGCTGGAGTAGCGACGCGTGTTGCGGGTCGGCCGTCGTCGTGGACTCAGCGACCGGCAGCACCCCGTCCGGGTCGCAGAGGCGCAACAGTCGCGCGACCACCGGGCTGGGCAGCATGGCCCACCGCACATCGGCCGCCGAGCACGCCACGTTGATCCGATGTAATGCCGAAAACCCTGCTGTGCCAATGAATGTCACGGCGGTCAGGTCCAGTGTGAGCCATCGGTGGTGCTCGGTGCAGCGACGAACGTACTCGGCGAACTGGTCGGCGTTGGCGGCATCAAGCTCGCCGTAGGCACGGATCACGCCATTCGACAGATCCCATCGGGCTCTGAAGTCGGCAGGTGGCCCCTTGGGCCATGGTTGTTTCACAGACATTGTGATTCCCATCAGTGAACGAAATTCGTTGCTGTGGATCACATCGAGTGTGCGAAGCCGTGGGTCCTATGACCCTAAACCGGGGAGATCACCGCGGCCCTCACGCACGTACAGGACGTTTTTCCAGGCGGCTGTGAACTCAACCTGCCTCGAACCCTACTCCGGGCAGTCATCGGACGCCAGGTTTCAGGCCGGACTCACTTGATCTCAGCGAGCACCGTTCCCTGCGTGATGGCTGCGCCAGGCTCGACAGCCAGGCCGGTGATGGTGCCGTCCTTGTGGGCGGTCACCGGGTTCTCCATCTTCATCGCCTCGAGGACCACCACCAGGTCGCCGGTGGAAACCTGTTGGCCTTCCTCGACAGCGACCTTGACGACGGTGCCCTGCATAGGAGCCGTGACCGCGTCACCGGAAGCAGCCGCGCCGGAATGCGCGCCCCGCTTCCGCGCCTTGGGCTTACGCCGAACAACCCCGACCGCGTCGGGTGCCCCGGTGGACAAGGCCAGGTCGCCGGGCAGCGACACCTCGAGCCGACGGCCGTTGACCTCGACGACCACCGTCTGCCGCGGGCGGGACTCTTCCTCGTCGATGGGCTCACCGGCCGTGAAGGGCTCGATGGTGTTGTCCCACTCGGTCTCGATCCAGCGGGTGTGCACGGTAAACCCGTTCTCGTCGCCGATGAACGCTGGGTCGGAGACCACCGCACGGTGGAACGGGATGACGGTGGCCAGGCCCTCGACCTGGAACTCGTCCAGGGCTCGCCGGGCGCGCGCCAGGGCCTCGTTGCGGTCGGCGCCGTACACGATGAGCTTGGCCAGCATCGAGTCGAACTGGCCGCCGATCACCGAACCGGTCTCGACGCCGGAGTCCAGCCGTACACCCGGGCCGCTGGGTGGGTTGAACTTCGTCACCGGACCCGGCGCGGGCAGGAAGCCGCGGCCGGCGTCCTCGCCGTTGATCCGGAACTCGATGGCGTGCCCGCGCGGCGTCGGGTCCTCAGTGATGTCCAGCTTCTCACCGTTGGCGATCTTGAACTGCTGCAGCACCAGGTCGATGCCGGCGGTCTCCTCGGTGACCGGGTGCTCGACCTGCAGCCGGGTGTTGACCTCGAGGAACGAAATCAGGCCGTCCTGTCCCACCAGGTATTCGACCGTCCCGGCGCCGTAGTAGTGCGCCTCTTTGCAGATCCGCTTGGCCGACTCGTGGATCTCTTTGCGCTGCGCGTCAGTCAAGAACGGCGCGGGCGCTTCCTCCACCAGCTTCTGGAACCGGCGCTGCAGCGAGCAGTCGCGGGTCCCGGCGACGATGACGTTGCCGTGCTGGTCGGCGATGACCTGCGCCTCCACGTGCCGCGGCTTGTCCAGGTAGCGCTCGACGAAGCACTCGCCGCGGCCGAACGCCGCGACCGCCTCGCGGGTGGCCGACTCGAACAGTTCGGGAATCTCCTCGATGGAGCGCGCCACCTTCATCCCGCGGCCGCCGCCACCGAACGCGGCCTTGATCGCGATCGGCACGCCGTACTCCTGGGCGAACGCGACGACTTCGTCGGCGTCCTTCACCGGATCGGGGGTGCCCGGTACCAGCGGGGCTTGCGCCCGGGCGGCGATGTGGCGTGCCGTCACCTTGTCACCCAGGTCGCGAATTGACTGCGGGCTGGGGCCGATCCAGATCAGACCGGCATCCAGCACTGCCTGGGCGAAGTCGGCGTTCTCGGACAGGAAGCCGTAACCGGGGTGGACGGCGTTGGCGCCGGATTTGGCGGCCGCATCCAGGAGCTTCTCGAAGTCCAGGTAGGACTCGGCAGAGGTCTGACCGCCCAAAGCAAACGCCTCGTCCGCCAGGCGCACGTGGGGTGCATCCGCGTCGGGTTCGGCATACACCGCCACGCTGGGCAGTCCAGCATCCCGGGCCGCCCGGATCACCCGGACTGCAATCTCGCCGCGATTTGCGACCAGAACCTTGGAGATCCTGGAGTTGGGCACTGCGCCTCCTGTATGGCCGGACGTCATCGTCTCTAAGAGAATCTCTTACAAGTCTGTCGGGGGAAGTTTATGCGCCGCACCCTCGGCCCGGTCACGCGGTTCCCCCTTACGGATTTTCGCGCAGGCGCCTCTTGATTCGTGCCAGCATGGCCGACATTCCGCGCAACCGCAGCGGACTGATCAGAGCCGCCAAACCCAGCTCCGTATAAAAATCCTCCGGCACCGCCAAGATGGCCTCGGCGGGTTGCTCGTCCAGTCCCGCCGCCAGGATCGAGGCGAAGCCGCGCGTAGTCGGTGCCTCGGCCGGCGCGCTGAAATGCAACCGCACCCGGTTGGGATCGCTGGCGTCGACGTGCAGAAAAAGCGGCGACTGGCACTCCGGCACGGGTTCCATGGCCGCCTCGGCGAGGTCGGGCGGCAGCTCTGGAAGGTCATTGGCGAATTCCAGCAGCAGCTGAAGCTTCTCCTGGCCTTGGACGTCGGCGAAATCTGACACAACTTCGGCCAGCGGTGCTGGCATGGTCATCGGGCCGGCACAGCTCCCGGCTCTTCGCCGCCGACGATCGGCACCCGTACGGTGTTGCCCCACTCCGTCCACGAACCGTCGTAGTTGCGCACGTCCGGTTTGCCCAGCAGGTGGGTGAGCACGAACCAGGTGTGGCTGGACCGCTCACCGATTCGGCAGTAGACGATTGTCTTGTCGTCCGGCGTCAAGAACCCGTAGAGCTCGTCGAGTTCCGCACGGCTGCGGAATCGGCCGTTCTCGTCGACAGCCTTGCCCCACGGGATCGACCGGGCGGTGGGGATGTGGCCACCGCGCAGTGCGCCTTCCTCCGGGTAGTCGGGCATGTGGGTGCGTTTGCCGGTGTACTCGTCCGGGGAGCGCACATCGATCAACGGCTGGCTGCCCAGCGCGCCGAGCACGTCTTCCTTGAAAGCCCGGATGGGCGTGTCATTCCGTTCCACAACCGGGTAGCCGGTCGAGGTTTTCTTCGGGACGTCCAAGGTGGTGTCACGGCGCTCGGCGAGCCACAGGTCCCGGCCGCCGTTGAGCAACCGCACGTCGGGGTGGCCGAACAGAGTGAACACCCACAGCGCGTAGGCCGCCCACCAGTTGCTTTTGTCGCCGTAGATCACGACCGTGTCGTCGCGGGCGATTCCTTTGCTGTCCATCAGCGCGGCAAACTGCTCGCCGGTTATGTAGTCGCGAACGCGGGGGTCGTTGAGGTCGGTGTGCCAGTCGATCTTGACTGCACCCGGGATATGACCGACGTCGTAGAGCAGTACATCCTCGTCGGACTCGACGATCGCCAGGCCGGACGCGCCGATATGGGCGGACAGCCAGTCGGCTGTGACGAGCCGTTCGGGGTGGGCGTAATCCGACAGGGTGGGGCTTGGATCTGTGGGAAGTGGCACGTCTGAAAGCCTACTCAGTGCTTCCGCACCGTTCGTTCGGGCTGGCCCGGCTTCCAGATGGTGATGTCCAAGTGCCCGTCATGGACCTGGACCGCCGACGCGCCGGTGATATCGACGCCGATGAGGTCGAACTCCAGCTCCCGCAGGTCGATCCCGACGTCTTCGAACAACGCCGCGGCAAAACGTCGGTGGAGTTCGCCGTAGGGCACCACATACGACAGTCCCCAGAGCTTCGCGTCGCCCTCGGTCACGGCGGTGTCGACCGTTGCGGTGTGCAGACACAACCGCGGATCGCGTTGCAGGTCACGGTATTTGCTGGTGTCCGGCATACCGGTGATCCACAGTTGGTCCTCGAAGATTCGCGGCTCCATCGGGCTGATGCGCGGGAATCCGTCGGATCGAAGTGTGGCCAGCATGCACAGGTTGCCGGCCGCGCGGTGCCGGTTGCTGAAGATGGTGGCGATGGCCGGCGCGCCGGCCGCGAACTCTGCCCAGGTGATCACGGCTTGACACTAAGACGAGCCACTGACGTTTCCGGCCCAGAGCGCGGCGACCGAGAGGCCGCACTGTGCCAGCAGGGAGCGCAGCAGTGGCAGGCTCACGCCGATCACGGTGGAGGGGTCGCCGTCGATGCCGTCGACGAACCAGCCACCCAGGCCGTCCAGCGTGAACGCCCCGGCGACCCGCAGTGGTTCGGCGCTGGCCAGGTACGCCTCCAAGTCGGTCACCGATGGGGAGCCGAAGCGCACCGACGTGGTCGACGTTTGGGCATGTACCTGCGCGACGCTGAGGTCCCGCACCCGGATCAGGCAGTGCCCGGTGTGCAGTTCACCGGCTCGGCCCGCCATCGACCGCCACTGCCGGCGCGCGTCGGGAATCGAGGCGGGCTTGCCGCACAGTTTGCCGTCCAGGTAGAGCATCGAATCACAGCCCAGCACAACGCAATCCGCGGCGACATCAGGGCGCTGATCGAGCAACATGGCCGTCACCTGCTCGGCTTTGGCCTGGGCCAACGCCCGCACCACCCGGTCGGGCGCGGCGTCTGGACCGAGCGCGGCGATCAGTTCGTCTTCGTCGACGCCGGAGACCAGCACCAGCGGATCCACGCCGGCCTGGCGGAGCACATTGAGGCGACCGGAGGAGGCCGACCCGAGCACCAGCCGGGTCATCGACGCATGTGCACCATTTCCTGCAGAGTGATGCGCTGCCAGCTGAAGACGGGATAGCGCAACTTGTCCACCGGCAGCCCCCAGCGGGCCGGCTCGGGTGGGGGTGGCGCGGTTCCGCCGCCGACGCTGCCCAGCACCGCGATCAACGCGCCCAGTTCCTCGACGGTCGGTTGCCCCTTGAGGATCTGGATGTGCGGCTGGGGCGGCTGGGCTGCCTCGTTCGTCTCGTTCCCGTCACTCACTGTCGTTCGTTCCGCTCACTCGACTCACAGGGGCTGCATCGTTCGTCTCGTTCCCGTCACTCGCTGTGCTCGTTCCGCTCACTCGACTCACAGAAGTTGCATCGTTCGTCTCGTTCCCGTCACTCACTGTCGTTCGTTCCGCTCACTCGACTCACAGGGGTATGTTCCCATGCTTCTTCGGCGGCAACTGAGCGATCTTGCGTTCCAGCAGACGCAGCGCCGTCCCGATGTACCCCCGTGTGTACGACGGCGGGATCACCGCGTCCACATACCCGCGTTCAGCAGCGATATAGGGGTTGACCAGCGTGTCCTCGTACTCCTGCTGCAGCTGCAAGCGCAGCGCCTCGACGTCCTCGCCGGCTTGGGCCGCTTCCTTGAGCTTCTGCCGGTAGACGAACCCGACCGCACCCGAGGCGCCCATCACCGCGATTTGAGCCGTCGGCCAGGCCAGGTTGACGTCGCATCCCATGTCCTTGGAACCCATGACGCAGTAGGCACCGCCGTAGGCCTTGCGGGTGATGACGGTGATCTTCGGGACGGTGGCCTCGCCGTAGGCGTAGAGCAGTTTGGCGCCTCGCCGGATGATCCCGTTGTATTCCTGACCGGTGCCGGGCAGGAAGCCCGGGACGTCGACGAGCATCACGATCGGGATGTTGAAGCAGTCGCAGGTCCGCACGAAGCGGGCTGCTTTCTCCGAGGCGTTGATGTCCAGGCAACCGGCGAAGTGCGTGGGCTGGTTGGCCACGATGCCCACTGGGCGACCGTCGACGCGCCCGAACCCGACCACGATGTTCTGGGCGTAACCCGCTTGTATCTCCAGGAACTCGTCCTCGTCGAGGATGCGGGTGATCACCTCGTGGATGTCGTAGGGCTGGTTGGGCGAATCCGGGATCAGCGTGTCCAGCTCGAGGTCTTCATCGGTGAGGTTGTCTTCGATGGCCCCGACCGGCAGCGGAGCCGGTTCCCGCGGCGCGTCGGTGGCGTTGTTAGGGGGCAGGTAGCTGAGCAGATCGCGCACATACTCGAAGGCGTCCTGCTCGCCCGACGCGACATAGTGCAACGTGCCCGACTTCGCCATGTGGGTGTGGGCGCCACCGAGTTCCTCCATGGTGACGTCCTCGCCGGTGACGGTCTTGATGACGTCGGGTCCAGTGATGAACATCTGGCTGGTCTGGTCGACCATGATCACGAAGTCGGTCAGGGCCGGGGAGTAGACGTGCCCGCCGGCCGCGGCGCCCATGATCAGCGAGATCTGCGGGATGACGCCGGACGCCAGGATGTTGTTGCGGAAGATCCGGCTGTAAAGGCCGAGCGAGACGACACCCTCCTGGATGCGGGCTCCGGCACCGTCGTTGATCCCGATCAGCGGGCGGCCGGTCTTGATCGCCAATTCCTGGACCTTGACGATCTTTTCGCCGTACACCTCGCCGAGGCTGCCGCCGAACACCGTGGCGTCCTGGCTGAAAATGCACACGTCGCGGCCGTCGATGGTGCCGTAGCCGGTGACCACACCGTCGCCAACCGGACGGTTCTTCTCCAGCCCGAAGTTGGTACTGCGGTGCTTGGCCAGCGCGTCGAGCTCGACGAACGAATCCTCGTCCAGCAGCGCGGTGATGCGCTCCCGCGCCGTCAACTTGCCCTTGGCGTGGACCTTGTCGACGGCGGCCTCACCGACCGGGTGCAGCGACTCCTCCCGGCGCTTGTGCAGTTCCGCCAGCTTGCCTGCGGTGGTGTGGATATCGATGGTGTGTTCGGCGGCCGGCTCTGCGGTGTGGTCGGTAACGCTTGTCATGGGAGTCGATGTTATCGGCAAGGGCCAGGGACCCTTCGCACGCCCTTAACGAGTCCTTAAGTAGTCTCCGCTGATGGGCGCCGGTATGGCCGTGGAGTGGACCGAAGAACACGACGTGCTGGTGGCCGGTTCTGGCGGCGGAGGTGTCACCGGCGCGTATACAGCGGCCCGGGAGGGCCTTGACGTGCTGCTCGTCGAGGCCACCGACAAGTTCGGCGGCACCACCGCCTACTCGGGCGGTGGCGGGGTGTGGTTCCCGTGCAATCCGGTGCTGATCCGCGCCGGCAACTGGGGCGGTCTCGAAGACACCATCGACGACGCGCTCACCTACTACCACGCCGTGGTCGGCGACCGTACTCCCCGCGAGCTGCAGGAAACGTTCGTCCGCGGCGGCGCCCCGCTGATCGAATATCTCGAGCAGGACCCGGAGATCAAATTCGTCCCGCTGCCGTGGCCGGACTATTACGGCAAGGCTCCGAAGGCCCGGTTGGACGGCCAGCGACACATCGCGGCCAAACCTTTGAAGGTGGCCGCCGCGCCGGAACTGCGGGACGCAATCCGCGGGCCGCTGGACACCGAGCGGCTCGGCGCGCCCACCCCGCCCGACTACTACATCGGCGGACGGGCCCTGATTGCGCGGTTCCTCAAAGCCATCGGCCGGTACCCGAACGCCACGTTGCGCCGCGACACGGCGTTGATCGAACTCGTCCTCGACGACGGGAAGGTGGTGGGTGCCGTCGTCGAGAACGACGGCCGACGCACCGCGATCCGGACCCGGCTGGGTGTGCTGCTCGCGGCCGGGGGCTTCGAGAGCAACGACGACCTGCGCCGCCAGTACGGCGTCCCGGGCGTCGCGCGGAACACCATGGGCTGCCCCGGCAGCCGCGGCCAGGCGTTGCAGGCCGGCATCGCGGCGGGCGCCGACACCGACCTGCTCGATCAGGCGTGGTGGTCACCGGGCATGACCCATCCCGACGGCCGCTCGGCCTTTGCGCTGTGGTTCACCGGGGGCATCTTCGTCAACCAGCATGGCAACCGGTTCGTCAACGAATCCCGGGCCTACGACCGCGCCGGCCGCGAGATCATCGCGCAACTGCAGGACGGTTCGATGACGTTGCCTTACTGGATGATCTACGACGACCGAGAAGGCGAGGTGCCGCCGGTCAAGGCCGCGAACGTCCCCATCGTGGAAACGCAGAAGTATGTGGACGCGGGGTTGTGGCACACCGCCGACACGCTGCCCGAGTTGGCCGCCAAGATCGGTGTGTCAGGTGATCGGCTGGTGGCGACGGTAACCCGATTCAACCGCTTCGCCGCCGCCGGCGTCGACGAAGACTTCGGCCGCGGCGACGAGGCCTTCGACCGCGCGTTCTCCGGCGGCGCGTCCCCGTTGGTGCCGATAGACCGGCCGCCGTTTCACGCCGCGGCGTTCGGCATTTCGGATCTGGGCACCAAGGGCGGGCTGCGCACCGACTCAGCCGCGCGGGTGCTGGACCGGTCGGGCGACCCGATCCCCGGCCTGTATGCGGCGGGCAACACCATGGCAGCACCCAGCGGCACCGCATATCCCGGTGGCGGCAACCCGATCGGTACCAGCATGCTGTTCAGTCATTTGGCGGTGCGGGACATGCTGGTGCCCGCGGCGAATCTTTAAGCTGGGCGGATGACCGACCGCGATCAGCTCCGGCCGCCGCTCGACGAGGCCGCACTGCGCGCCGGGGTGATCGGCGAGTCGTCGTACTGGCGGCAACTCGACATCGTTGCGCAAACGGGTTCCACCAACGCCGACCTGCTCGCGCGGGCGTCGTCCGGCGCCGACATCGACGGCGCGGTGTTGATCGCCGAGCACCAGACCGCCGGGCGGGGACGGCACGGCCGCGGTTGGTCGGCGTCGCCCCGGGCGCAGATCACGTTGTCGGTAGGTGTGCGGGTCGACGACATTGCGACCGCGGGCTGGGGCTGGCTGACCTTGGCGACGGGTCTGGCCGTCGTCGACTCGGTGGCGGGCGTCAGCACCGTCGAAGCGGGCCTGAAGTGGCCCAACGACGTGCTGGCCGGTGGCGGCAAGCTGGCCGGGATCCTCGCCGAGGTCGCGCAGCCGTTCGCGGTGGTGGGGGTGGGACTCAACGTGACCGAGGCTCCCGAAGACATCGAAGGGACCGGTGCCACATCGCTGCTTGACCAGGGCGTCGAGCATCCCGACCGCGATGTGCTGGTCTGCCGGCTGCTGCGGGAACTCGGGGACCGCATCACCGCCTGGCGCGCCGCGGGTGGTGCCGACCCCCAGCTGGCCAATGAATACCGGGCCCGCAGCCTGACCATCGGCTCCCGGGTGCGCGCCGAGTTGCCGGGCGGCCAGGCACTGGTCGGCATCGCCCGCGACATCGACGACCATGGCCGGTTGTGCCTGGAAACGTGGGATCCCGCCGACGAGAGCAGATCGGGTCGGACCGTGGTGGTATCCGCGGGCGACGTCGTGCATTTGCGCTGAAGACTGCGCTGCGAATCCGCACCTCGGATTAAGGTCACGTCATGAGCTATCCGGACAATGCCCTGGCCGCGGGCGAGAAAGTGGTCTTGCATCGCCACCCGCACTGGAAGCGGCTGATCCTGCCGGTCCTGGCATTGATCCTGTTGACCGGCCTGGCTGCCCTCGGGTCAGGTTTCGTCGAATCCACCCAGTGGCAGCCGATGGCGAAGAAGATCCTGCACGGGGTGGTCTGGGGCATCTGGCTGGTGATCATCGGCTGGGTCACCGTGTGGCCGCTCCTGAGCTGGCTCACCACTCATTTTGTGGTGACCAACCGCCGGGTGATGTACCGGCACGGCGTGCTGACCCGCAGCGGCATCGACATTCCGCTGGCCCGGATCAACAGCGTGGAGTTCCGGGACCGCATTTTCGAACGGGTCTTTCGGACCGGGACGCTGATTATCGAGTCAGCGTCACAAGATCCGCTGGAATTCTCCAACATTCCGCGCCTGCGCGAGGTGCATGCGCTGCTCTATCACGAAGTCTTCGACACCGGGTCTTCAGAAGACCCTCGCGCCCGGCCCAGCTGACCCCGTCCGCTGCCGGCCCTATTGCGCCACGACCGCAGCAGGGTCACGTTGCTGTCCTTGAAGCCATCCTCTATCGCGTCCTCGAATACCTCGGCGATGCCACCTGCGGTAAGCGCGGATTCCAGCGCCTTGTCCGGGTTGCGCGCGAACTGGTCGGGGAACACCCAGCGACGGAAGGCCCAGAACCGGAACGCCATCTGCAGCAGGTTCCCGATGATGTAGGCCGAGAGGAAGTCGGCCAGGTTTTCCACGGCCAACGACACGTGCGGCACCCGCAGCTCCAGCACGTAGCTGGAAAACCACAGCGGAGCCATGCTCAAAAGCACGCCCACGCCGCTGAACGCGAAGAACAGCAATGCTTCGTGGTGACGTTCGCGGCCACCGCGGTCCCGGAAGCTCCATTCCCGATTCAGCACATAGGACGCAATTACCGCGACGATGCCGGCGATCACCTTGGCGGTGACGGGTTTCGGCTCGAGAATCGTGAGCTTCAGTGTGTAGAAAATCACTGAATCAACGATGAAAGTGGTGCCGCCGACGATGGCGAATTTGATCAGCTCGTGGTGGCGCATCGCAAAGGGCTGAATTACCCCGGGGAGGCGCGCAATTGTGGCATCGGCAAAGGACACAGCACGCCAGTCTACGGTTGATCTCGAAAGCGACGCAAAATGGTACATAACAATTTGGCAGCATGGCCGGGAAACACGCCGGTCAGCCGTCGTGACAACATGACTGCCGTGCCGAGTTCCCGTCGCCCGCTTGTCGCCATGGTTGGCGGTGGTCAACTGGCCCGTATGACGCATCAGGCCGCCATCGCGCTCGGGCAGAGTCTACGCGTGCTGGCTAACTCCGCCGACGAGCCCGCCGCGCAGGTCGCTCCCGACGTGGTGGTGGGCTCGCACACCGATCTGGAGGATTTGCGACGCGTGGCGGCCGGGGCCGATGTGCTGACGTTCGACCACGAGCACGTGCCGTCCGAGCTACTGGACAAGCTGGTGGCCGAAGGTGTGAACGTGGCGCCGCCGCCGCAGGCGTTGCTGCACGCCCAGGACAAGCTCGTCATGCGGCGCCGGCTGGCTGACCTCGGCGCCCCGGTGCCGCGCTACCTGGGCATCGAGAGCCCCGACGGCATCGATGAGCTGGATGAATTCGCCGCGACCGTCGGCGTCCCGGTCGTTGTCAAAGCTGCCCGCGGTGGCTACGACGGCCGGGGCGTGCGGGTGGCGCAGGACCTGGCGCAGGCCCGTGACATCGCCCGCGATTACCTATCCGGTGGGGTGCCGGCGCTGGTGGAGGAACGGGTGGCGCTACGGCGGGAGCTATCCGCGCTGGTGGCGCGCTCGCCGTTCGGGCAGGGCGCGGCGTGGCCGGTGGTGGAAACCGTGCAGCGGGACGGTATCTGCGTCCAGGTGGTCGCCCCGGCACCGGAACTGACCGAGGCAGTGGCTGCCGAGGCTCAGCGGCTGGCGCTGCGGCTGGCCGGTGAACTGGGTGTGGTCGGTGTGCTCGCCGTGGAGCTGTTCGAGACCACCGACGGTGCGTTGCTAATCAACGAGCTGGCCATGCGGCCGCACAATTCTGGACACTGGACCATGGATGGCTCGCTGACCAGCCAGTTCGAGCAGCACTTGCGAGCGGTGCTGGACTACCCGCTGGGGGGTACCGACGCGGTGGCGCCGGTGACCGTGATGGCCAATGTCCTGGGCGCGGCCCAGGAACCAACCATGAGTGTCGACGAGCGCATGCACCACTTGTTTGCCCGGATGCCCGACGCCCGGGTGCACCTGTATGGCAAGACCGAGCGTCCCGGTCGCAAGGTGGGGCACATCAACTTTGTCGGTACCGACGTGGCCGGGCCCGAAGACCTCGCCAAGCTGCGGGAACGTGCCGAACTGGCGGCACACTGGTTATCGCACGCGCAGTGGACGGACGGATGGGATCCGCACGCCGGCGACGATGCAGAGCGTAGCGATGAGGAGGAGCGGCGTAGATGAATAACGCCGATGACGATGCAGAGCGTAGCGATGAGGAGGAGCGGCTTAGATGAATAGCGCGCCTCGCGTCGGGGTGATCATGGGCAGCGACAGCGACTGGACCGTGATGCAGGACGCCGCCGCAGCACTGGCCGAATTCGACATCCCGCACGAGGTGCGGGTGGTGTCGGCGCACCGCACGCCCGCGGTGATGTTCGACTACGCACGCACTGCGGCTGATCGGGGCATCGAGGTGATCATCGCCGGTGCCGGCGGGGCAGCGCACTTGCCGGGCATGGTCGCCGCGGCGACGCCGCTGCCGGTGATCGGGGTGCCGGTGCCGCTGGCGCGGCTGGACGGACTGGATTCGCTGCTGTCGATCGTGCAGATGCCGGCCGGGGTGCCGGTGGCCACGGTGTCCATCGGTGGCGCCCGCAATGCCGGTTTGCTGGCCGTGCGGATGCTCGGGTCCTCGGACCCGGAACTGCGGGCCCGCGTGGTGTCGTTCCAGGATCAGCTGGCCGAGACGGTTGCGGCCAAGGATGCGGCGTTACAACAGCTGCAGGGTAAAGTTACCCGCGAGTAGCAAGAGACTAGGAGGTCTCAAAATGGCTGGATGGGCCGGAAATCCGTCGTTCGATCTGTTCCAACTGCCCGAAGAGCACCAGGAGTTGCGGGCCGCGATCCGGGCGCTGGCGGAAAAGGAGATCGCTCCGCACGCCACCGACGTCGACGAGAACTCCAGGTTCCCGCAGGAGGCCCTGGATGCGCTGAACGCCTCGGGCACGTGCACGGCGTTGAAACC
>NZ_LZLQ01000059.1 GCF_001673315.1 Mycobacterium asiaticum | reverse complement strand
GTCGTATGCCTCCGCTACAGCACTGCACTGCTGATAGGCCTGCCCATGACCAGAAAACAACGCCGCCAGCGCCACCACCCAGCTCCGAGCCAGCGCCACCACCCAGCTCCGAGCCGGCGCCGCCACCCAGTCCCGAGCCCAGCGCGGAACCCGGCCCCACGCCCACCCCGTGATGTGGATCGGCTGGCTCGAGTTCGATGTTCTGCTCGGCGACGTGCGATCACTGAAACAAAAGCGCTCGGTGATCCGACCCGTCGTGGCCGAGCTGCAGCGCAAGTTCAGCGTGTCCGCCGCCGAGACCGGCTCACAGGATCTGTACCGGCGGGCGGGTATCGGCGTCGCCGTGGTGTCAGTCGACCGCGCGCATGCCGTCGACGTGCTGGATGCTGCCGAGCGATCGGTCGCGGCGCATCCGGAGTTCGAGTTGCTGTCGGTGCGGCGTGGGCTGCACCGAAGCGATGATTAGTTAGCCGTCGCGGCCCTCACGCTTGCGGCCCAACGGTGCCGGAGCTACCGCACCGGGCGCGAGGCGGCGGGCCGCAACCAGAAACGCGGTGTGCCCCCGCATGGAGTGCTGCGGCCGCACGGCGAGCCCCACGACATTCCAGCCGCGCTGCAAGGTTTCCCACGAACGCGGCTCGGTCCAGCATTGCTGGGCCCGAACCGCTTCCACGACTTTCGAGAGTTGGGTGACCGTTGCGACGTAGATCACCAGCACACCACCGGCGACCACTAGCCGCGATACCGCGTCCAGGACCTCCCACGGCGCCAGCATGTCCAGCACCGCACGGTCGAACGAGTCGTCGGGCAGGTCGGACTCGGCGAGGTCGCTGATGATGAGTCGCCAGTTCGCCGGTGGCGCGTCGTAGTAGGCGCTGACATTGCGACGGGCGTGCTCGGCGTGATCAGCGCGGGCCTCGTAGGACACCACCTCACCCTGCGGTCCGACCGCGCGCAACAAGGACAACGTCAGCGCACCGGAACCGGCACCGGCTTCCAGCACTCGGGCACCGGGAAAGATGTCCCCTTCGTGCACGATCTGAGCGGCGTCCTTGGGGTAGATCACCTGGGGCCCGCGCGGCATCGACATGACGTAGTCGACGAGCAGCGGCCGCAACGCCAGGAACAGCGCGCCGTTGCTCGATTTCAGGACGCTGCCCTGCTCCTGTCCGATGATCGTGTCGTGGGCGATCCGGCCGCGGTGAGTGTGGAATTCGGCTCCCGGGGTGAGCGTGATCGTGTAGTGCCGGCCCTTGGCGTCGGTGAGCTGGACGCGCTCGCCGACGCTGAACGGACCCGTTGCTGCCACGGCGTCCAGCGTGCCAGCCGACTCGCTGCAGTCGGTGCTTGGGGTTGTCGGTACCCCGTCCTAGGCTGCGAATATGACGGCCGTACCGCAGCCGGACGTGCCCCGCGCCCGCCCGGCGCTCTCACCCTCGCGGGCCGCGGATTTCAAGCAGTGCCCGCTGCTGTACCGGTTCCGGGCGATCGACCGGTTGCCTGAGGCGCCGTCCGCGGCGCAGTTGCGGGGGTCGGTGGTGCACGCCGCGCTCGAGCGGCTCTACGGTTTGCCGGCCGGGCAGCGCGGGCCGGACACGGCCCGTTCGCTGATCGATCCGGCGTTGGACCAGGTGCTGGCCCGCGACCCAGACCTGGCCGGTGATCTGGACGCCGAGCAGCGGGCCCAGCTACTCGACGAGGCACGTGCCCTGCTCGCGGGCTACTACCGGCTGGAGGACCCAACCCGGTTCGACCCGCAGTGCTGCGAACAGCGGGTGGAGGTGGAACTGACCGACGGCACGTTGTTGCGCGGCTACATCGACCGTATCGACGTCGCCGCCACCGGCGAACTGCGTGTCGTGGACTACAAGACGGGCAAAGCCCCGCCGGCCGCGCGTGCGCTGGCCGAGTTCAAGGCCATGTTCCAGATGAAGTTCTACGCGGTGGCGCTGCTGCGTTCGCGTGACGTGCTGCCCGCCCGGCTGCGGCTGATCTACTTGGCCGACGGGCAGGTGCTGGATTATTCGCCGGATCGCGACGAGTTACTGCGCTTCGAAAAGACACTCATCGCCATCTGGCGTGCGATCCAATCCGCCGGCCAGACCGGCGATTTCCGGCCCAAGCCGTCACGGCTGTGTGACTGGTGCTCCCATCAGGCGCTCTGTCCCGCTTTCGGGGGGACGCCGCCGCCCTATCCCGGCTGGCCCGAATATGCGCGTAGCGCGCCGGAGTCGCTGCCGACCGAACCGGCGGCGTGACGATCGCGGGTCAACGGGTTGGATCTGTTCTGCCCCTGGTGCTGCTCCATGGCGTGACGATGTCCGCTCGGGCCTGGGATCCGGTTATCCCGATGCTGACCCCGCATCACGACGTCATCGCCCCGACCGCCGCGGGCCATCGCGGCGGTCCGCCGCTCGTCGGTCAGGCAAGCATCCGGGCCCTCACCGACGAGACCGAACGCTTCCTGGACGCGCGGGGCTTCGACCGCGTCCACATCGCCGGCAATTCTATGGGTGGCTGGATCGCCATAGAACTGGCCCGCCGCGGCCGCGCCCGCTCGGTCTGCGCCCTATCCCCGGCCGGCTTCTGGACGCCTGGAACCGCTGATGAAACCCGCGCCACCAGAAAGATCCGCCGGAGCAAGCGTCTGGCACAGATCGCTGGACCGGTTGCCGGCGCGTTTCTTCGCTTCGGAGTCGTCCGGTCGCAGACCATGCGCGACATTGCCGAGCACGGTGACCGACTCACCCGCGGCCAGGCGCTCGCCGCAATGAGTGATCTGCTGGGCTGCCCCTGCGCCGACGATCTGCTGGGCACCCTCGAGAGCGTCGCCCCGCTGGATCCGCTGCCGTGCCCGGTGACGCTGGCATGGGCGGCCAGGGACAAGATCTTCCCGCCAGGCGTGAACGGTGTCGTTGCCCGCCAACGTCTTCCGCAAGCCACTTACGTACTGCTGCCCGACGTTGGCCACGTGCCGATGATCGACAACCCGCGCCTGGTTGCCGACACCATCCTGAAAGTCACCGGTGCGGCGGGCTGACCGCTCCGACGTCAGTCGAGCGGCGACAACTCCTGCAGCACGGTGGGAATCAACTCGCTGACCGTCGGATGAATATGCATGGTGCGAGACAGCGTGGTGTAGGGCGCTTTGGTCGCCATGACGTCGAGGATGCAGTGGATAGCCTCGTCACCGCCCACCCCGAAGACGGCAGCTCCCAAGATCTCGTGGGTGTCGGCGGCGACCACGATTTTCATAAACCCTTGCGTCTCACCCTTTTCCACCGCGCGGCCCACCCGGGTCATCGGGCGCTTGCCGATCAACGCCCTGCGGCCCGACTGACGAACCTGCTCCACGGTCAGTCCGGCCCGCCCCAGCGGCGGATCGATGAACAGCGCATAGGTGGTGATGCGGTCACTCACCCGACGTTGGTCGCTGTCGAGCAGGTTGGCCGCCACGATCTCGAAGTCGTTGTAGGAGGTGTGGGTGAAGGCGCCCTTGCCGTTGCAGTCACCCATGGCCCAGATGTGTTCGACGTTGGTCTTGAGTTCATCGTCGACGACGACGTAGCCGCGTTGATCGGTCTGCACACCCGCGGCTTCGAGGCCCAGGTCGTCGGTGTTGGGCTGGCGCCCCACCGCCAGCAGTAGGTGGCTGCCCGCCACCGGGGCCGCTCCGGCGCGAGGTGTTAACTCAAAACCGTTATCCCGCTTGGCGATTCGGATATCGTCGGCACCGACGACGACGTCGACGCCTTCGTCCTCCAGGATTTCGCGAATCGTGGCCGCGACGTCCTCGTCCTCGCGCGCCGCCAGTCGCGGGCCACGTTCCACGACCGTGACCCGGGCCCCGAAGCGCCGGTACATCTGCGCGAATTCCAGTGCGATGTAGCTGCCACCGACGATGACGAGATGCTCGGGCAGCGTGTCGAGGTCCAGGACCGACACGTTGGTCAGGTACTCGACCTCGGAGAGTCCCGGGATGTCCGGCACCACCGCGCGCCCACCGACGTTGAGGAAGATCCGGTCCGCGCGCAGCAGTTCGTCACCCACCCGAATGGTGTGTGGATCCTCGAAACGAGCGTGCCCGCGGAACACGGTGCACCCGTCCATGCCGTCCAGCCAGGATTGGACGCCATTGCGGTCGTTGAGCATGATCTCGTCTTTGCGGGCCTTGACCTTGGCCATGTCCACGCTGACCGGTCCGGTGCCCACCCCGAAGTCCGCGCCGCGACGCGCCAGGTGCGCGGCGTGGGCGCTGGCCACCATGGTCTTGGTCGGGATGCACCCGTAGTTCACGCAGGTACCGCCGACGTGTTGGCGTTCGATGACCGCGACCCGCTGCCCAGCGGCGGTGAGGCGACCCGCCAGCGGTGGCCCGGCCTGACCGGCCCCGACGATGATTGCGTCGAAGGTTTGCGCTGTCGAGGACGCTCCGGTCACAGAGCCGCCGCCGCGGCGACGATGGCAATGCCGCCGAGCACCGCCACTGCATCTTCGAGGAGCGCGATCGGCAGGTCACGCCCGCCGTTCTTGACCACGAGCGCGCGGCGCGCCCGGAAGCCACCCAGCGTGCCCAGCACGGCACCGACGATTCCGGCGCCGAGCGAACCGAACTTGTAGTTCCAGGCGGTGCCGATGACCGCGCCGGCGAACCCGCCCATGATCAGGCGGACAGCGAACACCGGCGGCGCGGTGCGCGGCGGCGTCTTGGGGAGTTTGTCGTTGACCAGTTCGGCTACCGCCAGCACGCTCAGGATCACCACCGTGACCAGGTTGCCGACCCACGATGCCCAAGTTCCGTGCAGGTTGAGCCAGCTGAGGAAGACGGCCCAGGAGACCGCGGCCGCAGCAGTCAGTGACCGCAGGCCGGCGACTACGCCGATCAACAGAGCCAACAACAGAACGAGAACTTGTGTCACAGCGATCCCTCCTGGGAAAGACGTCGGCCCGGCGACGATGACAGAACCCCGCGGGGGGTCGCGGGTCCCAGCGGGACGCTAACATAGCCGCGGCCGCGGCACAGGCTCAGAATCTGCAGAATCTGATGTCGGAAGCCAGGATCGCTTTGGCCCCAATGGCAGCGAGCCGGTCCATGATGCCGTTGACGTCGCGGCGCGGCACCAAGGCGCGCACCGCGACCCAGTCCGGATCGGCCAGCGGAGCAATGGTCGGGGACTCCAGTCCGGGCGTGATCGACGTGGCCCGGTCCAGTGCGGAGCGCGGGCAGTCGTAGTCCAGCATCAGGTACTGCTGACCGAACACCACTCCCTGTACCCGGGCCACCAATTGCTCACGGGCAGAATCGGATTCGCCGTCGTGGTCGGCCCGCTCAATGAGCACCGCCTCCGAATCACACAGCGGCTCACCGAAAGCCACCAGATCGTGCAGGCTCAACGTGCGACCCGAGCCGACCACGTCGGCGATAGCGTCAGCGACGCCGAGTTGCACGGAAATCTCGACGGCGCCGTCCAGCCTGATGACGGTTGCCGTAACACTTTTGGCAGCAAGGTCTTTCCGAACCAGATTGGGGTACGCGGTGGCGATCCGCTTGCCCGCCAAGTCGGCCACGGTCCAGTCCCTACCGGCCGGCGCCGCATAGCGAAACCTCGACGAGCCGAAGCCCAGTGCCAAACGTTCGCGTACCGGCGCGTCGGACTCCAGCGCCAGATCACGCCCGGTGATACCGAAATCCAGCTCCCCCGAACCGACGTAGATGGCGATGTCTTTGGGTCGCAGGAAGAAGAATTCGACGTTGTTGGCCGGGTCGATGACAGTCAGGTCTTTGGGGTCGGTGCGGCGCCGGTAGCCGGCCTCCGACAGGATCTCGGCGGCCGGCTCGCTCAGTGCGCCCTTGTTGGGCACCGCAATTCGCAGCATGTTCAGAGTTTCCGATAGATGTCTTCGAGGGACAGTCCGCGGTAAATCATCAACACCTGAGTCCAATACAGCAGTTGGCTGATCTCCTCGGCCAGCGCGTCGTCGGGTTCGTGTTCGGCGGCCAGCCACACCTCGCCGGCCTCCTCCAGGATTTTCTTGCCCAGCGCGTGCACCCCAGCGTCCAGCGCGGCGACGGTGGCACTGCCGGCCGGGCGGGTGCGGGCGCGCTCGCCGAGTTCGGCGAACAGATCCTCGAAGGTCTTCACGGCCAGCGATTGTGTCATGTGCAGGTCGACGAAGTCACTTTGGTTTGGCCGCGAGCGTCCCCAGCTGTACACGATTCACGGCGTGTCGCTGTACCTTTGCGGCCGCTCGCGGAAGCCGCTCGCGGGCGCAGGGCTCAGTCCTCGGGGTTGTACCCGAGGTTGGGGGCGAGCCAGCGCTCGGCTTCTTTCAGGGTCCAGCCCTTGCGCTTGGCGTAGTCGGCGACCTGGTCCTGGGCCATCCGCCCCACCACGAAGTACTGCGACTGCGGGTGCGAGAAGTACCAGCCGCTGACCGCGGCGCCCGGCCACATCGCCATTGACTCGGTCAGCTCGATGCCGGTCCGCTCCCGAACGTCCATCAGCTGCCACAGCGTCGCCTTCTCGGTGTGCTCCGGGCAGGCGGGGTAGCCGGGGGCGGGACGGATTCCGACGTACTTCTCACCGATGAGTGCCTCGTTGTCCAGGTGCTCGTCCGGCTGGTAGCCCCAGAATTCCTTGCGGACCCGTTCGTGCATCCGTTCGGCGAACGCTTCTGCCAGCCGGTCGGCGATCGATTCCAGCAGGATCGCGCTGTAGTCGTCGAGGGCGGCCTTGAACTCCGCGATCTTTTCCTGGCTGCCGAGACCCGCGGTGACGGCGAAGGCGCCGACATAGTCCCGCAGACCTGTTTCTTTGGGGGCGACGAAGTCGCCTATCGACCGATTCGGGACGCCGTCGCGGTGCTCGCCCTGCTGGCGCAGGTTGTGCAACGTGGTCAGCACTTCGGTGCGGGTGTCGTCGGTGTACACCTCGACGTCGTCACCGACCGCGTTCGCCGGGAAGAACCCGATCACTGCGTTGGCGGTCAGCCACTTCTCCTTGATCAGCGTGTCGAGCATCTCCTGGGCGTCGTCGTACAGCTTGCGAGCAGCCTCACCGGAGGCCGGGTTGTTCAGAATGTCGGGGAATCGGCCCTTCATCTCCCAGGCGTTGAAGAACGGCTGCCAGTCGATGTACTCGCGCAACTCGGCGAGGTCGTAGTCGTGAAAATCGCGTACTCCCGCACCTATCGCGGGCACCGGCGGTGTGTAGCCGTCCCAGTCGATCGGCGTCCGGTTCGCGCGGGCCTTCTCCAGCGTCACCATCGGCCGCT
Organism: Mycobacterium asiaticum; assembly: GCF_001673315.1. Classification (GTDB taxonomy): domain Bacteria; phylum Actinomycetota; class Actinomycetes; order Mycobacteriales; family Mycobacteriaceae; genus Mycobacterium; species Mycobacterium asiaticum_B. Next base: position 96,136 of record NZ_LZLQ01000059.1, on the reverse strand, counting down.
CGTTCTTCTGGGCGTGCCGTTCGCGCAGAGACGCGTAATCCTTCTCGGTGGCCTCGAGCAGTGCCGGACGCTGCTTGTCGTCGAGCAACGCGGCAGCCACGGGCACCGAGCGCGACGCATCTTTGACCCAGACCACCGGACCACTGCGACGCGGCGAGATCTTCACCGCGGTGTGGGCGCGTGAGGTGGTCGCGCCGCCGATCAGCAGCGGCATCTCCAAGCCCTCGCGTTCCATCTCGGCTGCGAAGTTGGACATCTCGTCCAGGGACGGGGTGATCAGCCCGGACAACCCGATCATGTCGGCGTCGTGCTCTTTGGCCGCGTCCAGGATTTTCTGGGCAGGCACCATCACCCCGAGGTCGATCACTTCGTAGTTGTTGCACTGCAGCACGACCCCGACGATGTTCTTGCCGATGTCGTGGACGTCGCCCTTGACCGTCGCCATCACGATCGTTCCGTTGGTGTCCTTGGACGAGACGCCGCCCGAGGCTGTGTTCTGAGCCTTCTCCGCCTCGATGAACGGCAGCAGGTAGGCCACGGCCTTCTTCATCACCCGGGCCGACTTCACGACCTGGGGCAGGAACATCTTGCCGGCGCCGAACAGGTCACCCACGACGTTCATGCCGTCCATCAGCGGGCCCTCGATCACCTCGATGGGGCGGCCACCCGCTGCGGCGATCTCGGCCCGCAATTCCTCGGTGTCGTCGTCGACGTGCGCGTCGATGCCCTTGACCAGGGAGTGTGTGATCCGCTCGCGAACCGACAGGCTGCGCCACTCGGCGGCGGCCGGGTCTTCCGACTTCTCCGACTTGTTGAAGCGTTCGGCGATTTCCAGCAACCGCTCGGCGGCATCCTCACGACGATTCAGGACGACGTCCTCGATCCGGTCCCGCAGTTCGGGGTCGATCGAGTCGTAGGGCACCAACGCACCCGCGTTGACGATGCCCATGTCCAGGCCCGCTTTGATGGCGTGGAACAGGAACACCGCGTGGATCGCCTCACGGACGGGGTTGTTGCCCCGGAACGAGAACGACACGTTCGAGATACCGCCGGAGATGTGCACCCCGGGCAGGTTCTCCTTGATCCAGGCGCAGGCCTCGATGAAGTCGATTCCGTAGGTCGCGTGCTCCTCGATACCGGTCGCCAGCGCGAAGCAGTTCGGGTCGAAGATGATGTCCTCGGCCGGGAAGCCGACCTCTTCGGTCAGGATCCGGTAGGCGCGCCCGCAGATTTCCTTGCGGCGCTCCAGGTTGTCGGCCTGCCCTTGCTCGTCGAAGGCCATCACGACTACCGCGGCGCCGTACTTGCGGCACAACCGTGCCTCGCGGACGAACTTCTCCTCGCCCTCCTTCATCGAGATCGAGTTGACGATCGGCTTGCCCTGCACGTTCTTCAAGCCAGCCTCGATGACCTCCCATTTGGAGGAGTCGATCATCACCGGGACCCGGCTGATGTCGGGTTCGGCCGCGATCAGCTTGGTGAACCGATCCATCGCGGCGACACCGTCGATCATGCCCTCGTCCATGTTGATGTCGATGACCTGCGCACCGACCTCGACCTGCTGCAGGGCCACCGACAGCGCGGTGTCGTAATCCTCGGCCTTGATCAAGTTGCGGAACCGGGCGGAGCCGGTGATGTTGGTGCGCTCACCGATGTTGACGAACAGGGAGTCGTCGGTGATGTTGAGCGGCTCGAGACCCGAAAGCCGGGTAGCTACCGGGATCTCGGGAATCTCGCGCGGCGATTTGCCCTCGACGACCTTGGCGATCTCGGCGATGTGCGGGGGTGCCGTTCCGCAGCAACCACCGACCAGGTTGACCAGGCCGGACTCGGCGAAAGCGGCGATGTAGCCGGCCTGGCGCTCCGGAGTTTCGTCGTACTCGCCGAAGGCGTTGGGCAGGCCCGCGTTCGGGTAGCAGGAGACGAAGGTGTCGGCGATCCGCCCCATCTCGGCGATGTAGGGCCTCATCTCCGGCGCGCCCAGGGCGCAGTTGAGGCCGACCGCGATGGGCTTCGCGTGCCTGATCGCGTTCCAGAACGCCTCAGTGACCTGACCGGACAACGTCCGTCCGGAAGCGTCGGTAATGGTGCCCGAGATGATCAGCGGCCAGCGGCGTCCGCGGTCTTCGAAGAGTGTCTCGACGGCGAACACTGCCGCTTTGGCGTTCAGTGAGTCGAAGATCGTCTCGATGATGAGGATGTCGGCGCCGCCGTCGACCAGGCCGTTGGCTGCTTCCAGGTAGGCGGCGACCAGCTGGTCATAGGAGACATTGCGGGCTCCGGGGTCGTTGACGTCCGGCGAAATCGACGCGGTTCGCGTCGTCGGGCCGATGGCACCGGCGACATAGCGAGGTTTGTCCGGGGTGCTGTACTCGTCGGCGGCCTTGCGGGCCAGGGCGGCGCCGGCGTAGTTCAGCTCGTAACTCAGATCAGCCATGTCGTAGTCGGCCAGCGAGATCGCGTTCGCGTTGAACGTGTTGGTCTCGAGGATGTCGGCGCCCGCCTCGAGGTATTCGCGGTGAATCCCCTCGATGATGTGCGGCTGCGTCAGCGTGAGCAGATCGTTGTTGCCCTGAAGAGCGGTCGGCCACTCCGTAAATCGGTCGCCGCGGTAGCCGGCCTCATCCGGGCGATCCCGCTGGATCGCTGTGCCCATCGCGCCGTCGATGACAATGATCCGCTGGCGCAGAGCAGCCGTCAGTTCTTCGGTGCAGTCGGGGCGGATGTGCGGCTCGAAGGTGTTCGGCTCAGAGTTTTTCGACTCAACGACGTTCACATACGTTCCTTCCATAGCGGAAGGCGTCCTTGACTCTGCCGAGCGTGGCGGATACCAGGGGGAACCCAGGACCCCCGATAGCCGTTGCAACGCCTCTCGACGGTGAAAAGTCTACGTCGTCACCCGACGTCTGGACGCCTAGCTCGACCCGACCCGCGTGCCGATGGCTCCGCCCTCCGAGCGCCAGCCCGCAGATCAAGTCGACGATGTCCGTAGTTAGCAAAATCAACCAGACTGCAGCCGAACATATTTCAGCTCGACCACTGCCAAGGATAGTCCGCCTATGCATATGCATCGGGCGTTAATAGGTCCTGGCTGAGTGACGACGACCACGCTCACCACTCATGCAACGTTGGTTTGATCACACCTGCCACAGGCGTGCCATCCGACACGGTCACCGGCTCGGGCTTTGACGCGCACTCCCACACCCCACGTGCGCGACAGGGGCGGCCCCTCACGCCGTAGGCTGGCTAGGTGACTTTGCCGGATGGCGGGCCGCACGACGACGAGATGCTGCCCCAACTGCACAACACGGTCGTGGTGGCGGCTTTCGAGGGCTGGAACGACGCCGGCGACGCAGCCAGCGACGCGGTAACCCACCTGGCTGCCATCTGGGACGCCCTGCCGATTGTGGAGATCGACGACGAGGCGTACTACGACTACCAGGTCAACCGCCCGGTCATCCGCCAGGTCGACGGCGTCACCCGGGAGCTGGAATGGCCGGCTATGCGAATCTCGCACTGCCGTCCGCCCGACAGCGACCGGGACGTGGTGCTGATGCACGGTGTCGAGCCGAACATGCGCTGGCGCACCTTCTGTGACGAGCTGTTGGCAATCATCGACAAGCTCAATGTCGACACCGTGGTGATCCTGGGTGCGTTGCTGGCCGACACCCCGCACACCCGGCCGGTGCCGGTGTCGGGCGCGGCCTACTCGTCGGAGTCGGCGCGTCTGTTCGGCCTGGAGGAAACTCGGTACGAGGGGCCGACGGGAATTGCCGGGGTCTTCCAATATGCCTGTGTGGCGGCCGGGATCCCGGCGGTGACCTTCTGGGCGGCGGTGCCGCATTATGTGTCGCACCCACCCAACCCGAAGGCCACGGTGGCGTTGCTACGCCGCGTCGAGGAAGTGCTCGACGTCGAGGTGCCGTTGGGCGAACTGCCGGCCCAGGCCGAGGCATGGGAGCGCGAGATCACCGAGATGGCTTCCGACGACGAGGAACTGGCCGACTACGTGCAGTCCCTCGAGCAGCACGGCGACGCGGAGATCGACGTCAACGAGGTAATGGGCAAGATCGACGGCGACGCGCTGGCCGCGGAGTTCGAACGCTACCTGCGCCGCCGTCGGCCGGGCTTCGGTATCTAAGCGTCGCTGCCGCTGCGCAGCATCGCGATCACCGCGTCGGGTTCGCCGACCATTGCGGCGACGACACGCCTGTTGACGCCGGGAATCCATACCGACCGCAGCGCCGTACGGCGCAACCACAATTGGAACGACGACGTCGGCAAAAATTGGTTGGCGGCGTCGCGGCCAGTTTTCTGCTTCTCCTCGATCACAGGCCGCCACAGGCGTTCGTAGAAGTCGAGCGCACGGTCCACCGACGAGGTGCGGCGCAACTGCTCGGCCAGCACATAGGCGGCACCGATCGCCAGCGAAGCGCCTTGACCAGCCAACAGTGAAACCGCAGCGCAGGCATCGCCGATCAACACAACCCGGTTCCTGCTCCAGCGGGGCATCTCGATCTGGGCGACCTGGTCGTAGTAGATCTCCTGAGACGGCGGACAGCGCTGCAACGCCTCGGGCACCAACCAGCCAAGGTCCGCATAGCTGGTCTGCAACGCCGCGCGGGCATCATCAGGCAATCCTGGATCCGGCGTGCGGTGCACCGCGAACACCGCGATCCGGCCGTCGCGCAGGGTGTAGAAGCCCATCTGACGGTCGATGGTGTCGGTGAGAGCGACGTTATCGCCGATCGCCTCGCGGATGGTGGGAGCGTCGAATATGAAAGCGGCGGTATGGAATCCGAGATATCGCAGATACTGCGCTTCGTCCCCGAAAACTAGCGCGCGCACCGTCGAGTGGACTCCGTCGGCGCCGACGAGCAGATCGGCTTCCAGCGTCTCGCCACCGGCCAGCGTGATGGTCACACCCTCGCCGTGGTGGGTGACACCGGTCAGCGACGCACCGAAGCGCACCTGGACGTCATCGGACAGATTGTCCCGCAACACGGCTTCCAAATCGGGCCGCATCACGCTGCACAGCCGCCCGCCGAGTGCTTTGTCGATCTCGCCATACCGAACCGCGGCTCGACGGCGGCCTTCCTCGTCGACCAGGCTGGCTTCGTCGAAGTTGTATCCGACGTCTCGGATCGCGGGCAGGATGCCGACGGCCTCCGCGGCGTCATAGCCGGCGCCGAAGAAGTCGATCATGTAGCCCTGCGTGCGGGGCTGCGGCGCGCGCTCCAGCAGCACCACCTCGGCGCCCAGGGACGACATGCGCTCGGCTGCGGCCAGCCCGGCGATCCCGGCGCCGCAAACGGCCACCTTCACGGTGTCACTGGGACTTCGGCGGGGTCTCTAGTCCGTGCGTGTAGGCGCTCATGTAGCGACCGAGTTCGAGAACCTGGGCGTCCATCTTCGGTAGCACCTCGGCTGCGGCCCTAGACACCACGAGTTCGCCCGCACGGCTGGCCAGCACCGGCTTGAGCCAGCGGAACAGCACCACCCAGGCCGGGCAGTACACCTGCGACTTGCGGCCCTCGATTCCCTTCACCAGGGCCGTAGCGCACTTGGTGACCGAGGTGGTCTTGTTCAGCGGCCATGGCAGCTTGGCGAGCAGTTCCCCGAATGCCGGCAGATCGCCCTTGGTGTCGCGGACCAGCGCCGTGTCGATCCAGGACATGTGCGCCGAGCCGACACTGACGCCGAGATGACTCACCTCCAGCCGCAGTGCGTTGGCGAGGTGCTCGTTGCCGGCCTTCGACATGTCGTAGGCCGCCATCCCGGGCGCCGCGGCAAAGGCGGCCAGCGACGAGACAACCAGCACGTAACCGCGGCGCTCGATGATCGACGGCAGTGCGGCGCGCACAGTGTGGAAGACGCCGAGCAAGTTGACATCCAGGACCCTTTTGAAGGCGTCCGGGTCGATGTTGAGTACCGAGCCATAGCTGGCAATGCCGGCATTGGCGACGACGATGTCGATTCCGCCGAACTTTTCGACGGCCTGGTCGGCGGCGCCCTGCATGGCGGACATGTCGCGCACGTCGGCGACGACGGTCAGCACGCGGTCATCGCCGCCTAGTTCGGCGGCGATCGTCTTCATCTCCGCGTCGCCCACGTCGGTGAGCACCAGCTTGGCGCCCCGATTGTGCAGCCGACGTGCCACCTCCGCGCCGATCCCGCGGCCTGCGCCGGTGATCAATACGACCTTGCCCTGCACCGAAGTCATGGCGGAAAACGTACCATCGCGGCCCTACAGGGCGACCCCCAGCAGTGCGTCGACGGCGGTCGCGACCAATCGGGGCGCCGCCGCGTCATGACCGCCGTACTCGAGCGCGTCGGTTGTCCAACCATCAAGTGCGGCAAGCGCTTTAGGGGTGTCGAGGTCGTCGGCCAGGTACCGCCGGAGCCGTCTGATGAGGTCGCCCGCGTCCGGCCCGGCGGGAAGGGCGGCGGCAGCGCGCCAGCGGTGCAGGCGGTTTTGCGCCTCGTCGAGCACCTGCTGGCTCCAGAAACGGTCGGCGCGATAGTGCCCGGACAGCAGTCCGAGCCGGACCGCTGCCGGATCGACGCCCTGGTCGCGCAACTTCGACACCAGGACCAGGTTGCCGCGGCTCTTGGACATTTTGTGCCCGTCCCAGCCGATCATTCCGGCGTGTACGTAGTGCCGGGCGAATCTGCGTTCACCGCTGACACATTCGGCGTGCGCGGCCGTGAACTCGTGGTGCGGGAAGATCAGGTCGCTGCCACCGCCCTGAATGTCAAGGTTTGTTCCGATGCGGCTGAGCGCGATCGCGGCGCACTCGACATGCCAGCCCGGTCGGCCGGGTCCGAACGGGGAGGGCCAGCTCGGCTCGCCGGGCCTGTTGACCCGCCACAGCAACGCGTCGAGTTCGTCGGTCTTTCGGGGCCGGCGCGGGTCGCCGCCGCGCTCTTCGAACAACGCGAGCATCGTGTCGCGGTCGTAGCCGGACTCGTAGCCGAACTGCAGCGTGGCGTCGGCCCGGTAGTAGACGTCAGGGTGCTCGTCGTCGAGGACATACGCGGCACCCGAAGCGACCATTTTCTCGACCAGCTCGACCATTTCGGCGACAGCCTCGGTGGCCCCGACGTATTCCTGCGGCGGCAGCACCCGCAGTGCGGTCATGTCTTGGCGGAACAGCTCGGTTTGTTCGTCGGCGAGATCGCGCCAGTCGACGCCGTCGCGCTCCGCACGCTCGAACAGCGGGTCGTCGACGTCGGTGACGTTCTGCACGTAGTGCACTTCGTGGCCGAGATCCAGCCACAGCCGATGGATCAGGTCGAAGGTGAGGTAGGTGGCGGCGTGGCCCAGGTGCGTTGCGTCATATGGGGTGATGCCGCAGACGTACATCGTGGCCCTGTCGCCGGGCGTCACTGGCCGCACCTGACGGTCGGCGGTGTCGTAGAGGCGCAACTCCGGACCGCGTCCCGGCAGTGCCGGGAACGCTGGAGAATCCCACGACCGCATGCGTCGACTTTAAGCCCGGCGACGATGCGCTTGCCTTGGCGGGGCGAGGAGGAGGTAGCTGATCGGCTTTGAGCTTGGCGATTGTGGGCTTTGTCTCCGGCGGGACTGAGGAGGCGGGGGCTGATCGGCTTGAGCTTGGCGACTGTGGGCCTTGTCTCCGGCGGGGCGAGGAGCAGGCGGGGGCTGATCGGCTTGAGCTTGGCGACTGTGCTGTTTAGCGCGGCGGGGTCGAGTGTGCAATTGCGGCTTCGACAGTGAAGCTGCGGCGGAAAAATCGCGATTTCACCGCCATGGCCGCACACTCACTGCCACAACTGCACACTCACCGCCACAGCCGCACACCCACTGCCACAACTGCACACCCACCGCCACAGCCGCACACTCACCGCCATAACTGCACACCCACTGCCACAGCTGCACGCCCGAAGGCGGTGATGCTCCGCTAGTACCAGGACCGCTTGATCGCGTCCAGCAGAATCGGCGCGACGTCCCTTCGGCACATCACGAAGTCGGGCAGATACGGATCCAGCTGGTTGTAGAGCAGCGGCGACCCATCCAATCGCGACGCATGCATCCCGGCCGCCAGCACCACCCCGGCGGGTGCAGCCGAATCCCACTCCCACTGGCCGCCGGCGTGCAGGTACGCATCGGCGACGCCGTCGATCACGGCCATGGCTTTGGCTCCCGCCGATCCGATCCGCACCAGCTGAATGTCGACGAATTGCCGGATCCGGTACAGGATCGCCGGCGGCCGGGTAGCGCTGACGGCGATCCGAACGACATCCGGGACGCCGACGGGCGCGCTGTCGGCGGTGACGGTGTCGCTGCGGTAGACAATGTTGCCGCGCGCCGGCAGGGACACCGCTGCGTCGGTTATCTGTCCGCCGCCGTCCGCGGAGCGTTGCCACAGGGCGATGTGCACTGCCCAGTCGTCACGGCCAGGGATGGAGAACTCTCGGGTGCCGTCCAACGGGTCCACGATCCAGACCCGGTCGCAGCGCAGCCGGACCAGGTCGTCGTGCGCTTCTTCGCTGAGTACCGCATCGCCTGGCCGTTCGGCTCGTAACCGGCGCAGGATCAGCGAGTTCGCCCGACGGTCACCGGCATCGCCCAGTTCCCATGGGTAGTCGAAACCGACTTCCTCGCGCACGGCGAGCAACAACTCCCCCGCGTCCGCGGCGAGTTCGGCGGCCAGCGCAGCGTCCGTCAGGTCACGCGTGGCCGGGTTCACCGACCCAGTATCGCCGACGGTATGCAACCGCTCAGAACGCCGGCCACGGGATGGGTCGATGCCGGTTGGGTTCAGGCATCACCGGATCGCGGAGCAGTGCGTGCGCGCGCCGGCTCAACGCCGCTATTTCGGTGCTGGTAATGCATCCTCTGAGTTCCTCGGCAAGCGGGCCGCGCAACGCGTCGACCAACCGCTCGACCGCTTTCAGAGTCTTGTCGTCGATCGGATCACCGGCCCAACCCCAAAGGACGGTGCGCAGCTTATCCTGCACATGCAGGCTCACCCCGTGATCGACTCCGTAGACATTGCCCTCGAGGTCCACCAAAATATGGCCGCCCTTGCGGTCGGCGTTGTTGACCAGGATGTCGAACACCGCCATCCGCCACAATCGGATGTCGTCGGCATGCATCAGCAAAACCTCATCGCCGGTGTAGTCGTAAGCCCGCAACACCGGCAGGTAGCCCGGTTGCGGCTTTCTCACCGGAAAAAGATCAACCAGGTCGGGACCCTCGGGGGGATCGGAGTCGACCGCGTCGCCAGGCTGCTGCACCCACAGTTGCAGCATGCCGGGGCCGGCTGGCCCGTTGCGAATTATGGTGTGCGGCACAATGTTCCAGCCCAGATAGGTCGACACCAGGTAGGCGCCAACCTCGCGTCCGGCCAATGTCCCGTCGGGAAAGTCCCACAGCGGCTGCTCTCCGGAGACGGGCTTGTAGACACAGTGCACGACGTCGGAACCCAGCGCTGCCTCACACAGGAAGGTGGCGTTGCTCGCCGAGCGGATCCGTCCCAGAACGGTCAGCTCGCCGTCGCGCAACACCTCATGTTTGTCATTCCTCGGCGTCATCGCTGGACCCGAAGAGCGCTTCGCGCCGGTAGCCGTTGGTGCGTGCGCAGATGTGGCCTTCCGGGTCCAGTGGTTCCTCGCACAACGGGCATGGCGGGCGGCCGGCCGAGATGACGCGGTTGGATCGGGTGGCGAATTGCCGCGCCGACTCCGGCGTCAGGAACACCCGCACCGCGTCCGGTCCTTCGTCGGTGTCGTCAAGCACGACGGAGGCATCGAATTCCGCGTCGGTGACGGCCAGTAGTTCCACCACGACCGTCTGCGCTTCGGAGTCCCAGCCCAGCCCCATCGTGCCGACCCGAAATTCGGCATCCACCGGCATGATCAGCGGGCTGAGATCGTCGACCTCGGTGGGCTCCGGCGGTACCGGGGTGCCGAACCGGCGATTGACTTCGAGCAGCAACGCGCCGATTCGTTCGGCCAGCACTGCGACCTGCTGCTTTTCCAACACCACCGACACAACCCGGGAGTCGTGCACCGCCTGGATGTAGAACGTGCGATTTCCTGGCTGACCGACGGTCCCGGCCACGAAGCGGTCGGGTGTGCGGAAGACGTGAATAGCTCGGGCCATGGCAATTCCAAAATACCGTGCAGGCGCCGCCGCCGTGCGACTCGCACTCCTGAGGAGACGACGGCCCGACCCGCGAGAGTGCACCGGTGGTACGGGATCTCCGGCGTGTCGGTGTACCGGAGTGCACGTTCGCGCGGGAGAGCCGGACGTTCAGCCGCGAGCTTCAGTGCCGGGCGATCCGCCGAGAGAGCCTCAGTCGCCGGGAGACCCGAGTGAGTCAGTCGGTCGAGCCGCCGACCACCGCGTCGCCCTGCGGCACCTCACCGTCGGGCGCATCCTTCTTCGGTTCCGGCGGCGGCGGCGCGGCACGCAATCCGGCCGACAGCCGCGCCCCGGTGTGGTTGACGTGCAAGACGAATGGTCGCAGCGGCGTGTAACGGATCACGCTGACCGACGCGGGATCGGCGTTGACGCGCTGGAAGCTGTCCAGGTGCATGCCGTAGGCATCGGCGATGATCGCCTTGATCACGTCGCCGTGCGTGCAGGCCACCCAGAGCACGTCCCCGCCGTGCTGCTCGCTGAGCCGCCGGTCGTGCTCGCGCACCGCGGCGACCGCGCGGGCCTGCACCTGCGCCAGTCCCTCCCCGCCGGGAAACACCGCCGCACTGGGGTGGGCTTGCACCACCCGCCACAACGGCTCGTTGGTCAATTCGCTGAGCTTGCGACCCGTCCATTCGCCGTAGTCGACTTCGGCGATTCGCTCCTCGATCTGCGGCTCCAGACACAGCGCCTCTGCCAACGGTTCGACGGTCCGACGGCACCGCAGCAGCGGCGAGGACACCACAGCCCGGATCGAGAGGTCGCCGATGCGGTCGATCAGTCCCGTCGCCTGCTCCCGGCCTTTGTCGTCGAGGTCGACACCCTCGGACCGGCCGGCCAGCACTCCCGCCGTGTTCGACGTGGACCGGCCGTGGCGTAACAGCAGGACGGTCATGTCGCCGCTACCGTCCCGGTCGCCAGCAGGATCAGTACCGCGACTCCGGCGACAACTCGATAGCCCACGAACCAATACATGTTGTGCCGCACCAGAAATCGCAGGAACCACGCGACGGCGGCCAGGCCGATGATGAACGCGATCACGGTAGAGGCCAGCAATTGCGGGCCGGTGGCGCTCATCCCTTCAGTCACGGGGTGAAATGCGTCAGGCAGCGAGAACAACCCTGAAGCGAACACCGCCGGGATGGCCAGCAGGAAGCCGAACCGGGCGGCCAATTCGCGTTCCAGCCCCAGGAAAAGGCCGGCGCTGATCGTCGAACCGGAGCGCGAGACGCCGGGCACCAGCGCCAGGCATTGCGCCGCGCCCACCACGACAGCGTCGCGCCAGTTCAATCGTTCGATGTCACGGGTCTGGCGACCCAGGTACTCGGCCAGCGCGATCACCGCGGAGAAAACCACCAACGCCGTCGCGACCACCCAGAGGTTGCGGACCCCGGACCGGATCACATCCTTGAACAACAGGCCGAGCACACAGATAGGGATGGTCCCGATGATGACGAACCAGCCCAACCGGTAATCGGCATCGCGCTGCGATTTCACCAGCAAGCCGTGGAACCAGGACCGTAGGATCCGGATGATGTCACGCGCGAAGTAGACGAGCACGGCCGCTTCGGTGCCCAATTGGCTCACTGCGGTGAACGAAGCGCCGGCGTCGCCGCGGAAGAAGACTCGCGACACGATCGCCAGGTGCCCCGACGATGAGACCGGGAGAAATTCCGTCAGGCCCTGGACGACGGAAAGAACGACGACCTGGCCCCAGGACATCGGCACCACCGCAGACACGACGACGACCGTACCCGGTGCGGTTGGTCGCTACCGGATTCGACTCTCAACGAGCGACGGGCACCGCGCAAGCTACGGAGTCACGGACCGCTGCGGCTACGCTGCGCTCATCGGTGAGGTCGATGTCACGGACGCTGCGAACTGCGCGTGCGACGACGTCTTCGGCGTGCGGGACGGGCCCGGCCAACCGAGGCCGGTAAATTTCGACGATCAGCGAGTGGTGTTCCACGTGAAAGGAAAAACTGCGTCCATCTCCCACTTGTCCGTACCCACTGGCGTAGATACCCGCAGTCATGTCTTCGACAGCAAACTCGCGGTTTGTGGTATGCCGGTCAGCGGTGACGGTCATGTCGGCAGAGTACCTCCGCTGCAGCGCTTTACACCTCCAACTTGCAAATTGGGCGCGATAACGTTCCTTAGAGTTTCATTTGAGCTTCGTCGATACGGGAGATTACGGTTGCTGTTTGCTGTTCATAAGCGCGTTTATCAGCGCATTGCCGTCGGTGTTGTTTTGCTGACTCTAGTGGCGGCGTGCTCGTCGAATCCGCTGGACACAGCTCCCCGAACCATCGAACCCGCCGCGCCGGCCGCCTCACCGCCGGCTTCGGATCCCGCCGGTGTGGTACGGCCGCTGGGCGGTCACGCCCAGAACGCGCTGTTCGACGGGGGGTCACGCCAGCTGGTGGTCCTCTCCCCCGGCGCTGACCCGACGGGTCCGGCCAGCATCACCATGTTCGCCGGCGCGGACCAACTGAGCCCGCCGCGCGTCGTCGGACTGCCGGGACCAGCTACCGCAATGGCCGGCGACGGACGCGGCACGGTGTACCTGTCCGGACGCGGCGGCTACCTGACGCTGGACCTGTCCACCGGGGCCAGCAGAACGACACCGGTTGCCGATGCCGCCAGAACCGAATTCACCGCGATCGCGCTGCGCGGCGACGGCAGGTTGGTGCTGGGCAGCGCCGATGGCGCCGTCTACACCCTCGCGGCCGACGGTTCGGTCACCGAACACAGCAAGATTTTTGCCCGCGTCGACGCGCTGGTGACACAGGGAAACACCACCGTGGTGCTGGATCGGGGTCAGACGTCGGTGACGACGCTCGGCGCCGACGGCCATGCCGGGCAGGCCCTGCGGGCAGGTGCGGGCGCCACCACGCTGGCAGCCGATCCGCAGGGCCGCGTGCTGGTGGCCGATACTCGCGGTAACCAGCTATTGGTCTACGGAGTCGACCCGCTGATCCTGCGGCAGGCCTTTCCGGTGCGCCAGGCGCCCTACGCGTTGGCCGGGACACGCGACCTGGCCTGGGTGACCCAAACGGCAGCCAACACCGTTATTGGTTACGATCTCAGCACCGGAATCCCCGTGGAGAAGGTGCGTTACCGAACCGTGCAGCAACCCAACTCGCTGGCCTTTGACGAGTCAGCAGACACCCTCTACGTGGTGTCGGGGTCGGGTGCCGGGGTCCAGATCATCGAGCACGCCAAGGGCAGGCCGTGAGCGTCGGGCGGGCCCCGCGATGGAGTCGGCTGCCCGCCGGGTGGGAAGCGGAGATGTCCGACGAGTACGAGTGGGCGCCGCTGCGGCTACCCCCGGACGTGACCCGGCTCAGCGCGTCCACGCGATTGTCCATCGAAGCGGAGTACCGCGGCTGGGAGTTGACCCGGGTACGCCTCTACACCGACGGCAGCAGACGGGTTTTGTTGCGTCGCAAAAAATCTCGCCTCGAGCAAGTACCCGATCAGCCGGAATCATGACGGTGACCGAAGACCGTCATCGCCTGTACGGCGTGCTGCGCAGCCTGCTGTTCACGGTTTCCGCCGAACGGGTTCACACCCTGGTGTTCGCCACGCTGCGGGGCGTCACAGCGGGTGCGCCGGTGCGACGCGCGCTGCGGCGTCGGCTGGCACCGACCGACCCGGTGCTGGCCAGCACGGTATTCGGAGTGCGCTTCCCCGGTCCGCTCGGCCTGGCGGCCGGATTCGACAAGGACGGCTTAGGGCTATCCATCTGGGGCCCTTTGGGTTTCGGGTATGCAGAAATCGGCACCGTCACCGCTCACGCCCAGCCGGGCAACCCGGCACCGCGGCTGTTCCGCCTGCCGGACGACCGTGCCCTACTGAACCGGATGGGCTTCAACAACCACGGCGCCGGGGCGTTGGCCGCGCGCCTGGCACAGCACGTCCCCGACGTCCCGCTCGGCATCAACATCGGCAAGACCAAAAAGACGCTCGCCGCCGATGCCGTCGACGATTACCGGGCCAGTGCCCGGCTGTTGTCTCCCCTGGCGTCCTACCTCGTGGTCAACGTCAGCTCACCGAACACCCCGGGACTGCGCGATCTGCAAGCGGTCGAGGCGCTGCGGCCCATCCTGTCGGCGGTGCTGGCCGAGGCTTCCTCGACGCCGGTGCTGGTCAAGATCGCGCCGGATCTGGCCGACGCCGAGATCGACGACATTGCGGACCTGGCCGTGGAACTGGGACTGGCCGGCATTGTCGCGACCAACACCACCATCTCCCGGGACGGGTTGCGCACCCCCGGCGTGGAAGCGCTCCGTGCCGGCGGCATCTCCGGGCCGCCGGTGGCCGGCCGTGCGGTCGAGGTGCTGCGTCGCCTCTATGGCCGGGTCGGTGACCGGCTGGTTCTGATCAGCGTGGGCGGAATCGAGACCCCGGACCAGGCTTGGGAACGAATCACCGCGGGAGCGTCACTGCTGCAGGGCTATACCGGTTTTATCTACGGCGGCGGCTTGTGGGCCAAGGAGATTCACGACGGCATTGCGCACCGGTTGCACGAGGGCGGGTTCGCCTCCTTGCAGGACGCGGTGGGGTCGGCGGTTGCCCGGCCGGAGAACCCGCCGGGTTGAAGTCAGCCCGCCGGGCCAGGAGGTCGGAGAAACGGGCTGGTCAACTCATACCTGACCATCGCGATTCGAGCCTCTACTTGCTCCAAGCCATGCAGCAGCCACACCGCGTCCGATGTGGCTACACCTCGGTCAATGGCCGCACAGAGCCGATCTAACGCCGCATCAAGGCGGTCAGATATCAAATCAACTTGCTCGTAGGTGTTTTTCGAACGCATGCCCGGAAGGCTAACCAGGGCTACCGACAATTCGGTTCAGTACGCTGGCGTCAACCGTGGCACAGCTGGTCTGCGACGAAATCCATTGTGCGAGCGTGCCATTCACGCCAACGGCGCACCATGTGGTGGCCCACACCGTCGATGCCCACCCACTGCGCATCCAGCCCGCGCTGCCGGGCCCGCAGCGTCTGCGCACGCGAAATCTCGGGGTCGGTTCGGGTGTCGGCGGTACCGTGCACAACCAGCAGTCGCGTCCCCACCGGGATCAAATCGGCTTTGTCTCCGTACCACCACGGCGCCAGGGCTACCACAGCCGCGATGCCACCTTGGGCGGATAACTGCGCAGCAACCCGCGCCCCCATTGAATGACCTACCAAAACAACGGCTTTCGGCTCATAGCGGGCGCGAATCCCGCGCAGCACATCCTCGGCATCGCGGACCGGGTCCTGCCGCGGGCTGTTCCAGCCGCGCAGGCGGTACTGCACCCGCACCACTTTGACGTCGCGTCCCAGCCGGCGCTGTAATGCGCGGGCCAGCAACATCATTCGCAAGTTGGCTGGGTGCCACCACCGCGACGGCTCGTCGCTGCGCATCCTGCCGCCCGGCAGAACCAGCACACAGGCGCGCAACGTCGCGGTTATGTCTGTTCGTAGGTCGCGTGGATGACGGCCCGGGCGATGGCGTGCTGGAACAGGTTGAAGCCCAGATAAGCCGGGGCGGCGTCCTTGGGAAGATCCAGTTTGTCGACGTCGACCGCGTGCACCGCGACGTAGTAGCGGTGCGGGCCGTGGCCGGGAGGCGGTGCGGCACCGATGTAGCGGCGCTGCCCGGCGTCGTTCGCCAGCGTCAGCGCACCACCGGGCAGGTCGCTGCCGTCGCCGGCGCCGGCGGGCAAGTCGGTGACGTCGGCGGGCAGGTTCGCCACTGCCCAGTGCCAGAACCCGGATGCCGTCGGGGCGTCGGGGTCGTACACGGTGACTGCGAAGCTGCGGGTCTCCTCCGGGAAACCAGACCAGCTGAGTTGCGGGCTGACGTCCTGCCCACCCGCGCCCATGATTCCGCTGACCTGGGAGTTGTCCAGCGGCTGCCCGTCGGTGATCGACTCCGAGGTCAGGGTGAACGACGGCAGCTCGGGCAGCGCGTCGTAGGGGTTGGGCACGGTCATGATCGGTCCTCTCGTGTGATCAGCAGTGGGTAAGGAAGTGCGCCAGCACCTGGGTGCCGAACCTCAACGCGTCGATGGGTACCCGTTCGTCGACGCCATGGAACAGCGACGAGAAATCCAGGTCCGGCGGCAACCGGAGCGGGCTGAAGCCGAAGCAGCGAATTCCCAAGCGCATGAAGGACTTTGCGTCGGTACCGCCGGACAGCATGTAGGGCACCGTCCGGCCGTCCGGATCGACGCTCAACACGGCGGCGTTCATCGCGTCGACCAGTTCGCCGTCGAAGGATGTCTCGTAGGGCGTCAGGTTGCGGATCCATTCGCGGGTGACGTCGGGTCCGAGCAGCGCGTCCACCTCGGCCTCGAAAGCGGCCAGCCGTCCGGGCAGCACGCGACAGTCCAACACCGCCTCGGCCGTTGCCGGCACCACGTTGGCCTTGTATCCGGCCTTGAGCATTGTCGGGTTCACGGTGTCGTGCAGTACCGCCTTGAGCATCCGGGCCATCGGCCCGAGTTTGTCGATCACGCCGTCGAGGTCGGGTGACTCGATGTCGAACGTCAGGCCGGTCTCGTCGCTGACCGCCGCCAGAAACTCGGCGACGGTGTCGGTGACCACCAGCGGAAACTGATGCCGCCCCAGGCGCGCGACGGCTTCTGCGAGAGCGACGACCGCGTTCTGATCGTGCACCATCGACCCGTGTCCGGCCCGGCCACGGGCGGTGAGCCGCATCCACTGGATGCCCTTCTCGGCGGTCTCGACCAGATACAACCGACGCTCACCGCCATCGCGGCGTGGCACCGTCAACGAGAACCCGCCGACCTCGCCGATTGCCTCGGTGACCCCTTCGAACAGATCGGGCCGATTGTTGACCAGCCATTGCGCCCCATAGGCGCCCCCGTGTTCCTCGTCGGCCAGGAATGCGAAGACCAGGTCGCGGGGTGGCACGATGCCGGCCCGCCGGAAGTGCCGGGCCAGCACCAGCGTCATGCCCACCATGTCCTTCATGTCGACGGCGCCGCGACCCCACACGTAGCCGTCCTCGATCGCCCCGGCGAACGGGTGCACGCTCCAATCGGCGGGCTCAGCCGGCACCACGTCGAGATGCCCGTGGATCATCAGCGCACCGCGCGACGGGTCCGCGCCCGGGAGGCGGGCAAACACGTTGCCTCGGCCCGGTGCGCCGGACTCGACGTACTCCGTCTCGTAGCCGACCTCGGCGAGTTGCTCAGCGATCCAGTGGGCGCACTCGGCCTCGCCTTTTGTCGTCGCAAGGTCGCCGGTATTGGTGGTATCGAACCGAATCAACTGGCTGACCACTTCGGCCACATCATCGGCGGGGTCGCTGGGGCGGTCGCCCGATGGGGCATTCGCTCCAATCTCACGGGTCACAGTCACCCTTACTACCACTGGTCTGGTGATGGCGGCGAGGCGGCAGGCGAGTTACCGCCGAGTCCGTTTGGGGCGGTGCGCGGCGATCCGATAGCCTTAGCTGCCAACTCAGGTTGGTCTGGTCCGAGTGGCGGAATGGCAGACGCGCTAGCTTGAGGTGCTAGTGCCCTACTAATGGGCGTGGGGGTTCAAGTCCCCCCTCGGACACAAAATCCCCGGCAGCATCAGTGCAGCTAGACAGCGGTTATGCGACGTGTACCGCGCCGGTCGACCGGCTCTTTGGACACGCTTTGGACACTAACTGCAATTTTCGCGTCCAGATTGACGGCCACCGCATCGAGGTCACTGTCGAACAGGTCGGCGTAGATCCGCAGCGTCACGCTCGGATCCTGATGACCGAGCATCCGAGACACCGCAAGGACGTTCGCGCCTGAACTGACCGCCAGACTCGCGCACGTATGCCGAAGATCGTGCGGCGTGATGGTCTGTACTTCGGCGCGCTCTACGGCCCTGTTGAACCACCCCGTCGAGTCGTAACTCGGCCGCTTCATGTAGCCACCCCCGCGGGCAGGGAACAGCAGATCGCCGGCACCGCGATCCTCGCACCGGACCGCCAGCCGGGACAGCACCGACGCCGCAACCGGCACCATCCGGCTTTCCTTGCCCTTCGTCTGCCCGACCTCGAACTCTTGCCCGACCTGAACAGCATTGCGGTGCACAGAGATTCGACGTTTCAGGAACTCAACGTCGGCGACAGTCAGCGCGATCGCCTCACCCCACCGTAGGCCGGTGAACGCCAGCGTCAGCACCAGATCGGCGTAGCGGCCGGACTCTTCGGCGAGCCGGCACACGTCTGTCTCGGTGAGGTAGACGTGGCGCTTCGGCGCCTTCGTCGGCTTCTCGCCGCGCTTGAACCGGCGGGCCGGATTGAACGCGAGCGCGCGGTGCTCGATCGCGTCGTCGAGGATGCCGGCCAGGATGCCGACCGCGCGGTTGACGACGGTGGCGCTGGCCCCGTCGCGGGTCATGGCCGCGGCCCACGCCTTCACGTCCAGAGTGTCGACCTTGCCGACCGGGACGCCGGCCCACTTCGGTTCGATGTGTTTGCCGTAGGCGTACGCGATGGTCCGGTAGTACGACGGCGAGAGCGTCTGTTCCTGTCGTGCCAGCCATCCGACCGACAGGTCGCCGACCGTCACCCGGCCGCGCGCCGGCGACACGTAGGCCCCTTCGGCCTTCGTCGTCTCGACCTTCGATGCCCACGCGGACGCGTCGCGCTTCGTCGTGAATCCGCGCTTCCGACTGGTGGCGCCGTTCGGCTGCCGGTATCGAACTTCCCACCGTTCGCCCGCGGCCGTCGGGTAGCGCTTAATCGTCGCCATTGGGCGAATCCATCTGGTCGATCATCTCGCGCATGGCTGACCTGAGCCCGCGTTCGCTGAGTAGTCGCTGCTCCATCGTCTTCGCGGCCCACGTCGGCACCGCGCGGGCATAGAACGCGAGCGCGGATTCACCCGAGTCCGGCAACGGCAGGTCGCCACCTATCCACTCCCATGCGTACCCGGCAGGCACCTGCTCGTTGCACCCGGTGAGCGTCACCGCATCCTCAGCGCTAGCGCTTTCAGGCATCAAGAGCGTGGCGGGTGAAACCCCAAGCGCCACAGCAATACTCACTAGATCGTCAACGTCCACCCGACGCGTCCCATCCTCGATCCTTCGCAGACCCAACGGTGGAATCGGCCGGCCGAGCGCTTCCAGTCGACGCGAAAGCTCCGTGACCGGGATGCCCAGCACGTCGTCTCGGATACGCCTGATGTTCGACTGCACCGTCTCGCCGGTCGCGTCGAGCCGGCGACCCGCCTTGTCCTGACTTTGCGCCATGTCACACGACATTAGGTGATCAGATTTGATCTGTCACCTACTCACTCTTGACAAACTACACACCTGTGATTCAACCTGATCGCCATGACGATCAAAACTGATCATCTCGACGATCAATCCCGAAAGGGCAGCTGGTGACTATCCCGATGACTCCGACCGCGCTGGACCGCCTCATCGCCGACCTCGAACGGTCGATTCCCACAGAAGCACTCCCGCCAGTGGCGACCGGCAAGCACGTCGCCGCGGTCATGGGCACGACCGAGGGCGCGCTCGCACAGGACAGGTATCAGGGCAAGGGAATCCCGTACACCCGCATCGGAAGCCGGATTCGCTACCTCCGGGCTGACGTGCTCGGGTTCCTGGCGTCGAACCGTGTCGACGGCACCCGGTGAGAACCGCCGAAGCGCACGTGATCGCGGCACGCCTCGCGGGAGCGAGTGAAGTGTTCCCGATCAAGCAGGCCGACGACTGGGATTCGACCGCGCGCGTCACCGCGACCGGCGACGCGATCACCGTCGTAGTGACGGACCACATGGGCCGAGCCACGCGCGAATACCGGGCGGTCATTCAACAGGTCGCCGCGGGCCCGTAGGCGCCGCGGCCCGATGAATCACTTTCTCCCAACGATGAAGCGAAGGACGCGTGATGGCAGGCGACGAGTTCGGCGGGCTCGCCCCCGTTGACCGGGAACGGCGCACTGGCCCATGCGACGTTGGCCTGGCCGGAACGAACGGTCAGCCATGACAAGCGCGGCGACGTTCAACAGTGCGGCGTGGCGCCGGCGAGTGATCGCGATGCCCAAGGGCGCCCTATCGCCCTCGCAGAAACTCGTCCTCCTGATGTTGGAGACATTCGCCGACTACCGGGACGGAACCAACGCCCATCCCGGCATTCAGATGTTGGCCGAATTGTGCGGGCTGACAACGAACGCCGTCGGGCCCGCGCTGCGTCATGGCCGCGATTTGAACCTGATCGAGCGGACCGAAGTAGCAAACCGCGGGGGCGGCAAAGCCGACGTCTACCGACTCATTCTTGCCCCCACGGCCGTTGGGGTAACTGCGCCACTTACCCCCACGGCCGTTGGGGTAAGTACGGCCGATTACCCCAACGGTGACGATGCGATTACCCCCACGGCGACGGCCCGATTACCCCAACGGCCGTTGGTACCACCAACTCAAGACCAACTCAATACCAATGGGTTGTCGCCTCAGCCGGGTACGTCACCAGGGCAGCCGGGTCGGTCGACAGACGAAACGACGGAACCGGCGGATCGGCAACCAGCGAACCGCAAACCGCCGTCATGGATTCGCGGACCCTTCGGGCCGCGCTGTCGGGCCCACGGCCACCACAAGACCGCACCCGCCGACTGCGATCGCGGCCAGGACGCCGCGATCGCTGCCAGGAAGTCCGCATGAGCCGGCCGATCCCAGCGGCGTACCGCGGCGCCATCGAATCGCCGTGCCCGACGTGCGGCGCCGAACCGGGAGAGTTCTGCCTCATCGACGACGACCGCCGCGGCCCGCGCCGGCGACGGGTGCCGTGCGTCCGCCGGTGCCCGCCAAGCCCGCCCGACGTCGAGCACCAGGCCGCGCCGGCTCACCTGACCCGCTCGTTCAGCGAGCCCCTTCGTCCGCACTATGACAGCCAGGAGTAACCCGTGACCATCGAACCGTTCGCCGACGAACACGCGGCGCTCGAAGCCGGCGAGTCACGCCACTCGGAGCTCGAAGCATGACCAACTGGAACACCCTGCAACCGCTGCTCGCCGGCATTCCCGCGCTGCCGGGTGCGCGGTGCAAGGGCCGCAGTGATCTGTTCGAGCGGACCATCCGCCAACGCGGCGCCAGCGGCCGACTCGACAGTGCCGAACTCGAGAACGCTCGCTGTGAGGCGCTGCGGCTCTGCAACGACAGTTGTCCGGCACTTGCTGCCTGTCGTGCGTGGCTGCAACGCCTGCCGGCGACACGGCGCCCGCGCGGAGTCGTCGCCGGCCTGGTCATCACGTCGTCCGGGACGCCGGCCAGGCGCACCGACTCCGGGGCGGAACCGTGAGCGACGAGTCTGGCCTGACGCGCGTCGGTCCCGTCGTGGTCCTCTCCGGGTCCGCGCTGCGGTTGGTGCTCGAATGCGCCGCGATCGCCGTCCGGCACCGGAAGATGACCGCCGGCCTGCCGTTCTCGACGCAACCCTACGAGCTTCTGGCCTGCGAACTTCGCGCCGCGATGGCCGCAGACGGTCACGCGGACGTCCGCGCTGGCGCCGTCAGCGATCCTGTGCCGGTGGACGAACAACCGACCGTGCCGCTCGCCGAAGCAGCTGCCTTCCTGGGCATCTCGCACAGGCAGGCCCGCCGGCTCGCCCCCCAACTCGGAGGCCGCAAGGTCGCCGGCAGCTGGTTCGTCGAAGAGACGGCCCTACGCCAACACATCGAAGGAAGGCCATGAACCGACAGGAACGAGCCCGCGTGATCGCCTCGTTGACCGACGACGAGCTACGGCAGCTTCGCGGACGTCTGAAAGACCCCGACACGCGCGACGCCGACAAGCGGTTCGCGCAAAACCTGTTCACCGGATCGAACGACGCCGGCGACCAGGACGACGACGACCAGGACGACGGCGAGTACACCGACGAACAGCGGCAATGGGCGCGAGAACTGTTCGCCACCCTCGACGACGAGAACGACGGCTTCGCCGGCCTCTCGAACGGCCGAAACGTCTCCCGCACGACACCCTGACCGCCACCCGCACACACCCGAAAGGACTCCCCCACATGATGCGAATCTCGGCTCACACCAGGGCCCAAGCCGTTACCAATGCCGCCAACACGCTCCACGTCGCACTGCCCCCCGCCTACGTCGAACAGTTCGCCGAGGCGGAAGCGTTCACGGAAGCGGCCAACCAGACCGTTTGCAAGCCCGAGACTCTGCACCGCGCCGTCCTCGACGCCATCCAGGAAGGTCGCAACTACGTCACCGACCCGGTGATTCGGATGATGGCGCTCAACGCGCAACTCACCGAGGGGAACATCCTCGCCGCCGCACGCAGCCGCGCCGAGCAGTTGAAGTTGGCCGCACTCGGCGATCACGCCGGCGACATCCTCGACGGGTGGGCCGACGCGCTCGACGAGCACTCGGCGAAGCTCGCCGCCGCCGCGGACGCCGGCGTGAACCTGAACGACGCTGCCGGCGCCGTCGCACGCGGCGGCGCCATCATGTCCCACCTGCACAACGCGCAGGTCGCCGTGCGGGCGTGGACCACGGCGACGAACGGCTTCTACGCGCTGGCCGCGGTCGCCGGCGTCAGAAACAGCGCCGACTCAGTGACCGTCCTGACCCCCGCGCGTCTCGCCGACCTGGCTCCGGCGTACGAGATGGCGCGAGACGAGCGCGCCCGCGAGGTCGGCGTGTGGGTTCTCGCGCGCTGCGGAATCCCGCTGCGACTCGCGAATCTCGACGAGTTCAAGGCGCGCGCCGCGCAGATGAAGGCAGACGCCGAAGCCGAGGCCCGCGGCCTCGCCGCACGCGCGAACGCCGCCGGCTTCAACCGCCGGTAGGGCAACCACGATCACCTGACGGCCGGCGCGGGACGGAAGTCCCGGTTACCTTCCTGGCGCGCCGGCCGTCAGGCCCAGCACCACGACGAGGACCAGGCCGTGAACACAATCCACGAACAGCGCGAAGCGTTCGCGCTACTCGACGACGCGATCGGCGCACTGCTCGCCACCACACGCGACCCCAACGCCGCGACCGTTGACGCCGTGCTGATCGTCGGGGTCCAGCGCGCCGAAGACCACGGCGCCCACGTCGACCTGTTCCCGCGCGCCGGTGCTCAACCCGCCGCCATCCGCTGGCTGATCGAGAAGGCCGGCAAGCTGCTCGACGACGAGCACAACGACATATGCGCGCACTGCGGCCACGCGCCCGCGTACCTGCACGGGCACAACGGCAACGTCGTGACCCACTGGCACACCGCGCAATCATGCCCCGACGGCTCCGGGCGCACCGCCAGCCTGCCCACCGATCAGGACGACGCGACGACGTGAACACACCGCCCGCCGACTGGCGTCCACGCTGCGACGCCTCGCACCCCGAGCCCCAAAAGCCGCCAGCGCCGACCCGCAACGCGGCACACAGGCACCCAGGGCGGGTGACCCCTACCCCGGTCCCGCAGCGCCCCCCGAGGCATTGGCGCTGCCCCCTCCTCGTTTCCCCACAAAAAAGACTGCTGGAAAGGAGCGAGCCGTGCCGCGCAAAGCTGACGTGCCGTGCGTCGTCTGTGGCCGGCTGGTGCCGACGTACCGGGACTCTGCGCCGGCCGATCGCCGGCGTTGCGGAGTGTGCGTGAAGGCCGCGTCTGAGCAGTGGGAGCACGGCACCCGCCGGGGGTACCGGCAGAAGCGGTGTCGCTGCGACGAGTGCCGCGCGTGGAACAAGACAACGCAGACGGCGTACGCGGCCGGCTACCGCGCTCGGACTGGTGTCAGCGTGCGCACAAAGTATCGCCGAACGGCACAGGACGCGATCGCGGCGACGCCGATCGAGCCGAGCAATTGAGCACCGGCCGGCCGCGGCGACGCCCCGGTCCTGGTCGTTGTCGCAGGCGCCGTCCTGGTCGTCGGCGTGGGTCCGCCGGGCTGGGCCCACGCGGCTGCATCCTTGAGGAGTGACGTCGAAGCGCGCTGAGTACATGTTCGCGCTCTACTCGGGTTCGCTCGCCGATCCGGGAGACTGCAACCCGTATGCCGGCGGCGAATCGCTGTTGCTGCCGAAGCTTTGGATGCGCGGTTACATGCGGATGCTGCGGGTACGGATCGAAACCGGGCCTGCCATGCAGACGTACCGCGGGGCGGACACCGGCCGCGACCCAGCTGGCTGATTACGACACCGGTAGGACCTAGTGCTGAGCGGGGGTGCCGTCCGGTGCTTGGCGCGGCTAAGTCCTGCGGCCCGCGCCGTCACCCGGCGCGCCGTTAATGACGTCGATCAGTGCATCCTCGGCGGCGCCGATCGCGTCCCAGGTCTCTTGAGTGAAGACACCGACATGCGCCAGCAGCGCATTGAACACCTGCTCAGCTGCCTTTCGACCCTCCTGATCGAGCACCATGCACACCGTCGAAAGGGTGCGTCGAACATCGGCGGTTTCCGACGGTAGAAGGTCCGAGTAGTCGGCGCCGTCGGGCACTTGATCTCGACTCTCGGTCGCCAACATCCAAACGGCCGAGACGAATTCAGCGCCAAGCTCGCGGCGACGGTCCAGAACCCGCGCCTGGTGCTCGAACTCGCGGTTCGCCGCCGCGATTCGATCCTGGCGCGCATCGGCCCGCCGCTGCGTGTACACGACCCCGCCAACACCGACGAGAGCGACGAGCAACGCGGGGATGCCGCCGATCAACACACTGGCGAGTGTCACATCTGCCACAAGTCGATTACTCGTTGTCGGCGTCGGCGAGTTGTCGACCGGCCTTGTCGGCGTCAGCTAGCTCGTCCAGCAGATCGCGGACCCAGACCTCGGTGGGTCTCATCACGGCCACCCCGTCGACTGTTTGACCGATCGGGAAGCCCTCGTCGTGGGTCATCAGGTAGCTGCAACCGAGCCGAACGGCTGCCGCGAGGTGCGTCGCATCTGCGCCGCCGAGTCGCTTGCCGGGGGCGCTGAACTCCTGCCACAGCCGGGCCAGGCGGGCAGCATCGCGGCCCAGGAATCGGTCAACGTCCGTCCACACCGTCGAAGCGGCGGTAAACCATCCGCGGACTTGCTCGTTGACCGACTCGTCGCCGTCCCGCACGATCGGAATGCAGTTCACCTCCGCCTCAAGGAGCGCCGACGCCGCGAGGGTGATGCGGTCGGCGTTTACGGCATCGAGGAGCGCTTTTGCGCTCTCCCAGCGCGGTCGCTGTGTTTCCTTATGCTCGGCTTCGTTCTTGGCGAGCAGGTCGATATAGACGCACGTGTCGATGTAGACGAGCGGGGTCGGTTCCGATGCGCTCGACGTCCATGCGAATGGCCTGGCCGCGAGCATTGCGTTTGATTTTCCCGCCGAGCGTCACGCGGCGACGCCACACGTCCCCCGCCACATCGGCGAGGGACGCAGGCGCCTCGCCGTCGATCGCCGCCCGAGTCAGTTCGTCACGGATCGTCAGCTTCACCCGACCGGCGCGTAGCTCCTTGACCCCAAACACACGGCCGGTGACCGTTCCCCACGAAATTTCAAATGGCTTCACTGCTGCGGCGGCGTTGTCCTTGACCGACTCGTCGAGGTCGACCTTCTCGCCACGCTCGCCGTTGTACGTCGCTAGCGAGACGCTTTGAACGCCGTCGCGCGGTACAGAAAGGCCAGCGAGCCGGTTCACGGTGGCCGGTGTGAAAAGCCGCGGCACGGCGGGAACCGATTGGAGGACGTGAGCACCATCGACGAGCGCCTGGACCGGCACGAGCATGTCCGATAGATCCCGCTTGGCCTGCACGTTGCGCGCCTCAAGACGCACGATCAAGTTGCCGCGGCGATGGCGCAGGGACGCAAGAACCCATGTCGCTCGCGTCTCGTTGGCGATGTACACCTCGTCGATCTCGCGTAGCGACCGCACGATCTCGTCGAGCGTGCGTGTGAACCGCGACACCTCGGCGCGTTCGCGTCCCTGGTGCAGCGTCACCTCCAAGCCCGTCGCCGCCATGCGCCCACGGTAGCGGCGCGCGGTGACTGTCGGGCCGCAACGAGGTACCAGAAGAGAAACGTAGTGGGTAGCCATTCGGCGACCACCAATTGGGCGGACCTCGACAGTGCGCTGACTTGGCATTCTCGTCGGTGGATTGATGCAGAATGCGTTCGTGCCGTCCGCCACGCCCGTGCCGGGTCAATCCTTTGCCGACTACTACCCCGAAGTCGCCGCGCAGTGGCACCCGACGCGCAATGGTGACCTCAAGCCAACGCACGTCAAGGCGGGCAGCAATAAGCGAGTGTGGTGGCAGTGCGTCGAAGGGCACGAATGGTCGGTCCGACCGGCCGACCGCCGGCGAGGCGAGCAGTGTCCTGAATGCGCTGAGCGTCAACGTCATGTCGCGAAGGCGACGCCGAAACCAGGCCGGTCACTCGGCGACCTTTTTCCTGAGGTAGCCAAAGAGTGGCACCCAACCAAGAACCTCACTGTGACCGCGTTCGACGTCAACCCCGGCAGCAAGCAGCGCCGGTGGTGGCGGTGCGCTGATTGCGGCCATGAATGGCAGACCGACCCCGATCACCGCACCCGAGGTGGACGACGTTGCTCCAAGTGCGCATACCGCAGCATCAGCGTTTCAAAGGCAGTTCCGAAGCCGGGTGAATCACTGGCAGAAAAGGCTCCGGCCCTGGCCGCAGAATGGCACCCCGACAAGAACGGCGCATTGACGCCTTTCGACGTCCGACCGCGAGGCCGGGCTTCCGTGTGGTGGCGCTGCAAGTTCGGTCATGAGTGGAAGGCGATGGTGGCGCCTCGGGCAGTCGGAATTGGATGTCCCAAGTGCTCGATCATCGGGACGTCCGAACGGCAAACGCGTTTGGAATGCGAACTAGCGGCGGCCGGGCTCCCGGTCGTTCAGGATCATCCGCCGATACCTGTTGAGGGCCGGCGTCCTGTCCGCGCTGACATCGTTATGCCATCTCTGCATTGCATTGTCGAGTACGACGGCTCGTACTACCACGCAAAGAAGGTTCGGGCCGATCGCGCGCAATCAGCAGCGCTTGAGGCCGCTGGGTGGTTAGTGGTTCGAATTCGCGAACAGCCGTTGCCGTCGATCGGTGGCCTAGAAGTGGTGGTGACGCCAACTGAGTCAATCAAGTCGGTTGCAGTCAAAACGCTTCAGCTACTGGCCCGCGCCGGGTACAGCGCGCGTCATCTCGCACGCTACGTCGAAGACAAAGGTCTATGGGGCACCGACGCCGCCGCGACAGCGCTGTACAAGCACCGGGCAGTGAGCTTGGCAACTGAAAACCCGGACCTCGCAGCCGAATTCCACCCGACCAAGAACGCTGACATCACCGCGGGTCAAGTCCATCCCGGCAGCAACACCACCTTCTGGTGGAAGTGCGGAGCCTGCGGACACGAATGGCAGCAAAAGGTATCCATCCGTGCGAGAGGTCACGGGTGTCCTCCTTGTGGAGTCGAACGACGTGTCAGGTTGCGCGCGCTTCCAACACCGGGCAACTCATTCGCTGATCTGTTCCCCGAAGTCGCTAAGCAGTGGCACCCGACGCGTAATGATCTGGGACCCGACGAGGTTGCAGCGGCGAGCGGCAAGGTGGTCTGGTGGAGGTGCGCCAACGGCCATGAATGGCAGGCCAAGGTTGTCGTTCGACGGGTGCACGGACGTTGCCGCCAATGCCCACCTTCCGAGGGCGGGTCGCTGCGACGACGAAGGGTCGGTCGCGGCCCGGCCACTTCCTAGCAGCCATGGTGGTTTCGGCCGGCGCTGACCACCGGCGGGCCGTGCCGCGGATGTCCAGAACGTGACGGCGGTGGTCGGGCGCCTGGGCGAGTGCCACAACATCAGCCGACGGAGGTCACGCCAGCGACGGCCGTGGACACCGTTTGGACACAAACTTCCTCGATTCACAGATAGTTCTCGTGAACTGCCGTGACCTGTTTTCGCAGCTAGAGTCGGTTTCGGCGCCCTGACCAGGAACCTCTTTGGGGGTTCAAGTCCCCCCTCGGACACGTCCGGCGACACGACTTAAGTCGGCAGTCGCCGTGACTCGCTGAAGATGCGGGTCGTAGTCGAGGCGCAGGCCCAGGCTTGCGTATACCTGAGCGCGTTCCGCCCCGGTTGCCTCACCAAGCACTGCTGACAGCCCGCCCAATTCCTCAACCAACTCGCTGATTTGTGCGGCAGTCATGACGCGAGGTCGCTCCGCTTGCTCAAGACGGACCTTCAGCTCGTCGCGCTCGGCGGTGCGGCGGCGCAATGCAACAGTCAAATCCTCAACGGCCACACCAGACTCCACGGCGGTAACCAGAGCAGCAACCTTCGCATTCGCCTCGCTGAGCTGGCGCCGCAAGGCCGCGTAGCCAGCCCCTGCTACCGGGTCCGCGTCTTGCCCGCGTGCCAAGTCGGCCGGATCGGCCAGGGTGGCGATCCATTCGTCAAGTCGCGCAGTCACCTCATCTTCACGGAGGTAGACGGTGCGCGGGTGATCACTCAGGTCCGCGGGTACCGAACGCGACTTACCGAGCTCACAACGGTAGAGGATGCGTGTTGTTCGCTTCCCGGCGCGGGCAGCGCCCTGCATCCGCCGTCCACATGCGGCACAGAACAGCAGCCCACGCAGTGCATATGGCACTGTTGACTCTCTGCTGCAAACAAGACCGGGACCCCGCCGCGCCTGCATCCGAAGACGAACAGCCTGCGCTAGTTCGTCACGGATCAGCGCTTCATGCGTGCGGCGTTCTGGTGCGATCCAGTCGGCCTCATCACGCCACCGCATACGAGTCTCATACCCCGCAGCGACATCATCGGGGTTGACCAGAACCTCGTATTTCTCCTGCTTGCCCCAAACACGGATACCGCGGTACGCCGGGTTGTCGAGTATCGCGCGGATCGCCGAATGGGACCATCCTCGTGGGTCACGATGCCGATTCCGTGCCGGGTCGTACTGGCTCGGTGACGGTACACCATCGTCGGTGAGCCGTTGCGCGATATAGCGCAGGCCCGCTCCGTCGGCGTACATGCGGTAGATCCGCTCGACGACCGAAGATGTCGCGGGGTCGGGTTCGAGGCGGTGAAGCCGCTGCCCAAGATTGGCCTTGGCAGGGTTTGGATGCGGGCCGGCATCGACGAGCCGGTAACCGTAGGGTGGTCGACCACCGAGATATCTGGCGGTGTCGTGCGCGAGTGCTGACATCGCCGTACGGACGCGCATCTGGATTCGAGCGCGCTCTCCCTTGCTCATGCCGCCGAACAGAGTCATCACCAGGTCGTGTGCCTCGGAGCCGGGATCGACCGCTCCGCCGACCTCGGGTACCCACAGGCCAACTCCGTAGTGCGTGAGGACAGGGAAGGTGAGCGCAAACTGCGGCCCGTAGAACGCACGGGCGGGTTCCCCAATCACTACGGCATCAAAGCTACGGTCCCGACAAGCGACATCAGCAAGCAGACGTGACGCCTCTGGCCTGCGCTTCCACGGCAGTGAACGGCTCTGTCCCACATCGAAGTAGTCGGCGGCGATGAATCCGCCGTGCGGAGTGATCAGGTCCATGGCACGCCGCTTCTGCCAGCTGCGGCTCGCCTCCGGGTCTTGAGCGTCCTCCGTGCTCACTCGGCCATAGAAGGCGAACCTCAGGCTCACGCCACTCCCCT
This sequence comes from Mycobacterium asiaticum, assembly GCF_001673315.1. GTDB lineage: Bacteria > Actinomycetota > Actinomycetes > Mycobacteriales > Mycobacteriaceae > Mycobacterium > Mycobacterium asiaticum_B. The sequence goes on along the minus strand of NZ_LZLQ01000059.1, from coordinate 66,388 downwards.
CCCTGATCCAAGCATCCGGTCCCGCACAGCCATTATCACGTGTACCAGCGCGCGGTTGGCCTCGGACGGAAGTCGATATTGGTTGGGCACAACAATTTCAACACCCCCCTCTGACACCGTCGGCGCATCGGGACGAGCGTCACACCCGGAGCGAGCACGTGCTGCTCGGGACCTGTCAGCCATCGCTTCCCCCTGGCGGATCCCATTGTTGATTGCGGGCTTGGCCACGGACTTCGATCAGTCCGATGCGGCGGGTGTGGATGTGTTGGACGGCCGCGGAGTAGATGAGGGTCCGGTCGCCGAGGCTGGTGGGGCCGGCACGATCGAATTCCCATGCCACCAGATCATCGCCATCGGTGGAGTCGAGGCCGAGATCATGTTGGTGCGCAGTGCTTTTTAAACGTTGTTCACGGGTCCAGGCCGCGCGACGTTCGCGCAGCGCGGTCATCGTGGTGGAATAGCGGCGGGATTTGCTGGTGATGTGGCCCCGGTAGCCCAGGGTGTGCAGCCACCGACCGACACCGGCCAGTCCCTTATCGGCGAGTTGGCTGATGGCGGTCAGGATCGCCCGAACGTGGTCGCAGACATCGAGGTCAGCGATGGCCTCGGTGGAGATGCGTCGCGCGCTGATCCCGACGTCAGCTAAGGATTTGGTGACGTATTTCGCGAGGTAGCGAGCTACGCGGCGGCCTGGAAGAACCCCGCCGTGTGGTGAATCCTCCTGCACAGCAGAGCCGTCCGTGCCGGCGTGCCGGTTGTCGATGGGTTGGGTGTCGACTTGTGTGCCGAACCTGATCACCCGTGTCGCTGTATTTGAGGATGAGTCGGTGACCGTCACGGCCACGGTTCGAACGGCCTGTTGGATGATGGTGGCCAGTTCGGTTGCCGCAAGGGGCGCATGCCAGTCATGACCGCCAGAGTCATCGCTGTCGGGCGGGTCGAGGCGGATCAGGGCATGAATGTGCGGGATGAGCCGGGCTTGCAGTTCGACGACTTTGATGAAGCTGACCTGCACCGCATCCGGGTCGGCGCCCGAAGCACGTAGCTCTCGGCGCAGTGTGCGTCGCAGGGTGATGGTGAAGCGTCGCCACAGTTCGGGCAGGTGCCATGTGAACAGGACATGCCCGGTGTAGTCGTAGCAGTCCGCGCAGATCGGCTGTCCCGCATAGATATCACCTTCGCCGTGGGTTGTGCTGCACCACAGTGGTTTTCCATGCGGGCATCGGCGGTAGCCGCCAGTGTGGTGGTGGTCGCGACACACACGCTGCTTCTTGTCGCCTGCACGCGCGGCGGCGTGAACAGGCCCGTAGCTAGGTGCGGTGAGGGTGACGAACACCTGCGGACGATCGGCCACTGCTGCGGGGATGTTGTGGTGGCCGCCGGCGGTGCCAGCGTGCACGAGCTGCCACGTGTCGCGGGCGTACAGGTCTGAGCACGATGGGCATACCTGTGCGCGGCGGTTGTTGCACCGTGTCCACACCACCCGATCGCGGCCTATCTCGTCGGTACCTCTGAGTTGGATGGGGTGGGCGCAGAAGCCAACAGATTCCGCGCGCCGCCACCACGATTCGAACCCCGTCGAGGACGCGCGGCGCACCATCTGATCCACCACCGCATTGGTGTCGATCGAGCCGGGAACCCCGGGCAACACCAGCGTGGGGGCTGTCGTTGCAGTAGTCACCGTTGACCCCGGGCGGTGTCGGTGCGCCCGCTGTTGGACTGGTTGGTTCGGGTCGCGGCACGAGGTGGCCGGAATCGTGCTGCCAGAGTGGCGATGTCGTGGTCGGCGACGTGAAATGCCCGTACCCGCACCGGTTGGGCCGTGCCATCGATCATCATGTAGCCCACACCGGGAGTGGTGTCGGGGATGTGATCGCAGTCGGCCCCCGCGTCGCGGGCGCCCTGGCCCAAAACCATGGTGGTTTGGGTGGCTTCGGTCAACCGCAACCCGATTCGCACGGTAAACAGCTGCCGCACCGGCAGGGTGTCTTTGGCCGGATCTTGCACCGCTGCCACCACCGAAATGCCGACGGCCCGGCCTTGGGAGAGCAGCAGGCCCAACAGCTGTTCAATTTCGCTGCGCACCTTGCGGTCGGTCACATACGCAGTCAGCGCGGCGATCTCATCGATCACCACCACGAATAACGGCTCAGTCGGAGTCGGGGTGTGCATGCGCGTCTTGCCCCGTAACCGATTGGCGCGGGCGTGCATCACCTCCACTAGTTGCCGCAGCAGGTACAGGGTGGTGCCAGTGGCGTCGTGGGTGAACACCGTGAACATGGGTGCTCCGGCGCCCAGTTCCATGCCGCCTTTCGGGTCGATGACGCAGAGCCGCACTTGTCCGGTTTTCACGGCGGGGGCGAGGCCAGCGATCAGTGACCACAACACTGAACCTTTCCCCGCGCCGGTCGCGCCAGCCACGAGCAGGTGGTGGCCAAGCAGAGGTAGGTGCCACCAGTGGCGGGTTTCGGTGATCCCGACCCGCACCGACCCCACATCCACCGCAGTCGCCGTCGTGGGCATGGGCAGGGCAATCGGGTCGGCCAGCACGTCGCCGCGCATCAGGGTGATGCGTAGCTCTCCGGGCGCGGTCGCGCGGATGGCGATCCGGTCGGCACGCCAGGCGGCGGCTAGCGCCTCGGATTGCTTGTGCCAATCAGCCAGGGAGTGGCCGGTGACCACTCGCAGCGCCAGGACGTCGGTCGTCTTGCCGATGCGCACCGACTGCAAGGTCGGCACCAAGGTGCGTTCGCCAAGTGTGGCGGTCAGGCCGTGCAGGGTGCACACCGATTGCCAGGTGCGGGTGTAGCGCGACCAGGTCAACCAGCGCCGCCGCACCGGCTCGGTGACCCATCCGTGAAACGATCGCGGGTCCAGCCACGCCCAGCCCGCATACGCGGCAGCGAAAGCAATACCGATGATCAGACCCGCGCGTGAGCCATGGGTAATGGCCATCGCCACGCTGGCGATGATCGGGATGCTGATGGCCGGGAACAGGACCGCCCACCACAGCAGATACCCGGCCGCTTTGAACAGTGAGAGGATGAGGTCGGTGATCCAGTCGTCGTCGTTGGATTGAGAGTTCTTGCTGTTTTTGTAGTTTGATGCCATGACAGGCGTCCCTCTGGTGAGTGAATGGTCGATAGCAGCTCACGTGCTGGGGCGCGACACCCACGAGCGCCGCGCCCCAGCAAATGGGGTTATTTCTGCGCGCGGGACGCTTGATCGCTCGGCGCAGCCGCGGGGTTGGTGGGGGTGATGGCGTCGGCACGGAACGCCACGCCGCTGCGATCACCTTGAGCCCAAGGGATAGCAACCAGACCCGCGACTGAAACAGGTTGGGTGACTGTCACTTTCGGATCCCCGGCGACGGTGACGTTGAGCACTTCACCACCGGTGTCATCCAACGCCAACAGCTGCGCGGCATACAGTGGCACGCCGGTGGCGGTGTCCACTTTTGGGCTGCCGGTCTCGAAGTTCAGCCGCGGCTCGGCCGCTCGGGTGACGATGAACCGTGTGCCTGATGTGTCGATTCTTAAACGCATTGTCCCGCTGTTCCTTTCGTGATCTGTTTGCGCCCGTTGCGGCGCTGGGCTCAGTTCACGTGGACATCGCGGACGTAGCGAGGGACGTTGGCAGGCATTGCCGACACTGCCGCAGACATTTCGGACACGACAGGGACATGCCCGTGGGCATCGGACGGGCATCACCGCCGCGGGGCGGCGGCAGTCGCATGGCAAACTAGGAACCACGCGCTGAGGATGGACAGGGATGACACGGAAAGATGTGCGCTGAGACGACGGGCGATCAGGACGGCGACGCCGAGGCCGCCACGATCCCCAACGATCGCCTCACCCAACGGCTGCACGCCAAGGGACTCTCCCCACAGAGGTTCGCCACTGCGGTGGGCGTGGATATCAAGACGGTGCGCCGCTGGCTGGCCAACATCGACTACAACGTCCGCGAGGACAACGCCCGCCGCGCCGCTAAGCTGCTTGGCTGCACACCGCACAACCTGTGGCCCAACCAGTATCCTGCCCCTACCGCGAGCGCGCTGGCGACGACGTCGCTGGGTGGTCCGTTCACCGCGACGCTGTATGCCAGCCGCACCCAGCTGCCGATCACGACGTGGCAGCAGCATTTCGGCGACGCCACCACCGGCATCGACATCCTCGTCCTGGCGGCCACGTTCCTGTTTGACACCCTCGACGGCTTCCTCGACATTCTGCTCGACGCCGCCGCCCGCGGTGTGGCGGTGCGGTTTCTCGTCGGGGATCCTGACACTGCCACCACGATCCTGCGCGGCAAGGAGGAAGGCATCGGCGAGGCCGTCATCGCCCGCTGCCGCACGTCCGTGGAGTTGCTCGCCCCGCATGCCGATACCCCGGGGCTGGATATCCGCACCCACGACACCACGCTCTACACGTCGATCTTCCGGGTCGACGACGCCATGATCGTCAACTTCCACATCTACGGCTCACCCGGGCGCAACAACCCCGTGCTTGTGCTGTCGCGCCACCACGAACCACGGCTCTGGGCCACCCTCGAAGACGCTTTCACCCAGGTCTGGGATCGCGCCAGACCGCTCAGCGCGAAAGGCTGAACCCTATGCGAACCGACTACTACAACGACCCCAACGCCCCGCTGCCCAACAGCGTCGTTCCGTCAGCCTCGGCCATCGTCACCGACGAACAGGGTCGTATCCTGCTGATCAAACGCCGCGACAACACCCTGTGGGCGCTACCCGGCGGCGGACACGACATCGGCGAAACGATTGCCGACACCGCCGTCCGGGAAGTCAAAGAGGAAACCGGGCTCGACATTGAAGTCACCGGCCTTGTCGGTGTCTACACCAACCCGCAGCATGTCGTCGCGTTCACCGATGGCGAAGTCCGCCAACAGTTCTCTCTGTCCTTCACCACCAAGGTTCTCGGCGGTACCCTGGCCATCGATCACGAAAGCACCGACATCGCCTGGACCGATCCCGACGACATCCCCAATCTGGACATGCACCCGTCGATGCGACTGCGCATCGAGCACTACCTGCAACACCGCGACAGCCCCTACCTCGGCTAACCGGCTGGGTTTACAGCCAATCGCGTACCCGTCGGACCGCCGCCAACAGTTCGTCGCGCCCCGCGTCGACCGCGCGGTGCACCGGGTCCTCGGGTCCATAGCGGCCCAACACCTCGATCAATCGATCTCGCGGTGATACCGGCGCCCCGTCCGGCCCGGTCGTCAGATCGCAAAAGGTCAACACATCCAGAACATCGCTGGGCGGATCGCTGAACGCCGCTAAACCTGACAAGCCGCGCTCGGCAGCTTCCGCGTGCGCCCCAGTATGGAACGCCACCAGGGAGGCGACCAGCTCCCGAAAACCCGCCGCCCGGGCAAACTCTGCGCCATCGAGCGGATGAAACCCGGTCCGGCGCAACGACGGTGCGTAGCCGATATCGTGCAGCCACGCCGCTGCCACCAAAGAGTCCGCTGTCTGGGCATCGAACCGCCGACTCAGCCGCTCGGCAGTCGTCGCGACACCCCGCACATGCGCCAACCGCCGCAGCTGCCCCACCAGTCGCGTCTCGGCCTCTCGCCGTGCACGCTGCGCCAGCATCCCGCTCACAACCGCCATCCTACGAGTCCCATCGCCATGGCGCAGACCCGCAACTGATGCTCAGCGGAGCCCGGGCCGCCATAGCCCGCGAGGAACCGGCGGCTACCTGCGGGCTTCGCTACACTCCCTCTGCTCCCGTCCGCTGGCGCTCCCGTCCGCGCCGCTCGCTACGCTTCGCCCTCCGTCCGCCGCCACACAAGCTTGCACACGACGACGAGCGCTGTACATCTCAACGGCCACGGCATCCTGGCACCACGACAAGCCAGGACTGTCCTCGCTCCTCGCCGCATCGAGACGCCGCGGGCAGCAGGCGCGACCAACGCCCGCCTGACCGCCGCTGGCCTGCGATGTGAGAACTTTCTTTACTGCTATCAAGTCGATGGCGGCACGTTGCCACCAGCTCGACACCGCAGCCGCCCGACTCGAACGCCACGTCGACACCATCACCGCCACCGCCGCACCCGAGCTACAGCGTCGGGCCCGACACCGCTGCCACGCTGCTGACCGCCCTCGGCGACAACCCCGCTCGGATCGGCAGCGACGCCGCTTTCGCCAAACTCTGCGGGGTCAGCCCACTGGAAGCCTCCAGCGGCAAAACGATCCGCCACCGGCTCAATTGGGGAGGCAATCGCGACGCCAACCGTGCCCTGCACGTCATCCTGGTGGTGCGCATGCGCCGTCACCAGCCCACCCGCGACTACTTCGTTCACCGCCTGGCCGAAGGCAAAACCAAGAACGAGATCATGCGCTGCATCAAGCGTACATCGCCCGCGAGATCTACCACGCCCTCCGCCAACCCAGCAGAAGAACCAACGAACTCATTGCCTGAAGAACTCATTGCCTGAAGATAGGAGCATCTGGTATCAACTCCCGAAGGGCACCCGATCCGCAATGTCCACCCATTTCGTGGCGATATGGCACCTCTGTAGATGCCATCAATCCTCCCAGGTGAGTAATGTGCAGGTGGCTAATCGTTCAGGGTCATAGGGAACGCGAGATGATTTCCTTCATCACCTCATTTGTGCCGGCGTAGATTTTCTGCACGCGCTGGTCCACCCACAATCTCGAGATGGGGTACTCGGTCATGTACCCATATCCGCCGTGGAGCTGCAAACAGTCATCGAGCACCTTCATCGCTCGCTCAGTGGTCCACCATTTCGCCATGGCGACGGTCTGGACGTCGAGTTGGCCCGCGAGGTGTAGGTCGATGCAGTAGTCCAAAAATACTCGTGCGATGCGCGTTTCGGTTGCAGCTTCGGCCAAGATGAATTTCGTGTTCTGGAAGCCGAAGACGGGCCGTCCGAACGCTTCCCGCTCACGGGTGTATTTGAGTGTCTGCTCCACGGCAAGTTCCATCGCCGCGACCGCCCCAACCGCGACGATGAGCCGCTCTTGAGGTAGCTGCGTCATCAGCTGAATGAAACCCTGACCCTCGGTCTCGCCCAGGAGGTGCGAGCGGGGCACTCTTACGTCGTCGAAGAACAACTCGGAGGTGTCTTGTCCGCGTTGGCCGATTTTGTCGAGGACCTTGCCGCGCCGGAATCCGGGTCGATCGGCTTCGGCGACGATCAGCGAGATGCCGGCGGCGCCCTGACTTGGATCTGTCTTGGCGACGACGATGATCAGGTCGGCTTGCTGACCGTTGGTGATGAAGGTCTTTGCGCCGGTGATCACGTACTCGTCACCGTCAAGAATTGCTTTGGTCTTGACACTCTGCAGATCAGAACCGGTCCCTGGCTCCGTCATGGCGATAGCACCGATCATTTCGCCTGAGGCCATCTTGGGCAGCCACTGCCTCCGTAGTTCTTCGGCCGCATACTGGAGGATGTAGTGCGCGACGATTCCGCTGTGCAGCCCTGCGCCCCATGAGCTGTCCCCGACTCGGGCTTGCTCTTCGAGTACGACGGCTTCGTGCGCGAATGTGCCGCCTCCCCCGCCGTATTCTTCGGGTATGGACATGCAGAGCAGGCCTAGTTCGCCGGCTTTGTGCCACAATTCTCGGTCAACTTGGTGCTGGTCTGCGAAACGTTGCGCATGTGGGGCCAATTCGGTCGAGAAGAACTTCGCGGCAAGGTCACGAAGCTCGAGCAATTCGGCGCTCATCCAGGGAGAAATTGATGCTGTCACAGGATTCCCTCTCGGCTGTTCAATATCAATGGGTTTGATTTCTTAGGACGTTTCGATCTGATACTCGCCGGCGGAGTGACGCGCGCGTATGGCCTTCTTGTCGTATTTCCCGACGCTTGTTCGGGGAATCTCAGACACGAAGCTCCACCGCTCCGGGATCCACCACTTGGCGACCTTGTCCAACAGAAACGCGCGCAGTCGGTCGATGTCGACCTCGGCTCCACGGTGAACCACGACCAGGGCGAGCGGTCTTTCCTGCCATTTGTCGTCGGGAACTGCCACCACCGCAGCCTCGTAGATCGCCGGGTGACCAATCAGCGTGTTTTCCAGCTCGACTGAGGAGATCCATTCTCCACCTGACTTGATGACGTCCTTCGCACGATCGGTCAGCGTGAGATACCCGTCCGGGTCGATCCGGCCGACGTCGCCGGTGCGCAGCCACCCTCCGTCGAACTTGTCCGGATCATCGTCGCCGAAGTAGGCGCCGGTGATCCACGGGCCTCGCGCCTGTATTTCACCCGCTGATCGACCGTCCCACGGCACTGTCTTCTTGTGGTCGTCACGCAACCGGATCTCGACACCGCACATCGGCCGACCCTGGCTTTCGCGCATCTCCCACGCACGGGTCTCGCCTACTCCGTGCGCTGCGCGTGCGACGGTAGCCAGCGGCGAGGTTTCGGTCATGCCCCATGCCTGCACGATAGGCACGTTGTACTTGTCTTCGAATGCCCGCATCAGCGAGACGGGGACTGCCGATCCCCCGCAGGCAACCAGCCGAAGTGAGGAGATGTCCCGGGCGGGATTCGATTCCAGGTATCGATCGACATCGTTCCAGATCGTCGGCACTGCACCGGCGATAGTCGGCTGAGTCTCTTCGATGATCGACACCAGCGGCGCGGCTTGCAGATGGCGATCGGGTAATACCAAGTCCGCACCAGACATCAACGCCGCGTAGATCAGTCCCCACGCATTGGCGTGAAACATCGGGACAATGGCCAGGATACGGTCGGCCTCGCTCACTGCCAGGGCGTTCGACGTGCAGGCGGTCAGTGCATGTAGGTAGGTCGAACGGTGGCTGTAGACAACACCTTTGGGATTTCCAGTAGTCCCGCTGGTGTAGCACATGGCCGCGGCGGAACGCTCATCGATCTCGGGCCAATCGAAAGTCTCCGGTTGCTGCGCCAGGATCTCCTCGTAACGCAACACCGTCTTCCCGCATCGCTGCAGCGGAGCGAGGTCGCCGCCCCCGGTGGCGATGACCGTATGCACCGACTCCATCGCTGGTAGCGCACTAGCCAACAATGGCGCAACCGACGCATCCACCAGGATGATCTGATCGCTGGCATGGTTGGCGATGTACGCGAGTTGCTCTGGAGCCAAACGAATGTTGAGGGTGTGCAGCACCGCGCCCATGGAGGGAACCGCGCAGTAGGCCTCGAGATGTTCTTGGTTACTCCACTGAAAAGTGGCCACCCGTTGATCTGCCGTTATTCCGAGCCCGCGCAACGCATTGGCAAGTCGGCCCGCTCGCCCCAGGACGCTACGGTAGGACATACTTCGGTATCCAATTCCGTCGGGGGTGATCACCTCGCTGTTTCCGTGAATGGAGGCGGCATGGCGGACAATTGCCGAGATTGTGAGCTGGACGTCTTGCATCGTGCTGTGCATTACGCATCGGCCCTTCAGGCGAACAGGTCTGGATGGCGACTCGCATCGCCTATGAGCGTCCCGTAGTGGGTTCTGAGCGCTTGCAGGATCTCTGCCAGCGGTAGATCGTCGAAGGCGCCTCGATCCCTCAGATATTCCATGTGTTGTGTGCCGTCACCGGCGAACCCGTGCAGCAGGGCGTCTGTGCGCCCGTCGAAATCAATTGGCGGGACGCCGAACCGTGCGCATAGCTCGCGATTGAACGCCGGAGTTGCCTTGACCCAGACACCGCAGAGATGCATGAGGCTGTATCCGTGGTAGACGAAGACGTCGGTACCGCCCATCCGCTCACGCAATGTCTCGGTCTGAAGGTGGTTTCGGACATCGGCGAACCCCAGCCGCGCTGGGATGCCTGCTGCTCGGCAGGCCGCCGTCAAGAGCACCGCCTTCGGGACGCAGTAAGCGCGGTCTGCAGTTGCGATGGTGCTGGCGCGATACGCATGCGGGTCATCGGTCACGGTGTAGGGGTCATACCAAATCGAGTCGCGGACCGCAGTGAAGATGGCTATGGCCTTCGTGGTGTCGTCGACCGCGCCGCGGGTCGCCGATGCAACGAAGTCGCGTACCGATTCATGTTGCCAATCGAGGAACTCCGTGGGCTCCAGGTAAGGCGAGTTCTCACCGCTCATCGGTGCCGCAACGTCACAGGCAGTCCGTCCACGGGAATGGGCAGCGAGGTGTTGTCCCAACGCACGTGATAGTCGTTTGGGACCGTCCAAGTGTAGGTACGCAACATCTGGTGCAGGATTGCCTTCACCTCGAGTGTGCCGAACTGCATCCCAATGCATTTGTGCGCCCCCCCGCCGAACGGCACCCAGGCGAATCGGTGCTGTTGGTCCTCGCGCCGGGGCTCATCGAAGCGCGACGGATCGAAACGGTCCGGGTCGCTCCATATTCTGCGGTCGAAGTGATTTACGGCGGGTGTGATTGCGCACAAGGTTTCACGGGGGATGTGATAGCCGTCGATGGCGACATCGCGGACGGTCTTGCGCATCACCAGCGGAACGGGCGCCAGCAGACGCAGAGCTTCTTTGAGGATCAGATCGAGGACCGTCATCCGCTCCAGTTCGTCGATATCTGGCGAATCGTGACCGAAGGACCGCGCCTCCGCCGCTGCCTTCTCCTGCCACTCAGGATGTTTAGCGAGGAAGTAGGTGACAGCAGTGGTGGTGATCGTGGAGGTGTCATGGGCGGCCATCATGAGAAAGATCATGTGGTTGATCACATCCTCGTCGGAGAACCGTTCACCGTCTTCTGTGGTCGCCTGGCAGAGGGCGGCGAATAGATCGTCGGTCTCGCCTGCACGCGCGGCCGGCAGGTGTCGGGAGAAGTAGTCCTCCAACACGCGCCGCCCATGCACGCCGGCGCGGAACCTGGTGCCCGGGAGTGGAACTCGCACAAAGGAACTCGCCGCGCGAACAGTGGACACGAACGCCTCGTTGACAGCAGCGCTCTCGTCCTTGCCGCGGCCACCCATGAAGACATCCGTGGCAATATCGAGGGTGAGATTCTTCAACAACGGGTAGATCCGGACCGACGGACCGGTCGGCCACGCGGGCACGGCTGCGCGAACGCACGGGGCCACCTGCCCGACATATCCGGTCAGGCGAGGACGCGTGAACGCCTCCTGCATGATGCGCCGGTGCATCAAATGTTCGTCGAAGCTCATGAGCATCAACCCGCGATGGAAGAAAGCATCGATCAGGAAGGACCAGCCATCTTGAGAAAAGGCCTTGGCTTCGCTTGTGAACGCCTCACGCGTTGCGTCTGGACCGGCGATGACCACCATTTTGGTACCGAATGCGCCCATCCACGACACCGAGCCCAAACGTTCGTAACGCTCCCGACTGAATTCTGAACCAAATCGGATGTAGTCGACAGTGTGCCCCAGCAACGGGAGTCCAGCGTCCCCTAGGACGGCTCTCAGCCCAGATCCGGCGGGGGCCGGCGCAAGTTCCCGGACTCTCCAGTCCCGACTCCACTGTCGCCATTTGTCATCGACGACGCGGGGGGCGGGCGCCAACAGGACAGACGTCAACCGCTCCTTGGGGTGACGCGTGATTGCGAGAAGCTGATTAGCCACGATGCCTCCTGGGCGCTCTGCTGCACGGGTATCTGGTAATAGTTTACATAGATGTGCTGAATGTCAATATTCGAACAGTTAACAGTGAAATGTTAGACACCGCCTGCGACCCGGATCATCTGCGCAGCCTCGCGCGGTTCTCACTCGGGCCGTCTAACTGAAGGCGTTCAACGTGCCTGAATAGATAATCGTGACTGCGTGGTTTGCGGGTGAGGATCCGGTAGGCAAATGTAGGCCCAGGCCAGTTCGTCGGGATCGCGCCACTCGAGGTCGTGTACCAGCTCGCGCAAAGCGCCCACACCGACCTTCGCAGCCGCCGGCTCAATCGTGTGTTGTAGCTTTGCTCGATGTCTGGCCTGACGTCGACCGTACGCCCTGGGTCACTCGCCAAAATCTTGATGAGGGCACCGACATAGCGGACCTGAGACTCGATCATGTAAATGATCGACCCGGAACCGACATTCGTGTTCGGGCCATAGAGGAGAAAGAGATTCGGGAACATCGGGACTGTAATGCCCAGGTATGCGTGCGCCTGCGTCCCCCACACCTCGTCCAGAGTCACTCCGCCCCAGCCGCGAACACGCATCGGGGCGAGGAAGTCGGTAGCGCGGAAACCTGTTCCGTAAATGACGACATCCGCGCGATGGAGTACGCCATCGTCGGTCACGACTCCCTTGTCGCAAAGCTTCGCAACCGCGTTGGTCACCAACGAGACTTCACCGTTGGCAATCGCGGGGTAGTAATCATTCGAGAACAACACCCGCTTGCACCCCGGCGCATCTGATGGCGTGAGTTGCCGGCGCAGCATTGGATCGGCAACCTGCCGATGGAGGTGGTAGCGGGCGACCGCGCCGAGAATGCGTGACAAGGGCTTCGCGTCGACCAACGTCACTGCGAGCACTTCAAAAATCAGCCATACCGCGAAACGCTCAAGACGCAGCCACAGCGGCAGAACCTTAATCAGCTGTTGGTGAAGACGTCCGTACCTGCTGTCCCACTTCGGCAAAATCCAAGGCGCCGTGCGCTGATACAGCGTTACGCGCTGTGCCTCGTGTGCGATCCGTGGCACAAACTGTATCGCGCTTGCGCCTGTCCCGATGACGGCTACTTCCTTGCCGCGCAGCGATACCGAATGGTCCCAACGCGCCGAATGAAAACGCGGCCCCTCGAAGGTGTCTTCGCCGGCAATATTCGGCGTATGAGGTCGCGAGAGCTGCCCCACGGCCGAAATCACGACATCGCACCAGATCGTCTCGCTGGATCCGGTCACCAAACGCCAACGGCCGGCCTGTTCATCGAAGGTCATCTCGACGACTTCGGTCCGCGTGCGCAAATGCAGGTCCATTCCGTCGGCCAGGACGAGTCGGCGAAGATATTGGAGTATCTCGGGCTGTTCTGCATAACGTCTCGACCAACGAGTGTTGGGCTTGTCCGAGAGTGAGTACAACGCTGACGGCACGTCGCAAGCCGCTCCTGGATAGGTGTTGTCGCGCCAGACGCCGCCGATGTCTGCAGCCTTTTCCACCATGGTGAAGTTGGTGAATCCGTCCCTCTTCAGCTGATGGGCCATGGCGATACCCGCGACGCCGGCCCCGATGATCACTATCGACGGATCGTGTCCTCGAGGATCCCTCGCAAAGCCGCCTGTCATGAGACAGCTAAGAAGCAGTTGATGGCGCGGTGGCAGTGGAGCATCCACGGTCCCAACACTTTCACCGGTGGGCCGAAGCTTTCAGGAAGTTTCCAGCGCGGTGGATCGCCTCACGAGCCTCGGGCAGGATTCGGAACATGGCTTGGAACACGTGGATCTGTCCCCGGTACACCTGTATCTCAACGCTTGATCCGGCCGATCGGAGGCGGTCGGCAAGATGCCTCGAGTCATCGATCAACATTTCTCTTCCGCCTACCTGAATCAGGATCGGTGGCATGGACCTGAGGTCTGCGTCGAGCACGCTGATTCGCTCATTGCGGTGATCTGCACCAGCCACGTACAGGTCAAGAGCGCGGGCCGCGGACCGAGCAGAGGCGAAAGGATCACGGCGGCGAAGTTCGCGTGCCCTCGCGAGTTCACATGTCAGATCCAGGACCGGAGACATGAGAAGCATCGAATCCGGCAGCGGCAGTCCGTCACTACGTGCGCCAAGGGCGGTGGCCATCGTGAGCTGGCCGCCCGCCGAGTCCCCGGCCACCGCAACACCGCGTTCGCCGGAAGCCGAAGGCTGCCCTGTGACGAGCCAGCGGTATGCGTTCAGTGCATCGTCGGCGGCAGCGGGAAAGGGATAGCGTGGAGCTAGCCGATACCTCACCGCAAAGATGGGCCGACCGCTCGCGGAGGCAAGTTCACCGAGCAGGCCGCGGTGGGTAGCCGGTGAGCACATGGAGTAGGCGCCGCCATGAATGTAGAGCAACGGAACCGCGTGTGGATCGACTGCAGGAGAAGTGATCCAATCCCCGCGTATCTGATTCCCGGCGAACTCGGTATCTATTGTGCGAACCGCCACGCTTCGGCGGGGCCGCGATCCCACAAGCGCCATCCGGAGTACGCGATCCATCACCGCGAGGCCGTGGGCGCTCGACGGGATGAGTTGCGACAGCGGACGCAGTGTGTTTCGCGAAGTCATTGCCACGAAATGACTTGCAAGACTGGGGCGCCGGTCCGCCGCATCAGTGTTGGTCACCGTGCGCCAACGGATTCTGCGCGACGTTCAAATCGGTAATCGGAGAGCCGGAAGGTGCGGCTACGCCAGTAAGTCTCCAGGGTAGTTGACGGACGCAACGGAACATCGCCGTGTTTGTCGAAATAGTAACTGTTGGCATTGGAACAGCTCGGCTGCCAGAAAACCTGTCGATGTCGGCGGCTAACCATGTCACCGAAGTAGCGATCGTTCGCCTGCTGTCTGACCTCTACGTAATCAGCCTTCAGCGTGCGCGCACGACGAAGACAGCGGACGATATGCCGACTTTGCGCCTCGATGAGTGTGAAGTACGAGGAGCCGTTGTAACCATAGGGACCGAAGATATTGAAGTGATTCGGGAACCCTGGGACGCTCACACCCTCGAAGGCTTGGAGGCGGTGCTCATCCCACCAGGCAGACTGCTCCACTCCACCGCGTCCCTTCAGCACATAAGTCGGCATATTGCCCGACTCCATCACTTTGAACCCGGTGGCCAAGACCATGACATCGATCGGATAACTCTTGCCATCTTCAGTGTGAACCGAGGCATGGTCGACATGGGTGATGCCGCTGGTCTCGAGCGAAACATTGCGACGGTTGTACGTTGCGAGATAGGAATTGTGGAAACTCGGTCGCTTACAACCCAACGAATAGCGAGGAATGAGTTGGTCTCGAGTCACCGGATCGTCGACCGCCCGACGCATATAGCGTTTCGCCGCCTCTTCCATGAGGTCCGACACAGGGATCAACGAGTGAAAATGAGCTGCGATGGGAAATGTGAACTCGACGAACGCCTGACTCGCAGTGCGCGTCATCAGTTGTGCCCCTGGCACCAACCGCATCACTGTCGCGGCCCAGCTCGGTATGGAGAAATCCGGCTTCGGCAAGCAGTAAATCGGCGTTCGCTGGAAGACCGTCAGACTTGATGCGATCTTCGCGACTTCGGGAATCAGCTGCACCGCAGATGCCCCAGTCCCGATCACCGCCACCCGCTTACCGGTGAGATCTTTCGTATGGTCCCATCTGGCCGTATGCAGCGTCACGCCGGCGAAGTCGCGCACTCCTGGAATATCAGGCCACTTCGGCCGACTGAGAACGCCAGAGCAATTTATCACAAAACGCGCGGTCAGATTCTGACCAGAGGAGCAGCTCAGCCGCCATAGTGCGGCGCCTTCGTCGAAACAGGCTTCGTCCACAGTCGTGTTGAACCGGATGTAATTTTGGAGTCCGTATTTTTCTACACACCGCTCTGCATAAGCCTTCAACTCATCCCCGTGAGCGTAAGTACGTGACCAGGATGTTCGCATCTCATAAGAGAACTGGTAACTATAGGACGGAATATCGACCGCTATTCCCGGATACGTATTCCAGTGCCATGTACCGCCGACGCCATCGGCGTCATCGACTATAAGAAAGTCCGCAAATCCGGCCTTCAACAGGCTGATCGCTGTACCAATCCCAGAAAACCCGGCTCCGACTATTACAATTTCGTAGTGCTGCCCAGACTCAGAACCCATTACTTCCTCACGTGCGCTTTGATGTTTACCCTATCCGCTGCTGCAGTTCAGCGTGTTTGTGTCAACTTCAGGTCAGCATCGTCACGCCGAGTGATATCGTAATCCCGCATATCCAGACGGGACAGTTCCCTGGTGAACTGAGTCGCAAAGCCCGGATACATCGTGCCGTTATAGCCATCCTCTGTTAAATACCAGCTGCTGCAACCCGAGTTCCATGTCGTGCGTCGTAACCGCCGCTGAATATTGGAGTGGTACGCGTTTTGGCTATTCTCTTTCACATCCAGGGTATGGACTCCGTTACCTTGGTCGCGCAAGAGCTCGATCGCTTTTACGATGTAATCGATTGCCGCCTCCATATATAGAAGAGCGGAGTTGTGGCCAGGACCGGAATTAGGCCCGAAAGTGAAGAACAAATTCGGATACCCGGCCACACTCACGCTCTTGTAGGCAAATCTCCCCTCAGACCACGCGTCTTCGAGTTTTCGCCCGTCGCGCCCCAGGATCGGAAATGGCGTACCGCGTTTACACACATCGAAGCCTGTCGCGAATACTATGCAGTCCACCTCATGCTCGATGCCGTCGGCGGTTCGAATTCCGTTCGGAGCCAGTGTGGCGATCGGCCAGCTGACGAGTTTGCAGTTATCGGCCTGGAGAGCAGGGTAATAGTCGTTAGTCATAAGCATGCGTTTGCACCCAGGTCTGAACTGCGGTGTTAGCTGACGTCTCAACCAGGTATCCTTCACCTGCCGACGCAGATTCGCCTTCGCGGCCGCTTGGATGACAGATGTGGCAGCGGTATCCCAAACCATGCCCACGGCCATGACCTCATGCGCCCAAAACCACGCACCTCGTAGGGCCTGTTCGGTTGCCGGCATGCGCTTGAAAGTCGAACGCGCCCAGGCCGGATGCCGGAAATTCACCCTCGGTAGGACCCAGCCGGGCGTCCTCTGAAACACCTTGACCGACGCCGCCAACTGGACCAATTCGGGAACGATCTGCACAGCGCTCGCCCCGGTCCCGATAACCGCCACCCTCTTACCGCTCATGTCATAGGAGTGGTCCCACCGAGCACTGTGAATCTTTTTCCCCTCGTACGACTCGATGCCACGAATATCCGGGAAACTGGCGTCAGCAAGTGGTCCGCTAGCCATCACGACTGAACGGCCCCGATACCGCCTGCCGCCGGTCGTGTCGACAACCCACTCTCCGGCATCCTCGTCGAATTCCAGTGCACTCACGTCCGCACCGAAATGAATGAACCTCCCAAGATCGTATTTCGCGACAATCGCGTCGATATAGGCGAGGATCTCTGCGCTCCCCGAGTATGCGCGAGTCCAGCCTGGGTTCGGCTCGAACGAGTAGGAGTACAGCAATGACGGAATGTCGCAG
Organism: Mycobacterium asiaticum; assembly: GCF_001673315.1. Taxonomy (GTDB): domain Bacteria; phylum Actinomycetota; class Actinomycetes; order Mycobacteriales; family Mycobacteriaceae; genus Mycobacterium; species Mycobacterium asiaticum_B. Next base: position 49,276 of record NZ_LZLQ01000059.1, on the reverse strand, counting down.
GCGGCGCCGGGGTAAGTGTTGTCACGCCAGGTGCCCCCGACGCGATGTGATCGCTCCAAGATGACAAAGTCGTTAACGCCCGCTTGAAGCATTCTCATCGCCGTACCGATACCCGCGAAGCCGGCGCCGACGATCAAAGTCGTTACCGTGTCCGTCATTTAGCGACCGGTTCATAGGTCAGTTCATCCGTCCATGAAGGCGGTCGCCCGAGTACTTGCACGGGGAAGATGTCGATCGCATTGCCTAAGCGCTGGGAAACGAAGTGAAGGGGTTGGGACCGCTTGATCGAGGAGGACATGTGGGCCTTCAAGATGTGATATCCAGGCACCCTCCGCGTGTGCTCACTGCGGTCCCCGACATTGCCATATCGCGTCACCGCGTTGTACAGCTTCTCTTCGGATAGCCCCATCGCGTTGAGATTCATCAACATGCGCGTGAGAAGCGGTATATACAGCAACGCGCCAGTGAGAATACGGGGGTCCATCACAGCGCCGACCGTTTGGATTGCATGGATTCGCATGGGACTGGCGCCGAGGTCATTCAGGACTTGAAAACCTACTGCAAGGTGCCGCGATTCGTCGCTGTTGACCTTATTGAATACTTCCCCGCAAATTGGGTCGTCGACCTCATCAAGGAGAAATTTCAGCAGGGCCCCGTCCAGCGCGGTCTCCAGTGCGGGAATCGCGGCGCCGATGACAGTCAGAGGAAGAGCCTCAGCGTACCGATCTAGCCACTCGATCACGAGACGGATGTTCTTATTCGGTACAGGCTTTTCGCCTTCCTCGATCATGCCCCAGCGACGCATCAGAGCAAGTTCGGCGTTGGCGTGACGCTGCTCCTCGGCGTGAAAGTAACGGTAAATGTCTCCGAGCGCTTCGAAGGGCGCCTTCGGGGCCATCGCAGCAAAGGCGCGCGCTCCGACATGCTCAATCCACACCACGTCGGACATGAATTGCTTGAGTTTGGGACGCTGTTCGTCGGTGATCAACTCCGCACCAGGGGCGCCCCAATCGATATCGGCGAGAGCCCATTGCTTGTTCTTGATCGTCTCGAGCATGTCGCTATATGCGAACGCCATTTCACTGCTCCCTCTGTTCGGCTGGATCGTTCCATGAGGCCACGCGCTCCACCAGCCCCAACGCCCGCGTAAACTGACCGGGTAAAGCTCTTTTCAGTTGCCACAAAATTTTCGCGTCCAGTTGGGGCACTACATAGATTTGTCCGCGATCGTGCGCGTTCAAGGTCGTTCGAGCCACTTGATCCGGCGAAATGCCGGTCCACCTCATCAGGTTGGTCGCGAGTTTCGCCGCCGACTCCTCAATCTGAGGATTTTTGGCGATGTTCGTCTTGACGAAGGTGGGGCAAAGCACTGTGACATTGACGTTAGTACCGCTCAGTTCGGCCGCCAAGGTCTCGGACAGAGCGAGCACTCCGGCCTTACTCACGTTGTATGCCCCCATTCGGGGCGCCGAGCCGAAACTCGCGGCGGACGCCACATTGATCACTCCGCCACGGCCGTTGCTCCGGAGCCGGGGAACGAAAGTCTCGCACCCGTAGATAACACCCCAAAGGTTGACAGAAATCGCAGCGTTCCAGTCCTCGACCGACGTAGCGCCGATGCGATTGCCGCCCGCACCGATTCCGGCGTTGTTGATCACCAGGCTCGCCGCCTTGCCAAACCAGTCTTCACTGGCATCAGCGAGGTTACGGACCTGCTCAAGGTCGGTGACGTCGCATACGACGTCGAAACCCTCGCCGCCGGCCTGCCTCACCAACTCGGCCGACTCTTTCGCAGTGATGGGGTCTTTGTCCGCACACACAACACGTCCACCTCGGCGTGCAAGCTCAACGGCGAACGCGCGGCCGATACCGCTCCCTGCGCCTGTGACTACTGCGTGGGCGCGGTGGGTTCTACCTGGTGAACTACCGAACGGCAAGAACCTCATCTGCTTGCCTTTCGGATCGCGACACTGATTTCCGGTGCGGGAGACCATTGATTTGGGGGCATCAGCCACCATTGGTGTCGCATGCCACCAGTTTGGTCGTGAGCCCGACGTTTTGTCAAGATGTTTGATGTGCGGTCGAGAAACACGCGCTGGGGTGGTCGGACCGGTGCTGAGCGTCGAGCAGAGCGACGGCAGCAATTGATCGAGGCTGCGACCGAGATTTGGAGTGAGAGCGGTTGGGCCGCAGTGACTATGCGCGGCGTGTGCGCCCGGACAGGGCTCAACGATCGATACTTCTACGAGGACTTCAAGACGCGCGAGGATCTTCTCGTCGCAGCGTGGGATGGCGTTCGCAATGACATGCTCGGCGAGGTTTCCGCGCTCTTCGACGAGCGTGTGGATCGGCCGCCGATCGAAACCATCACCGCGGCGATCGCCATCGTGGTCGACCGGATCGCACGCGATCCTGGCCGGGCGCACATCCTCCTCGCTCAGCATGTAGGTAGCTCACCGCTGCAAGATCGCCGCGCTGTGGCGCTGCAGGAGGCAACGCAGTTGGTCGTCGAGGCAAGCCGGCCACATCTCAGAGAAGACGCCGACGAGACGGCCCTTCGTATGGACACTTTGGTTGCGGTGGGGGGGTTCGTCGAAGTCATCACGGCCTGGCACTCCGGTTTGCTCGCGGTGACCGAAAAGGAAGTGGTCGCGCACACGAGCCGACTGGCTGAAACCTTGGCTCAACGCTACGTCGTCAGCGGCTGAGGCTTAACCTTTCCGTGAGTTTCGAGGCCGACTGCACTTGTCTGTATGACTGTCGCCTTGACCCGCCACCGGGCATCCAATCCGTGACGACAGGCGCGCTGTCGATTGTTTGGAGGAACGACGCAGAAACAGTGTCTTTCTGCGTCGCCCTCCTCACGCACTTTTGCTACCCCGGCTGAGCGATGACCTTCTGTGAGCCGTCTTGGTCGAACAGTTCCTTGCTCCATCGCTCCAGGACCGCGGTGCTGTCCCAATCATCAGGGTGGAAGCCGGGGCGGTTGTACGAACGGAATCGCTGCAGCGCATCGGCGGTGAACATCGGGGTGCGACTGAAGCGACGTAGGCTACGCACCAACGTGACCGGGTTATACGAGGCCTTGTCAGAGGCCATCGACAGCGCAGTCTGCAGAATGAGTTCGCCGAACAGAATTGCAGAGGCGATCCGCATGCCCCGTACGCGGGTGCGCTCGGTGCCTCCAATCAGCCGATAGGCGTCGAAGGCGACGGCTTTGTGCTCCGACTCCTCGAACGCATGCCACAGCAGAATCGGTCGAACCTCTGTCTGTCCGATGAGCTTCTGCGCGTCATCGCTGGTGAGAATGATTTCAGCGAGCGTCGCGGTGTAGTGCTCCAATGCAGAGGTCATCGACAGCCGCATTTCTGGCGAAAAGCGCCGCTCCAATCGCTTGATCAGGCGTGCGACGTGGCGGTCGATCCGCGCGGTCGGATAACCCATGGCCTGGAGCCGTTCGTTGAGGAGCCGATGCTGGTGTCGGTGTGTGGCCTCTTGCCCGATGAAACCCTTGACCGCTGTCAGCAATTGGGGATCGTCGATGGAACTCTGGAAATACTTGACCGAGCGGATGAAGAAGTCTTCCCCTTCCGGGAAGGTCGCAGAAAGCACCGAGATGAAATGGCTCATCACCAGGTCGCCATCCACGAAGTGTCGCCGCTTCGTGGAGGTGGGCATGGGGAAACGAACGCGCCGGGGTTTTGGCAATACACGGCTCTTGGTCGAGGCTCGATCTTCCGGCATCTTGACGGGGTCCTTCCTCCGTTGCGTGATCTGACTTTAGGCCTTGTCACATGAGACTGCCAGAATGTAGGGCATGAGTCCAGCACGTGTTTATGGCGGGCTGTCCGCAACTCAACGCGATGCGCAGCGCCGCGCACTGCTGATTGACGCCGCGGTCGCGCTCATGGGCAAGCAGGGAGCCGCCGCGTGCACCGTGACCGCTGTGTGTACGGAGTCAGGAGTGACGAGCCGGTACTTCTACCAGCAGTTTCGCGACAGAGACGCGCTCCTGCGTGCGATGTTCACCAAGATCTCCACCACCTTCCAAGCCGTGATCACCAAGGCGATACCGGATGACACCGTTGCTCCTCAAGAACTCGCTTACGCTCCGATAAAGGCCCTGGTTCAGATGATCGAGAACGATCCCAGCATGGCCCGCATATTGTTTGTCGAATCGGGCGCTGAACCCCTGCTTCGGCAGCTGCGAAGCGAACTGATGTCCGAATTTGCGGAGCTCGTCCTCAGAGAGGCCCGCCTGCATCTCGATATACCCAGCGAGGTGATTCAGGTCGCAGATCTCGCCGCTACCTACGGTGTCGGGGGCCTGTTCGAGATTCTCCGTCGCTGGATAGACGGACAACTAAACCTATCGACCGAAGTGCTTATCGAGCATTGTGCGGGTTTTCTCGGCAGTCTTGGCCTGTATACCCTCGGCCAGAAACCTGACCCGGCCGCTTCGCACATCCAGGTCGATATCAACTCCCCGGCGGGCCACAACAGATGAGACCGGCGGTATTTTCGCCGACACGCTGCGGCGTCACGCTACCGAAGGCTGGTACACCACGATGTGGTCGAGTACGCGTTTGCTTAGCAAACCCCCTGTCGGCCCCGGTTCAATCCTGAGCAGCCTGCGCCGGTTGAAAAATGAGCAGATTTACGGGTTGAGTCATCCTTCCCAGGGTGGTCGCGCAGTGCAGCGTATTGACGACGCCTTCTGTATGGAGCTAGTGAAGTGATCCAGCGTGACGACGACGAATAACCCGGACGCGGACGCGACCAGCTGGCCGGTGGCTTCCTCGCGCAATTCTGTCCGCACTTCGAGTTTCCGGCCGGTTCTGGACACGAGCTCCGCGCTGACCTCGTAGGGAACCCCCAGCAATACCGGCGCGAAGAACTCGGTGTCGAGCTTACGGGTGACGGCCATCTCACCGACGACGTAGAGCAGCATGCCCACCGTGTCGTCAAGAACCGTCATGACTGCGCCGCCATGTGCGATCCCGGGTGCGCCGCGATGTCGGCCGTCGAAGATATGCCTGGCGCCCACCCCGTCGCCACGCCGACGCGCTCGCAGGCGATGACCGTGCGGATTGTCTGTGCCGCAACCAAGGCACCACGGATGGTGCGCATCGAGGTAGTCGCCGTCGGCGGCGATAACACGATTCTGAAAGTTATGCCACCACGCGATGGCCGAATCTTCTTCCGCTTGCTCGTCGATGACGAAATCCTCCTAAATAGGACCACGCAGTGCATGGACCACCATGCGACTGAAGAACTGCGCCGACGTCGGCTGGGCTGATCGCCCGAAGACAGTATGTAAAGGACTCGTTAGCCCGCCGAGATCATCGCTGCGGTACACCTTCCAGTTCCGTCACTATCAGCCATTTGGTCCTGCCCCGCAATACGCCCTCGACGCTGTCGCCGCATAGCTCGCCCGATAATGCTCGGGGTCGTCGTCGGTGCTATAGGGGTCATACCAAATCCTGTCCCCCACAGCGGTGACGGTCAACCTCGCCTTCTGCACAAGGGTCACGAACGTCACCGACCGCGTTCTGGGCGAAGCGCTGAACATCGTCATGCTGCCAATCGAGAAACCAGTAGTCTTCAGGAAACTCGATTGATTTGAAGTGCCACTCACAGATAGCCTTTCAGATGAGCTTCGATGCCGGTATCGACAGTGCCAACGGATCGACTGGCCGTTTCGAGGGCTTCGACGAGGCGCGTTTCGGCGTCCGGGATCGTCGCGGCGACTTTGGCCGCAGCTAGACTACGACTCCGTAGCGATGTGCCGGCATCCGTGGCTGCGGCCGCAAGCGTAGACCACGCTTTGGAAGCATGTCGGGCCGCGGCAGCCGCTTCGGCAGTGGCGGCGTCATCTAGGAGATCGGCGATGTTCTGGCAACCGTCTGCCTGCAGCGTACGAAAGAGCCCGCCGCCGGTACCGGCTTTCTCGATGAACGCCCCGAGCCCGAACAATGCCGCGGTCAGGGCATCGTCATCGAACAGCGTTGGCCAATGCCCTACGTCATCGGCGAAGTCCTGCACACCCTTCAAACCGGAAGATTCGACTTCAGCTGCCTCGATGCGCAGTAGCGGCGCACCTACGGCACCGCCGCGCATGAACGCTGCGCTCGCGGCGAGTGCAGCGGCCGCGATCGGCCCAAGGTCTGGCACTCGCTCTGGCCAGTCGACGTGATATGTGGTGTGCCGGGTAGGTGTGGGAAACCCGACCGAGGACCGCGCCCGGCGTAGGTCGTCGTAGGCCACCGTCTGGGTTGTCTCGCGGTCATTATCGACCACATAGGCGACCCGTTGTTCGTCATCGTATCCGGTGATGACAATGTCGTGACGGCTCATGTGCAATCGGACGCGCAGGTAAGGAAGTTCGCCGATGTCAGCCCAGACCATGACGGGTCGACCTTTGTCGATTTCGTCGGTCACAAATGCCCATCCCACGTCCGGGTCATCGGTCGATCGCACGACGAACTTTGCGCCAACCCGGGAGAGGTAATCCTGTTCCAGGTCGCTTCCTCGTCCTACCAGGTACACCTGGGGGAACAACTGCGTAGAGCGGACGTACGAGAAGTCCAAGACTCCGCCGAGGGTGAAGACCAATCCTTCACTGAGTGCTTCTGTCCCCCATCCGAGTTGGGCCCATTCAGTAAGGTCACGAAGCGCACCGGAACCACAGTGCCCTCCCCTCCTATGGGGATAGGGAACTTGAATCCTCGTCATCGCCGCTTCCTTCCTTGTCAGTAGCACTGTTGAGACTCGTCAAAAGCTACGTTTCATCACGGCTTCCCGGCTGACAGTAGGTGCCAACACCAACACGCGTGACCGCAGCCAACCTCAGCCGCGCATCTCGACAGCCTATGGCGATGGGGCACATTGACTTTCGATCGCTAGTCCTGCATCAACACGTCAACGGTAAGAGCCACAGACGCGCAGCACTCAACCGTTGTACTCAGCTCGCTTGCTCCCGTGGTCGCGCTCCCGCGCTTCGGCTGCTTTATCAGAATCGGATGAGTCCTCGGATGTTGCGGCCCGATCGCATATCCGCGTAGCCTTCGTTGATCTGATCGAGGGTGTACTCACGGGTGATCAGCTCATCCAGCTTGAGGTGTCCGGCGTTGTAGAGCTCGACGAGCCGCGGGATGTCGTGGGCGGCGTTCGAAGAACCGTACAGAGCGCCGCGGATCTGCTTTTCATACAGCGTCAATTCCAGCAGTGAACCCGACATCGAGGTGTCTTCGGGGTGCCCGATCGCGGTAACGACCACACGGCCGCGTTTACCGACCAAGGACAGCGCCTCGCCGATGTAGGACCCTTCGGCGACATCGGTGGTCAAGACGCAGACATCGGCGAGTTTGCCGCGGGTGATGTCACTGATCAGTGACCAGGCCTCGTCGATCGTGGCAACGGCATGCGTCGCACCGAAACCGCCGGCTTGTTCACGCTTGAACGCCACCGGATCGACAGCCACGATGTTCAACGCGCCCGCGATGCGGGCACCCTGAATCGCATTCATGCCGATGCCACCGGCTCCGATCACCGCCACGGTATCCCCGGCACGCACCTCACCGGTGCGCACCGCCGACCCGTACCCGGTCGTCACACCACACCCGATCAACGCCGCCTTGTCCAGCGGTGTCCCCTGGTCGATTTTGACCAGAGACGCCTTGGGGACCACGGTGTATTCCGAGAACGTGCCCAGCAGGCACATCTGGCCGACGTCCTCACCCCTGGCATGGAAACGGTAAGTGCCGTCGATCTGGGGTCCCATCATGAGCGCGGCACCCAAGTCGCACATGTTCCCCATCCCCCGCGCGCAATAGGAACAGTGCCCGCACGACGGCAGGAACGTCAGGATCACCGAATCGCCCTCGGCGACGTTCTCGACACCCGCACCCACTTCGACCACGGTGCCGGCACCCTCGTGGCCACCGACGACGGGCAGCGGAATGGGCAGGTCGCCGGTCACGAGGTGTTCGTCGGAATGGCACAACCCGGTCGCGGTCAGCTGGACGAGCACTTCATCGGGGCCGGGAGGATCCAACTCGATGTCCTCGACTTCCCACTTTTCTCCTAGGCCCCACAGCACTGCAGCACGTGTCTTCATGTGTGTCTCCTTAACGTCAGTGTTTCGGTCGCAGTGGATTGATGATTCACGCCAGCGTCTCGATGATGAGGTCACCGTCGGCGAACTGGCGGCGCAGCTTCTTCTTGTCGAACTTGCCAGTGGAAGTCAGCGGAATGTCGGTGACGAACGCCCACCGTTCCGGTAGCCACCACTTGGCCACCCGCGCACGCAGAAATTCGGTCAGCTCCGCCGCGGTGGCGGTGCGGTCGGCAGCCAGGACGACCACCGCCAGCGGCCGTTCCTGCCACTTGTCGTCGGGCACTCCAATCACCGTGGCGGTGCGCACCGCAGGGTGAGCGGCCAACTCGTTCTCCAATTCCACCGAGGAGATCCATTCGCCCCCGGACTTGATGACATCCTTGGAGCGGTCGGTCAGCGCGATGAGCGCGTCCGCGCTGATCGTCCCGACGTCCCCGGTACGCAACCACCCGTCCGGCGACGCCGCCGGACTGTCATTCTCGTAATACGACTGAGTGATCCACGGGCCGCGGACTTGAATCTCCCCCACCGATTTTCCGTCCCACGGTTGTTCTGCACCGCTGTCATCGACGATGCGGGCCTGCACACCGGCCACCACCCGGCCTTGGGTTGCGCGCAGGTGAAGCGACCTCTCCGGGGTATCAGAACTCCGCGGCAGAGCGACCGAGGCCAGCGGGGAAGTCTCAGTCATCCCCCAAGCCTGCACAATGCGGATGCCCAGCTCGTCATAGGCGGTCATCAACGACCGCGGAACCGCCGAACCACCGCAGGCCACCATCTTCAGCGAACTCACGTCATGGCCAGGATTGTCGCGCAAGTAATGCAGAACATCGGTCCAGATTGTCGGCACCGCCCCCGCCATCGTCGGCCGCACCGCCTCGATCATCTCCACCAAAGGCCCCGCCTGCAGGAAACGGTCAGGCAGCAGAAGCTGCGCGCCGGCCATCATCGCCGCATACGGCAACCCCCACGCGTTGGCGTGGAACATCGGAACGATCGCCAACACCGTGTCGTCATGACCGATGCCCAAGGCATTCGAGGTGCACGCCGCCTGAGAGTGCAACCACGTCGAACGATGGCTGTAGACAACACCTTTCGGGTGCCCGGTGGTACCGCTCGTATAGCACATCGCTGCAGCCGACCGCTCATCGACATCGGGCCACTCGAACGTACTCGACTGGGCGGCCACCACATCGTCGTACCGTAGGACGTCCTTTCCGCACCCCTCGACCGCGGCAAGATCGCCGGTTCCGGTCACTAGCACCGTGCGCACCGAGGTCATCGACGGCAACGCCGCCGCCAAAAGGGCAAGCACCGTACTGTCGACGATGATCACCCGATCCTCGGCATGATTGGCGATCCACGTCAGCTGTTCCGGCGGCAGCCGCAGGTTCAACGTATGCAGCACCGCGCCCATCGACGGCACCGCCGCGTAACAGTCCAGATGCTCCTGGTTGCTCCATTGCAGCGTCGCGACACGCTCATCTCCACGGATGCCGATCTGGCGCAAAGCATTTGCCAACCGTGCCGCACGCTCACCCACCTCGCGATAGGACACCCCAGAGATCTGCCGGGGTCCGCGCGCAGTCAGCACCTCGCGATCGCCATGGACTGCCGAAGCATGGGCCACGATCGCGGGCACAGTCAACGCAACGTCCTGCATCGTGCTCCTCATCGCACACCCGCCCTACAGCCCGCGGTGAGGCGAGGGTCACGCATCGATGAGGTCCTGCCGATTCTGGCTCTCCAGCATCAACCGGTACTCGGGGAACAGGTTCTTGGCCTGCGGGATCAACTTGATCAACTTCGGCACCGGACCTTTCGCACGTACCGTTCCCTTGGCCATCGCCATCGTCAAGTTCACCTTCCCCAACCAGAACTTGTTCCCCGTGTCTGCCGACATGAACAACTCCACGTTGGGCACCGCGGTACTGGCCGCTCCGGTCTCCACCACCTTGTTCGGCATGTCCACCGTCACAACCGCATCCGGATCTGTGTAATGCACCCGCAACACCACACCCGAATTCGCGAGCTTGTCCGCCAGACCCTCCTTCTCCAAACCCCGCCGAAAGATCCCGCCCAGGAAGGCATAGACCTCGTCCTCGTCCCTAAATACCGCCACCGTCAACCTCAACTAACCTCATTGTCAGAACAGAACAGAACAGAACAGGCACCGACTTCTGACGCTGCTCCTCCGGAAAGAATCGTCATGCTCGTTGGGAAACCCCACTAGGTCCTGATGCGCTGCGCCAAGGCGACCGCCGGGCAGCCGCTAGCGTTCCTTTGCCAGCGGGGCTGGATGGCAATTGTCACTGAAGTACCTCTCCAAGACACGCGTCGCATCCGCCGTCGTCGTTCCCACCGCCTACGCACCGCCGGCACCTCAGTCCGAGCCGGCGAGCACCAGTTCGGCCCGTTCGACGGCGACTTGCTGCGTGATGACCCGCTTGCTGAACATGAAGTCGCGGGGACGGTTGATGCAGTCGGCGGCAAGAAGCTCGCCGGCACGGAGGTAGAAGCAGGTGAAGTCGCGCTCCCGGGTCGGGTCGCCGCTGAGGACGACCTCGTCGTACCCGGTGTTGAGACCGGCGATCTGGAGCTTGAGGTCGTATTGATCTGACCAGAACCATGGAAGGGCCGCTATCTTCTTGGACTTCCCACAGACGGTCGCGGCGGCGACCTTGGCCTGCTCGGCCGCGCTCGGCACGGACTCCAGGCGGATGCGACGGCCGTAACGGGCCATGTCGTGGCTGGCGCAGTCCCCGGCGGCCACGATGTCGGGGTCGCTAGTCCGGGCCTGATCGTCGATCACGACGCCGTTGTCGACGACCAGGCCCGCGGTGGCGGCGAGCTCGGTGTTCGGCTCCACGCCGATGCCGACAATGACGAGGTCGGCGGGAATTGATTCGCCACCGGCCAGGATTACTTCGCGGACCCTGCCGTCGCCGGACAGAGCCTCGACCAGCGTGCCCGTCCGGATGTTGACGCCCTCCTCCCGGTGGATCCGGTCGAAGAACTCCGATACCTCCGGGGCGGTGACCCGTTCAAGGACGCGCCCGGTCGCCTCGAGCAGGGTGACCTCCAGACCCAGTGCACGCAACGAGGCGGCTGTCTCCAGTCCGATGTAGCCGCCGCCGACGATCACCGCCCGACGCCCGGGGCCGGCGGCCTCTCGGATCATCTCGCCGTCCGCGGCGGTGCGTAGGTAGAAGACTCCGGCCAGGTCCGCTCCCGGGGTGGGGAGCCGACGAGGCCGGGCGCCAGTGCACAGCGCGAGCTTGTCGTAGGGCAGTGCGTCGCCGGTACTCAGCACGACATGACCAGCCGAGCGGTCGACCGCCGCCACCGTCGCCTCCAGGAGTCGGATCCGCTGCTTGGCGTAGAAATCCGAGTTGCGGATCGCGAGTTCGGCCAGTTCGCATTTGTCGGCCAGGTACGACTTGGACAGCGGGGGCCGCTGGTAGGGCAACGCCGACTCATCGCCGACGAGGACGATTTCGCCGTCCCACCCTTCTCGGCGAAGACTGGCGGCGAGCTGGGTGCCCGCGTGGCTGGCCCCCGCGATGACCGCTCGCTGCACGGTCATGCGCCACCTTTCGGGGTGAGGCGGACCATCAGCTTACTGATCCCCCTCACGAAGTTGGACTGCACGTACTCGGGCTCACCGACGACCTCGATGTTCTCGAACCGCGGAAGCAGCTCCTCCCACAGGATCCGCAACTGCATCTCGGCCAGCCGGTTACCCATACAGCGGTGCACGCCGAAACCGAAGGAGATGTGGTTACGGGCGTTGGCCCGATCGATAATCAGGTCATCGGGCCGATCGAACACGCGCTCGTCGCGGTTGCCCGAGGCGTACCACATCAGGACCTTGTCGCCCTTGCGGATGAACTGCCCGTTGAGCACAGTGTCGGCCTTGGCGATCCGGCGCATATGCGCGAGCGGGGTTTGCCACCGGATGATCTCCGAGACCATGTTGGGGATCAGCTCGGGGTTCGCCTTCAGCTTCTCAAACTGGTCAGGGAACTCGTTCAGCGCCAGAACACCACCGCTCATGGAATTGCGGGTCGTATCGTTGCCACCCACGATCAGCAATACCAAGTTGCCCAAGAACTCCATCGGGCGATCGATCAGGTCCTTGGTGCTCTCGTCGCTCTGCAACATGGTGATCAGATCGAAGCCGGGCAGCTCTCCGGCAGCTGTCCGGGCTGCCTTGTCCCGCCAGTGAGCGCTGAGACCTCTAGCCATATCGACCATGCCGCGAAATATCTCGTCGTTGTCCGAGGGCCCACCGTTGGCTTGCTCCATGGAGGTGGCGAGATCGGACCATTGGACGAGCTTGCGCCGCTGCTCGAACGGGAAGTCCAGCAGCGTGGCCAGCATGCGCGCGGTTAGCTCGATCGAGACGTGCTGCACCCAGTTGAACGGTTCGCCAAGCGGCAGAGCGTCGAGCACGTCTACCACCCGCTCGCGGATGAGGCCCTCCATCTCACGCAGGTTCTTCGGTGCGACCACACCCTGGACAGCCTGCCGTTGCCGGTCGTGTTTTGGGGGGTCCATCGCGATGAACATCGCAATGTCGAGGAAGCGCGGCGGGCTCCCGATGACGATGAACGGCTCGGAGGAGAAGACCTCGTGGTTCTTGTCGACGGCCACGATGTCGGCATGCCGCGTCACCGACCAGAACGGGCCGAACGCGCTGTGGGCCTGATAGTGCACGGGAGCCTCGTTGCGTAGGCGCTCGTAATAGGACTTCCAGCGACCCTGACGATAGAGGAAAGGATTGCTAAGGTCGATGTCGGTCAGTTCAACCTCGTCAGCCGGCGGGATCGGTCGCTCGATGAAGATTTTTTCACCGTTGGTGCCGGTGACCCAGCGCCGCGTTCTGTCGTAGAGGTGGGCGCCCTGGATTATTCGGTCCATCGGAATTGTTGCCTGAGCCTTGGCAGTGACTGCCTCGCGAATATTGCTCACGTCTCACCTCTCTTTCGTCATCACAGTTGGAACTCGGGCAGATGGACGATCAAACCGTCCCACGCCTCAGAGACCTGCATCTGGCAGGACAGCCGGGAGGTCGGCTGACGCTCGGGGTTCATCGCGAGCATCTCCTCTTCATTGGCCCCGGAGAGGCCGACCCGATCGGACCATTGCGGATCGACGATCACATGGCAGGTGCCGCACGCGGCTTCGCCTCCGCAGTCGCCGTCGATGCCGGGCACCGCATTGTTGGTCGCGACCCGCATCAGTGACTGACCTTCCTCGAGAGGCGCCTCATACTTCTCGCCGCCGTGGGAGACAAATGTGACAACTGCCATAGCCAGGCTCCTTGCGTGTCCTCAGTTACTTGACACAAGTCTTGCGCCAGATGAGCGCTGCGGCTATGTTCGCCGGAGTCAGAAACTTGTGATTTCGGCTCAAAGGGGCCATGGTCAGTGAACCCCAATGACGCGGGTGTGCCCCCACTCGCATTCGTGCAAATGCTCGAGAGCCCGGCGTTTGACCCAGACGCCGTCGCGCGGCTTCGCAACATCATGGCTCGCGAAGGAACCGACGAGGCGACGCTGATTCAGCGTGATATCCAGGCCCCGTTACGGTGGTTTCGTGAGGCGTACCCCGGTCTAGACATCGATCAGGCAACGCTGCTCGGATTTGCGTTAGCCGAACAGGCACAGTTGACGTCCTTCGGCCCGCTGAGTGTTCCGCTGGTCAGCGCGGGCTCAGTGGCCGAGATCGTAGAGCTGCTGACTTATCTGCCGTTGATCACGACGGCTGTCAAAGCACAGTTTCATCCAGATGACCAAGGCCTCACCGTCGGGCTCTGGGGACACACCAGCGATCGTGCCCTGGACTGCCTCGCCGTCACGTACGCCGGGTTGGCGTTGTTGCGACTGCTGGACATGCTCGTCCGTGCGGCGCCGACCCTCACACTCCACTTGAGTTGGCCAGCGCCCGCCGCCTTGAAAGATCGCGAGGACGACCTTACCGCCGGGCGCCTGTTCTTCGACGCTCCGATGTCCTTCCTCCATGTTCCCGCGGACACGCTCAACGAGGTGTGCCGGTTCTCCGATCCCGTCGCATACCGACTCGCCATCGTCGATCTGCAGCGAACTCTCGACCAGCGGAGCGAAACCACGTCGTTCTCGGAGAAGGTGAGACGGCTGCTGCAGAAGGAGCCCGGACGCCGAAGTAAACATTGGTTCGCACATGAGCTGTCGATGTCCACCAGCACACTCAAGCGGCGCCTCTCCGAAGAGGAGACCACCTTTCGCGAGTTGCGCCAAGCATTCCTGCGCGAGCGCGCGATGCTGCAGCTACTCGACCGATCCCTATCGGTGAGTGAGATCGCCACGGATCTCGGATACAGCGACCTCGCCAACTTCTCACACGCCTTCAAGCGATGGACCGGCCGCTCTCCGAGCGAGTTTCGGCTCTCACCACATTGAGCTGTCCCGGCGGGTCCGGAGATCCCGACCTTTGCGGCGTCTTTCTGCAGCGTCGCCTCTCCCCGGGTGTTCGATGAAGGCCCGAGCCTGCGCGCCGGGCAGCAGATTCACCCGGTCACACAAGCCGGCCAGATGCTCGGCCAGCACCGAATCCAATTGGCGGGCATAACCGAAAGTGAACTCCCGCAACAGCGTTCCCATCGTTGACGGGGGATACACCCGGCGGAAAAAGGGTTTTTATGCCGCCAGCGCGGACCAGGTCGACATCATCGATGTAATCCGCGCCCGCGTACATGCTCGCGATCAGGGTGGCCAGTTTCGGAGCCGGATTGGCCGACCTCGACTTGACCCTGGGAGCTGCGATGTGAATCTTGTTGGCCAACAACTCCGATAGGCCTGCCTGCTCAGCCAGCGCCATCACCGGCACCAGGCCCGCGCACGACACCAGATGTCCTCATCGAACACATCGGACCGCGGGGTGAACGTGTGGGACACTCGCGCCGGAAGTGCCGTTCTCGAACTGGACCGATTGTTGCCTGAACAATATCAATCTTCCCAGCTCAGAACGCACTTTCCTTATCCCGACACCCCGACAAACAGTCCATTGTCAGTGGATCGAGGCTAAGACCGCTCAAGTCACAGCTATCTATAGCCAACGCCGAGGTAGCGGAGCGCCACCCGCGAGATCCGCGCACCCGTGGTGGCGATGTCCGCGGAGGGAAGGACGACGTGACTCACGGTGAGCCGCACCAGAACGTCTGCGACCTCCTCGACGTCTTCGGAGTCGAGATCGGCGAAGTGGTCGTGAAACCACGCGACCAAAGCCGCGGAGGAGAGCTGGAGCAGGGACGCCGATGTCGGCAGGAGAGGAAGAACGCCCGTCGTCGGCGCACCGGCGCGATCATCCCCTGAGTGGCTGGACGTCAGCACCGACTTCAGGAGCGGACTGGCTTCTGCTTCACGCAGGGTGAACCGCACCGCTGCGGTGATGCCGCCCTGAACGTCGCCGGTGTGTTCGGCGAGGATGGCGTGGATACCCTCCAGGAAGCGCTGACCCTCGGCCACCACGAGCGCGTCACCAAGTCCCTGCTTATCGCCGAACTCCTTGTATAGCGTCGGTCGGGAGACGCCGACAAGTTCGGCGACCTCACTCACTCGGACTTGTTCCCAGCCCTTCTCAATGGTGAGTTCCCGTGTCGCCCTCAAGACCTGCTCGCGGATATGTCGGCGAAACGACATCCGCGCCGAATCAGTTGGCATACGAGCAGAATAGGTGGCGAACTGGGATCTCCCGCGCAGCCCGACGACTGGCGTCAAACGGTACGGTCGAGAAAGTCGACGACCGCCGTCGAGAATGCGTCGTTGTTGTCGCCAGCAACCATGTGGCCCGCGCCCGACACGTCAACGGTTTGCGCGTGGGGAACCAAGGTGAGGAAATCCTTCACTGTCTCTTCGGAGACTATGTCCGACAGCAGGCCGCGGACCAGCAGCGCCGGCGCGGACACCTGTCGCGCGCCATCGACAAGGAATGCGCTCATCATCTCGAACTCCTCTGCGCCGTCGTCTGAATCACTCTGCAGGAACTGAAAATTCGACGTCGCAAACGCCGGATCCCATCGCCAGGCCCAGCGACCGTCTCCACGTCGGCGGAGGACTTTTTGAAGGCCGTCGACGTTTTCGGGGCGAGGGCGGTGCGGGTTGTAGGCGGCGATCACGTCAGCGGCCGACTCTAGGCTGTCGAAACCTTCGGGATGGGCCGACATGAACGATAGGACTCGGCGGGCGCCGTGCATCTGCATTCGCGGAGTGATGTCAACCAGGACGACGGCCTGCCATAGCTCCGATGGGGCGAGCAAGTGCGTGCCGAGGATGGTCAAACCGCCCAACGATGCCCCGATCGCGGCAACTGGGCGGGCGGAGCCGGCGTACGCGCGCACGGCCAACAGGTCGGACCCCAGCCGTTCGATGTCATAGCGTCCGTCTGGATCCCAGTCGCTGTCACCATGTCCCCTTGCGTCGTAGGCGGCAACGGTGTAGCCCCGCTGATGCAATCGTTGGGCGGTGACATCCCAGGCGTGCCGGCTCTGACCACCGCCGTGAAGGAGCAACACGACCGCCCGCGGTCCGTCACAGCGGTAGAAGTCGACCGCCAGCGAGAGCCCATCCACCGTGGGCACGCGCTCGACGACAGGAGCGGACGAATCATGTGCTCTGTTTGCAGACATCAAGAGATGGCCTTCGGTGCGACGACGGTGACGGTGCCCTGCGCCGCACACACCGCTCTGCCGTCGTTGCAGATGTCGATACGTGCCACACCGCTGGTTCTGCCCAGCGAGATGATCTCAGCCGTGGCTACACAGGTTCCGCTGGAGACTGGACGAAGCAAATTCAGTTTGAACTCCGTCGTCGCGACCCAGGATCCCATCGGAATCACGGGATAAAACACCACTCCAAGGCAATGGTCGACCATGGCCGACAAGCAGCCGCCATGCAAGTTGCCGAAAGGCGTCTTCAGGTCGTCGCGTGCGTCCATCTCCGCGACGAGCCGTCCAGCAGTGAATTCAGTGTGCCGGAAGCCGAGGTAACCGGCCAGCCCGCCCGTGGTTTCTGCTGCGCTCTGCAGTTGTTCAGCGACCTGCTGGTTGAACGCGGTGAACTGCACAGACATGTCCGGCCTCCTACCTCAGCTGTGGTTGAGACATTACGCCTTGTCTGTCACATCGGTCGACAATGGTCGCTCGCCAGGATTGCGGGAAGGAGAAACCTTGAAAGAAATGTCCGGAGCCCGTCACGACTGCGCTCCCGCGGTCCTCGAACAGTCAGCAGGCTCAGTATCGTGCGGAGAACCCACTCGGCGGCGTCGTCGACGGAGACGCCCGGTTCTACGTAACTCCAGTGTCTCCTGAAGATGGGACGGAGAAACTCGGTGACGAGTTCGAAGAGTGACGTCGAGGTCCCCGCCGCGAGGCCAACGCCGGCGAGTTCCTCGTCGCTGCCGAACAACAATCCGATGATCTCTTCGCGGCGCGCGGCCTCAACTGTGTATTCCACGAAATCGACGAGAGCGGAGCCCAGATCGGTGTGCTCCGCGATCCGGGGGTTGATGCGATCGAGATAGCGCTCGGCGGCGCGAATGATGACGCCCGACATCACCGCCTCCCGATTAGGGAAGTAGCGATACACCGTTGCCCTGGAGACACCCGCTGTTCTGCCGATGTCCTCCATGGTCGTGCCTACCACGCCGCAACTCTCTAGGCACCGCTCGGCAGCATCTAGCAATCGGTCGCGAGCGGAATCACGATCTGACGGCGCGGCGGCACCCCATCGCACCAACTTCGTCGACACAACAGCCAGTATGCCGCGGGCGCACACCATTGTGGCTTGACTGCAGATATGACACCATCGCATTCGTGTCTCACAACAGCCCGTGGCCCTGAGCGAGTGATCGATTGTCGGTAGAAGCGCGTACTCCGGTGGCGGTCGGCGTAGGCGAAGTCACCCATCGCGGGGACGACGTCGTCACCGGCCTCGGTTGGTATTCGACGAAACATTCGGTCGGTGTGTGGTCGGCCACCCCTCCACCAACCGGGTGGCGACTGATCGACACGGCAGACGAACAAACTCCGATCGATTCATCGCGGCTGGCCGTCGCAGGCGTCGACGAGGCGACCGGTCGCGCGACAGTGGACGGGTACACGGTCGAATACGACCGAGACGGGCGACCTCGATGGACACCGACCATCGCGCACCTGTCCGACGGGCGAAGAGTCGTCGCACGCAGCGACGATCCGCAGATTGCCGAGGCGATGGCGGGCGAGATGTACGTTGGCAGAACGGTTTGCCTCCGAAACACAGGGTCGTCCACGGGATTCGAGCTTCCATGATCGCCGAGGCCATGGTGTTGACCGGACCGCGGAATCTGGAGCGGCGCCAGATGACCATCCCCGACGTCGGTGACCGCGGTGCGATCCTGCGAGTTGAAGCATGTGGTCTATGCGGTACAGATCACGAACAATTCACCGGACACCTGCCTGCCGGCTTCTCATTCGTTCCAGGTCACGAAATCGTCGGCATCGTCGAACATGTCGGCAATGCGGCCAGCGAACGCTGGTGCGTCCGGGCCGGCCAGCGCGTGGCCGTCGAGGTGTTCCGGTCCTGCCGAGACTGCCCGGAGTGTCGCCGCGGCGAATACCGGCGATGTGCGGTGAACGGCATCGCCACCATGTTCGGGTTCGTCGACGTGGAGATCGGCGCCGGGTTATGGGGCGGATACGCCACCCATGTGGAGCTTCCGTGGGACGCGATGCTACTCCCGATTGCCGAAGACATGGACCCCGTTCTCGCCACGTTGTTCAACCCTCTCGGGGCCGGTATCCAATGGGGGAAAACTCTTCCCGACACCAAGGCGGGGGGTATCGTAGCGATACTGGGACCGGGCATCCGCGGGATCTGCGCGGCGGTGGCGGCGAAAGAGGCGGGAGCCGCTTTCGTCGCGATGACCGGCATCGGTCCACGCGACGATCAGCGACTGGCCATAGCCAGATCATTCGGTGTCGACCTGCCCATCGACGTATCGCAGGACGATGCAGTGACAGCGCTCCAGCGTGAGACAGGCGGACAGCTTGCCGACGTGGTCATCGATGTCACCGCCAAAGCACCCTCCGCGTTCGCCGACGCCGTCGCCCTTGCCAGGCCTGGCGGCAGGGTCGTGGTTGCTGGCACCCGCGGCGGAGGCGGCGCGCCCGGCTTTGAACCAGACACGCTGGTGTATAAGGAATTACACATCGCCGGTGCACTCGGCGTGGAGTATCCCGCCTACCGGGCAGCCCTCGAGATTCTGGCCACGCGCCGCTGGCCGTTCGACCGGATCACAAGAGAATCAACCGGATTCGCTGGTCTCGCGCCGCTGCTCAGTTCGCTTGCAGATGAAAATGCCAAATCGAGTGCGGCCCTGCACAACGTCTTCGTGCCCACGCCCTCACAGCATGCGGAGCTTCAACAGAGGAAGGTCACACGTGACGAGAACGGAACGCGTACCGATGCTCGACCTTGAGCAGGCCCGGCTGCGGGCTGCCGAGTGTGGGCTGCCCGCAGAGATGGCAGAACTGTCAGTATTTCGCGTGGCACTTCACCAGCCGAGCCTCGCAGTGGCCCTGTACGGAATGCTTGAGGCGCTGCTATTTAACGGTGTGCTCGACGCCCGGCTACGCGAATTGATCATCATGCGCATCGGCTGGGTAACGGGGTCGGTATATGAGTGGACACAGCATTGGCGAATCGCGACGCTGCTCGGTGTGGCTTCGGATGACCTTCTGGCGGTGCGTGACTGGCAGAGTTCCAATCGTCTGGGCCATGCCGAGCGTGCGGTCCTGGCGGCGACCGATGATGTGGTACGTGACGGGGTCATTGCCGAGGAAAACTGGGCCGCGTGCCACAAGGCATTCAATGGCGATCACGCGGTTTTGGTCGAACTTGTCGGAGCGATCGCCAATTGGCGGCTCTTTTCGATCCTGCTTCGATCCTTGAATATTCCGCTTGAGTCGGGTACCGACTCCTGGCCGCCCGATGGGCGAGCCCCTCGACGTGACGATTGAGTAAAAACGGTTGTTCAGCAATCGCACCCAAGTTGAAGCTCGGTTACCCCTTATGTTCCTAGTCAGTTGTGGGCTATTGAATTTCAAACGGGTAGTTGTGATTTCGGTCTCTTAGCCACGGTCTCGGGGTAATGCCACCAACTGGACATGTGGAGCCAACTGTTCTGGGACGCCTACACCAGCTTGAAGCACGCTCCGTCATACGAATACGATCCAAGGGATGTCGAGGTTCTTCGCGACTCAGGCCAACTGTTACTACTGGGAGAGTCGTTCAATCGGGTCGCTGGCAACAGAACGCCAATGAAGGCGATCGTCGGCAGTCACCGCACACAGCACCTCACGCAGAGAATTCAAGAGCCCGCTGCTGCAAGCTAGACCCGGCGTCCGACACCGAGGCGCTGCCGTCTTCATACAGCTGACCACGAACGCCAGCCGCGCCGAAGTCCCACCGGGGACGGCAAACACCTTCCGCCGCAACACCTTCGGATGCAGCTTGGACGGAAGGCCACCAGCCACCATAATATCGACCGTCTCGGCGTCGCCAGCACCGCGGACGAATCGGTGTACCGGCCCGTTGCCACCTCGCCTCCGGCTTGCGCGGGTCAATCTCTCAGGTCGTCGTTGCCACACTCAGAAGTGACATGTACAAATCACGGTTCAGCGAGTGTACAGTTCACGGTGTGGAGGTATCCGTGACCGAGTTGCGCGCGCACCTTAGCGATTGGCTCGATCGAGTTCGGGCTGGTGATGAGGTCGTCATCACCGACTGACCCGTCCCGGTGAGTCCGGAGACTGCGTTCGTTGAATCACCCTGCCTTTGGTGGGGTGCGTCTGTGATCGTAGTGGAGTTTCTCGACGGCCTCGGGGGTGAAGTCGTCGAGGTACTCGTGCGGGCGTTCGGTGTTGAACCACACCACCCATTGGGCGGTGGCCAGCTCGACCTGGTTGACGTCGCGCCAGGGGCCTTGCCGGCGGATGACTTCGTTCTTGAAAGACCCGATGGTGGTCTCGGCCAATGCGTTGTCCAGGGCGTCACCGACCGTGCCAACCGAGGGGTCTGCCCCTTCGTCGATAAGCCGTTGGGTGAACGCCACCGAGGTGTATTGACTTCCCGCGTCGCTGTGCGCTATCAGCCCGCGCAAGGTGGTGGTGCCTTCCTGGGCGCGGGTGAAGAAGGAGTGTTCAACGGCGTCGAGGACCAGGTCGGTGGTCATGGATCGGGCCGCGCGCCAGCCGACGATTCGGCGGCTGTAGGCGTCGATGACGAAGGCCACGTAGACGAATCCCAGCCATGTCCACACATAGGTAAAGTCAGCTACCCACAACCGATTTGGTGCGCACGCGTAGAAACGTCGGTCCACCAGATCTGGATATCTGACATGGTTTTCGTCGGCGATGGTGGTCTTGTGCTTGGCCCCGTAGCGCGCACCCTCCCACCCCTGCTCGCGCATAATCCGCTCCACCGTGCAGCGGGCGACATCGTGGCCCTGGCCGCGTAGCCAGATCCACAACTTGCGTGACCCCAACGTTTGGACGAACCGCCCGTTTTTCTTGTCTTCCCTTGCTGCCGTGATGATCTCGACCACCTCGGCATCACGCAGTTGGCGACGCGTCGGAGTCTTGGACATCCACTCGTAATAAGTTGACGGACTGATCGACACACCATGCTCGGACAGCACGGCGCACATGGGCTCGACACCCCAACGCAGCCCAGCCCCACCATCGGGGCCGGCCACCTGGTGGTCCTTGTGTTCGGCGATGAACCGGATCACCGTCTCCCGGGCCGGTCGAGCTCGGCCCCGAAGAAAATCGCCGCTGCTTTCAAGATCTCATTGGTTATCTGAGGCCCTGAGCAGACCGTCCACGATGTAAGCGACACACGGTTCAAAGTGCCGGGAAATGCTTTGTGGACTGGTTATCTTCGGTGTCTATGACGGGTCCTGGGTTGCGGGTGCAGCCGGTGGTGATGCCGTTCGGTGATCGTCAGTCGTGGACGCTGGTCGATCGGGATTTCGTGGTGGTCGAACCGGCCGAGGGGTTCTTATCGCATCTGCATGCAGTTGAGCGGTCACCGAACACGGTCAAGGCGTACGCGCATGATCTGCGGGACTGGTTCGAGTTCCTCGATCAGCGTGGCCTGGTGTGGTCGCAGGTGCGACTGGAGGACGTGGGCCGGTTCGTGGCGTGGCTGCGGCTGCCGGCGAGCGCACGGCTGGGTAACGTCGCGGCGCTGCCGACGGTGGAGAGCGTCTGCGCGGAGGCGACGGTGAACCGGAAGTTATCGGCGATCTCAGCGTTCTACGAGTTTCATCAACGCCACGGGGTGGACTTGGGCGATCTGCTGACAACCTGGCAGCGGCGCGGGACGCGTGGTGGATCGTGGCGGCCGCTGTTGGCGCACTTGGGATCTCGACCGGAACGCAGCAGGCGGATTCGGTTACGAGCCGAGCGGCGCATCCCCGACACTTTGGATGCTGAGCAGATCGCAACGATCGTGGCGGCCTGTGATCGGCTGCGGGACCAGTTCCTGTTTTCTGTGCTGGCTGCGTCGGGGTTACGGATTGGTGAGGCGTTGGGGTTGCGGCACAGCGATATCGACGCCGCGGCCCGGTTGATGTCGGTGGTGCCGCGACGGAACGCGAACGGGGCGCGGGCCAAGGGGGTGGGTGGTCGGCGGGTACCGGTGCCGGCCGGAGTGATCCGGCTCTATGCCGATTACCTGCACACCGAGTACGGCGATCTGGACAGCGACTACGTGTTCGTCAACCTGTGGTCGGGCCCGATCGGGCATCCGATGACCTATCCCAGTGTCTATGATCTGGTCTGCCGGATTCGGGAGCGGACCGCAATCACGTTCGGGCCGCATACTTTTCGTCACTCGTATGCCACGGAGTTGTTGCGTCGCGGGGTGGCCGTGGAGGTGCTGGCCCACCTGTTGGGTCACTCGTCGATCGCCACGACCGGCGACGCATATGCGCATTTGAAGGTCGAAGACGCTCGCCGCGCCTTGGTGGCCGCGGGTTGGCTGGCAGATCAGGATGGACCGCGGTGAGCATCGAGGCGCTGGCCGGCTCACCCGTGCCGACGCTGGCCGAGCGCCTGGATGCGCTGGTGCGTCCGGAATTCCGGGTGGAGGTGTTGGTGCCCGCGGTGGGTCATCCGATCCTCGGGTCGCCCGGGTGTGCGGTGCCCGGGTGTGTGCACTCGAGCCGATACGCCGGGCTGTGTCTGGCCCATTTGCGCCGTTGGAAACAGGCCGGTCGCCCACAGCGTCAGGGGTGGGTCGCGACCGCAGATCCCGCGGTGATGGGTCATCGACCGCTGCAACCCTGCCTGGTGGGCGAGTGCGGGTTTGGTCAGCACCGATATCGGTTGTGCTACCGGCATTCCCACGCCTGGGACAAGTGCGGGCGGCCACCGCTGGATCAGTGGCAGTCGGTGCTTGCCGAAGTGTCAACCCCGGAGTGCGCACTGCCGGGGTGCGTGTTGTGGGCGGAGCTGGACGGGGGCTGGTGCCGGTCGCATCACACTCGGTGGCGGCAGCGGGGCCGTCCGCCGACCGCCGCGTTCATCGCGTACTGCGCCAGCTACGGCGAGGACCGTTTTGACTTGCGGGCGCTGCCGGCGGGGCTGCGGCTGGAGATCGGCTACGCACTGCAGTGCCGGGTCGATGCCAACCGGACCCGCACCATGCCCCGCTCGGTCAAGCCGCTGCTGGATCATCTGGTCGCTAGCGGCGCACAGTCGCTGTTGGAGCGTCCGCTGACCGAATGGCTGGCCGGGCTACCGGCTGCTGCGGCGGTGAACACGCCGCGGGCGTTCTTGGGCTATGCCATCGAGTGCCTGCTCGACCTGCGTGAGGGAGCAGGCTGGGACAGCGAATACCAACGTGACGTGTGGCTGCTGCGTCGCCTCGGAGTCGCCGGCCATTACGGTGCCCGCCTGGATTTCACTGCGGTGCAACCACTATGGCTGCGGGATCTGGCCAAGCGGTGGTGCCGCTGGCGGATGTCGTGCGGGATCGGGCTGGGCCAGCTGCGCAAGGACCGTATTGCGCTCGTCCGCTTCTCGCAGTTCACGCCCGGGTTGGCGAACTCAGCCGGGCCGGGGACGCTGGACCGGGCGGCGCTGGAGGTCTACTTGGCCCGGTTGGCCGTCGAGATGGCGCACCCCAAGACCCGCAGCACCGACATCGGCGCTGTGACCGGCTTCCTGCACGCCGTGCGTCAGCAGCGGTGGGCGTCGCTCCCCGCAGAGGCGCAGCTCTATCCCAGCGACCAACCCCGCCGCGACGAGACACCAGCACCGCGGGCGATTCCCGAATTCGTCATGGGCCAGCTGGAAAGCCCGGCCAACCTCAATCGGATCAGCGACCCGCGGATCCGGCTGCTCGTAGAGATCCTCATCCGCACCGGACTGCGCATCGGGGATGCCACCCGGTTGGCGTTGGACTGTTTGATCCGCGACCCGCAGAGCGCGGTCTATCTGCGCTACCGCAACCACAAGATGCGCCGCGAGGCGGTGGTGCCCATTGACGACGAACTAGCCACCATGATCGAGGCGCAACAGGCGCGCACCCGGACCCGGTTCCCCACCACTGGCGTGCTGTTGCCGCGCGGCAGCGCCAACCCCGACGGGCACCTGCCAATCCCGACCGCGACATTCCACCTCCAACTCGGCCAGTGGCTGCAAACCTGCGGTGTCACAGACGAACTCGGCCAGCCAGTCCATGTCACCGCGCACCAGTTCCGCCACACCGCGGCGACCCGGTGGATAAACCATGACGTGCCACAAGAAGTGGTCCGTCGGCTGCTCGACCACACCAGCCACACCATGACCGCGGTGTATGCCCGCCTGGCCGACAGCACCGTCCGCCAACAGTGGGAACGCGCCCAGAAGATCAACATCCGCGGTGAGCCCGTCGACACCACGATCGACGGACCGCTCGCCGATGGTGAGTGGATGAAGCAGAACCTTGCCCGCGCGACAATGACGCTACCCAACGGCTACTGCGGGCTGCCGCTGCAGAAATCGTGCCCGCACTCCAACGCGTGTCTGACCTGCCCACTGTTCGTCACGACCGCCGAATTCCTGCCCCAGCACCGCAAGCAGCTCGAGGACACCCGCGCATTGATCGCCCGCGCCGAATCCGACGGCCACACCCGCCTGGCCGAGATGAACCGCACCGTCGAAACCAACCTGCTCACCATCATCACAACCCTCAACGCCGAGCAACACGACTGCCCATGCGCCACAGCGGACAGCCAAACATGCTGCGGGAAGGACTCATCCGATGCGCCCTGACAACAGCCACCACCTCATCGCCGCTGCCCAACGCCGCCACGCCGACACCCTCCAACGCGCCCACAAAGCCCTACAGGAACTCGGCGAAACCGGCCAACAGCGCACCGTCACCCAGATCGCTGCCCACGCCGGCGTCTCCCGCTCATGGCTGTATGCCCAACCCGAACTACGCGACCAACTCCGCAAACTGACCGCTGCACCCCAGCCGGCCGATCCAGCGGCCGCCCAAGTCGAACGCAGCTCCAAGGCATCGCTGCGCCACCGCCTCACCCTCGCCCACGAACGCATCCGCGAACTCGAAAACGACAACCGTCACCTACGTGACCAGATCGCACTCCTGCACGGACAACTCCGCACCAACCGCATCACCGCGACCCCCGTCACGGACACCGTCCACGACGCAAACACGCAGGTCACGCTGCCAAACAGCCCATCCGGCCCAAGATAACATTGGCCCGACGCAACTCGGCGATCTCCCTACGCAGCGCCTTATTCTCCTCGGCCATCTGTGTCGTCACACCCGGACGCTGCCCGGCATCGACTTCCGAGCGTTGGATCCAGGTCCGCAACGTCTCCGGGGTGCCGATCCCCAACATCCCGGCAACCGCGGTGATCGCCGCCCACTGCGACGGGTACTGCGGGCGCACCTCAGCGACCATGCGCACCGCCCGCTCACGAAGCTCCTCAGGGTACTTGCTGACACGTCCCATAACTCAGATCCTCCCAAGATCGGGAGTCTCCGGAAACGCCGGGACGGGTCAGACCGCGGGATTCCGGTCGCGCGACTCGCTGCGCTGGACAGCGCAGGCACCTTGGAGCGTCTCACGGCCGAAGGCGTGATTGCCAGGGCCACCGCGCAGCGGCCCGTCGCTGCGGGACGGTCCCGGCCCCGACCGCGGCGGCCGGTGTCTGACCAGGTCAGCGACCAGCGGCGCTGACCGGTGCCGCTCGTCTACTTCGACGCCAGCGCCTTCGTTAAACTTCTCACCACCGAGACAGGAAGCTCGCTGGCATCCGCGCTGTGGGACGGCTGCGACGCCGCATTGTCCAGCCGCCTGGCCTACCCCGAAGTCCGCGCCGCACTCGCTGCAGCAGCCCGCAATCACGACCTAACCGAATCCGAGCTCGCCGACGCCGAGCGTGACTGGGAGGACTTCTGGGCCGCCACCCGCCCAATCGAACTCACCGCCACGGTTGAACAGCACGCCGGCCGCCTCGCCCGCGCCCATGCCTTGCGCGAAGCCGACGCTGTCCATCTGGCCAGCGCGTTGGCAGTCGGCGAACCCGGCCTGATCGTCGCCGTTTGGGACCGACGCCTGCACGCCGGAGCCCAAGCCGCCGGGTGCCGACTCGCCCCCGCCCAACTCGACCCCTAATCCGACCGCTCGACGTCAGAGGTGGGTCGACCCCGGCATGGATGACGATCAGGTACCGATTCGCCAGGTCAGAACCCGTGTCGTAAGTGGCCAAGTCCCCCCTCGGACACCAAATCTGTACAGCACCTCCGGCGGAAAGCCGACGTCCGAATCCGCCGGTCGATACGCTGGCGTGGGTGCGACAGCGGCCTCTTCAGCGGGCCTCTTCAACGGGCCTCTTCAACGGGCCTCTTCAACGGGCCTCTTCAACGGGCCTCTTCAACGGGTCTCTTCAGCGACGCTCCCATGCTTTGTCCCGGAAGCAATCCCGTCGACACCGATCTGGCCCGGCGTGCGCGGGCACGCTGGGCGGCGTTCGCGCACAACGGCATTGCCGCGCTCGGGCAAACGTCGCTCGCCATCTGACCGCAACACCCGGCGAACACGGGCGGGTAGCGAGGGCGGCAGCGGCGCCCAGTCGTAGGCTTGGTGTTGCCAGCAGCCGGGAGTTTGCCCATGGACCGACCCAGTCGCTTCCTGCGGCGGACGGCGACCCGCAGGTTCCGTGACCGCCGGGAAGCCGGTCGCGTCCTTGCCGACGCCTTGGCGTCCTACCGTGCCGCATCCGGCGTGCTGGTGCTCGGACTGGCCCGTGGCGGCGTCCCGGTGGCTTGGGAAGTCGCTTCGGCGATAGGTGCCGATTTCGACGTGTTCCTGGTTCGCAAGCTGGGCGTGCCGCACTGGCCGGAACTGGCGATGGGTGCGCTGGCAAGCGGCGGCCGGGTGGTGATGAACGACGACGTGGTGGCCAGCCTGCATATCACCGACCAGCAGGTCCGAGCCGTCATCGATAGCGAGACCGCCGAACTCGAGCGTCGCGAGCAGGCGTATCGGTGCGGGCGCCCGGCGATCGACCCGCGCGGGCGGGTGGTGATCCTGGTCGACGACGGAATCGCGACCGGCGCGAGCATGCTGGCCGCCGTGCGGGCGGTGCGATCCGGCGGACCGCAGTCAGTGGTCGTCGCCGTACCGGTCGGACCGCTTTCGGCCTGTCGGCAACTTTCTGCGGAAGCCGACGACGTGGTGTGTGCGACCATGCCGGCCGCCTTCGAGGCCGTCGGACAGGTCTACGCCGACTTTCACCAGGTCAGCGACGACGAGGTGCGCCAACTCCTGGCCACGCCGACCAGCGGCGCCCCCACGGACTGACTACTTGGCGCCCTCGTCGCGGGCCGGGGCCGACTCCTGACGCGTTTCGGCGCCCGTCTCGGGCTCGGCGTCGGCCTCTTCCGGATAGTCGACGGCGTCAGCGGACTCGCCGTGGTCGAGCGCGTTGTCGTGATCCTCGTCCTGGTCCCGATCCTCGGCCGGGTCCCGATCCTCGTCCCGGTCGTGGCTATCGGCGTCGCGGTGCTGGCGTTCCCGCACCGCGTCGATGATCAACAGGATCACACCCAGCACGCTGGCACCGATACACACCCACGCCACCAGCTCGTTGCTGGTCACGACCGCGAACACTAGGGCGACGAGCCCGATCAGGGCCAGTACAAGCGCAATGATCAGCATTGGTCACCCTCCAGCCGGTGCGGGTCGACGGCTGCGGACATCAAGCCCGCGGCGCGCCCGGCCGGTTCCCAGCTAATTATTTCCCCGGTTGAATTGGTCGAACCCGCCCGCATCGGCGCTGGAATCGACCGGGGCCGCCGACCCACGCTGGCCGAGTTCCTCCAGCTGGGACTCCAGGTAGGTCTTGAGTCTGGTGCGGTATTCCCGCTCGAAGGTCCGCAACTGCTCGAGGCGACCTTCCAGCACCGTGCGCTGCTGGTTGATGGTGCCCATGATCTCGGAATGCTTGCGTTCGGCGTCGGCCTGCAGGGCGTCGGCCTTC
Organism: Mycobacterium asiaticum; assembly: GCF_001673315.1. Classification (GTDB taxonomy): domain Bacteria; phylum Actinomycetota; class Actinomycetes; order Mycobacteriales; family Mycobacteriaceae; genus Mycobacterium; species Mycobacterium asiaticum_B. The sequence continues at coordinate 20,573 of NZ_LZLQ01000059.1, read as the reverse complement.
TCCTGTGCCTGACGCAGCTGAGTCTCGGAACGGGACTGGGCGTCGGCGAGCATGCTGTCGGCACGCTGGCGCGCCTCGGAAACCGTGGTCTCGGCTGTGTGGCGGGCCTCGCTGAGGATCTGGTCGGCATTCGCGCGGGCGTCGGCCAGCATCTTGTCCGACTCGGCCTTGGCGGTGCTGGTCAGCCGGTCCGCGGTGTCCTGGGCCAGGCTGAGGACTCGGGCGGCCTTGAGGGCGTGCTCCTCGTTACTGCCGCTGCTGGGCTGCGCGGGCGCTGCTGCCGGTGCGGGCTTGACCGGCTCCGGCTCTGGCTCGTAGGTCGGAACCGGCTGGGCAACAGTCGGGGCCGCACCGCCGCTCCCCCCACCGGCGGCCAATTCCTGGTCGAGCTCGGCGATCCGCTGACGCAGATCGGAATTCTCCTCGATAAGCCGGGTCAGCTCGTTCTCAACCAGGTCGAGGAAGGCGTCAACCTCATCTTCGTTGTACCCGCGTTTGCCGATAGGCGGCTTACTGAACGCCACATTGTGGACGTCGGCAGGTGTAAGCGGCATTCTTTGTCCCCTCAAGTCCCTGGACGGTCGAACGATCTGGAAAGTGTAGAACGTAGCGGTAGCCGTCGCGCAACTGCCGCCCATCCTGTCACACCAGACTCGGCGGTTGCCGATTGGAGTAATAAATAAGGAGCAATTTCAATCTCTAAGCCAATAAATCACGTTTCTTAGATTGCAAAATCGCGCGGGTCAAAGTTGTCGCCGAATCGTGGCCGAACCGTCTCTTTACTCCGTCGGACTACTCGTACTGGGGGTCGGACAAATGGCGTCAGGCCGCCGCGCTGAACGCCAGTTGCATGCCGATGAACGCGACGAGCAACAGCACCAGGATCGACAGATCCAACCGAACGGCGCCGATGGTGATCTGAGGGATCAGCCGGCGCAGCAGCTTCACCGGCGGATCGGTGATCGACATGATGATCTCGAGGATCACCACCGTCACTCCGGTGGGACGCCAGTCCCGACTGAACGAGCGGATCCACTCAATGACAACCCGGGCGATGAGCAGCAACCAGAAGGTGAACAGCACAAAGCCGAGGATTTGAAAGAACAGCACCAACGAGAGCCCGACCTTAACGATGAGGATGACGAAACGCGTGTCGCCGCCAATGATGGCAGCGCCTGCCAGCCTACCGACCCCGCTGCCGCGCACACATCGGCCAAGCGGCCCAGCATGCGCTCAGCCCGGTCGGCCCACCTGTGACCTACCGGGCTGTGCAGCTCTGAGTGCGGTTATTGATATGCGTAGAAACCGGTTTCGGCGATCCGGCGGCGCTCTTCCGGGGACACGTCGACGTCCGCGGGCGAGAGCAGAAACACCTTGGTAGCGACCTTGTCGAACGAGCCGCGCAATGCGAAGGCCAATCCGGCGGCGAAGTCGACCAGCCTCTTGGCGTCAGCGTTGTCCATCGACACCAGGTCCATGATCACCGGGGTGCCGTCGCGGAACCGCTCGCCGATGGTGCGCGCCTCGCTGTAGTCCTTGGGGCGCAGCGTGGTGATCTTCGACAGCGGATGCCCTTCCTCGAACATCATCGCCATCCGACGTGGGTCCATCGCGAGCGCACCGCGGGTGGCACCGCGGCTGAGCCACGAGCCCAGTCGCGGCCGCGCCATGTCGGGGCGGTCGAACTCCCGCGGTTGGAAGCGGGGCTCGTCCACGTAGCCGCCGCGGTAGCTGCTGGGCGGGGGATAGTCGGCGGGTTCCGCTCGCAAGTCGACGCGCGGGTCCCGGCGGGCATCCTCGTACTCGCGGTCACGTCCTTCAAAACGGCCATATTCGTCGTCGAAGCGAGGCCGTGAATAACCCCGGGACGGCGTGCGGTCGTCGTAATACTCGTCGTCGTAATCCTCCATCGGAGCCATCCCGAAGTAGGCCTTTACCTTGTGCAGTGTGCTCATCGTTGGACCCTTCTAGCCTGGGATCTTTGTTGTCTGTGATGAAGGTGTGACTACAGTGACATTCACGGTGACGGTAACCGTCGTTGACCCAATAGCGCGGTACCGACACGCACACATGTCGAACCATGTTTGATGGCAATTTCCAGGTCGTTGGACATGCCCGCTGACAGTCCGACGGCGTTGGGGAAGTCCTGACACACCCGGCCGTGCTCCGATTGCAGCCGGTCGAAGGCCTGTTCAGGCTCCCAGTTCAGCGGCGGGATACCCATCAGACCGATCAGTTCCAAGCTCTCCGAGTTCTCCACCTGCGCGCAGATCTCATCCACTGTGCCCGCCGCGCCAACGTCGACCCCGCCGCGGGACACGTCACCGTCCAGACTGACCTGAACGTAGATCCGCAGCGGCTTGCTGCGGCGATGTTCGGCCAGGCTGCTGGTAACCGCCCGATCCAGCGCAGTCACCAGTGGGGCGCTGTCGACAGAATGTGCCGTGTGCGCCCAGCGGGCGACGGCGCGAGCTTTCTTCCGCTGAATCTGGCCCACCATGTGCCACTGCATTTCCCGCGATCCCGTCGGCTGCGAGCGCGCTAACAGCCGCGTGAGTTCGGTCACCTTGGCGGCGGCTTCCTGTTCTCGCGATTCGCCGACCGCACGACATCCCAATCGGGACAAAATCGCTACATCGGTTGCAGGGAAGAATTTGGTAATCGGCAGCAGTTCAATTTCTCCGGCATTCCGCCCGGCCGCCTCAGCGGCGCGGGCCAGTCGCGACCGCACCGCCGCCAACGCGCGCGTCAATTCTGATTGGCGCTCCGTTTCCGCTGAATCTGCCACCGCCATCGCAGTCATTCCATCCACACCAGCGACGCCAGCCGGCCGGTCGGCGCAGCGCGCCGGTGGCTGAACAGCGTCGGGTCGGCCACCGTGCAGCGCGGGTCGACCTCGATGGACGGCACGCCCAAATCGTGTAGCTGCCGGGCGATTCCGGCGCGCAGGTCCAGTCCCGGGGTACCCGCGGCGGTGGTCGTGCGACTGCCAGGCAGCGCCGCCTCCACCTCGGCGGCCATGGCCTCCGGCACCTCGTAGTTGCGGCCGCTGACCGCTGGCCCCAGCAGGGCCGAGATGTCAGCGGTGTGCGCACCCAATCTCTGCATCTCCTCCACCGCCCGGGGCACCACGCCATTCTGGGCGCCGACGCGACCGGCGTGCACGGCCGCGACGACACCGGCGCGCGCGTCGGCCAGCAGGACCGGGACACAGTCAGCTGTCACCACTGCCAGAGCCAATCGAGGCGTCGCGGTCACCACACTGTCGGTGTCGGCGACGGGCGCGCCCGGCGGTGCGTCGACAACCTCAATCCGGGTGCCGTGCACCTGGTTCATCCACACCACCCGGTCAGCGGGCAGCCCGGTGGCCTTGATCAGCCGGGATCGGTTGGCCCGCACGGCTTTCGGGTCGTCTCCGACGTGGTCGCCGAGATTGAAGGTGTCGAACGGCGGTTTCGATACACCGCCCGCCCGGGTGGTGGTGACCCGGCGGATGCGAACGCTCACGTGCCCAGTATCCGGACGCGGCTGTCTGCCATGCTGCATCGACGTCGGGCCGCAGTGTTTTGACGCCGGTTTGTCGCGCACTGGCAAGCAAACCGAGACTTCAGCGGCGCATGAAGGGCGGCACATCGACGTCGTCGTCGTCACCACCGATGCTCAAAGTCGCGCCGTTGGTGTGAATCGGCACACTGACGGCGTCGACCGGCTCGAACAGGGTCGAGGTGAGCTTGCCGGCCTTGGCCGACTCGATGCGGTGGGCCCCCCCGGTCTCGGTGCCGGTGACCGGCGTGCGGCCCGGACCCGCGTCAAAGCCGGCCGCGATCACGGTGACGCGCACCTCGTCACCGAGCGAGTCGTCGATCACGGTGCCGAAGATGATGTTGGCGTCTTGATGCGCGGCGTCCTGCACCAGCGAAGCGGCCTCGTTGATCTCGAAGAGGCCCAGGTCACTACCACCGGCGATCGACATCAGCACGCCCTGGGCGCCCTCCATCGAGGCTTCCAGCAGCGGCGAGTTGATGGCGATCTCGGCGGCTTTGAGCGAACGCCCCTCGCCGCGCGCCGAACCGATGCCCATCAGGGCGGTGCCGGCGCCGGACATGATGCCTTTGACGTCGGCGAAGTCGACGTTGATCAAGCCCGGCGTGGTGATCAGATCGGTGATGCCCTGGACGCCGTTGAGCAGTACTTCATCGGCGCTGCGGAAGGCGTCCATCAACGACACGGCCGCATCGCCCATCTGCAGCAGTCGGTCGTTGGGGATCACGATCAGGGTGTCGCAGCTTTCCCGCAGGGCGGCGATGCCGTTCTCGGCCTGATTACTACGCCGCTTGCCCTCGAAGGAGAACGGCCGGGTCACCACGCCTACGGTCAACGCGCCGAGTTTGCGGGCAATGCTGGCGACGACGGGCGCACCGCCGGTGCCGGTGCCGCCACCTTCGCCCGCGGTGACGAACACCATGTCGGCGCCGCGCAGCAGTTCCTCGATCTCTTCTTTGGCGTCCTCGGCGGCTTTCTTCCCCACTTCGGGGTCAGCACCGGCGCCCAGGCCGCGGGTGGAGTCGCGGCCGACGTCCAACTTGACGTCGGCGTCGCTCATCAACAAGGCCTGCGCGTCGGTGTTGATCGCGATGAATTCGACGCCTTTGAGGCCTTGCTCGATCATTCGGTTGACGGCATTGACGCCGCCACCACCGATACCCACGACCTTTATGACGGCCAGATAGTTGTGTGGGGGGGTCATCATTCGTCTTCCTCCCTGACGGATTCAGTTCCCTGGGTCTGCTCGAAAAGTTCCGGTGTGTCTGCTTGCAAAACCCTCAACCTCAACCATAGAGTTAGAGTTATGTCAAGTAGTTCCGCGTAACCAGAACCGTATGGGTACGACGGGCGCTAGCCGTGCAGGCGCGCCGACACGCCACACGGATTTTTCGGTTGCGCCGAGCGTGAAGGCAGCTTCACATTCGACGCCGAGCGTGAGGCTGGCTTCACGCTCGGCGCGAGGCTGGGCGCGCGAGGGTGGGCGCTAGGCGCTGGGGAGCGCTACTTGACTGTCGGCAGGTCGGGACTGGACACGTCGTAGGTGCGACCCGGCTGAGTTAACAGCGCGGCCAGTTTCTCGGCCTTCTCGTCGGCCCGGTCGGTAGTCCCCCAAATCACTACCCGCCCATCAGAGAGCGTGAGCGTGATCGACGACACCGACGGTGCCGCGATACGACCGACCTGCCCCGCGACTTCCGGTCGCAGTGCGGTCAGCACCTTCAACGCGGCCAAGGTGGCCGGGTCCGTCGGCCCCGGGTTCTCGACGTCGATATAAGGCAGCGCCGGTGGCGGCGGGTCGGTCGCGAAATCCACCCCGTCGCGGTCGAACAAGTGCGGGCCGTCGGGAAAGTCCTTCACCACCACCGGCACCCGCTCCACGATGGTGATCCGCAGCGCGGACGGATACTGTCGCTGCACCCGGGCGCTGGCCACCCGTCGGATTGCGGCCACCCGATCCGCGACCTCACTGGTGTTGATCTGCAGCAGCGGCGTGCCGACGCGCACCTGCGCGGCATCGAGTACGTCCTCGCGGGTCACCACGCCGGTCCCGGTGACGACGATGGTGCGGGCCGACATCGCCGGCGTGAAATAGAGGATCAGTGCCAGCCCGATGCCCAGCACTAGCAGCAGCACGGTCGCCAGCATCATCCGCAAACCCCGCACCACACCGCGCGCGACCGGTTTGGGTTCGGTGTAGGCATGCCCGCGGGCGCGGCGCTTGGCCTCGCGGCGGGCATGTTCGATCGCGGTGGCGCGATCCTGAGCGGCGCGGCGTTCGGCGCGTTCCCGGCGAGCGCGCCGGCGCGGACCCTCGAAATCCTCTTCCTCGGCGGGTTCCTTGGCGGGTTCGTTGGTCTGTTCCCTGGCCGGTTCCTTGGCCTGTTCCTTGGTCTGTTCCTTGACCGGCTCCGGCGTTTTCGTGGTGGCGATGGGTTCAGTGGCCGCCTCCGCGCCCTCACCTGCCCCGCTGGACGCGCTGGTCGCGCCGCCCTCGCGGGCCGCGGCGGAATCGGCCGGCGGCTCCTGCGCCGGCCCGTCTGCGACCAGGTCGGTCGGTTGACCGTCGGGGGGCTCGGTCACTGCAAGATCCCCGGCCGGCCAGGCGCGCCGCGGTTGGCCCGCACCCGCAGCGCGGTCACGATCTCAGGGCCCAGCATCGTCACATCGCCCGCGCCCATGGTCACGATCACATCGCCGGGACCCGCGGCGGCCGCCACGTACCGCGCCACCGCCGAGAAGTTCGGCAGGTAGTGGACGGGCACGCTGACGTACGCGGCGACGCTGGCTCCGCTGATGCCGGCCAGCGGTTGTTCGCGGGCACCGTACACGTCGAGCACGAACACCTCGTCGGCGCCGTTCAGGGCGTGTCCAAACTCCTGCGCGAAAGCTTTTGTGCGCGAATACAAGTGGGGTTGAAAGACAACCAATGACCGCCCGCCCCCGGTCTGCTGAACCAGCGCTCGTACCGCCGCCAGCGTCGCGCTGATCTCGGTCGGATGGTGGGCGTAATCGTCGAACACCCGCACCCCGTTGGCGGTACCCACCAGCTCGAATCGCCGACGCACCCCTTCGAACGCGGCCAGGCCGTCCAGCACGTCGTCTGTCGGCGCGCCGATCTCGGTGGCGGCCAACAGCGCGGCCAGCGCGTTGAGCGCCATGTGCCGGCCCGGCACCGACAGCCGCATCACCCGCTGTTGCGGCTCGCCGGCCAACTGAATATGGGCTATCGCTTCGGTGCCCTGTTGCTCCCATGACAACAGCCGCGCAGCAAGATCGTCACCGGTAGAGCCGTAGCGCAGGACCCGGATACCGAGCTCACCCGTGCGCTGGGCCAGCGCGGCCGAGCCCGGGTCGTCGGTGCACACCACCAGGGCGCCCCCGGGGGCGAGCCGCTCGACGAACGAATCGAATACCCCGACATAGGCGTCGGTGCTGCCGTAGAAGTCCAGGTGGTCCGATTCGATGTTGGTGACCACGGCGACATTTGGCGTGTATTCGAGCAGCGTGCCGTCGCTTTCGTCCGCCTCGGCGACGAAGTAGTCACCGCTGCCGTGGTGGGCGTTGGTCCCGGCCTCCCCCAGCTCGCCACCCACCGCGAACGACGGATCGCGCCCGCAGTGCTGCAGCGCGACGATCAGCATCGAGGTGGTCGTGGTCTTGCCGTGGGTGCCGGTGACCATCAACGTGGTCCGGCCGGCCATCAGCTTGGCCAGCACGGCCGGCCGCAACACCACCGGAATGCCGCGGCGCCGAGCCTCGACGAGCTCGGGGTTGGTCTTCGGAATAGCGGCGTGAGTGGTGATCACGGCGGTGACGCCGCCGGGCAGCAGGTCCAGCGACGACGCGTCATGACCAATACGGATCAAAGCGCCGCGCGCCCGCAACGCATGGATGCCGCGCGACTCCTTGGCATCTGAGCCCGAGACCAGCCCGCCGCGGTCGAGCAGGATGCGCGCCACGCCCGACATGCCCGCCCCGCCGATACCGACCATGTGCACCCGCTGCAATTCGGCGGGCAGCTGCTCGCTCACGAGCCCACCCCGGACTCGGGGACGGCGGGCAGCACGCCGATGCGGCCCTGTCGCGCCAGGTCCAGCGCCGCCCGGGCCACCTGCTGCGCCGCGTCGCGGTGCCCGACCTGTGCCGCCGCGGCCGTCATCGCCGCCAGCCGCGGCGCGTCGGTGAGCAGGCCCGCTACCTCCCGCGCCACCAAGTCCGGTGTCAGGTCCGGGTCGGCGACCAGCATGCCGCCGCCCGCGTTGACCACCGGCAGCGCGTTGAGCCGCTGCTCGCCGTTGCCGATCGGCAGGGGTACGTAGATGGCCGGCAGCCCGACGGCCGACACTTCGGCCACCGTCATCGCCCCGGACCGGCAGATCGCCAAGTCGGCCGCCGAGTAGGCGAGGTCCATGCGGTCCAGGTAGGGCACCGCGATGTAGGGCGGGTCGCCGGGCTCGGGCGTGCGCAACTCCAGGGTGTTCTTAGGGCCGTGCGCGTGCAGGACGGACACACCGGCCGCGGCGAGGTCCGCGGCGGCAGCCGATACCGCCCGGTTCAGGGAAACCGCGCCCTGCGAACCTCCGAATACCAGCAGCACACGGGCATCCTCGGGGAAGCCGAAGTGGGCACGTGCTTCGGCGCGCAATGCCACGCGGTCCAGCCCGGTGATGGTTGCGCGCACCGGTACCCCGACCACCTCCGCGCGGCGCAGGCCCGAATCCGGCACCGCGGACAGGATGCGGTCCGCGGTGCGGGCACCGACCCGGTTGGCGATGCCCGCCCGCGCGTTGGCCTCGTGGATCACTACCGGAATGCGCCGACGACGGCGCCCCGGCAACCCGCGGGCCGCGAGGTAGGCAGGTAGCGCGACGTAGCCGCCGAATCCGATGACGACGTCGGCGGCGACGTCGTCGAGCACCGCACGGGTCTCGCGCACCGCGCGCCACACCCTCGGTGGCAGCCGGGCCAGGTCGACGCTGGGTTTGCGCGGCAACGGCACCGGGGTGATCAGCTCTAGGTGGTAGCCGCGTTCCGGCACCAAGCGCGTTTCCAGCCCGCGGGCGGTGCCCAGTGCGGTGATCCGGACCCGCGGGTCAAGTGCGGTCAGCGCGTCGGCGACGGCCATCGCGGGTTCCACATGTCCGGCGGTCCCCCCGCCGGCCAGCACCACCGATAACGCGGCACCGGCGGGCAGGGGACTCACCCCTTGCCCGCCGGCAGACTGCCTGAGCTGGTCATTCACCCGTAACGTTGACCTTCCAATGCGCGTACGCGCCGGCTGCGACGGGGCCCGGCGTACTGCTGACCAGCTCCATTTTGCCTTTCCCGCAAATGGCCGGTACCTCCAGATCGCCGGTTCGGCCGATCCGCGGCCCGGGCCGCCGCCTGCTGCGGTCGGCCGGTGGCCCGCCGCGGCGCCTCGCGGGATGCTCGACGTGCGGGTTGCGGCCCAGGTCTCGGTTGCGGTCGCTTGCGGTCGCGGAACGCCTCCAGGCGGGTTGGCACGTACGGCGCCGGCAGCGGCAACCGCAGCAAGCGGTTCACCTTGTCGTCGCGCCCGGCTCGCAACGCGGCCACCGCTTCGGGCTCGTGCCGGGCCGCGCTCGCGATGATGCCGATTTGGGTCAACGTCGCCGCAGTCGACGTACCACCCGCCGAAATCAACGGCAGCTGCAGGCCGGTGACCGGCAACAGACCGATCACGTAGCCGATGTTGATGAATGCCTGTCCCAGCACCCACAGCGTCGTCGTCGCGGTCAACAGCCGCAGGAACGGGTCGGCCGAGCGCCGCGCGATCCGCATGCCGGTGTAGGCGAAGAGCCCGAACAGCCCGAGCAGGCCCACCGCCCCGATCAGGCCCAACTCCTCGCCGATGATCGCGAAGATGAAGTCGTTGTGCGCGTTGGGCAGGTAGTTCCACTTGGCCACGCCCTGCCCCAGTCCGTCACCGAAAATGCCGCCGTGGGCCAGTGCGTACTTGGCCTGTCTGGCCTGGTAACCCGAGTCCATCGGGTCGTCTTCGGGGTTCAGCCAGGATCGCACCCGGTCGGAGCGATACCCGGCGGAAACGGCCAGGATTCCGCCGGCGACGAATACCAGCGCCAGGGAGGAAAGGAACACCCGCAGCGGGAAGCCGGCGTACCACAGCAGCCCCAACAGAATGATGCCCAGCGAGACCGTCTGTCCCAGGTCAGGCTGCAGGACGATCAGTGTGAGCGCCACGATCGCGGCCGGCACCAACGGGATCAGCATCTCGCGCAGCGAGGCGCGTTCCATGCGCCTGGCGGCCAGCAGATGTGCACCCCAGATCGCGAACGCCATTTTGGTCAGCTCGGATGGCTGCATGGAGAAGCCGGCAACCACGAACCAGCCGCGGGAGCCGTTGGCCTCTTTGCCGATCCCGGGGACCAGCACCAGGATCAGCAACACGATGGTGAACGCGAAGCTGGTGAAGGCGATCCGCCGCATGAACTGCACCGACATCCGCAGGGCGACATAACAGCCGATCAGGCCCACGACCGTCCACATCACCTGCTTGCCGAAGATCACCCATGCCGACCCGTCGTCGTCGTAGGAACGCACCCCCGACGCCGACAGGACCATGATCAGGCCCAGCGTGGTCAACAACGCTGCGACGGCGATGATCAGGTGAAACGACGTCATGGGACGGCCCAGCCAGGCGCCGAACCGGGAGCGCGGACCGCTGGACTCAACCTTGGGCGCGGCCTTTTCCTTCTCCGGCGCTTTGTCGGGGACCGTGTCGTCGGTCTGCGTGGCGTCGACCGCAGGCTCGGCCTCGGGTGCGGCGTCGACGCTTGCCTTTTCTGCCTTGTCCCGGCGCAGCCGCCGGGTCAGTGCGTTACCCACACCGCCTACCGGACCGCGGCGCGTACGGCGGCCGCGAAGGCGTCGCCACGTGCGGCGTATCCGCTGAACTGGTCGAACGATGCGCCCGCGGGCGCCAGTAGCACTGTGTCGCCGGGTTTGGCCATGTCCCGGGCCGCGGCTACCGCGGCGTCCATCACGCGAGCGCCGACAGTCTCGCCGACGTTATTCACTTGTGTCACATTTGCAACAGGAGCCCCAGCAGTCGCATGCATCTCAACATCCTCGCCTGTAACAACCTGAACGACGGGGACATCGGGCGCGTGTCGTGATAACGCCTCGGCAACCTCTGCGCGGTCGCGGCCGATCAGCACCGCTCCGACCAGCCGCGGTGCGATGCGAGCGACCTCCGCGTAAACGGACGCGCCCTTGAGCATGCCGCCGGCCAACCACACCACCCGGGGGTAGGCCAGCACGGAAGCCTCGGCGGCGTGCGGGTTGGTGGCCTTGGAATCGTCGACATAGGTCACGCCGCCGACGACGGCGACGATTTCCGAGCGATGCCGGCCGGGCCGGAATCCGGCCAGTGCCGCCGCGATTGCCTCGGCGGACACCCCGACGCTGCGCGCCAGCGCCGCGGCCGCCAGGGCGTCGAGGACGCCGACCGGACCCGGAACCGGTATCGAATCCACCGGCAACAACGACAGATCATCGGCGAAGGCACGGTCGACGAGCTGCCCGGCGCGTACACCGAGCTCTCCCGGGCCCGGTTCGCCGAGCCGGAAGCCGACCCGGATGGGGGCTCGGGCGGTGTCTCGCAGTGCAGCCGCCCGGGCGTCGTCCAGCCCGACGACGGCGACCCGGCCGGTCAGCACCCGGGCCTTGGCCGCGGTGTAGTCGGCCATGGTGTGATGCCAATCCAGATGGTCTTCGGCGATGTTGAGCACCACGCCCGCCTCGGGTCGCAACGACGGCGCCCAGTACAGCTGGAAGCTGGACAGCTCCACGGCAAGCACCTCGGCAGGCCGGTCGAGCACATCGAGTACCGGGTCACCGATGTTGCCGCACACTACGCTGCGCAGCCCCCCGGCCAGCAGCATCTCGTGCAGCATCGAAGTGGTGGTGGTCTTGCCGTTGGTGCCGGTGACCGCAAGCCAGCGGCGCGGCGGCCCGTAGTGTTCCGCCGAGTCGAGCCGCCAAGCCAGCTCCACATCACCCCAGATCGGTACGCCCGCCTCGGTGGCGGCGGCCAGCACAGGCGTGGACGGCTGGAAGCCGGGACTGGTCACCACCAGCTGGAATTCGCGGATCCGGGCAATCGCGGCCACCGGATCCAGCGTGGCGACGCCGTTCTCGGCATGCGGCGCCAGCATGGCGGGATCGTCGTCGCACAGTGTCGGCACGGCACCGAAGCGGGCCAACGCCGCCAGCACCGCCCGGCCGGTCACCCGCGCACCGGCAATCAGCACCGGCGCACCGGGCGCCAACGGGTCCAGCACCTCAGGCACCGATCGTGGAGAGCCACTCACCGTAGAACAGGGCCACGCCCAGACCGCAGGTGATTGCGGTGAGCAACCAGAACCGGATGATCACCGTGGTTTCGGCCCAGCCGACCAGCTCGAAATGGTGATGGAAAGGCGCCATCCGGAAGACCCGTCGGCCGGTAGTGCGGAAGGCCAGGATCTGCAGCACCACCGAGGTCACCTCGGCGACGAACAACGAACCCAGCACAACGGCCAGCATCTCAGTGCGGCTGGTCACTGACAGTCCGGCGATGATGCCACCGAGCGCCAGCGACCCGGTGTCACCCATGAAGATCTTGGCGGGCGCGGCGTTCCACCACAGGAAGCCGATGCAGGCCCCCGCCGTGGCGGCGGCGATCAACGCCAGGTCCAACGGGTCCCGCACGTTGTAGCAGGCCAGGCCCGGCGCGGTGACGCAGGCGTTGCGGTACTGCCAGAAGGTGATCAACACGTAGGCGCCGGTGACCATCGCCATGCAGCCCGCGGCCAGGCCGTCCAGGCCGTCGGTGAAGTTGACCGCGTTCGACCAGGCGCTGACCACGATGACGCAGAACAGCACGAACACCGCGGGCGCGAACGTGACGGTGGCAATCTCGCGCACGTAGGACAGGTCGGCGCTGGCCGGGGTCAGGCCGGCGTTGTTCGGGAACTGCAGCACGAGCACCGCGAACAGCACGGCGGCGGCGATCTGCCCGAGGGCTTTGGCGGTCTTGTTCAGGCCGAGGTTGCGCGATCGGCGGATCTTGATCATGTCGTCGATGAATCCGACGCCGCCCAGCGCGGTGGCCAGGCCCAACACCAGCAGACCCGAGGCGGATATGCCTTCGCCGTCGAACGCCAATCCGGCGAGGTGGGTACCGAGGTAGCCGGCCCAGATGCCGGCCAGGATGGCCACGCCGCCCATCGACGGGGTCCCACGTTTGCCTTTGTGGGTCGGGGGGCCGTCCTCGCGGACCTGGTGGCCGAAGCCCTGTCGGGTGAACATCCGGATCAGTGCCGGCGTGAGCAGGATGGACACGGTCGCCGCGATGGCGACGGCGATCAAGATCTGTCTCACGGCCGCGCGGCTCCCTCGTCGGCACTGTCGGCGACTTCATCGGCACTGTCGGCGGCGAGCGCGTCGGCGAGTGCCCCCAGACCGGCCGAGTTGGACGCCTTGACCAGCACCACGTCCCCGGGCCGCAGCTCGGCGCGCAGCAGCGCAAGCGCGGCGTCGCGGTCTGCCACGTTGACGGCCTCACTCCCCCAGGAGCCCTCCATCACAGCTCCTTGGTGCATGGCGCTCATCGGCCTCCCGGTTCCCACGACAACGAGTCGAGACACATCTAATCGCACCGCGAGCCGGCCGATGCGATCGTGCTCGGATATGGCGTCCTCCCCGAGCTCGGCCATCTCTCCCAATACCGCCCAGCTGCGGCGGTTTTCGCCGGCGGGGTCTGCGCCCCCGCGCGCAATCCAGGCCAGTGCCTGCAGGCCGGCCCGCATCGAGTCAGGATTGGCGTTGTACGCGTCGTCGATCACGGTCACGCCGTCGGCGCGGGTGGTGACGTGCATGCGGCGTCGCGACACCGGTCCCGCTCCCGCGAGCGCGGCCGCTACTTGCTCGACGCCGGCGCCGCATTCCAGTGCGACCGCCCCTGCGCACAGCGCGTTGCTGACCTGATGGTCGCCGAAGACCCCGAGCCGGACCTCGGCTGCTGTGGCGCCGGCATGGAGGGTGAACTGCGGCCTGGCGAGTTCGTCGAGCGTCACCGGGCCGGCCCAGATGTCGCCGTCGCTGGTGCGGCTGACCCGGACCACGCGGGCCGAGGTGACGGCCGCCATTGCCGCCACGGCCGGGTCGTCGGCGTTGAGGATGACCACTCCGGGCGGCGGAACAGCTTGGGCCAGTTCGGATTTGGTGCGTGCGATGGCCTCCCGGGAACCGAACTCACCCAGGTGGGCGGTGCCGACGTTGAGGACCACACCGATGGACGGCGTTGCGATCTCGGCCAGCGCGGCGATGTTGCCGGGATGGCGCGCCGACATCTCCAGAACCAGGTAATCGGTGGCCCGGGTCGCGCGCAGCACCGTCCAGGGGTGTCCGAGCTCGTTGTTGAACGATCCGGGCGGAGCGACCACCTCGCCCAGCGGCGCCAACACCGCGGCTACCAGGTCCTTGGTGGACGTCTTACCCGAGGATCCGGTGATCCCGATGATGGTCAGGCCGCCTGCGACCAGTTCGGCGGCCACCGCCCGGGCCAGCCGGGCCAACCCGGCCAGCACCGCGGCACCCGATCCGTCGGCGTCGTGTTCGAGCACGCCGGCCCGGCCGTCGACCGCAGCCCGCGGAGTCACCACGATCGCGGGCACACCGACCGGGCGGGCGGCCAGCACCACGGCCGCGCCGGCCGAAACCGCGGCCGCCGCGTGATCGTGTCCGTCAGCGCGCGCACCGGGCAGCGCCAGGAACAACCCGCCCGGACCAACGGCGCGAGAATCGAATTCGACGGTTCCGGTGACGCGGGTGGTTGCGGCCCGCTCCGGCGAGATGTCGGACAGGGTGCCCCCGACGATCTCGGCGATCTCGGCGATCGTCAGGTCGATCATCGGCCCGCCGCCAGGGCTTCCAGCGCTTCGGCGAGTTCGGTGCGGTCGTCGAACGGGCGGGTCTCCTCGCCGACGCGCTGCCCGGTCTCATGCCCCTTGCCGGCGATCAGCACGACGTCACCAGGCTTGGCCCAGGCCACCGCGTGCCGGATTGCGGCGCGACGGTCGGGGATCTCGACCACCGCCGGACCATTGCCGGCGCCGGTCAGGATCTGCCGGCGGATCGCGGCGGGATCTTCGCCTCGGGGGTTGTCGTCGGTGACGACGACCAGATCGGCGAGTTCGGCGGCCACCGCGCCCATCGGTGCCCGCTTGCCCGGGTCGCGGTCGCCGCCGGCGCCGAACACCACTGCCAGCCGGCGGCCCGGCCGCGTCAGGGTGGTCAGCACAGCGCGCAGCGCGCCCGGCTTGTGGGCGTAGTCGACCAGGGCCAGGAAATCCTGGCCGCGGTCGACCTGTTCGAGTCGCCCCGGGACGCGGGTCTGTCGCAGCCCCGGCGCCGCCTGCTCCGGGGACACCCCGACGACGTCCAGGATAGCCAGTGCGACAAGCGAATTGGCGACGTTGTAGTGCCCGGGCAGATTGATGGCGACGCGGTGGTGCACGCCGGCGGGGTCGATGACGGTGAATTCCTGCCCGGCAGCACCACTGGACGCCACGTCGACGGCGCGCCAGTGCGCGGGCTGATCGGTGACACTCACCGTGATCGCGTCACCGGCCCGGGCGGCCATGGCACGTCCGGCGTCGTCGTCGACGCACACCACCACGGTGCGCGCCCGCAGTGCCGACGCCGGGTCGAACAGCAGTGCCTTGGCCTCGAAATACGCTTCCATGCTCGGGTGGAAGTCCAGGTGGTCGCGCGACAGGTTGGTGAAGGCGCCGACCGTGAATTCAGTGCCGTCCACCCGGCCGAGGGTCAGCGCGTGGCTGGACACCTCCATCACCACGGTGTCCACGCCGCGCTCGGCCATCGCCGCGAACATGGCTTGCAACGCGGGCGCCTCCGGGGTGGTCAGCGCGCTGGGGATGTCGGCGCCGTCGATGCGGATGCCGATGGTGCCGACCAGGCCGGCCACCCGGCCGGCAGCCCGCAGACCCGCCTCCACCAGGTAGGTCGTGGTGGTCTTGCCGGACGTGCCGGTGATCCCGACGATCCGCACCCGGTCGGACGGGCGCCCGTACACCGTGGCGGCCAACCCGCCCAGTACGCCGCGGGGCGCAGGATGCACCAGGACCGGCACAGCGGCCGCGTGCGGACCCATCTCTGCGACCCCGTCGGCATCGGTCAGCACCGCGACGGCACCCCGGTCGATCGCCGTGCCTGCGTGCCGTGCACCGTGCGTGACCGAGCCGGGCAGCGCGGCGAACAAGTCACCCGGGCGCACGTCCTGGCCGCGCAAGGTCACCCCCGTGACGGGGATCGCCCCGCCGGATTGGTCGGTCAGCTCCGCACCGACCTGAGCGGCCAGCGTGGCCAGCGGCACGCCCGCTCCCACGCTGGGGCGCAGATCCGCAGGCACCACCGCCACCTCCGTCCGACGCTTGGATCAGCCTTGACACCCTACCTAGCCCGGGTGCGGTACCGCGCCTTCCGGCGCGCTGCCAGGTGCAGCGGAGTGCTACATCGCCTGCAGGGTCAGCGGCGGTCCCGGGTCGGGCGACAGCGGGACGTTCTCGCGCTGCATCAGCCAGCCCGCAATGTTGTGGAACAGCGGCGCCGCCGAGTGACCCGGCGTTCCGTCGGCGTTGCGCTGCGGGTTGTCCATCATGATGCCGATGACATAGCGGGGATTGTCGACGGTGGCCATGCCCGCGAAGGTGATCCAGTAGACGTCGTCGAAGTAGCAACCGCAACCGGGGTTGATCTGCTGCGCGGTTCCGGTCTTGCCGGCCATCTGGTAACCGGGTACCGCGGCCGCGGAGCCGGTGCCCTGCTGGTAGCCCATCGGGTCCTTCTGCACGACCGCGCGCAACATCTCACGCACCGTCTGGGCGGTCTGCGCCGAGACCACCCGCACGCCTTCGGGCCGCGGCTCCTCGGTGCGGGTGCCGTCTGCGGCGACGGTGGCCTTGAGGATCCGCGGCGGAATCCGCACCCCGTCGTTGGCGACGGTTTGATACATACCGGCCATTTGTAGCAGGGTCATCGAAACACCCTGGCCGATCGGAAGATTGGAGAAGGTACTGCCAGACCACTGGTCGATCGGCGGCACCAGGCCGGCGCTCTCGCCGGGCAGCCCGACGCCGGTGCGCTGACCCAGCCCGAACTTGCGGACCATGTCATAGAAGCGTTCGGGCCCCACCCGCTGCGCCAGCATGAGCGTGCCCACGTTGGACGACTTCCCGAAGACACCGGTCGTGGTGTAGGGCATCACGCCGTGCTCCCAGGCGTCGTGAATGTTGACCCCACCCATCGAGATGGTGCCGGGCACCTGCAGCACTTCGTCGGGGTTGCTCAGCCCGTACTCGATGACCGAGGCGGCGGTGATGATCTTGTTCACCGAACCCGGCTCGAAGGGCGAGGACACCGGCAGGTTGCCCAATTGCCGGTCGCCCTGGCGGCCGATGTCCTGTGACGGGTCGAAGGTGTTGTCGTTGGCCATGGCCAGCACTTCGCCGGTCTTGGCGTCGAGCACGACCGCGGACACGGTGTGAGCACCCGACACGTCCTTGGCCTGCTGTACCTGCTGCTGGACGTAGAACTGGATGTCGTCGTCGAGGGTGAGTTGGACGGTGGATCCATGCACCGCCTTGTGCCGGTTGCGGTAGCTGCCGGGAATGACGACGCCGTCGGAGCCGCGGTCGTAAGTGACCGAGCCGTCGGTTCCGGCGAGCATCGCGTCCAGCGAGTCCTCCAGACCGAGCAGGCCGTGCCCGTCCCAGTCGATGCCGCCGACGATGTTGGCCGCCAGTGATCCGCCCGGGTACTGACGCAGGTCCTGGCGCTCCGATCCGACCTCGGGATATTTAGCCGAAATCGCATGTGCGATCGCAGGATCGACATTACGGGCCAGGTAGACGAAGGTCTCGTTGCTCTGCAACTTCTTGAGCAGGGTCGCGGCGTCCGGCTTGTTGTTCAGCTTGCCCGCAACTTCCTTGGCGATGTCCTTGAGCCGCTCCTGCGGGTCCGGCGCGTGCGGCGACTTCTTCCGGGCCTCCTCCAGCTGCTCACGAATCCGCTTGGGCTGGAACGTCAACGCCCGCGCCTCGATGGTGAAGGCCAACCGGTCGTTGTGACGGTCGATGATGGCGCCGCGAATAGCGCGTTCGACGTCGGTGACCTTCAGCTGCCCGGCGGCCTGCGCGTTGAGCTGGGGCGCATTGGAAACCTGCAGATAGAACAGTTGCGATACGGCCACCAGCATTAACACGCAGATGACGATGTTGCCGGCCCGGTGGCGGAAGACGAACGACGCACCCCGGCTGGCCACCTCGACCGCCTGGCGGGTGCGCCGCTCACGGGCGGAGTGACCCGTCTCGGGACGCGCGGTGGCGCGAGACTGCTTGGCTTGCTTCGGTTTCCGGGATCGCTTGGGTTGACCGGCGTCCTGGGTAGCACGCGACTTGCGGGACCCCCCTCGGGGGTCTGCTGACCGCGGGTCCCGCCTCACCGCGGGATCCCTGGCACGGTCGGCGCCACCGGCGCGGCGGGGACGACCTGTTCGCCGGTGCCCGGCGCCGTCGAGACCCCATGCACGTCGGGAACGGTGGGGGCGGTGGGCAATCCGGGGACCGGCGCTCCCGGGATGGGCGCGGGAACCGGCGGTGGCATCTGAACAGGCGGCGCTACCTGAACCTGTGGCGCTAGCTGGGCCGGCGGCGTTGTTTGACCCGGCGGCGGGGCCTGAACCTGTGGCACCGCTTGAACCGGCGGCGCCTGAACCTGTGGCACCGCCTGGCCTGGCACGGCTTGAATCGGCGGCACCGCCTGGCCCGGCACGGTCGGAACCTGCCCCGGCGCTCCGTGCAACGGGTCCAGGACGGTCGGCGCCTGGCCGGGCAGCGCGGGCAGTCCGGGCAGTTGCGCACCGCCCAGCGTGGACGATCCGTCGGGTCCCCGCAGCAGCACCTGTGGGCCGGTCCGGGCAGGCTGTGCCGGGTCGCCGGGGGCGGGCAGCACCCGCACCGCCACCTCCGGTGGCGTGACCGGCGGCTTGGGCGGCGGTGGCGGCCCCTCGTCGGGCAGCTTGGAGTTCAGTGGCGGCGGTGGAACGCCGTCGGCGGGTTTGGGTGTGCCGACCACCACCCAGTTGCCGTCCGGGGCCTGGACAAGATGGGCGGTGTCCCGGGTGGGGATCATGCCCTGCTTGCGTGCCGCTTCGGCCAGAGCCGGAGCGGACTCCGCCTCACGCACGTCGCGCTCGAGCGCCTCCTTCTGCTGTTGCAGCATGCGGGTGCGCTCGCGGGCGTGGCTGAGTTGGTAGGACCGTTCGGCGGCATCGGTTGACAACCACAGCGTCAGAGCCAGTCCGACGCCAAGCGACCCGATGACCAGTACGACGAACGGGACCCGGTTCAGCAACGTGTGCGGCCGCAGGTCGATCTGCGCCAGCCGGACGGCCAACCGTTCGGACAGTTTAGGCCGAACGACCTTGGGCGCCTTCGCCTTCCGTGCCTTGGAACGAGCCTTGGCCTGGCTGGCGTTCTTGGGGCGCGCCGGCCGGTCGACCGGGCGGGCTATCGGGCTGGTCTGCGGTCCCGACCTCGGCGCCCGGCTCTCACGCGCGGGTGCCGTGGACTTCCCGGCCCGGACCCGGGCCCGGCCGCGGCGCGATGGCGAGTCGACCGGGGTACGCATGCCGGCGGCACCGGTGCGTCGACCGCGACGCTCGCCCTCGCGGCGTTTCGTCGCCTCGCGCTTTGTGCTCATGCCTCCGCCTTCCCGTTCAACCGCTCGACTCGTCGCAGGGCCCGCAACCGCACCGGGGTGCTGCGTGGGTTGCGTTCCATTTCGGTCGCATCAGCCCGTTCCGCTCCCCGCGTCAACGAGGTGAATGACGGTCCGTGGCCGGGAAGTTCGACCGGGAGCCCCGGTGGGGTGCGGGAGGCCGTCGCGTCGGCGAACGCCCGCTTGACGATCCGGTCTTCAAGGGATTGGTAAGCCAGCACCACGATGCGCCCGTCCAGCGCCAAGGCGTCCAGCGCGGCGGGCACGGCGGCGCGCAGCGAGCCCAGTTCATCGTTGACCGCGATGCGCAGCGCCTGGAAGGTGCGTTTGGCCGGGTGCCCGCCGGTGCGCCGGGCCGGCGCCGGAATCGCCTCGTACAGCAGGGCGACCAGTTCGGCGGTCGAGGTGAACGGGGTGCGGGCGCGGCGGCGGACGATCTGGGCAGCGATGCGGCGGGCGAACCGCTCCTCACCGTAGCGGTGCAGGATGCCGGCCAGCTCGGCCTCGGGGTAGGTGTTGACGATATCGGCAGCCGTCAACGGCGCAGATGGGTCCATCCGCATGTCCAGAGGTGCGTCTTTGGCGTAAGCGAATCCCCGCTCGGCACGATCGAGCTGCATCGAGGACACCCCGAGATCGAACAGCACACCGTCTACCGATTCCGTTGTGCGGTAACCCGATTCGGCAAGAGCTGCGGAGATACCGTCGTAGCGGGTGTGTACCAGGGTGAGCCGGTCGGTGAAGCGGGCCAGTCGGTTACCGGCGATTTCCAGCGCGCTTGGGTCGCGTTCGAGTCCGATCACTCGCAGGCCCGGCAACTCGGTCAGAAACAGTTCGGTGTGCCCACCGGCGCCCAGCGTGGCATCGACGAACACCGCGCCAGAACCGTCGGCATTACGGCGGGTCAACGCCGGGCCGAGCAACTCGAGGCACCGCTGCGCCATGACCGGCACATGACCGAAATCGCCTGCGCCGGAACGTGACCCGTCGGGGTTAGGCATCGTGACCCCTCCCCGGCCGGCGCGGCCTAGTTGGCGGCCCGCCCGTGCACCGAGGCCCCTGTCCGAGACGCACCTGGCGTTGGGGAAGTACGCCAGGGTCGGTTCGGGCAGAGACCACGGTGCACAGGCATGCACCTCAGAAGATGTCGCCGAGTGCTTCATCGCTGGCCGCGGAGAAGTTCTCTTCATGAATTTGCTGAT
>NZ_LZLQ01000058.1 GCF_001673315.1 Mycobacterium asiaticum | reverse complement strand
GCGATCACCACGAACGCGTCGGGCACGTTCGGGTCAGGTACCTGCGTCCAGCGCGCCGGCATGGGCAAGGTGATGTCCAAGGCCTTGAAGTTCAGCGGCCGCTGCGCCTCCAGCTTGACGCCCTTGCTCTCCAAGTACTCCCGCAGAGTGCCGGTGACAGCCGGGATCGCCGCCGGTGGTGTCGGTGCCGCGGCGGGCGCGGGCGCGGTGCCCGGTCCCGCAGCCGGAAGTGCCGCGGCGGGCGCCAGCGCGGTGGCCGGTCCCGCAGCCGGAAGTGCCGCGGCGGGCGCGGGCGCGGTGGCCGGCCCCGCAGCTGGAACTGGTGCGGCGACCGCCGCAGGCGGCTGCACCTGGGCGGGAGCTTGCAACGGCGCGAGCGCGGGTGCCTGCGCCGGGGCAGGGGCGAACCTGTTGCTGTTGGCGCTCCCGGGAAACACCGTGGAGTTCTGACCGGGCGGCGTCGCGGGTTGCATGGGGACGGGACCCGGGATAGAAGGCTGGGGGATCATCGGCTCTGCCGATGCGGTCCCGCCCGCAACCAGCACCAGGCCGACGACGCCTGCGGCCATGCCACCCGCGACTGTCCGCCAGGTGCGCGCGATCTGAAACATCTCGGTCAGTCCCTCCGGGATAACGCGGGGCCGGGTATTGGTTTGGTACTGGATGAGCCCGACTCGAGGCTGAATGTAACTGCTGCTCAGCGCCGCGACCATGCCTGAAATAGAGCTGGGATGAACCTCTGATCGGTGCGCAACGGAACCGAGACCAACCTGTGGCCGGCGGAGCGGGGCCGGTGGAATGGAAGCTGCCCTCTACCCTGTTGGGCGTGACCGAATCGCCGACCACGAAGGACTCGGACTCCGACGCGCCGCGATACCGCTATACGGCCGAACTCGCGGCCGACGTGGAACGCAGGTGGCAGGACACCTGGGCCAGGCTGGGGACTTTCAACGTGCCCAACCCGGTTGGTTCGTTGGCTCCCACCGACGGCTCGCCCGTGCCTGAGGACAAGCTTTTCGTGCAGGACATGTTCCCCTACCCGTCGGGGGAGGGGCTGCACGTCGGTCACCCGCTTGGTTACATCGCCACCGACGTCTACGCCCGTTACTTCCGGATGCTGGGCCGTAACGTGCTGCACGCGTTGGGTTTCGATGCCTTCGGGTTGCCCGCCGAGCAATACGCGGTGCAAACCGGAACCCATCCGCGCATCAGGACCGAAGCCAATGTCGTCAATTTCCGGCGACAGTTGGGCCGCCTGGGTCTGGGCCACGACAGTCGGCGCAGCTTCTCGACCACCGACGTCGAGTTCTACAAGTGGACGCAGTGGATTTTTCTGCAGATCTACAACGCCTGGTTCGATACCGCCGCCAACAAGGCCCGCCCGATCGCGGAGTTGATCGCCGAACTCGATTCCGGGACGCGGCGTCTGGACGATGGCCGCGAGTGGGCGGCGTTATCGGCGGGGGAGCGGGCCGACGTGATCGACGGCTTCCGGCTGGTGTACCGGTCCGATTCGTTGGTGAACTGGTGCCCCGGCCTGGGCACGGTGCTGGCCAATGAGGAGGTCACCGCCGACGGCCGCAGTGAGCGCGGCAACTTCCCGGTGTTCCGGAAGCGGTTGCGGCAGTGGATGATGCGGATCACTGCCTACTCCGATCGGCTGCTCGACGACCTCGAACTGCTGGACTGGCCGGAGAAGGTCAAGTCCATGCAGCGAAACTGGATCGGCCGCTCGACGGGTGCATCAGCGCTGTTCGCCGCCACCAGGGTCGACGGTTCACGCGCCGATGTCGAGGTGTTCACCACCCGCCCGGACACCCTGTTCGGCGCGACCTATCTGGTGTTGGCGCCGGAGCACGATCTGGTCGACGAACTGGTAGGGACAGCCTGGCCGGACGGCGTCAACCCGTCCTGGACCTACGGCGCCGCGACACCCGCGGAGGCCGTGGCCGACTACCGTCGCGCCATCGCGGCCAAGTCGGATCTCGAGCGCCAGGAAAACCGCGAGAAGACCGGCGTGTTCCTGGGCAGTTATGCCGTCAACCCCGCCAACGGGGCGGCGGTGCCGATCTTCATCGCTGACTATGTGCTGGCCGGCTACGGCACCGGAGCCATCATGGCGGTTCCGGGGCACGATCAGCGCGACTGGGACTTCGCCAGGCAGTTCGGCCTTCCCGTCGTGGAAGTCATTGCCGGCGGCGATGTTTCGGAGTCCGCCTATGCCGGTGACGGAGTGCTGGTCAACTCGGACTATCTGGACGGCATGGACGTGGCCGCGGCCAAAGAGGCGATCACCGCCCGGTTGCAGAGCGAGGGTAAAGGGCAGGCCCGCGTCCAATTCAAGCTCAGAGACTGGCTTTTCGCGCGACAGCGCTACTGGGGCGAACCCTTCCCGATCGTCTACGACAGTGACGGCCGCGCACATGCGCTCGACGAAGCGGCGCTGCCCGTCGAACTGCCTGACGTGCCCGACTATTCGCCGGTGTTGTTCGATCCCGACGACGCCGACAGCGAGCCGTCACCGCCGCTGGCCAAGGCATCCGAATGGGTGCATGTGGAACTGGACCTGGGCGACGGGTTGCGGGCCTACACGCGCGACACCAACGTGATGCCGCAGTGGGCCGGCAGTTCCTGGTATGAGCTGCGCTACACCGACCCACACAACTCGGAGCGGTTCTGCGACAAGGAAAACGAGGCCTACTGGATGGGCCCGCGACCCGCGCAGCACGGACCCGACGATCCCGGGGGTGTCGACGTCTACGTCGGCGGCGCCGAGCATGCCGTGCTGCATCTGCTGTATTGCCGGTTCTGGCACAAGGTGCTCTACGACCTCGGCCACGTCAGCTCCCGCGAGCCCTATCGCAGGCTGATCAATCAGGGCTACATTCAGGCGTTCGCCTACACCGACAAGCGCGGCGCCTATGTCCCTGCCGAGCAGGTGGTCGAGCGCGATGGGAAGTTCTGCTACCCCGCACCGGAAGGCGAGATCGAGGTCTTCCAAGAGTTCGGCAAAATCGGTAAGAGCTTGAAGAATTCGATCTCGCCCGACGAGATCTGCGACGAATACGGCGCGGACACGCTGCGGGTCTACGAGATGTCGATGGGTCCGCTGGAGGCGTCCCGGCCCTGGGCCACCAAGGATGTCGTTGGCGCGCAACGCTTTCTGCAGCGGGTGTGGCGGTTGGTCATCGACGAGGAAACCGGGCGGATCCGGGTGGTCGACAGCGAGTTGAGCACCGACACGCTGCGTGCTCTGCACCGTACCGTCGCCGGAGTGTCCGAAGACTATGCGGCACTGCGAAACAACACCGCTGCGGCCAAGTTGATCGAATACACCAACCACCTCACCAAGCAGCATCGGGGCGACGTCCCCCGCGCGGCGGTCGAACCATTGGTGCTGATGCTGGCACCGCTGGCCCCGCACCTAGCCGAAGAGCTGTGGTCGCGGCTGGGTCACCCGAAATCGCTGGCGCACGGTCCCTTCCCGGTGGCCGACCCGGCCTACCTGGTGGATGACACGCTGGAATACCCGGTACAGGTGAACGGCAAGGTACGGGGCCGGGTGGTGGTGGCCGCGGATGCGGATCAGAACGCGGTGCAGGCTGCCGCTCTGGGCGACGAGAAAGTGCAGGCATTCCTGGCCGGTGCCGTCCCGCGCAAGGTGATCGTAATCCCGGGCCGGATGGTCAACCTGGTCGTTTGACCTAGCGCGGCCGGATGACCACTTCATGGACGTGGCCGTCCGGCGGTGTGGCCACCACCTGCGCAACCACCTCGGCGACGGTCTCGGGCCGCAAGAACTTCGCCGGGTCGTACTCGCCGCCCTCATAGGCGACGAGTTCGCGCTGCATGTCGGTGTCCACGCGGCCGGGGTGAATCGAGGTCACCAGCAGTGCGGGCTCGTCCTGACGCAGCGAATCGGCGAAGGCCCGCAACGCGAACTTGCTGGCCGAGTAGGAAGCCATGCCCGGCGACACATTGCGTCCCGATCCGGAGTTGATGAACACCACCCGACCGCGGGCTTGTCGCAGCGCCGGCAGCAGGGTCAAGGTAAGGGCAACGGCGCCAAAGACATTGACGTCAAAGGTGGCTCGCCACTCGTCGACGTGTGACTCGGCGACATGCCCGGGTACGGACACCCCGGCGTTGTGCACCAACACGTCCAGTTCGTCGATGACTTCACACGTGGATTCGATCGAGTCGGTATCGGTCAGGTCCAACGGAAACGTGGTGGCGCCGAGTCGCTGCGCGACGTCATCCAACCGGCCCGAGGGCCGTCCGGCCAGCAGCAGCGTATGCGTCGGAGCCAGCGCCCCAGCGATGGCGGCGCCGATACCGCCGCTGGCGCCGGTGATGAGTGCGGTGGGCATGACTTCAGCAGTTACCGAGCCGGTTGGAAACAAAACACTTTCATGAACACTCGGCGGGTCCGGCGGCGTTCCCGGCCGATTCACGGCTGGCCAGGCGGTCCAGCGGCGGCAGCGCTTTCGTCAGGTTTTCCAGGTCGGAGGCGGAGAGTTGGCTGAGCATCGCCGCCAGAGCGGCATGCCGGTTGGCCAGCGACTCGTTGTGCACCGACCGGCCTTGCGGCGTGATGTCGACCAGGACAGCCCGAAGGTCCGACGGGTCGCGCGAGCGTTTGACCAATCCGATCTTCTCCAGCCGGCGGATCGCCACGGTGGTGGTGGGGGTGCGTACCCGTTCGTGGGCGGCGAGATCGGTCATCCTGATCGGCCCTTGGTCGAGCAGGGTGACAAGAATCGACAGCTGCGCGAGCGTCAGTTCGCCGGCGACCATGCCGTTCGGGTCACCGCGGCGCAGAATCGCAAACAGCTTGGACAGTGACCGGTGCAGCCCCTCAGCAAGCTCGGTCACCTCCGGGGCGGTGGCTTCGCTGTCTGCCATAAACCGGCAGTCTAACCAGAAATGCCCGCGGCTGGAGACCCCGTATCGGGCGGGCTTACCCGTCGGGAAAAACCCGGAGTCAGAGCACCTGAGCTAGGAACCGCTGCAGGCGTTCGGTCACGGCGGCGCCGAATATCTGCTCCGGCGGCCCGAACTCCACGACTTTGCCGTGGTCCATGAATACGACAGCATCCGAGGCCGAGCGCGCGAATCCCATCTCGTGAGTGACCACCAGCATCGTCATGCCGTCGGCGCCGAGATCGGCGATGAGCGCCAGGATCCCCTTGACCATCTCGGGATCCAGTGCCGAAGTGGCTTCGTCGAAAAACATCACTTGGGGAGCCATCGCCAGTGCCCGGGCGATGGCGACGCGTTGCTGCTGGCCGCCTGACAGCGTGCCCGGCCGCGCGTCGGCCTTGGCCTTCAGCCCGACCCGGTCGAGGTGGTGCACGGCGAGGTCCCGCGCGGCCTCGCGGGACAACCGGTGCAGCCGACGTGGCGCCAGCGCGACGTTGTCCAGCACGCTGAGATGCGGAAAGAGGTTGAAATGCTGGAACACCATGCCGATGCGCCGCCGGAGTTGGTCGGGGTCGTCCCGCAAAACCGATCGCCCGTCCAGCAGGATGTCGCCGCTGTCGGGTTCGTGCAATCGATTCAGGGTGCGTAACAGTGTTGATTTGCCCGACCCGGACGGACCGATCACCGCCGTGGTGGTCCCGGCCGGCACCTTGATGGTGACACCGCGCAGCACCGGGTTGCCGTCCAGGATCTGGTGAATGTCCTCGGCTGCCAACGAGACCGGGTTTCGGCACGGCACGGCGGTAGTCATGTCATCTCCACGCCGATGGTCGAGGTGACAACTTCCGGAGGATCTTCCGGTCGCAGCTTGCTGCGGCCGCGGCGAAGGCGGCCGTCGATCTGGTTGACCAGGTGCGTCAAGGGAACGGTCAGCATCAGGTAGAAGATGCCGGCAGCCACCAGCGGCGAGAGGTTCCCGGTTTGAGCGTTCAGGTCGCGCCCCACCTGGAACAGTTCCCGCTGATTGGCGACCAGGCCCAGGAAGTACACCAGCGCGGAGGCTTTCAGCAGCGCGATGAACTGGTTGACCAGGGCCGGTAACACCCGCCGGATGCCCTGCGGGACCACTACCAACCGCATCGCGGTCGGATAGCTGAAGCCGAGCGCTCGCGCGGCTTCGAGCTGGCCGGGGTCAACGCTCTGGATTCCGGACCGCAGAATCTCGCCGACGTAGGCTCCGGCCATCATCCCTAGGGCGGCAATGCCCAGCGGATACGGATTGTTATTGGTCACTTCGCCGACCACCGGGCCCACGCCGAGTCCGATGATCAGAATGATCACTACCTCTGGCAGACCCCGGAAGATGTCGGTGTAGATCCGGGCGGGCCAGCGCACGCATCGCTTCTCCGAAATTCCTGCGATAGCCAGCAGCATGCCGATCGTCAGTCCGATCACGCTGGCGCTGCCGGTGAGGATGAGGGTGTTGGGTAGTCCGGTTGCGAGCAGCGCCGGGATGGCTTGCCGGTACATGTCCCAGTCCAGGAAGGATTCCCGCAGTTGGGTGAGGGTCGACTTGGGGGCAGTCGGGTGTACTGGTTTGCGGTGGTGTTCGGCGGCGATCCGGGTGAAATCGGGCAGTTTCGGTGCGACGGCGGCCTTGGAGCCCGGTTTCCAGCCGGGCGGCAGGGTGCGGGGCACCCACTTGCTGTACAGCTCCGCCCAGGTGCCATCCGCGATGACCGCGTCGAGTCCGGAGTTCAGCGCATCGACCAGCGGCTGGTTGTCCTTGGCAACGGCGTAGGCCACGAAGTCGTTGGCGCCGAAGGTGTTCGCCACTATCACGGCGGGGTCACCCGTCCGCAGGGCGGCCGATGCCTGGTTGGCCGGTGCCACCCAGGCATCGATCTGGTGGGTTTTCAGGCTGGCGTAGACGGTGACGAAGTCCGGGTACCGCACCGGTTGCAGATGCAAGGTGTCGACGACGTAGGTGTCCTCGACGGTGCCCTGGACGACGCCGATGCGTTGCCCCTCGGCAAGGTCGGTGAAGTTTCTGATCGGCGAAGCCGGTGGTACGACCAGCGAATAGAAACCGAAGTCGTAGCCATTGGTGAACGCAACAGTGTGACGACGGGCGTCGGTGGCCTTGACCGACGACGAGCCGACGTCGAAGCGCCGCGACGACACCTGAGCAAGGAGTCCGGAGAAGTCGGTCTCGACGAAGCGGACGCGCAGGCCGATCTTCGCAGCTATGGCGCGCAGCAGTTCGTTGTCGAAGCCGGTGAAGCGCCCGGTGGCATTGATGCAGGTGCTGGGCGGCGCGTCGGGCAACGTGCCGGCGACCAGGATTCCGGGTGTCGCCAGTCCCAGCGCACCGATGTTCACCGAGCTCAACGGAATGGTGCCCGGGGTGGTGTCGGTGTCGTCGGCGACGTCGGAGCCGGGTGAGGTGGTGAGGTCGTCGGGCAGTACGGTGGCACTTTCCACCCCGGGCGGCGCGCATTGGTTGCGATCCGCGGCTGCGGGTGCGGCACCGGCCAACCCGCCGACGATCACGATGCTCGCGATTATCCCGAACATCTTTGCCCCGCGGGGGCCGGACCGCCCGACGTTCGAACTCATCACTGCCACCGTAGCCAGTCCTCTGCGGTGACGTTCTAGAACACGATCGACGACACCCGCGGGCTAACCGGCCGGAACTGAAGGTGATTGCGCGACAGAGGTTTCCGAACATTCGCGGGAAGCGAACACCCCGCGTCTGCACAGCTCGGCAACCATCGTCTTGGCCATCAGCTCAGCGCGCCCCACACAGGCGGCCCGAGCGGCTCGCGGGTCGCGCCGGTGGATCGCGTCATTCTCAGCTTCGTAGAACGGCAGCATGTCGTCGCGGCTGTGCTGGTAGGTCATGAAGAAGACCCGGGGGATGAGATTCTGCGAGGCGCGGATGGTGGCGTGCAGGCGTGGCCCGGCGTACTCGTCATTGACCACGCGCCGGTACTCCCACGCGATCTCGGCGAAGGTGCGCGGTTCCTGGGCGACCCGCAGCGACCGGAGCAGCGCGTCGAGTTCGCCCAGGATCCGGGGCGTCGGGTTGGCTGCCGCCCGCGCTGACGCGATGCCGTTGAGGAGGCCGTCGAGTTCGTGGTGTTCGAGCACGGTTGCCTCGTCGAACCGCTCGATGAACGCGCCCCGGTGATAGCGAGTCGAAACGATACCGTCGTGTTCCAACTGAACCAGTGCTTCTTGGATGGGTACCCGGCTGATGCCGAGCCCCTGGGCGATCTCGTTGCGGTCGACGCGATCGCCACTGCGCAGCGTCCCGGTCAACACCAGGTTGAGAATGTGCGTCACAACTTGGTCTTTTTCTTTGACCCCGTATTTCTTCGGCATCAGTCCTTGCAGTCTCTTCCGGACGGCCCGCGGCCGCTAGCGCGGCCAGTTTCTCACGACGAGAGCGGCGCGGAGAGATGTTTCGTCGATCGCATAAGGATCAGCGCGAGCTGTCGCGCCACCGACACAGCGCTTCGGCGTCCTTCAGGTCGTAGTCGGGCCCATCGCAGCCGACCGTCAGCAGGGTGACTCCGAGATCGGCCAGGGCTTCAGCGTTGGCGATCAGGTCGGCTCCGCCACCGACCCCCGCGGACCGCTCGATACTGGCCGGGTCTCGGCCGACCGCTTCGCAGTGCTTGGCCAGGACCTCCGACTTGGGCGGATATTCGTCCGCGGAGCTGAAGCTGTGCCACACATCAGCGTGCTCGGCAACCAGCCGCAGCGTCTTGCGTTCGCCGCCGCCGCCGATCAATACCGGGATGTGCCGGGTGGGCGCCGGGTTCAACTTGGCCAGTCGCGAGGTGATGCGGGGGAGGGCACCGGCCAAGTCGTCGAGCCGACTGCCCGCGGTGCCGAACTCGTAGCCGTACTCGTCGTAATCCTTCTGCTTCCAGCCGGATCCGATGCCCAGAATGAGCCGACCGTCGGAGATGTGGTCTACCGTGCGCGCCATGTCGGCCAGCAGTTCGGGATTCCGGTAGGAATTGCACGTCACCAGCGCGCCGATCTGAATGTGCGACGTCTGCTCGGCCCAGGCCGCCAGCATCGTCCAGCATTCGAAGTGGGCACCGTCGGGATCACCGTAGAGCGGGAAGAAGTGATCCCAGTTGAAGGCCACATCGACACCGATGTCTTCGCAGCGCCGAACGGCGTCGCGGATATCGCGGTAGCGCGGGGCATGCTGTGGTTGCAGCTGGACGCCGATGCGGATAGGGACGGCGGGTTGAGCGGTGGAAGTCATGACAACCACCGTAGGCGCGTGTCGCGCCGGCGAACTCAGACGCTGCTGTACTGGCGCACAACACAATGCGTCCCGGTGTATACGGTGGGCATGCACTTCATGCAGTGGACGCACAGGCCCTCGGTGGCCGCCCCCCGATGAAAACTGTTGACCAGATGCGGGTCTCGCAGCAGGGCCCGGGCCATCGCGACGAATTCGAAGCCCTCGGCAAGCGCTCCTTCGACGGTGTCGAGCCGGTTGATTCCGCCAAGCAGGATCAGCGGCATGGACAGGGCCGCACGAAACTGTCGGGCGAGCGGGAGGAAGAAAGCTTCTTCGAACGGGTAGCTGCGAAACATGCGGCGACCGATGACGCGCAGGCCGAGCCCGACCGCTCGCGGTTGCGAGGCGATGAATTCGTCGAGCGGAACGTCGCCTCGGAAGTAGTACATGGGGTTCTGCAGCGAACTGCCGCCGGTCAGTTGCAGCGCGTCCAGGTGTCCGTCGGATTGCAGTAGGCGGGCCGTGGGCAGGCTGTCGGTGAGCCAGAACCCGCGGCGTACCCCGTCGTCCATGTTGAATTTCGCAGTGATCGCAACGGACGGGCCGGCGGTGCGCCGAACCCGCTCGGCTACCCGCCGGGCCAACTCGGCGCGCCGGGTGGTGTCGCCGCCGTAGCTGTCCCGCCGCTTGTTCAGGCTCGGGCTGAAGAACGAGCTGAGCAGGTAGCCGTGGCCCATGTGGATTTCGATCGCGTCGAACCCGGCTTCGACGGCATTGCGGGCGGCCGCTCCGAAGTCGTCGACCACCGCCTCGAGCTGATCGGGGGTGGCCGCGCGGACCAAACCCATGGCCGGCGCGCTGAGGCGGGTGGACGGGGCCAGGGTCGCCGTCTGGTTCGACAGCGTGTTGGCCACCAGCCCCGCATGTCCGATTTGCGCGCACACCAGTGCGCCCGCGGCGTGAACGGCATCTGTCAGGCGGCGCAGCTGCGGTACCCGATCGTTGTCGAGCACGACGGTATCGCGGTGCACTCGTCCGCCCGGGGAGATCGCGCAGTAGGCAACGGTGGTCATGGCCGCCCCGCCGCGGGCAACCTCGGTGTGGAAGTCGACGAGTGCGTCGGTGACTTGCCCGCGTGGCATCACGCCCTCGAACGTCGCCGCCTTGATGAAGCGGTTTTTCAGCGTCAGAGGACCGAGCCGCATCGGGACAAATGCAAGTTTCGATACCATTGGCACCGAAACATATCACCTGGTTATCGCCGGTCAAAGCGTGGCATCAGAAACTTCCGCAGGTAGCCGGCGACGTGGCGAGCGGGGACGGGGCGCGGCCAATCGTCACCGCGAAAGTGTGCGTCGGTTCCGCCGTCGACGAAAACGATACTGCCGCAGAGGAAGTCGGCCGAACCTGAAAGCATGAAACAGATCCACTGGGCCAGCTGCTCCGGGTCGCCGAAGCCGCCGACCGGAACCGGGAAGCGCTGCACGGCCCGGCGCTGCCGGGGATCGGCCAACTGCTGCTCGAGCAGTGGCGTCAGCACCGCGCCGGGTGCCAGAGCATTCAGCCGGATGCCGGCTCCGGCCCAATCGGTTCGGATCGCCTGCCGGCGCAACCACCGGCTGACCGCGACCTTGGATGCGGCGTAGACGATGGCCGGCCGGGCTGGTCCGAAGATCCGTACGCTGCGCACCGCCCGATCGACATCACCGGCCAACAGTGCGCGTACCGTCCGGCGCGGGACCATCGGAGTGGTGGTCGTCGAGTTGCTGGACACCACAACAACTTTCGCCCCGTTCGCAGCGGCCAGCGCGGGCCGCCACTGTTCGAGGAGTTCCACCACTCCGAGGTAGTTCACTTCCGCGATGCGGCCGAGATTGCCGGGAGTGGGGCCGATACCGGCAGCCAGGACGGCGCCGTCGAGCCGGCCGTCGGTGGCCGCGAGCACCGCGCCCGCCGCCTGCGCGCGGCCTTCCGCCGACGAGAGGTCGGCCAGCACTTCAGCGTCTCTGAGGTCGACTCCGATGACGGTGTGACCTTCGGCGCGCAACCGGTTCGCGGCGGCGCGGCCCATTCCCGACGCCGATCCGCTGATCGCGTAAATCCCCATGTATGTGCAGCCCGGCCCGCGCTCTAGAGTTACGATTCCACTGGTCTCGTAACGTTAGCACTAACCGCCGTCCGGCCGCATCGCCGTCGTCAGCAGCTGCGCTATCCGATTCCGTAAGGCCTGCGAATCGTCTTCGGCCGCAACGGTTGTCAGAAACAGCGCGGCGCCCGCCGCCATCGCCAGGGTCGCACGCGCGTCGAGCTCAGCGCGTTGCCGCTGCCGGCGGGTGGTGGCCTGTACCTTGTCGGCGAACAGTTCTGCGGCCGGACCGCTGAACGCGGTCCACAGCGTCTTTCGAAGGTCGTCATTCTCCTGCAGGGCCAGCAGCAGGCCCGGTACCGCCGTCCGTACGTCGGCACGGCTGAACAGCTCATGGCTGCCGCGGACCACCCATTCGATCCAGCCCGCCAGGTCAGTGCCTTCGAACGGTGCCAGGTCGGGGGTTTCCCCCAGGATCGCGTGCAACACCAGCTCCGCTTTGGAAGACCAGCGTCGGCTCAGGCTGGACCGCCCTACTCCGGCCCGCGCGGCGACCAGGCGCACGCTCAGGTCGTCCCAGCCGACCTCGAGCAGCAATTCACGTGTCGCCGACAGCACCCGGTCATCGATGGACGTGTCACGCGGCCGCCCGGCGGGCCTGGCTCGATCGCTATTGGTCATCCGACGGTGGACCTCAGCGGGCGGCGATGACTCCGCGCACCAACTCGATCAGCGCCCGGGGTTGGTCGCTTTGCACCGAATGGCCCGAATTCTCGACGACGTGGGCGGCACGGAAGTGCGGTGCACGCCGGCCGAGTTCGGCGGCGTCGTCACCGGTGACGAAGCCCGATGAGCCGCCGCGAATCAGGGTCACCGGCGCTCGAAGGCTGGCCACGTCGTCCCACAGGGTGCTGAAGTCGGGAAACACGCGTATTGCGTCGTATCGCCACGTCCAGTTGCCGTTGTCCATTCGGCGAGAGTTGTGGAAAACGCCACGGCGCAGTGCCTTGACCTCGCGGTGCGGCGCGGCCGCGATCGTCAGGTCCAGCATCGCCTGGAAGGTGGGAAACTCCCGTTCGCCGTGCATCAGCGCCACGGTGCCCTGCTGCTCTTTGGTCATTTCGGAGTGCCGTTGCAGCGCCGACGGGGTGACGTCGATGAGCACGAGTTCGTCGACCAGATCCGGGGCGAGCGCACCCAGCCGGATGGCCGTCAACCCGCCGAGCGACATGCCGACCACGAGTTCGGCGCTGGGTGCCAGCTCGCGCAACACCGGCGCCAGCGTGTCGGCGTTGTTCTTGGGGGAGTAGTCGCCGTCCTCCCGCCAGCCGGAGTGCCCGTGCCCGGGTAGATCCACGGCCAGCGCCGGCTCGCCGAGGCCGACGATCACGGTGTCCCAGGTGTGGGCGTTCTGCCCGCCACCGTGCAGGAAGATCACGCGAGGGTCGGAATCACCCCAGCGCAGCGCGCTGACGGCACCCGCGGTCACCCGTTCTACCTGCGGCAGGGGGCCTGTAACACCCGCTTGCTCGGCGTTTTCGGCCAGCAGGTCAAACTCGGACAGTCCGGTGAGTTCGTCGGGCGAGGTGTCGGTCACCCTTGTGACTCTACGAGTCAGCCCTCGATGATGAACTCTTCGAGTTGCGCACGAGCGATGTCGTCCGGGAGCTGCTCGGGCGGGCTCTTCATCAGGTACGCCGACGCGGGGATCACCGGGCCGCCGATGCCGCGGTCCTTGGCGATCTTGGCCGCCCGCACCGCGTCGATGATGACGCCCGCAGAGTTCGGCGAGTCCCACACCTCGAGCTTGTACTCCAGGTTCAGCGGCACGTCGCCGAAGGCACGGCCTTCCAGTCGCACGTAGGCCCACTTGCGGTCGTCGAGCCAGCCGACGTGATCGGACGGGCCGATGTGCACGTCTTTGGTCTTGAACTCACGCTGCAGGTTGCTGGTGACGGCCTGGGTCTTGGAGATCTTCTTGGATTCCAGACGCTCGCGCTCGAGCATGTTGAGGAAGTCCATGTTGCCGCCGACATTGAGCTGCATGGTCCGGTCCAGCTGCACGCCGCGGTCCTCGAACAGCTTGGCCATCACGCGGTGGGTGATGGTCGCACCGACCTGGCTCTTGATGTCGTCTCCGACGATCGGCACACCGGCGTCGGCGAACTTCTTGGCCCACACGGGGTCCGAGGCGATGAAGACCGGCAGTGCGTTGACGAATGCCACGCCGGCGTCGATGGCGCACTGAGCGTAGAACTTGTCCGCCTCTTCGGAGCCGACCGGGAGGTACGAGACCAGCACATCGACCTTGGCGTCCTTGAGCGCCTGGACCACATCGACGGGTTCGGCGTCGGACACGTCGATGGTGTCGGCGTAGTACTTGCCGATGCCGTCGAGCGTCGGACCGCGCTGCACCGTCACATTGGTCGGTGGCACGTCGGCGATTTTGATCGTGTTGTTCTCCGAGGCGAAGATCGCTTCGGAGAGGTCGAAGCCGACCTTCTTGGCGTCGACGTCGAAAGCGGCCACGAACTTGACGTCGCGGACGTGATACTGGCCGAACGTCACATGCATCAGCCCGGGCACGGTGCTGTTCTCGTCGGCCTCGTAGTAGTACTGGACGCCCTGAACCAGCGAGGACGCGCAGTTGCCGACGCCGACGATGGCGACCCGTACCTCAGACGCCTGTGGCGCGTTCTGCTCACTCATTGGGCGTTCTCCTAACCTCGTAACTCTGCTGTCTAAGTTGTTCGTTCTGGATGTCGCGAATTCACGTCTGTTCGGCGTGATTGGGTGCCGCTAGCTCCGCGGCGATGAGCTCGTTGAGCCACTTGACTTCCCGCTCGCTGGACTCAAGGCCGAGTTGATGCAGCTGACGGGTGTAGCGGTCGAACGAACTGCTGGCCCGCGCCACCGCCTCGCGCAGACCCTCTCGCCGCTCCTCGACCTGACGGCGCCGGCCCTCCAGGATGCGCATCCGCGCCTCCGCGGGAGTGCGGTTGAAAAAAGCCAGGTGCACCCCGAAGCCGTCGTCGGTGTAGTTGTGCGGTCCGGTGTCGGCGACCAGTTCGCCGAAGCGCCGGCGACCCGCGTCGGTCAACTGGTAGACCCGGCGTGCCCGTCGGACCGGTGTCCCGGCTGGAGCGGCGTTTTCGGCAATCAGCCCGTCGGTCTGCATGCGGCGCAGCGCGGGATACAGCGAACCGTACGAGAACGCGCGGAACGCTCCGAGCAGGCCTGTCAGACGCTTACGCAGCTCGTAGCCGTGCATCGGTGACTCGATGAGGAGACCAAGAATGGCAAGTTCCAGCACCGGTTCACCCCCTCTTTATGCGACTGATTACGACGATACGACGCCTCGTGTCATCGTATCGCCCCGATATATTAGCGACAACACCACCAACTGTTAGTGCGCCGTTAGTCACACCCTCAACTCACGTAATGGACCTGTTTCACGGTGCCGTCACCGGCCAGCTCGATGTAGCCACTGCCGTAGTCGCCGGAAACGTAGATGGTCAGGGACAACGTCCCCGGTGTGGTCGGGTCCTTTGCCGGTTCCACGATCAGATATGTCGATTTGACGTCTTGCGGCT
Source organism: Mycobacterium asiaticum (assembly GCF_001673315.1). Lineage (GTDB taxonomy): Bacteria > Actinomycetota > Actinomycetes > Mycobacteriales > Mycobacteriaceae > Mycobacterium > Mycobacterium asiaticum_B. Next base: position 82,296 of record NZ_LZLQ01000058.1, on the reverse strand, counting down.
TCATGCCGACGGTCTCCGGTGCGCCGCGCATGATGCCCACCACGGTCTTGACATCGAACTTGGCGAGATCCACCAGAGCGCCGTCGGTGCTGCTCTTTGCGGAGCTACTCGGATCGCCCCAGCCGCCGCGGTAGGTGTAATCCAGCACCCGGCGCTCGTCGGCGGGGTCGGGTCGGTCCATCGACGCGTAAGTGGGGTAGACCACCAAGCGGTAACCCTTCGTGTCGCCGAATCGTTTGCGGCTTTGCTCCAACAGACCAGTCAATCCGCCGAGGGAGTGGAGTTGCTTGGGCGGTGTCAGTACCACCGGGTCGATGCCGTCCGATTTGGCGCCGGGATCGGAGGTGAAGTCCAGCGGCGAGGTGGTATTGCCGTACAGACCCCACCCGATGGCGATGCCCAGCAACGCGGTGACCGCGAAGGCCGCTACGGTGAGGCCCCGCCCGTTCGGCTTCTTCCGCTGTTTGACCACGGCATTCTGTACCGGCGGCGCGACCTCGGCGGACTGCAGGTCGTCAACCAGAAGCTGCAGGTCGTCCAGGGTCACCGCGTTGGTGGCCATGCTGACCCGCTCGCGATGCTCCTCCATCGACAACTCACCGTCGTTGAGGGCGTTGTCAAGGATCCGGCACGCGCGTTGCCGGTCGCTGTCCTTTGCCCGCGTAGTCGCCGACCCGCCACGAGATTTCGCCACGGGATGATCGTAGAAGTCCTGGCGCGCAGCGGCGCAGCGTGTGAGCACTCAATACCGATTCACCCGCCTCCGGCCCGTGCGACAACACCCGCGGCTGCGTATCGGTGCTGGGGAAGGCGACGTACTCTGGTCACCGTGCGACTGCAGCGACAGGTGGTGGACTACGCGCTTCGACGGCGCTCGCTGCTGGCTGAGGTGTACTCGGGCCGCACCGGGGTGTCGGAGGTGTGCGACGCGAATCCCTACCTGTTGCGCGCGGCGAAGTTTCACGGGAAACCGAGCAAAGTGATGTGCCCGATCTGCCGCAAGGAGCAACTGACGTTGGTTTCCTGGGTGTTCGGTGAGCACCTGGGCGCGGTATCGGGGTCGGCGCGCACCGCAGAAGAGTTGGTGCTGCTGGCCACCCGCTTCTCAGAGTTTGCTGTTCACGTCGTAGAGGTGTGTCGCACCTGCAGCTGGAATCACCTGGTCAAGTCGTACGTCCTGGGTGCGGCAGTCCCCGCACACCCGCCGAAGGGGACGGGTGGCCCGCGGACGGCGCGCAACGGCGCCCGCACAGCCAGTGAATAACGACGGGCGTCACCACCAGGCGTCCAGCGGCTCACCGGGCGAGTCGGCGACCGAGGGTGGCACCAAGCATCCCGCCGAGCCTCCCGCCGGCGATCGGGGTGTTCCGCCGCCGGCACCGCGCCGACCGGTGCCCCCCGACGACCGGTTGACCACGATCCTTCCGCCCGTCGTCGACGACCGGTCGACTCGGCACGGCGATCCCATAGACAAGGTGAAGGCGGCCCTCGACAACGCGGCGTCAGCACCGGTCGAGCAACGCGACCCACTCGACCAGGTGAAGGCGGCACTGGACGCTCCGTCGCCGCGGCCCGGCCAGGATCGGGAACGGCTCAGCGGCGCACGACGGCCCCCGGGGGGCCCGCCCCCCCCACCGGGCCCCACCGGACCTTCGGGTGGCCGAAGGCCGCGCCGGAAGCCGACTTGGTCCGAGCAGATCAACTGGCGATGGGTCCGACGCTCGGCGTACTTGAGTGCGGCCGTGCTGATTCTGTTGCCGATCGTCACGTTCACGATGGCCTACTTCATCGTCGACGTGCCACGGCCCGGTGACATCCGCACCAACCAGGTCTCCACAATCCTGGCCAGTGATGGCACTGAGATCGCCAAAATTGTGCCGCCCGAGGGCAACCGGGTCGATGTCAACCTCAATCAGGTGCCGGTGCACGTGCGGCAGGCGGTGATCGCCGCCGAGGACCGCGGCTTCTACAGCAACCCTGGTTTCTCTTTCAGCGGGTTTGCCCGTGCAGCGAAGAACAACCTGTTCGGGGGGGATTTGCAGGGCGGGTCGACGATCACCCAGCAATATGTCAAGAACGCGTTGGTCGGCTCCGCGCAGCACGGGTGGAGCGGCCTGATGCGCAAGGCCAAGGAATTCGTCATCGCCACCAAGATGGCGGGGGAGTGGTCGAAAGACGATGTGCTGCAGGCTTACCTGAACATCATCTATTTCGGCCGCGGCGCCTACGGAATCTCGGCTGCGTCCAAGGCCTACTTCGACAAACCCGTCGAGCAACTCACCGTCTCCGAAGGTGCGCTGCTGGCCGCGCTGATCCGCCGGCCCTCCACCCTGGACCCCGCCGTCGACCCCGAAGGTGCTCTCGCCCGGTGGAACTGGGTCCTGGACGGCATGGTGGAAACCAAGGCGCTCGCTACCGGCGACCGCGCCGCACAGGTCTTCCCGAGGACGGTCTCACCGGATCAGGCGCGCGCGGCCTACCAGACCACGGGACCCAATGGACTGATCGAGCGACAGGTCACCAAAGAGCTTTTGGATCTGTTCAACATCGACGAGCAGACATTGAACACCCAGGGATTGCAGGTCACCACCACGATCGATCCGCAGGCCCAGCAGGCCGCGGAGCGGGCGGTGTCGAAGTACCTGGACGACCAGGACCCCGAGATGCGGTCCGCGGTGGTCTCGATCGACCCGCGCACCGGAGCGGTGAAGGCCTATTACGGCGGGGCCAACGCCCAGGGTTTCGATTTCGCCCAGGCGGGGTTGCAGACCGGTTCGTCGTTCAAGGTCTTCGCCCTGGTCGCTGCCCTCGAGCAGGGCATAGGTCTGGGCTATCAGGTGGACAGTTCCCCGCTGACCGTCGACGGCATCAAGATCACCAATGTCGAGGGCGAGAGTTGCGGGACGTGCAACCTGGCCGAGGCGCTGAAGATGTCGTTGAACACCTCGTACTACCGGTTGATGCTCAAGCTCAAGGGCGGCCCGCAGGCGGTAGCGGATGCCGCGCACCAGGCTGGAATTGCCGAGAGCTTCCCAGGTGTCGCTCACACTCTGTCCGAGGACGGCAAGGGCGGACCCCCCAACAACGGAATCGTCCTGGGGCAGTACCAGAGTCGGGTGCTCGACATGGCCACCGCCTACGCCACGCTGGCTGCGTCCGGTCTCTATCACCGTCCGCACTTCGTGCAGAAGGTGGTCAACTCCGAAGGGCAGGTGCTCTTCGATGCCGCCACCGCTGACAACAGCGGTGAGCAACGCATCCCCAAGGCAGTGGCCGACAACGTGACCGCCGCGATGCAGCCGATCGCCGGATACTCGCGCGGCCACAGCTTGGCCGGGGGGCGGGCGTCGGCGGCGAAGACCGGTACCACCCAACTGGGTGACACCAACTCGAACAAGGACGCGTGGATGGTCGGGTATACCCCGTCACTCTCGACCGCCGTGTGGGTTGGCACGGTCAAGGGCGACCAACCCTTGGTGACAGCGTCGGGCGGCGCCGTGTACGGCTCGGGCCTGCCATCGGACGTCTGGAAGTCCACGATGGATGGTGCCCTGAAGGGCACGCAGAACGAGACCTTCCCCAAGCCGACAGAGATCGGCGGTTATGCGGGCGTGCCCGCAGCACCGCCCCCGCCACCGCCGCGCCCTTCGCAGACCGTGATCCAGCCGACCGTAGAGGTGGCCCCCGGGATCACCATCCCGGTGGGGCCGCCCCAAACGGTCACGGTGGGACCGCCCGAACCGCCCGGATCACCGGGGGTGCCCGGATCGCCGGGGGTGCCCGGATCGCCGGGGGTGCCAGGATCGCCGGGGTTGCCCGTCCAGCCGGGCCCGGTACTGCCGCCGCCGGCTGACATTCCCCAACCGCCCCCGTGACGCAGGCACCACCCGAACGCGCCACCATCTCGCCGCTGCCGATCGCCGCCGATCGCCGCAGTGCGGACAGCCGCGACTGCCCGAGCCGCACCGATGCGCTCGGCGCGGCACTGGCCACGGTCATCGGCGGACCAGTGGGGCGGCATGCGCTGATCGGTCGGTCCCGGTTCATCACCCCGTTGCGGGTGATGTTTCTGATCGCGTTGGTGTTCCTGGCGTTGGGTTGGTCGACGAAGGCGGCTTGCCTGCAGAGCACGGGAACCGGCACGGGTGATCAGCGGGTGGCCAATTGGGACAACCAACGGGCGTATTACGAGCTGTGTTACTCCGACACCGTGCCGCTCTACGGCGCGGAGTTGTTGAGTCAAGGCAAGTTTCCGTACAAATCCAGTTGGGTCGAGACCGACAGTGGTGGTCGGCCGCAAGTCCGTTACGACGGCCAACTCGCGGTGCGATACATGGAATATCCCGTGCTGACGGGGGTTTACCAATACCTGTCGATGGCGGTCGCCAAGACTTACACCACCGTGAGCAAGGTTGCGCCGCTACCGGTGGTGGCCGAGGTGGTGATGTTCTTCAATTTCGCCGCACTTGGGTTGGCGCTGGCGTGGCTGGCCACCGTGTGGGCGACCGCGGGGTTGGCGGGCCGTCGACCATGGGACGCGGCGCTGGTGGCCGCCTCCCCGTTGGTGATCTTCCAGATCTTCACCAACTTCGATGCGCTGGCAACGGCTTTCGCGATGGGAGGCCTCCTTGCCTGGGCGCGGCGCAGACCCGTCCTTGCCGGGGCGTTGATTGGGCTGGGCGCGGCGGCGAAGCTGTATCCGCTCTTGTTTCTCGGGCCGTTGCTGGTGTTGGGTGTGCGATCCGGACGGTTACGGGGCGTGGCACGCACCGCGCTGGCCGCCGCCGTCACCTGGCTGGTGGTCAATCTGCCGGTGATGGTCCTCTACCCGCGCGGCTGGTCAGAATTCTTCCGGCTCAACACCCGTCGCGGCGACGACATGGATTCGCTGTTCAACGTCGTCAAGTCGTTCACCGGGTGGCGCGGGTTCGACCCCTCGCTGGGGTTCTGGGAGCCCCCGACGGTGCTCAACACGATTGTCACGGTGTTATTCGTATTGTGTTGCGCGGCAATCGCTTACATCGCGCTCACCGCGCCACAGCGGCCCCGTCTGGCGCAGCTGGCCTTTTTGGTGGTGGCTGCTTTCCTGTTGACCAACAAAGTGTGGAGCCCCCAGTTCTCGCTGTGGCTGGTGCCGCTGGCGGTGCTGGCTGTGCCGCATCGCCGCGTACTGCTGACCTGGATGACGATCGACGCACTGGTGTGGGTGCCACGCATGTACTACCTGTACGGCAACCCGAACCGTTCGCTGCCTGAACAATGGTTCACCGCGACGGTGTTACTGCGCGATATCGCGGTGTTAGCGTTGTGCGCCTTGGTGATTCGTCAGATCTATCGGCCGGATGAGGACCTGGTGCGGTGGCAGGGTAGGGTCGACGACCCCGCGGGTGGGACCTACGACCTGGCACCGGACACGCCACCAGGCTGGCTGCCGAACCGATTGCGGCCCAAGGCCGCAAGGCGTGCGCCGGCGCCGGCCCCGTGCCCCGAAGCTGAACTGGTCGGCGAGAAGCCTTGATGCAGATCGCGATTCCGTTGTTTCCCCGGTTCACCGCCCTGGATGCGGTGGGGCCCTACGACGTTTTGCAGCGCCTACCTGGCGCACAGGTGGTGTTCGTGGGTCGGCAGCGTGGTGAGGTGCGCACCGAGAACGGCATGCTTGGTGTGAGCTGCGATGCCACCTTCGACGAAGTGGACTCGCCCGATGTCGTGGTGGTCCCTGGGGGCATCGGAACCCGGGCGCTCATCGGCGACGAAAAGATCAGCGGTTGGTTGCAAGCGGTCCATCCACACACCACCTTCACCACCTCGGTATGCACCGGCGCGCTGCTGCTGGCCGGTGCAGGTCTGCTCGACGGGCTTACCGCGACCACCCATTGGTCCGCTGTCGACCAGTTGAACAATTTGGGCGCGCGGTACGTGCCGGAGCGGGTCGTCGAGCACCTGCCGCAGCGCATCATCACCTCAGCAGGGGTGTCCAGCGGTATCGACATGGCATTGCGGTTGGTGGAACTGCTGGCCGACCGCGTCGCCGCGCAAGCAATCCAGCTACTCATCGAATACGACCCCCAGCCGCCGTTCGACTCCGGTTCCGTCGCCAAGGCAGACGACGCGACGCGGACGCGAGCCGCGGAGTTCCGGACGTCGCGGAAGTGATTTCCCAGGTCGGTCCGGAGTCCGGTACCCTGATGCGGTTGCCGACGCAGGCGACCCTCCTGCCACGGACCGTCCGTGGCCGCCAAGACCACAGGAGGTGATGAGGTCCCTATGCGTCCATATGAAATCATGGTCATTCTCGACCCCACGCTCGACGAACGCACCGTCGCCCCGTCCTTGGAGACGTTCCTGAACGTCGTCCGCAAAGACGGTGGAACGGTCGAGAAGGTCGACATCTGGGGCCGGCGGCGGCTGGCGTACGAGATCGCCAAGCACGCCGAAGGCATCTACGTTGTCGTCGACCTCAAGGCCGAGCCCGCGACGGTGTCCGAGCTGGACCGCCAACTGAGCCTGAACGAGTCGGTGCTGCGAACCAAGGTGATGCGCACCGACAAGCACTAGCCGCCCCTGTCGGGGCCGTTGCTTAGGCTCGTCGTAACTAGCCATCAGGCCAGGATTAGGTAAGGATCAGGCGGAACAAGGAGGATTATTGTGGCTGGTGACACGACAATTACCGTCGTCGGAAACCTGACCGCTGACCCCGAGCTGCGGTTCACCCCCTCGGGTGCCGCCGTGGCGAATTTCACCGTCGCGTCCACGCCTCGTATTTACGACCGGCAGAGCGGTGAGTGGAAGGACGGCGAAGCGCTGTTCCTGCGCTGCAACATCTGGCGGGAAGCGGCTGAGAACGTGGCCGAAAGCCTGACCCGGGGTGCGCGGGTGGTTGTCACCGGGCGACTCAAGCAGCGGTCCTTCGAGACCCGTGAGGGCGAAAAGCGCACCGTGGTGGAAGTCGAGGTCGACGAGATCGGACCTTCGCTGCGGTATGCCACCGCCAAAGTCAACAAGGCCAGCCGCAGCGGCGGCGGTTTCAGCGGTGGCGGTGGCGGCGGATCCCGGCAGTCGGCGCCGGCCCAGTCCGGCGGATCGGGCGACGACCCGTGGGGCAGTGCCCCGGCATCGGGTTCGTTCGGCGGCGGCGACGACGAACCCCCCTTCTGATTTAGAAAACTTCAGAGAACGAGAACGGAAGAACAACACACATGGCCAAGTCCACCAAGCGGCGCCCGGCTCCCGAGAAGCCCATCAAGGCGCGCAAATGCGTGTTCTGCTCCAAGAAGGGCCAGCAGATCGACTACAAGGACACCACGCTGCTGCGCACCTACATCAGTGAGCGCGGCAAGATCCGGGCCCGGCGGGTTACCGGCAACTGCGTGCAGCACCAGCGGGACATCGCGGTCGCGGTGAAGAACGCCCGCGAGGTCGCACTGCTGCCCTTCACGTCCTCGACGCGGTAACCCCGCGGCGCGCAACGAAAGTACATACACGATGAAGCTGATTCTGACCGCCGACGTCGACCACCTCGGTTCCGTTGGCGAAACGGTCGAGGTCAAGGACGGATACGGGCGGAACTTCCTGCTGCCCCGTGGGCTGGCGATCGTCGCTTCCCGCGGTGCCCAGAAGCAGGCCGACGACATTCGCCGTGCTCGGGAAACCAAGACAGTCCGCGACCGCGAGCACGCTAGCGAGCTCAAGACCGCGATCCAGGCGCTGGGCTCGGTCGCACTGCCGGTGAAGACCGCGTCCGACAGCGGCAAGCTGTTTGGTTCGGTGACCGCCGGCGACGTGGTCGCCGCTATCAAGAAGGCGGGTGGTCCGAGCCTGGACAAGCGGATCGTCCGCCTGCCCAAGGCACACATCAAGGCGGTCGGCACCCATCCGGTCGTCGTGCACCTACACCCAGAAGTCGACGTCGAGGTTGCTCTCGAGGTCGTCGGCCAGAGCTAACTCGTCATCTCCGTCATCACCCGGTGTGGCCGCGAATTGGCCGCACCGGGTTTTTTCGGCTGCGTCGCGCTGGCGAACAAATCCGGCTTCACGATCGGCCGGCGGCTTAACCTGTCATTTACGCGAAGACAATCTGGCTGAAAACCAACACGCCCGACGCCATAACCTGCGACGACACGCCGCAGCAATTCTTGTCCACACGAATTCCCTGGCGTTATATGGCGGTCAACAGCAGTGATGTCGTGAGGCCCGGCCGTGATCCACAGGTTCTCCACACCCCCCTCAACACAGGTGTGCCCGGGTATGCACACGCCATGCACAGCTTCATGAACAGCGGCCCTTGGAGTACGCGCCAGCAACGCTTACGTTCGTCTCGGCGCCTAGGCCGAGTGGGGCCATGTGGTGGGACGGGGGAGGGTGTCAGTGCTTTGATTTACGCTCCGAATCGCAGTCTTCGAATGTATGTTCGGTGCCTAAGTCAGAGGAGGTGAGGGCGGATGGCAGTCGTCGACGATCTGCCGCACCCGGGGATGGATTCCGCGCCGCCGAGTGAGGACTACGGGCGGCAGCCGCCCCAGGATCTCGCCGCGGAGCAGTCGGTGCTGGGCGGGATGTTGCTGAGCAAGGATGCCATCGCAGACGTTCTGGAACGGCTGCGGCCAGGCGACTTCTACCGCCCGGCACATCAGAACGTCTACGACGCCATCCTCGATCTTTATGGGCGGGGGGAACCGGCCGATGCCGTGACGGTGGCCGCTGAACTGGACCGGCGAGGGCTGTTGCGGCGAATCGGCGGGGCGCCGTATCTGCACACCCTCATCTCAACGGTGCCGACCGCCGCCAACGCGGGTTACTACGCCGGCATCGTCTCCGAGAAAGCATTGCTGCGCCGCTTGGTCGAGGCGGGTACGCGGGTGGTGCAGTACGGCTATGCCGGCGCCGACGGCGCCGACGTGGCCGAGATTGTCGACCGCGCGCAGGCCGAGATCTACGAGGTGGCCGACCGGCGGACCTCGGAAGACTTCGTGCCCCTTGAAGACCTGCTGCAGCCGACGATGGACGAGATCGATGCGATCGCCTCCAACGGCGGTATGTCGCGCGGCGTGCCGACCGGCTTCACCGAGTTGGACGAGGTGACCAACGGGCTGCACCCGGGGCAGATGATCATCGTCGCGGCGCGGCCGGGTGTGGGGAAATCAACGTTGGGTTTGGATTTCATGCGGTCGTGCTCAATCAAGCACCGCATGGCCAGCGTCATCTTCTCCCTCGAAATGAGCAAGACCGAAATCGTCATGCGACTCTTGTCGGCGGAGGCCAAGATCAAGCTCGCCGACATGCGGTCGGGCCGAATGAACGACGATGACTGGACGCGGCTGGCGCGGCGGATGAGCGAAATCAGTGAGGCGCCGCTGTTTATCGACGATTCGCCAAACCTGACCATGATGGAGATCCGCGCCAAGGCGCGGCGGCTTCGGCAGAAGGCGAACCTGAAGCTTGTTGTTGTCGACTATCTGCAGCTGATGACGTCAGGTAAGAAGGTCGAGTCGCGACAGATCGAAGTATCCGAATTCTCAAGGCATCTCAAGCTTTTGGCCAAAGAGCTCGAGGTTCCGGTGGTTGCGATCAGCCAGCTGAACCGTGGCCCGGAGCAACGCACCGACAAGAAGCCAATGTTGTCCGACCTTCGCGAATCGGGTTCGCTAGAACAGGATGCGGATATGGTCATCCTGTTGAATCGTCCCGACGCGTTCGAGCGTGACGATCCACGTGGGGGAGAAGCGGATTTCATTCTGGCCAAACACCGTAACGGCCCGACCAAGACAGTGACTGTCGCGCACCAGCTGCACTTGTCACGGTTCGCGAACATGGCGAGGTGAAGGCTTTCCTGTCGAGATCCGTCGAAGAGTGACAAGCATCAGGTCATTGTTTGACAGAGTGCTTGGCGGATGAAGCCAACCGCCACTCCTGTGCGCGCGCTGCGAGTCCACTGAATCGCGCGACCAACGTCCGCGACAGGATTCGCCGGAGCAAAGGAACGTGTCCCTCAGGAAATAAGGGGTACAGCACATCCGTGGTGAACGTACTCGGTGAACCTTGTGCCTGTGTGCCTCGGGATATTGTTGACGCGGTGATAAGGCGCGAACGATGAATGGCATGTCGAGACCAGACCGAATAGTTGAAGACCTTCAACAGCTGCTCAAAGATGACCCCCGCTTGCGAAGTGACCTCGAGAGGTCGATCAGGCAAGCGCATGACCGTGCGGCGTCCGACCTCGACCCGACGCTTCGCGACGTCCTTGATTGGCCCCAGAACCTCGACGATTACTACAGGTACGTTCAAAACTTCATCAGGTGGATACCGCGCCAGTCGGATAATCCCGCGTGGCGAACCTCCAGTCCAGGTGAGCGCTATGCCAAAGAGGTCAGTGATCGGCTTGCGCATTTCTTCTGGCTGGTCGACCAGAGGGATGACGATGGCGGACCCGCCATCGAACGTTCACCTGTATTCCGTTCCTGGCTAACGGATTTCGCGCGACAGTGGGGCAGTTTCCTCGACACACCCGACTCGTTCAACGACGATATACTCCGGTCGTTTCTGGAGGAGGCCCCCGACTACACCGTCGAAGAGTCTCTCATCGATGGCAGACCGAACCAGCCCAGTGGGTGGCTGACCTTCAACCAGTTCTTCGCCCGTGAGCTCAATCCCGGGCTCCGTCCCATCAGCGAGCCATCGAACAACATGGTGGTTACGTCACCCGCGGATTGCAGTTATCGGCATACCTACGGCATTGACGCAGAGTCCAACATCCCCGCCACGACGGTCAAAGGAACACACCGTTACGGCAACATCAGGCAGTTGCTGGAGGGTAGCCGGTACGCCGATTCCTTCGCCAACGGAACGTTCGTCCATTACATGCTGCCTCCGTCGTCGTATCACCGGTACCACGCGCCTGTCGGTGGGTTCGTCAGGGAATCCTTCGTCACCACCGGACAGGTCTACATGCAAGTCGACCTCGTCGATGGCCAACTCGAGTCAAAGGACAGTTCGCAGAGCGGATATGAGTTCTTCCAAACCCGCGGCGTCCTGGTCCTCGACACGGCCGAATCCGGCTATGGAGACGTGGGCGTCGTCGCCGTGGTTCCGGTTGGGATGTCACACGTCGCGTCGGTCAACCTGACCACCGTCACCGACACCAAACTGCCGAAGGGGGAGGAGTTCGGATTCTTCGCGTTCGGCGGCTCGGACATCATCATCCTCTTCCAGGAAGGTATAGCCCAACGCGTCGATACCGACGCCGGCTTTTGCAAGGTGGGCAGCCCCATCGCGCACTTAAACCCAGCCTCGCCAGCGCCCTGACCGCCGCCACGTATTTCTTCGTTGCCACCTATTTCTTCGTTGGTGGTGGATGAGACGTACGGCCGTGGCACTGAGGCATGCGAGATCCGCGGGTTTATATAGCGCCCAGGCGCCGTTCTCGTTCGGCAGGCAAACTCGTTGTGTCGTACACAATGGTTGAGATGGACGGCGGTACGGAAGCAGCTACACACCCACCGGACCCGTACATCCGCGTCTACGCATCCCGCGTGCACAACCTCAAATCGGTGGACGTTGCTGCCCCGCGCGACCGTTTCGTGGTGTTCACCGGGGTGTCTGGCTCCGGAAAGTCATCGCTGGCGTTCGGCACCATCTACGCCGAAGCTCAGCGACGCTACTTCGAGTCGGTGGCGCCGTATGCCCGTCGGTTGCTGCTGCCTCAGGATGCGCCGAAGGTCGACGACATCACTGGGCTGCCCCCGGCGGTCGCGCTGCAGCAGCGCCGCGGCACCGCGACGTCTCGGTCGACCGTGGGTACTGTCACCACGCTCTCGAACCTGCTGCGCATGTTGTTCTCCCGCGCCGGCACCTATCCGCCCGGAGCCACAGAACGACTCGACTCCGACGCGTTCTCTCCGAACACCACGATCGGCGCATGCCCGGAGTGCCATGGCCTTGGCCGCATTCACGAGGTGACCGAGCAGACGTTGGTGCCCGACCCGTCACTGAGTATCCGTGAAGGGGCGGTGGCGGCCTGGCCGGGCGCCTGGCAGGGACAGAATCTACGCGACATCCTCATCACGCTGGGGTATGACATCGATAAGCCATGGCGCAAAATGCCCAAGCGGCAACGGGAATGGATTCTGTTCACCGAGGATCAACCCACTGTCGAGATCGATCCGAGCCAGCACCCGGTCACCGCGGATTACTACTACAACGGCACCTTCTCCAGCGCCGAGCGCCACGTCCGCCACACGCTGGCCAACTCGCAGAGCGCGTCGATGCGCCGCCGGGTGCTGCAGTTCGTGCACAGCGTCGACTGCTCTGTCTGCGGCGGGTCCGGGCTGCGGCCCGAAGCTCTCGCGGTGACCTTCGCGGGCCGCACCATCGCCGAGCTGGTATCCCTGCCACTGACGGCACTCGCCGATGTCCTGGCGCCCGCGGCCACCAGGACGGAGTTCGCCGCGGCCTACGAATCCACGGAATCCGGCGAATTCACTGAAGTGGCAACGATGATCGCTGCCGACTTGGTCGCCCGGATCGGCGTGCTGGTCGATCTAGGACTCGGATACCTGAGCCTGCGCCGCCGCACACCGACGGTTTCGCCCGGGGAATTGCAGCGTCTGCGGCTCGCGACGCAGCTGCGGGCAGGGTTGTTCGGTGTTCTCTACGTGCTTGACGAGCCATCGGCGGGTTTGCATCCGGCCGACGCCGAGCCGCTGCTCGATGTGCTGGATCGGCTTCGGCGTGCGGGGAATTCGTTGTTCGTGGTCGAGCATGACATGGATGTGGTGCGTCGCGCCGACTGGATCATCGATGTGGGCCCGGGCGCCGGGGAGCTGGGCGGCGACGTGCTCTACAGCGGGCCGGTGGCCGGCCTCGCCGGCATCGACAATTCAATCACCCGGAGATACCTGTTCGCCGATGAGCCGTCCGCGCAGCCGGCCCTCCGGACGCCCGCAGGCGTTATGCGGTTGCACGGCATCACTTTTCACAACTTGCGCAATGTTGACGTCGAGATCCCGCTGGGTGCGTTCGTGGCCGTCACCGGAGTATCGGGGTCGGGCAAATCGACGCTGGTCTGCAAAGTCCTCGGTGACGTGATGGCCAGCCAGTTGGGAAAATCGGTCGAACCCGCCGACGACGCCACCGACGGCGACGCCGAACTCCTCGACATCGATGTCGATTCCAGTGTGGGGGTGACCGTCGAAGGCGCGGAGATGATCGACCGGCTCATCACCGTGGACCAGCGGCCGATCGGACGCACACCGCGGTCGAACCTGGCCACTTACACCGGGTTGTTCGATGCCGTCCGCAAGGCGTTCGCCAACACCGCCGAAGCGCGGCGGCGCGGCTGGAGCGCCGGCCGGTTCTCGTTCAACGTCGCCGAGGGCCGTTGCGCCACCTGCCAGGGTGAGGGCTTCGTGGCGGTCGAGCTGCTTTTCTTGCCCGGCACCTATGCCACCTGCCCGGCATGCGGCGGTGCGCGCTACGCCGAGGAGACGCTCGAGATCACCTACCGGGGCCGCACCATCGCCGACGTCCTGGCCCAGACGGTAGACGAAGCGGTCGACTTCCTGAGCGATCTGCCCGGTGCGGCAAGGAGTTTGACCACCTTGCGTGATGTCGGTCTCGGGTACCTGCGGCTGGGGCAACCGGCGACCGAGCTGTCCGGCGGTGAGGCGCAACGCATCAAGTTGGCTTCGGAGTTGCAGCGCGCCAAGCGCGGCCACACGCTCTACGTACTGGATGAGCCCACCACCGGGCTGCACCCGGCCGATGTCGAGTTGCTGGAGCGTCAGCTGCACCGCCTCGTCGACGCCGGCAACACCGTCGTGGTGGCCGAACACGACATGTCGGTCGTGGCGAGGGCAGATCACGTCATCGACCTCGGACCCGGCGGAGGTGACGACGGTGGTGCGGTGGTGGTGGCCGGCACGCCCGTCGAGATTGCCGCCCACACGGTGAGCCGGACGGCACCATATCTTGCCGCTCAACTTGTTACTCCGGAGGCGCGAAAACCTCGATAATGCCGCCGGTTTCGCGGACCCGGAGCTTGGGCAGTGGCGCAGGCGCAACGGGCAGCTGGTGGGTGATGTTGGTGCCCGACAGCGAGAACGAGGTCGAGTGACACGGACAGCGCAACCGCTGTTCGGGTGCATCCAGCCACAGCTTGCAGCCGTGGTGGGTACAGATACCGGAGACCGCCTCGAGGCGGTCTCCGGCCCGGTGCACGAATCCGCTGATCGACCCGAGTGCGAACGCCAGGGCGGTGCCGTCGGCGACCTGATCAATCGTCCCGACCCGTTGCCACGCACCAGTATTCGGCACCAGTTGACCCTGCGCTTGGACCGGCTGGGTGGGGCTCGCCGCGGGGACCATAAGGTTGCGTCCTGCCACCAGCCCGGCCGCAGCAGAGGCCGCGGCAACCGAGCCGCCGATCACCAATTCGCGCCGTCCAGGTGTCCGGCGGCGGTGATCCACTGGTGCGTGTGCGTCATCGAGAGCCTCGGCGAGTTTGCGGTGCAGATCGCTGAGGAACTCTTCACGGGGAGCGTCGCTGCCCTGTCGCGCTGCGCGGAGTTCGATGGCGGTGCGCATCTCCTGAACGTCTTCGTTGTCCGGGTTCGCGCGTCCGGTTGGGCGACCGCGCAGGAGTCCGTCCACGAAACGCCGTACCGTCCGCCCGCTCATGTGGTCTCCTCCGCAGCAGTCTGCGCGGCGAACCTCAAGGCGCGGTACTGCAACACTTTCGCGTTTGCGATGCTCACCCCCATTTGGGCGGCGGCATCGCGCACCGAATATGCCTGCAGGAAGCGCAATTCCAATATCCGTCGGTAGTTGTCCGGCAGGTATGTCAACAGTCTGCGGACCTTCTCGGGCGCATCGCTGAGTTCTTCGGGTTCGTCCGACTCGGGCATATCTTCCGGGATAGACGTCACCTCGTGGCCCATTCGCTCCCTCCAGTACGACGCCAGCACGCTTCGTGCCGTCATGCGCAGATACTTGCGCACTTCGGGGACCGAAGCCGACACCCGCAGCGGTCGCAGTGCGGTCATGAAGACCTCGGCAGTCAGGTCTTCGGCGTCGGGACGGTTACCGACCTTGCCGTACATGAGCCGATACACCCAGGTGGCGTTGTCGCGATACACGGCATCCCAGCTCGGATACGCGGCATCGGTCATTGGATGCAGCCCTCCCGGGGGGCGCGACGATCGCGCCTGGCCGGGGCGGACACGGCGCACTCCATTCTCGCTCGCGATCACTGCCCGCCGTCCCAAAATCAACCTGCGGGTTCCCTGTGCGCCTGAACCTATGCCGTAAGACCGGTGACTCGGCGCTCACCTTCGGGGTTTTGGGTCCGCCTGGCATCCACCGACGCCGCCCCGGCACCGACGATCAGCAGGAAGACGCTCCCGCACAACATCGCGATCTCAAGTCGGCCCTCGTGGAAGAAGTCCCAGAGCCCGGACTCCTTGGGATACAGCGGGGCGTCCCCCCACAGCAGCGGCACCTTGGTGATCGCCAGGGCACCCACCATGTCAACGATCATCGGTACGACGGCCAGCCTGGTGAACACGCCCACCAAAATGAGTATCCCGCAGCCGATTTCGAAAGCACCGTCCAAGTAAGCGAACCACGTGGACGCGGGTATGCCCACCTTGTCGAATCGGCCCGGGCCCAACGTGGCAGGGCGCAGGAACTTCAGCACTCCCTCGCCGGCGAAGATCAGCCCGACGTAGAGGCGAATGAGCACCACAGCGCCCGGGGCGCGGGTGGCGGTGAGGCGAGTCAGCGTCATGCCAGGAGATAGCGGCAGGGGTTACAGCAATAGCCGATGCGTCTGGTTAGTCCCTGCGCAATGCGGGGTAATACCCCCTGCGCGTCGAAGACGCCGCCGTCATCGACTCGACGTCTGCCCTGTTCGGATGAGCGAACGACGAGTTTTAACAGACGTGCGAGAAGACCAGCCATGCCCGGTCCTCGGATGGGCCCTTATATCGAAGCGTAGGACTTGACGTGGCCGCAGCAGTTGCCGTTCATTTCTTCCTCGAACTTGCCGTCATTCTGTTGGCCTGCCGTGTCGTGGGGCTGGTGGCACAACGGTTGGGACAGCCGCAAGTCGTCGGCGAAATGCTCGCCGGTGTCATCCTGGGACCGTCGCTGCTGGGGCGGATAGCGCCAGGCATTCAGCACGAGCTGTTCCCACCGGGTGCGGCCAATGCGGTGCTCTATACGGTGGCACAGATCGGCCTGGTGCTGTACATGTTCCTGGTTGGACTCAACTTCGACATCAACCTGGTCAAACACCGCGCCGGCACCGCAGCCGCGGTTTCTGCCGCGGGCATCTTCGTCCCGCTTGGTCTGGGAGCGCTGCTCGCCGTGCCGCTGATGGCAAGCGACGCCTTCTTCGAGAAGAACACCACGTTGATCATGGCGATGATGTTCATCGGGGCGTCGATCGCGACCACAGCATTCCCGATGCTCGCTCGCATCATTTTTGAGAAGAAGCTTTCCGGGACGCCGTTGGGCACTCTCGCGCTAGCGTGCGGCGCCACCGATGATGCGCTGTCATGGTGCCTGCTGGCGATCGTGTTGGCCATTCACCGCGGCAATCCCGCGACGGCGTTGATCGCAATCGTCGGGGGGATCGTCTACACCGTGGCGGTGCTGACTCTGGGCCGAAGAGGATTCAGGGTTCTCGGCCCGATGGCCGAACGGCGGAACGGCGTCACTCCGGGAATGCTCAGCGTCGTCCTCATCCTGCTCATGGTGTGCGCATGGTTCACCGACGCCATCGGTATCTATGCCATCTTCGGAGCGTTCATCCTTGGCGTCGCTATGCCGTCCGGGTTCTTCGCCGACCGGCTAACGGCCAACTTGGAGCCGGTCACGACGACGCTCCTACTACCGTTGTTCTTCGTCTATTCGGGCCTGAACACCCAGATCGGGTTGGTGAATACTCCGGCACTGTGGGCGGCCACGTTGGGCATTCTCGTGGTCGCCATCGGAGCAAAAGGCGTCGCCTGCACGTTAGCCGCGCGGCTTCGGAAGGTGCCACTGCGCGAATCCATCGCGCTGGGGTCGCTGATGAATGCGCGCGGGTTGATCGAACTCATCCTGCTCAACATCGGGTTAGAGGCCGGCATCATCACCCCTACGCTGTTCACCATCCTGGTGATGATGGCCATCGTCACTACGCTGATGACCTCGCCGATATTCGAGTTCGTCTACGGCCGGCACCGACCGGAACCGGTCGACCCGCCAACAGCTCGGGAGCCCTCTGCCGTCGGCGTGCCAACGGCGCCAGTTGATGGCTGACTGCCGTGACGTGTGGCGCGGCCCCCGCTGGGGTATCTCATCCATCCTTGAATAAAGAGAAAATCCATCCTTGATAAAGAGAAAATCCATCCAGCCTTTGATAGGAGCAACCGTGGACGTGCGAGCGCACCTGTCGGAGCTGGACGCCGAGGCTCGAGCGGCCCTTGCCCGAAAGATCCGTCGGCAGCTGAGCGACGATGGTGCCGGCGCCACCGACTATGACGTCGTGATCGTCGGAGGGGGCGCCGCCGCACTCACCCTGGGGCTGGAGCTCCGCACGGCACGCGCCGGGACGCGCATCCTGATCCTCGAGTCGAACGCCCACCCAGTGCCCGAGATAACCCACACCGTCGGCGAGTCGACCGTCGAAGTCTCTGCGCACTATCTGCGCGAGCGGCTTGGCCTGGGCGACCACCTGAGCGCCGCGCAGCTACGCAAGATGGGGTTGCGGATGTTCTTCGCCCAGGACGGCAACACCGATATCGCGCGTCGAATGGAACTGGGCAGTTCCTCATTCGTCCCGCAAGTGACCTATCAGATCGACCGCGGTCGGCTGGAGAACGAGCTGCACCGCCGCTGTCTGGCCGCCGGCGTCGAAATCATCTGTGGCCGAGTCAGATCCGTGGAATTCGGACTTGATGGGGGTCCCCACACCGTTTCCTATCAACACCAGGACAGGATTGCTACCACGACTGCCCGGTGGGTGGTGGACGCGTCCGGGCGCAACCGGACGCTGTCCCGGCAACTCAACATGCGGCGTCCCACCGAGCATCACTGCAACGCCGCGTGGTTGCGCGTCGCGACGGAACTCGACGTCAATCAGTGGAGCGATGACCCGGACTGGCGCACCCGACTTACCGAGGGTGACCGTGCCTTGTCCACGAACCACTTGATGGGGGAGGGTTACTGGGTCTGGCTCATCCGGCTCGCTTCGGGCGCCACCAGCGTCGGCATCGTCGCCGACCCTGAGATCCACCCGTTCGACACGTTCAACACGCTGCCCAAAGCCAAGGCGTGGCTGCGTGAGCACGAACCGCAGTGTGCCCACGAGTTGGCCAAGCACGAGGACCTGATCCGGGACTTCAGGGTGATGAAGCATTACAGCCACACCGCGACCAAGGTGTTCGACGGCCGCGACCGGTGGTGCCTGAGCGGTGATGCCGGAGTCTTTCTAGACCCGTTGTATTCCTCGGGTCTGGACCTGGTCGCGATCGGCAACGGTCTCATCACCGACATGATCGTGCGTGACCTCGATGGCCAGGACGTGGTGGCGCGTGCCGGGATCAGCGATTCCCTGTTCCGCTCGCTCACCGAGATGTGGATCGCGGTGTATCAGGACCAATACCCGCTCATGGGCGTACCAAAGGTGATGGCGGCCAAGGTCGTCTGGGACATCGCGTTCTACTGGGGTTTCATCGGGTTGCTCTACACGAACGGGCGGTTCGTCAGTGTCGCCGACGATCCCGCGGTCGTCCCGCACCTGGAAGGGCTCATCGAACTCAGCAACCGGGTGCAACGGTTCTTCCGCGAATGGGCGGCGATAGAGGACAAGGATTCTCCGGTTCCGTTCGTCGACCTGTATTCGCCGTTGAATTTCATGGTCATCCTGCACAAAGCCATGATGGGCAAAGCGCCGAACTTCCCCGAGCAATTCGACGCCAACGCCCAAATGCTCCGACAGCTCGCCGGCCAGTTGGTCGAGACCGTCATAGCGGAGAAATCCGGCATGTTCAGTGACGACGCCGTGGTGCGGCAGGTGCAGACGTGGCAACGGGATCCACTGCTGCGCGAGTTCCGATCGATCTACCGGCGCGAACAGGCGACCACACCGCTCAGCCCGGACTGGATTCTCACCGCGGTTCCGCAGCTGCGACCTAGTTAGCCGCGGCCCGTCGGCCAATTTTGGATTCAGACCCATCCGTCGCTGTCCCGGCAACGAAGTACTAACGGCCGTGCGACGTCACACGGCCATGCCGACGACGACAAGGAAGGTTGCGCTGTGCTCACCGATGCGCTCAGACGTGATGGCGGTTGCGAGATGCGGTGGGTTTTCCCGACAGGATGGGCGGGAAAAGCATGAACATGCCACCAGGACAGCGCAGCCACGCGCCGCTGGCGATCGTGGGAGTCGGATGCCGCCTGCCCGGCGGCGTTGATTCCGCCGACGCTTACTGGAGTTTGCTCGGCGGGGCGACCGACGCCACCTGCGAGGTGCCCGAGACACGATGGAACGCCGACAAATTCCACGACCCCAATCCAGCGAAGGTCGGCAAGATGGTTACCCGTCGCGGCGGGTTCCTCAGCGAGATAGATCAATTCGATCCGCAGTTCTTCGGGATCTCACCACGCGAGGCGCACTCGATGGATCCCCAGCAGCGCCTGCTGCTGCAGGTTACCTGGGAAGCATTGGAAGACGGGGGAATTCCCCCGGACTGCCTGGCCGGCACTGACGTCGGGGTGTTTATCGGCGGATTCACCCTCGACTATCAACTCCTGCAGAACCAAGGCCGCACCAGCCGCTACCGGTTCAAGACGCATTCCGCCGCCGGAATGATGATGACAATGTTGGCGAACCGGATCTCGTTCGCCTTCGACTTCCGCGGGCCGAGCATGACGATCGACACCGCGTGCTCTAGCTCACTGGTCGCGGTGCATCTTGCCGCGCAGAGTATCTGGAACGGTGAAAGCGACCTCGCCCTCGCCGGCGGAGTCAACATCATGATCGGACCCAACACGGCGATCGCCGAGTCCAAGAGTGGGTTCCTCAGTCCCGACGGTCGTTGCAAGGCTTTCGACGAGTCCGCCGACGGCTACGCCCGCGGGGAAGGCGGCGCGGTCGTTGTCATCAAGCCGCTTGATCGAGCGCTGCGCGACGGTGACGAAATCTATGCCCAGATCCTCGGCACTGCAGTGTCGCAGGACGGCCGGACCGACGGCATCACCGTCCCCCGCGCGGAAGCCCAACAGGCAGCGATCATTTCGGCGCTGCGCCGGGCTGAGGTCCACCCGAACGAGGTCGGCTACGTGGAGGCACACGGCACCGGCACGCCCGTCGGTGACCCGGTTGAGTTACAGGCGCTGGCCGCCGCCCTGACATCGCACCGGCCCGCGGCCAATCCGCTGTTGGTCGGATCGGTCAAGACCAACATCGGCCACCTCGAGGCCGGCGCCGGTGTAGCGGGACTGATCAAGACGGCAATGGTGCTCAAAAACGGCTACATCCCGGCGCACCTGCATCTGCAAAATCCCAGCAGTCAAGTCTCGCTCGCTGATTTGAACATCGACATACCTCGAGCCGGTCGCCCGTTTCCCGACACCGACCGGCGCATAGCCGGGGTCAATTCGTTCGGGTTCGGCGGAACGAACGCTCACGTCGTACTCGCCGAACCGCCGGCCCCGGTCCGTGACTCCGAACCAGCTTCGCGCCTGCCGCTGGCGGTGTTGCCCATCTCGGCACGCAGCGACGAAGCGTTGATGGCGACCGTCGGCGAGTTGGCCGCCCACCTCGACGCCCACCCAGAGGTCACGTTGCCGGATCTGGGTTACACGCTGTCCCAACGGCGCGCCCACCTCAGTCACCGCCATACCCTGATCGCCGGCAGCATCGCCGACGCGCGAGACCAGTTGCGTGCTCTTGCACAGGGCGGACAGATCTCCTCGGCACGTACCGCGGTGACGGCGCCCAAGCTGGCGTTCGTGTGTACCGGGATGGGCCCACAGTGGTGGAAGATGTGCCGCGGGCTGCTCGACGTTCTGCCCGCCTTCGCCGCCAGCATGCACCGCAGCGACCGTGCGCTGGCCCGGTACACAGGCTGGTCCCTGATCGAGGAACTCCGTCGTGACGAAACCCGTTCGCGGATGGGCGAAACGGATGTCGCGCAGCCGGCCAACTTCGCGATTCAGGTGGCGCTGGCCGAACAGCTAGCCGTCTTCGGGATCAAGCCGGACGCGGTGGTGGGCCACAGTGCTGGTGAGGTGGCCGCTCATTATCTCGCCGGCCTGCTGAGCTTCGAGCAGGCGATCGAGGTGATCTATCACCGAAGCCGGCTGCAGCAGCGGACCCGCGGATTGGGCCGCATGCTGGCTGTCGGCCTCGCCGCGGAATCGCTGATGCAGGCACTCGACGAGAAAACACGCGATGAGTTCGGGCGACGGGTGTCTATCGCCGCGATCAACAGTCCCTCAGCGGTAACCGTCGCAGGCGACGCGGATGTTCTCGACGACATCGCTTGCCGCATGGATGAAGCCGGGATTTTCAACCGGTATCTGACCGGGAAGGTGCCGTATCACACGCATTACATGGAGGTGATCAGAGACGAGTTGCACACTGCCTTCCAGGGGTTGTCCTCGAGCCCGTCCACCCTCCCGCTGTACTCGACGGTCACCGGGGACCGCTTGGACGAATACGCTGCCGGTGCCGCCTACTGGTGGCAGAACACCCGCGCCACAGTGCTATTCGAGCCTGCGGTCCGACGGATGCTGGAAGACGGTTACACGCACTTTGTCGAGCTCGGCCCGCATCCCGTGCTCGCGTCGTCGATCTTCGAGATTGCTGGAACCGAGAAGGCATTGGTCCTGGCCGCCCAGCGCCGCAACGAAGACGACCTCCGCACGTTGCTGAATTGCGTTGGCGCCCTGCACACCAATGGCCACGACCTGACGTGGGAGGCGCTGCATCCGCGCGCCGGGACACGGTTGCTGAAGCTTCCCGCCTACCCGTGGCAATCCAGACGCTTCTGGAACGAAAACCAGGAGGCGGCGGAGTCGCTGTACTACCGTCCGGTGCACCCACTACTGGGGCAACCGATCAGTGCCGTGCACCCGACCTGGGAAGTCGAGTTGAGCACCATGCTCATCCCGTTCCTTGCGGATCACCAGGTACAGGGCAGTGTTGTGGTGCCCGGAGCGGTTTACGTCGAAATGGCTTTGGCCGCAGCCAAAGTGGCCTACGAGGCAGATCTGGGTGTGAACGACCTGGTGCTGCACCGTGCGCTGATCCTGGACGAGACGTGCGACCCCGTACTGCGAACCACGCTCAATCAGGACACCGGCGCCGTGGAGTTCGCCGCGTTCACCGCGATAGCTGACGGTGAGCTCAAGTGGACCGTCACGGCGACCGCAGAACTCAGGCCACGACCAAGGACGCCCAGCCGACAGGAGGTGCCGAACGGCCTGCCACCCGTCACCTCGATGAACGGTGCGGACTTCTATGCACTGACCCGCGCCATCGGATTCGACTACGGCCAGTCGTTCCGATCGGTCGATGCGATAACCGCCGGTGACGACTGGGTGGTCGCCGAAATCAGCGTGCCGGCAGTTATCGCCGACGAGCTTGACGACTACCGATTCCATCCGGCACTCGTTGATGCTGCCTTCCAAACACTCTTCGGCGCACCGCTTCTCGAGCGCGGTGATAACCAAAGTCCGTATCTGCCCACGCGCATTCGGCGCAGCGCGATATACGGGACACCCAAAGGCGATATGACCGTGCGCCTGCGTGTCGTGACTGCCACTGCCGAGGAGATCCAGAGCGACATTGCTATCTGCGACCACAGCGGTGAGCCGGTCGCCTTCTTCGAAGGCTTCACAGTCCGCTCGCTGAACGCGTCCGCGCGCATGTCGCCGGAGAGCATCGACAAGGGGCTTTACGAGCTGCAATGGGAACCCCAGCCGGAACACCCCGGAGACCGGGATCGGGGCGCAGCTGCGAACGCCCCGTTGTCCTGGCTTGTCTTCGTCGACAGCGGCGGGTTCGGTGCCGCTCTCGCGCAACGCCTTCGGAGCCAGGGCCACCGCGTCCGAACGGTCGCCCACCAAGCCGTCGATGAACTCACCGCATCCGACGAGGGTTACGTGGTCGACGCGCGGCGTCCCGAACATATCGGCGCGGTGTTGGACCACCACCTCCGCGAGGAGGGCGACCTCGCAGGCGTCGTCGACTGCTGGCCGCTGGATATCGTCGCCGAGGGAGACAACGCGGACAAGAACTTGTCTCTGGGTGTCCTGGCCGTCCTGCGTCTCACCAAAGCCCTGGCCAAGCACGACACCATCAAGCCGCGCCTGTATCTGATCACCGCCAACGCACAACCGGCACTCGGAACCGAACCGCTGGCCGTGGACCAAGCCACCATCTGGGGGCTCGGCCGAGTCATCGGGCACCAGGAATTCGTCGAACGTTGGGGCGGCCTAATCGATATCGATGACGCGGACAAACCCGACGAAACCGCCGCGCGCGTCTGTGAGCACCTCCTCGACACCGAATCCGAGGATCAGGTCGCGATCCGCGGCCCGGTCACCCTGGTACCCCGGCTGCGCCCCAGCACCAGTCTCACCCGGCCGTTCCCCACCAAGCTCACCCCGGACGCCACCTATGTCGTCACCGGTGGCACCGGAGCGCTGGGCCGCACTGTGGCTTCCTATCTCGCAGAACACGGGGCGCGACACATCGCGCTGCTGAGCAGAACTGCGCTGCCGCCAAGAAGCCGCTGGTCGGAGCTGACCGAAGCGGACCCGCAATACTCGTCCGTCGAAACCGTCCGCGCAATCGAACGCCTCGGCGCCTCCGTCAGCACTCCCCGCGTCGATGTCACCGATACCGAGCAGGTACGGACCTGGCTGGCAGGGCACCGTCGCGACGGCGGTCGACCGGTGCGCGGCATCATTCACGCGGCGGGATCCGTCCATGACCAACTCCTGGTCAACGTGAGTGAGGACGATTTCGTAAAGGTGCTGACTCCCAAGATGATCGGCACCCGGGTGCTGCACGAAGCCTTTGCGGACCACGACCTGGAATTCTTTGTCATGTTCGGGTCTGCGGGGTCGGTGGTCGTCTCGCCGGGTCAGGGCAATTACGCTGCCGCCAACGCTTTCCTCGATGCTTTCGCGCATTACCGGCAGGCCCAGGGCTTGCCGGGTCTCACGGTCGGTTGGGGGCCCTGGTCGGTGGGAATGGTCGAAGAGCTCAAACTGGAGAACGTCTACGCCATGCGCGGCATCGATCTGATCACCCCCGCCGCGGGCTCGCTGATCCTGGATCGACTCATCAATCAGACCACACCCAATGTCGTTGCCATCAACGCAGATTGGGCCCGCGCGCGGCAGCTGCTGGGCGGACACCTACCGCCGATGTTCGCCGCCCTCGACTCTCCCGACTTCAGTCCGGACGCGGAGTCGGACACCTCGATACTCAACGTCCTTGCCAGGACGCCCGAACCGGAGCGGCTAGACGTCGTGAAGGGTCACGTACAACGACTCGTCGCCGGCGTATTCGACTGCGGGGTCACCGATTTTGAATCCGACGCGATGCTGGAAGACATCGGGCTGGACTCGATGATGGCGATGGATTTCAGGGTGAGAATCAACACGACGTTCTCGATCGACCTTCCCGTCCTGGATATCCTCAAAGGCGTGAGCGTCGATTCGCTTGCCGCCCGGGTACTCGCCGAACTCGAGTCGATCCACAACGAGGTGCCGGAGGTCACGACTGCGGAACCCGACTCGACCGAGAACGACGTGGATCGGATGATCGACCAACTGTCGGAGGCCGACCTTCGGGAACTTCTGGCCGAACTCGAGGGTGGGACTCCCGCGAGATGACGAATTCGTCGGCCGCGATTCAAGTCCGGGGGCTGTCGAAGTCCTACGGTCACAAACCCGCGGTGCGCGGACTGGACCTCGACGTCGGCAGCGGTGAGATCTTCGCCATCCTCGGGCCCAACGGGGCGGGCAAGACGACCACGATAGAGATCTTGGAGGGCAATCGAATTCGTGATGCCGGGCAAGTCCTGGTACTCGGTGAAGACCCCGGGACCGCAGGCCGCAGTTGGCGGTCCAGGATCGGCATTGTGCTCCAGGAGGTCAGCGACGCCGGGATGCTCACCGTGTTCGAGACCGTGCGGATGTTCACCAGTTGCTACCGCACCGCCCGGGCCCCCGCGGAAGTACTCGAACTCGTCGGCCTCGGCTCGGTCGTCAATTCCCGGGTACGGGCCCTGTCCGGCGGACAACGTCGTCGCCTTGACGTTGCGCTGGGCATCGTCGGGGTGCCGGAACTGTTGTTCCTGGACGAACCGACGACCGGGTTCGACCCGGAAGCCCGACGTCAATTCTGGCAGCTCATCAAGCTGTTGGCGGCTGACGGTACGACCATTCTGCTGACCACCCACTACCTCGAGGAAGCGGCCGCGCTGGCGGATCGGGTGGCGGTGATCGCCGATGGCCGGGTGGTGGCGGTGGACTCGCCGACGAAGCTGACCGAACACGTGAGCTCAGCCGCGACGGTGCGATGGATGGAGGGTGACGACGTACATGTGGAGCGCACCGATCACCCCACCGCATTGGTCCGGCAGCGCAGTCAGGATGGCCGGGAACTGGCTCAATTGACCATCACCCGACCGACATTGGAAGACGCCTATCTGCATCTGATCGGGTCGGCGTGACTAGCCTCGACCGCGCCAACGAGACGTCGCCGCAGCGCCGCCACCGCGCAGCGAAACCGGATGCACAGCTGCCCTCTCCGCTGCGGATCGGGCTGTCGCGGGTGGTTCCGGAACTGAAGATGTTCTACCGGCGGCCCGAGCAGGTGGCTCTCACGTTCTCGATGCCGGCGGTGATCTGTGTGCTGCTCGGTTCGATCTTCTCGACCAAACTGCCCAACAGCGAAACCAGCACCGGTGCGGTGATCGCCGCGAGCATGCTCGCCTACGGGATTGTGTCGACGTCGTTCATCAACCTGGGAATCAGCATCGCCGCCGACCGTGACACCGGCGCTTTGCGACGGCTCCGGGGCACCCCGACAACCGCGTCTTCCTACTTCATCGGCAAGATCATGCTGGTCGCCATCGTCACCTTCGCCGAGGCTGTCATTTTGCTGGCGGTCGGCGTCCTGGTGTTCGAACTGCGCCTGCCGACAGACGTGGCCGGATGGTTCACGCTGGCGTGGGTGTCGCTGCTGGGCATCGTAAGTTGTTCACTGCTGGGCATTTTCATCAGCAACCTTGCCAGCAATGCGGTGTCGGCCGCGGTCATCACGAACGGCCCGGCGGTCGCCTTGCAGTTCGTCTCGGGCACCTATGTGCCGGTGATGGCGCTCCCGACGTGGATGTTGATCGTCGGCTCGGTGTTCCCGGTCAAGTGGATGGCTCAGGGATTCCGCTCTGTGTTGCTGCCGCCCGAAATGGTGATCTTCGAGCCGGCCGGCAGTTGGGAGCACTGGCGGATATTTTTCGTACTGGCGGCATGGAGCATCGGGGGCCTGATCGGATGTCTCGCCGTGTTCCGCTGGTCAGACCAGGATTGAGCCAGGGCTGGCCTGGCTCGCAAAAGGTCAGCGGAAGCGAATGTTCATCGTTGCCAAGCCGAAGATCTTCTTGCCGGCGGACTTCGCGCCGACGACGACAACCCCGGTGCGGGTGGCCGGGTCCAGCGACTTGATCCGGCCACTGAACTCGATGTCTGCGCCCTCGGCCGCCGACACGATGGCCGGTGCGGACAGTCGGACCGCGTAGCGGGTGACCGCGCCGGGGTCACCTGACCATGCCGACACGAAACCGGCACCCAGGCCCATGGTGAGCATGCCGTGTGCGATCACGTCCGGCAATCCGGCCAGTTTTGCCAGGTTCTCATCCCAGTGGATCGGGTTGGCGTCACCGGCTACGCCGGCATAGTTCACCAGGTCACCGCGAGACAGACGGGCGTGGCGTACGGGTAGCTCGTCGCCGACTTGCACGTCCTCCAGCGACGGTGTTCCCGGCGCGCGGGCGGGATCTTGTGCCGAGACCCGAACGTCCCCTTCGGGACGTGTCGTCTTCTCGTATGTCGACTCGGATTCGCTGATTTCGATGATGTTGAAGTCGTGCATCATCGCGTTCTGAACGGCGGACTTGACTGCCGGATCGATATCGTCCGCGGTGACACCGACGACGGTGGTGTGCAGGGTGTGCACGCGCTCACCGGCGGTGTCCGTGAAGGTGTTGGTCACCGTGATCAAATCTCTGCCGGCGATCCGGCGCACCGAGGTCAGTTCGACGTCGACGTGCAACTCATCGCCGGCCACGATCGGGCGGTGCTGCTCGAAAACCTCTTCGGTCTGCACGTAGGTGTCGTAGCCGACGACCACCGATTCGAACATGCGACGGTTGCAGGCCATGCCGGGGACCGAGGTGAACGTCAACGGCGCCACCAGTTCCGGATAACCGAGCGCGGCGGCCGCGGCGACATCCCAATGGGCGGGGTGATAGTCCTGCACTGCGCGGGCATACTCGCGCACCTTTTCCCGGCCGACCAGGTAGGTACCGTCCATCTGGTAGTGGTGGCCGACCCGCGATTCGAGCGCCGACGCTTCTGCTGCTGCGGTCATATTTGCCCCACTTTTCTATCGGCTTGTTCGCTGAGGCCGACCAGAGCACAGTAACGCCAACGGACCGCAGCCCAGCTGCTGTACCCGCTCTGTCGAGACGGTGACAGTGCACTCGGGCCCGCGACACGGATCGGTCGGTGGAGAAATCGCGCCAAGCCGCCAGGCGCGGCAAATGAACGGGTATAAGAGCTATCAGACCGCTTCACCGAGACGCCGAAGGAGAACAGCCATGCAGTCCGTCAAGGGGCTCAATGTTTTAGTCACCGGGGCCGCCATGGGCCTCGGCAAGCTGTTCGCTACCCAGGCCGTCAAAGAGGGCGCCGCCGCGGTTGTCCTGTGGGACGCGAACGAAGCCGCGTTGAAAGAGACCGCCGCCGAGTTAGAGGCGGCCGGCGGCACGATCCACTTCGAGACCGTGGATGTCACCTCGCAGGACGTAGTGGGCGAGGCCGCGGAGCGGGTCCGCGCCAGCGTCGGCACGATTCACGTGCTTTTCAACAACGCCGGCATCGTCCGCGGCAACGGCTACTTCTGGGAGAACGACCCCCGCGACTACATGCTCACCATGCAGGTCAACTCCATTGGCCCGATGGTGGTCACCCGCGAGTTCTTGCCGGCGATGATCGAGTCCAATACTCACTGTCGCGTCGTGAACATTGCATCGTCGGCCGGGCTGAACGCCATCCCCCGCATGGCCGCATACGCCGCCTCTAAATGGGCGGCAATCGGCTTTTCCGATTCGGTGCGGCTAGAACTCGAGCAGGCCGGCTACGAGCAGGTCAAAGTCACCACCGTGTGCCCGACCTACATCAACACCGGCATGTTCGACGGCGCGAAGGGCATCTTGTTCACCCCGATGCTCGAGCAGGAGGACGTCGTCGAGGCGACGTGGACGGCGATGCTGAAGGGCGACCCGTTCGTGGTCATGCCGTGGACGTCGAAGATGAACAAGGTGCTCAGCGCTGTATTGCCGATTCGGTTGCGCGACCTGTACCTGCGACGCGTCGGTGTCTACAACTCCATGGACGATTTCAAGGGGCACTAGGTCCAGGCGGCCGGTGCGGCTTGACAACATACAACCATTTGGTTGTATGTTGTGGCGGTGACCGTGGATACCGAGGACCGGGCGGACGCCCTGTTCCACGCACTTGCCGACCGAACCCGTCGGGACATCATGCGTCGGGTGTTGGCCGGGGAACACTCGGTTTCCACCCTCGCCGCGAAGTACGAAGTGAGCTTTGCCGCGGTGCAAAAGCACGTCGTCGTGCTGGAGAAGGCCGGTCTGCTCACCAAGCGCCGCAGCGGTCGCGAGCAACTGGCCAGTGGTGACGTGGCTGCGGTGCGCTCGGTTGCCTCCCTGCTCAATGAGTTGGAGCAGGTTTGGCGTGATCGCGTCACGCGCATCGACGAACTCATCTCATCCGACGCACCCAAGGAGGACTGATCATGCCCGTAACCGACGTCCGGCAGGACCTGGAGAATTTGACCCTGACCATTACCGCCGACTTCGCTGCGCCGGTCGAGCGGATCTGGCAGGTGTATGCCGACCCTCGCCAACTGGAAAAAGTGTGGGGGCCGCCGAGCTATCCCGCGACCGTCGTCGAACACGATCTGACACCGGGCGGCCGGGTCACGTACTTCATGACGGGACCAGACGGCGACAAGCATGGCGGGTACTGGGAGATCACGGACGTCGACGAACCGAGGAGCTTCTCCTTCCTCGACGGCTTCGCTGATCAGGATCTGAACCCGAACCCGGCGATGCCGGTCTGCAGGAACGTCTTCACCTTCGCAGAGCACGACGGCGGCACCCGGGCGATCTTCGTAAGCACCTACGAATCCGCCGAGGCGCTGCAGCAGGTGCTGGACATGGGCGTCGTCGAAGGCTCCTCCCAGGCGATCAACCAGATCGACGACCTGGTTGCGTCCTGAGACGCGCGGCCGGCGGCACCTCTGCGTCTGCGTACGTCTGCGCCACCCACACTTCTAGGCCACCGACACGCGCTCATTGGGTACGCAGTGGGTCATCGTCAGACCCTCGACGTCACGCGGTCCGTTCTTGCCGAGGTTGGCCCGGCGCTGCTCTTCTTCCTCTGAGAGCGTCTGAGACTTCAGCGGTTCCAGGTGACGCACGTCGTCGGGCGTGATCCCCAGCCCCTCGCCGACCCGGATGCCCAGCTCGTCGTCGCACATCAGGAAGTGCCACACCATGCGTTCCTGTACTTCGCGCACCGCCTCGGAGATGCCGTCCACCAGGTTGAGCACCAGATCGTCCTTCTCCCACTGCTCCAGCAGCTGGTAACGCTGTCCGGCCTGGGTGTAGTCGTTGGTGCGCGGAATTCGCTGCGTGGTCAGGCGGCCGCGAATCTCGGGACCAACCTCGTCCGCGCGCGGACTGCTCGCTTCGCGCAGGCCGCCGGTGATGGAGGGCTCGTAATTCACGTGCGGGTTGGTCCCGTTGTTGTCGACGCCGTATTGCATCGGGCCGCCCTGCTGGTTGGTCGACACTTTGGCGTTCTTGGGCCGGTTCACCGGTAGCTGCAGGTAGTTCGCACCCACCCGGTAGCGCTGGGTGTCGGAGTACGAGAACGTCCGGCCGACCAGCATCTTGTCGTCGGAGAACTCGAGTCCGTCGACCAGCACACCCGTGCCGAAGGCGCTCTGCTCGTTTTCATTGAAGAAATCGGAGACATTGCGGTTGAGCACCATGGTGCCGACCAGCTTCGGCGGGAATTCGTCCTCCGGCCACACCTTGGTGTCGTCGAGTGGGTCGAAGTCCAACTCGGGGTGATCATCGTCGCTCATCAGCTGCACGAGCAGCTGCCATTCCGGGTAGTCGCCGGATTCGATCGCCTCGTAGAGGTCTTTGCTGGCGTGACCCAGGTCCTGAGCCTGGATCTTCGCCGCGTCCGCCTCGGTGAGGCTCTTCACGCCGATCTTCGGCATCCAGTGGTACTTGACCAGGTGGCTCTCCCCGTCGGCGTTGACCCACCGGTAGGTGTTGACCCCGAAGCCCTGCATGGTGCGGTAGTTGGCCGGGATGCCGCGCGGCGAGAAGAGGTTGACCAGCATGTGCATCGCCTCCGGCGTCTGGGACATGAAGTCGAAGATGCGGGCGGGTTCTTGCCGGAAGGTGACCGGATCCGGTTTGAGCGCGTGGATGACGTCCGGGAACTTCACCGCATCGCGAATGAAAAAGACGCCGAGGTTGTTGCCCACCAGATCCCAGTTGCCGTCCTCGGTATAGAACTTCACGGCGAACCCGCGCGGGTCACGTGCCGCCTCCGACGAGTCGCGGCCGCCGATCACTGTCGAGAAGCGGATGGCCACATCGGTGCGCTTGCCGGCGTCGGCGAAGACTTTCGCCCTGGTGTACTTCGCGATCGGCTCGTCGCCCCACTTCCCGGTCGACTCGAAATAGCCGTAGGCGACGAAGCCGCGGGCGTGCACGACACGCTCCGGTATCCGCTCCCGGTCGAAGTGGCTGATCTTTTCGAGGTAGTGGTAATTCTCCAGGGTCGCGGGTCCACGCGCACCGATCGTGCGTTGATTCTGGTTGTCGTAGATCGGGTGACCCTGCCGGTCGGTGAGAATGTCGCGGCTGTCGTCCGGGTCGGGGGAAGTGGCGGACACGTCGGTCATCGCGCTCCTTGATCGTTGGGTGGCTAGGTCGATTAGGGACTATCTAGGGGACTATGTCCGACGGCTTACCCGCGGGCACCGCACTGAAACTCATGCGGATCGCCGGCGGGCCCGTGCGCCGGAGTCGACAAGCAGATTGCGGTAGAGCGCAACGTATTTCGCGGCCATGGCGGCGACACCGTGCCTGGCGATGGCGGACCGGCGGACCTGGGTACGGTCCAGCTTGCTGACGACGGGAATGGCCCGCGCCATGGCAACGACGTCCTGCGGCGCCACCAGACGGCCGCAGTGTTCGTCAACCAGTTCGGGTATGCCGCCACGAGCGAACGCCACCACCGGGGTTCCGCATGACATTGCCTCGGCAGCGACCAAACCGTAGGGCTCCTCCCACAGCGGGGTCACCAGCGCTGCGGCGGCGCCACCCACCAACGAGGCGAGCAGATGCTGGTTCAGGTGACCCGCATAGGTCACCCCGTCACCAAGATGGGGTGTGATCTGGCGACGAAAGAATCCGGCGTCCACGACGGGGCCGGCAAGTACAAGGCGCCAACCGGCCCGCCGCGCCGCCTCGATCGCCAGGTGCGGCCCCTTCTCCGGCACGATCCGGCCTGACCACACGAGGTAACGTCCGCCGCGCCCTGCCGGCCAGCGCGCGAGGTCAATGCC
The DNA here is from genome assembly GCF_001673315.1 of Mycobacterium asiaticum. GTDB lineage: Bacteria > Actinomycetota > Actinomycetes > Mycobacteriales > Mycobacteriaceae > Mycobacterium > Mycobacterium asiaticum_B. Next base: position 50,330 of record NZ_LZLQ01000058.1, on the reverse strand, counting down.
GTTGGGCACCACCGCGAGCCGCTCGATTCCGACGTGAGCCCAGGTCGCGGCAGCCGCTCGGCTCACCGCGGCGAAGGTGAGGCCGTTACCGCGCACCGCGCCGACCGCGGCTTCCAGCAGGGGGAACGGCGGCGTATGCAGCGTGGTGAGCACCGGCGTGCTCAGTCGCGCTGCGGTGATGATCGGGACGTAGTGCAGGCTGTGGTTGTGGATGACGTCGTATTTGGCGGCGTTCTTCCCGGCGAGGCGGGCCATCAGCGTGACGAAGGCTTGGTGGTCGGACTCCTTGACTGCTCCCGGCAGTGGAAACGGAACCGAGGCGGCGGTGCTGCGTTTGAGCGGTTCGACGGTCAACGACGGATGGGCGATCCCGACATCGGATCCCGCCGCCGCGAACAGCGTCACCTGGTGACCCGCGTTTACCAGCGCACGGGTCAGCTGTCCGACGTGTGCCTCCAGCCCTCCGGCGTACGGCTCCCGGATCGGGAAATGATTGTGGGCGATTACGGCGATACGCAGGGGTGGACGCACAGGGTGTACGTACCCGCCGCCGGACCGACCGACTCGCAGGCATCCGAGCGTGCGCGCTGCGCGGGACTTCGGTTGGTCGCGCCCGACAGCCTTCTTCTCACACCTCGACGCCGCTGGACTCCTCCCCGACCTGGCCGCGCGCAAAGGATGCAACGATGGCTTCGACGGGGGAGCGCCACCGCATCCCGAAGTCCTGCAGGGTGCGGGAATCGTCGGTCGGAGTAGCCGCGATCAAGAGCAACGCCGCCTCATAGCTCAATCCGTCGCCAAGGGGCACGATCCCCGACAGCGCGTCGCCGATTCTGCTCAGCGCACGGAAGACCCGGTGGTCCAATGGAATTCGAATGAATCGTCGGCCCGACCCACGTTCCAGTGCGTTGATCATGCCGTCGAACGTGACGAGTTCCCCACCGCACACGTAGCGCCGCGGGCCACGGCCCGGCACCATGGCGGCGGCATGAACTTCAGCCACGTCCCGGACGTCGATCATCTGCATGCCGCCGCGCAATCTGGGCGCTATCCCGAGTCGCACGATCGGTGCCCAACCGCGCTCGGTGACGCCCGGCGCCGTGTGAAAGGCCGGTCCCACGACGCTCGACGGATACGTGATGACCACCGGTGCGCCGTTGTCCTGCAGTTTGCGGGCTACCCGATCGGCATAGCCCTTGGTCTGCGCGTAGGGGCTGCGGCCGGGCGCGGTGGGGGTGTCCGGCCCGATGATGCCGTCCGGCGGTGGGAACAACGCGCTGTAGCTGCTCACCATGACGACGGGGTCCAAACCCGTCCGCACGGCGTGCTGCAGCAGCGACTCCGTTGCGTACGCGTTGACCTCCCACATCAGCTTCGTGCGACGGTTGTCGGTCCCGACGACTCCCGCGGCGTGCAGGACCGCATCGCAACCGTCCAGCAGTGCCTCGATGACGCGCTGCCGCCGAATGTCGCCCGGCATTACCTCGACCTCGCCGAATTCGGGGCTTAATTCGAGGCCCGATTCGGGGTCTAATTTGGCGCCCAATTCGGCGAACTTGCGCAGCACCGGGGCCGTTTCCGCACCGGGTTCGACAAGCAGACGCACGCGGTGGCCCTGGGTCAGCAGAGCCCGGACGCAGTGGGCACCTAGATATCCGGTCCCGCCGGTGACGCCGATCAGCATGGGTCCTCCCATCACGATGGCCGTCGGGGTGACAGCCACCCGGCCATATTATGGCGCCAGTGGCATCGAAATACGAATCTCGTAGCCCCGTTTGCCGATTACGCTGGGACCAATCCGGATGGGGAGCGACTCGTGATCACTTTGGATCGCCTGGTCAACGTACTGGGCAGCTACGGGGTCCGACTGCGATCCACCACGATTCCCAGGTCGACCGAACTAGGTAGCGTCGTCATCCACGAAGCCGCGCCCAAGGGCGCCGTGCTGGGCGATGTATTGCTGGCCATCGATGCCACCTCGTACCAAGAAGCGATGCACTGGGCGGCGTCCGCGCATGCTGTCGTGGTCCTGGCGCGCGCCGGTGCTATGCCGGCCCCTTCGGACGACGAGCAGGCTGGCGCGCTGATGCTGGTCGACGACGCGCTCTCGTGGAGCGAATTGGCAGCGGTCGTCTACGGGTTGGTGCTCGAGGGCCGCGAGACCGCCGCCGGGCGGGGACCGACCGATCTGTTCGCGCTCACCGACAGCCTGGCCGATGCCATCGGTAGCGCGGTGGTCATCCACGATCGCCTCATGCAGGTGCTGGCGTACTCGCGGCGTCAGCAGCACGCCGACCCTGCACGGGTCGAGACCATCCTGGTTCGGCAGACACCCGAACGCTTACGCAAGTTCTTCGAGGCCGACGGAGTTTTCGCCCACTTGGCCGTCTCTGACGATCCCTTGTTCATTCCGCAGGACGCTGAGCAGGGCTTGACGGGCCGCATGGTGGTCGCGGTGCGCTCAGGACGGGAACTGATGGGCTCGGTGTGGGTGGCCTGTTCGGCGCCGTTGGACGGTGCCGCGCGCATCGCGCTGGCTGACGGCGCGCACACCGTTGCCCTGCATCTGCTGCGGTCGCGGGCCAGCGCCGACCTGGAGCGCCAAGTCGAATCCGATCTGGTGATCCGGTTATTGGAGAACACGGCTGATGCCGCAACCGTCGCCAGCAGGTTGGGCCTGCCGTACGGCCCGCTGCGGGTGATCGCGCTGCAAGCCGCGATCGCCGGGGAACGCGATGCGGCCTTGCTGCTGGCGTTCGAACGCGCCACGGCCGGATTCGGCTGGTCACGGCCGGGCCGAAGCGCGTTGGTGGGCAAAACGGTCTACACACTGCTGCCGGGTGATGATGCGGGGACTGCGCGGCGCTGGGTTGCCGGCTTGCGGGCCGCACTGCCGGACGGGGCGACGGTGATCGCCGGCATCAGCGAAGTGGCCGACGTGTCCGACTTGGCCACCGCACGCCAGGAGGCCGACGAGTGCCTGGCCCTGCATGAGTCGGCACCGTCGGCAGTGACACCGGTTTATGACGAATCGTGGGACGACATCCTGCTACAGCGGCTGCGCACCGCGGCGCGCTCGGGTCGAGCCCCGGACCGGGGGCCGGTAGCCGAATTGCGCCGCCACGACCACTCGAATGGCACCGACTACACGGCCACGCTGCGAGCGTGGCTCGAGGCACAGGGTGACCCCACGGAGGCAGGTGAACGCCTGGGAGTGCACGAGAACACCGTGCGGTACCGAATGCGCAAGATGAGCGAGATCACCAATCTGGCGCTCGATGACGCCAAGAAACGCCTGGCCATGATGATTCAGCTCGCCGCCAGCGACGTCGACTGATCGTCCTGTCGAAACAGGACAACGCGCGGGCGTGCGATTGTTCGGCTCCGTCAACGCGGGGGAGGGCCGGCCGGACCACCATTGAATTGGCGGCGAAAGCCGAACCCGATAGCCCTGCGACAGGAAGCCCACCGATGACGAGTCCGCAACCCGATCAGCGTCGGCGTGACCGCCGCCGTCCGGATGCCGGCGCCGTAACGGAAACCTTCACCATGGGCCCGCCGCGGTGGTTCCGTGTGCTGTTCAGTCGCAATCCTCTGATCCGCAGAAGCGACCGCATCGAGGCGCTGGCCCTGGCGTTGGCCGTGGTGGTGACGCTGCTCGCCGCGCCAGTCGCGGCTGCGGTGGGAACCGCGATCTACGACTCGCGTTCTCGCTCGTACGCCGAACAAGCGCAGAGCCGGTTCGCCGTCAGCGCGTCCGTCGTCGCAGGCCCGGCCCGCAGCGACAGCACCTGGGTGCAGGCCCGGTGGTTCGCCGCCGGCGCCGAACACACTGGCCGCGTCCAGTCGGAAGCAGCACCGAAACCCGGTGAGGTGATTGACATCTGGGTGAACAAGGACGGTACCTATGCCGGACCGCCGCACATGCCGGCGGCTCGGGAGGCGGTGCTGGTGGCCCTGGCGATCTGGTTGAACGCGGCGACGGTCGCGTTGGCCCTGTTCGCGGGCACCCGGGCATTGTGCAACCGCAGTCGAGCGGCCGGCTGGCGCCCGGAGCTGGTACACGGCCTCGGCGAAGGCAAGGAGCACCCTAGCCGGCACTAACGAAACTCTGCCCCCGGAAGGGGTGGCCGAGTCGTCAGGGGCGGTTGCCGCCTCCCCGCCCGCCCCTGACGACGACAACTCAGGAGACAACTTGGAGATGAAAGGACACCCCTAGTGACTGCTCAACGCTATGCGCAACCGGTGTGGATCTCGCAGCAAGCCCACGAGCGGCTGCAAAACGAGCTGGCCACCCTGCGCGGACTGTGCCTCGCCAGCGGCAATGACGAAGACCGCGCAGACGAGGTGCAGCGCTGGCAGGCGCGCATCCAGGAAATCCACGATCTGCTGGTCGATGTCAGCGTGGGCCAGGACCCGCCGGATGACGGCATTGCCGAGCCGGGCATGGTTTTGACGATCCGTTATGACGACACCGGGGATGTCGAAACCTTCCTGCTGGGACTGCGAAGTGCCGAACCTCCCAACATCGAGGTCTACTCCGTGCAGTCCCCGCTGGGTGCTGCCCTGGAAGGCGCACGTCCCGGCGAACAGCGAACCTATGTGGCGCCCAACGGCAAGCAACTCACGGTCACGCTGCTCAAATCGGTGCCTTACAGCGTGTACGTAGGCGCGGGGTAGGTTATGCGGCGCGCTGGTATTCGATCGGACCGCGGTGCGTCACCGCGCGTACCGGATCCCACCGGAACATGCCCGCACCCTGGGCATACGACAGGTGGCCACCGAGGGCCACGCCGACACTGATCGCGGTCAGACCGATGAGGGTGTACACCCGTGCCGCCCGAAGCCGATCCTTGCGGTAAGCCCGATAGGACAGTGAGAACATCACCACGCCGACGAAGTTCGACAGCGCATGCACCAAACCCACCCGCTGTTGCCGGCGGTTGAGCAAGGTGTAGTCGGCCCACCCGGCCAGCAATGTGGGCGGTGTGGCAGCCAGGCCCACGGCGACGAGTCGCCGCGCGGTAGCGGCGTCTTTGAACAGGATGTCGAATACTGCCGATGTCATCCAGGTGCCGACGGGGATCGTTATCAGCAGTGGGTGGACCGGGTGGCCAAGCCAGGATCCGCGCAGGATCCGGGACAGACTGCCGCGGCCGACCACCCGGCCGGCAACCCGAGAGGTGACTTCAGCGGGCCCGTCGAGTACCTCGAGACGCTCAACGCTGCCCAAGACATGATGCAGGTTCATTGCGCCTGTCTACCCGGTTGCGCGACGCCGAATCACTGCGGCGAATTTTTCAGGGCAGGATCGCCGACAGGTATCCCGAACCATCTCCGAACGAGGCCAGCTCGTCGTCAGGCACCGCGAATCCATGTGCGGCATAGGCCTGTTCGGTATTGCTGACGTTCACCTGCCACCCGTGTCCGGTCAGATATTCGGCGGCAGTGTTGCGTTCCCCGCTGTAGAACAACTCGGCCAGGTTGATGTTGGAGCCGATCCGCCGAGACCGCTCGGTCAGCTTCTGCGCCCAGTCCGACGGGATCTTGCGCATGTCCATGTGTTCAGTCGCGATCCGACTGCCGGGTGCCGACAGCGCCGAGATGTTGTCCAACAACCGGTCCTGCGCCTCCGGCGGCAGGTAGACCAGGAGACCTTCGGCGATCCAAGCCGTGGGCTGCGCGGGGTTGAATCCCGCGTCTTTGAGGGCAGCCGGCCAGTCCTCGCGCAAATCAATCGCGACGGTACGGCGCTGCGCTGCGGGTTCGGCGCCCAAACCGGTGAGCGTGCGCGTCTTGAATTCGATGACCTCGGGCTGGTCGATCTCGTAGACGACCGTGCCCGTCGGCCACTGCAGCCGGTAGGCACGCGTGTCCAACCCGGAGGCCAGGATCACTACCTGACGGATTCCTGCCTCGGCGGCGGCGTAGAAGAAGTCGTCGAAGAACCGGGTGCGCACGGTGATCTGCTCGTTCATCGCCCGCCGACTCAGCAGCGGATCCTCGGTATCTCCGATCTCACCGTCGAGGAGCTTGATGAACGTATCGATCCCTACCGCACGCACCAGCGGGGCAGCCCAGGGATCGTCGAGCAGCGGCTCCGGTCCTTGTGAAGCGATAGCGCGCGAGGTGGCGACGGCCGTGGCAGTCGCTCCCACGCTGGAGGCCAGATCCCAGGTGTCGTTGTCGGTCCGGGCCACAGCCCACTCCTCTCAGCGGATCCTCCACCGCTTAGTTAGCGTATATAACTTCCCGCTCCACTGTACGCGTGTGGGCGCCGGGCGAACATGGAACGCCAGTCACCCGGGGTGCCTGTGCCACACTGCGCTGGGCAGATGACGGGGATAGCGGGAAGGCCACCAGTGACAGCTATGCAGGGCAAGGTCGCGTTCGTAACCGGCGCATCGTCGGGCCTGGGTGCCGAAACTGTGCGAGTGCTGTCCCGCAGTGGTGCAACGGTTTTCGGTATAGCTCGTGATACCGGCCGGCTGGCCCAGGTGTTCGCGGCCGTGGAGCTCGGCGCCTACGCCGTGGCCGACGTCGGGTCGCCGCAGGCGTGCCAAGACGCAATACAGAAATGCGTCGAACGGTTCGGCGGCCTCGATGTGCTGATCAACATCGCAGGGCGACACCAGATGCGCCGGACCGAGTCGATGACCGACGACGACTGGGCGGAAGACCTCGCAGTCAACCTCAGCGGCCCGTTCTATCTGTGCCGGGCCGCGCTACCCCACCTGCTGGCACGCGGCGGCAATATCGTCAACGTCGCCTCCATCGCCGGTGTCGAGGGCCAGGCCTATTCGGCCGGTTACTGTTCGGCCAAGCACGGGTTGGTCGGGCTGACCCGTGCACTGGCGGTCGAATACACATCGGATCGGTTGCGGGTCAATGCGGTGTGTCCGGGTGGCATGCTGACCCCGCAGATCGAGCAGTTCTCCGCCCCGGAGAACCCCGACTACGCCCTCATCCTGCGCTCGGCGGCGCCGCGCGGCATGATGCAGCCCCACGACGTCGCCAGCGTGATCGCATTCCTTGCCAGCGACGCCGCCGCCGCGATCCACGGCGCTGTCTACCGGGTGGACAACGGCAAAGGCGCCGGCTGAGCCAGTTGCGGCAGCAGATACTCCAACTGACCGACCTCTTCGATGTTGTGCTTGACCCAAGCGTGCAACATGTCGTCGGGGAAGCGCCGGGTGATGATGCGGTTGATCGGCGCGAAGAACGGCGTCCGCGCGCCCACGTCGAGCACCGAGACGTAGTGCGCGCCGTCCGACCCGGCCGACCAGGTGTGCTCGAGCTGAATGACGATGACGCCCGCGTACCTGGTCACCAAGCGAATGCCGGTCTCGTCCAGCTTCTCCACCCGGTCGACGACGTCGACGCGAAACTCCGGCTGGGCACCAAAGGCCTCCACGATGCGGAAGCGGGCACCCTCCGCGGCACCACCGCCGGGCGCCGGACGGGCCAGTTCCCAACGGATGTGGTCGATCGGATGCCAGGCGTGGTAGCGGTCGATGATCTGTCCGCCGTAGGGCATTGTGCCGCCCAACTGGGTGAACCAGTCCAGCAACATCGGCGGGGTGACTCCGGTTAGCACTCTGTGGTCGATGGTGACACGACGACGATGGTGCGGGGCTCGGGTCACACGCACGGTTGCGCTGTCCACCGGCCGCAGCGGATACAGAACGGGGCGAGCCTCCATCACAACCTCCAAGATACGGTAACGTTTCTTGCGCCAAAGGCTAAAGCGGTTGAGCAAGAAACGCAAGCGTTTCCTTGGAGGTGGTGATGGCGCGGCGGTACGGCGCGGAACTCGACGCGGCGATCAGGAACGCGGTGTTGCGGCTGGTCGCCGAAGACGGGCTGACCGGAGTAACCATGGAGGCCGTCGCCGGTGCTGCGGGAACCAGCAAGGCCGTGCTGTACCGGCGGTGGGCCGATAGCCGGGCGTTGCTACGGGACACGCTGCTGGGAACGGCCGTCGCCGCGATTCCGCATCGGGATACCGGCAGCTATCGCGAGGACATGCTGGCAGTCCTCCGGGGGTGGGCCGAGTTGTTCACCGGTCCGCAGGCCCCCGTCATCCGGGCTGGGATCACTGCCGCCGCAACCGATCCCGAACTCGCCGAAGCCTTTCGGGACGAGGTCATCGGCTGGCGCAAAAAAGAGATGGCAGATCTGCTCGCCCGGGGAATCGCACGCGGCGATGTCCGAGCCGACGTGCCCGTCGAGATCGCCCGCGAACTGGGTCAGAGCGTGCTGTGGCATCGCCTGCTAGTAACCGGGGATCCGATCACCGACGAGTTGATCGTCCAACTTGTCGACGAGGTGCTGGTCCCGTTCGCCGCTCCGCGTGCTCGGATGTGAGCGGTTACCGCCGGCTTTCGTCGGCGACCTGGTCCGCCGATTGCTGTGCACCCGGGGCGTCCGGGTCTGCATTCTGGTGCTCCAGCAGCGCTTCTTCGGCCCGTTGCTCTTCCGTCGCCTCTCGGGCGTCTGCCGGCACGGCGTTCGACCCGGCGTCGTTGTGCTGATCCACGCGAGACCTCTCTAAGTGGCTGGAATTACCGCACTCTGGCATTACCGCACTCTGGACTTACCGCACTAAGGATCTCCCGATTCAGTCCGGTCGAAACCCGCTACGGTCCAATCATGAACTTCGAGGAATACCGGAAATACGACGCCACCGGGCTGGCGAAGCTGGTCGCAGACAAGGAAGTGTCCGCCGACGAGCTACTGTCGCTGGCCCGGGACCGGGCGTCGGCGGTGAATCCGCGGATCAACGCCATCGTGCGTGACGTCCCCGCGACTACCACCGACCAGCCCACCGGTCCGTTCGCCGGGGTTCCGTTCCTCATCAAGGACATCGCGCAGGACTACGCCGGTCTGCCGACCTCGCAGGGGTCCCGCGCGCTGATGACAACGCCCGTCCCCGAGCACGCGACCGTCGTCCAGCACTGGATCGATGCGGGGCTGGTCATCTTCGGGAAGACCAACCTGCCGGAGTTCGGAGCCAAGGGCATCACCGAATCCGACGCTTGGGGCCCGGCGCGCAACCCATGGAATCTGCAGCGGACGCCCGGTGGCTCGTCGGGCGGGTCGGCGGCGGCCGTGGCGGCCGGGATCGTGCCATGCGCGGGCGCGAATGACGGTGGGGGCTCGATACGCATCCCCGCCGCGTGTTGCGGTCTGGTAGGGCTGAAACCGGGACGCGGGCTAACGCCGCTCGGCCCGGCCGTAGGTGAGGCAATGCACGGTGCCGCGGTGCAGGGCGTCGTTTCCCGAACGGTGCGTGACACGGCCGCGATGCTCGACGTGATCAGCGGCGGTGAGCCTTTCGGGCCTTACCTGCCGGAACTGCCGTCAGAACCCTTCGCTTCATGGGTGGGCCAAGATCCGCCGAAACTGCGGATCGGGGTCCGGGTGCCGTCGGCGATCACCCCGAAGCCGCATGCCGAGGCTTTCGCAGCGGTCGATGCGACCGTGCGAGCCCTCACCGAATTGGGACACCACGTCGACGAACTGCCCCAAGCGCCGTACGACGACGCCGCGCTCGCGCGCGACTTTCTGTTGACCTGGTTCGTCCACTTGGCATGGGACGTCGACCGGGCCAAGAAGCTCACCGGCGCAGGCAACGAGTCGTTCGAGCGGGACACCCTCATCATGGCCGCAATCGGCCGCGCCACCAGCGGAGTCGACTATGTGGACGCCGTCGAACGGCGCCACGAGCACACCCGCCGACTGACCACCTTCTTCGATTCCTACGACCTGTTGCTGACCCCGACGCTGGCCACACCGCCGCCCAGGATCGGTGAGTTCGACCTACCCGCTGCGCTTCAACGGGCATCCGATGCGTTGATCAAGACGCGCACCGCCAGTCTGCTGCGGTACACCAAGATCGTCGACGATTTGGTGGACAAGAACCTGGGCTGGGTGCCCTATACCCAGCTGGCGAATCTCACTGGCCGCCCGGCGATCTCACTGCCGCTGCACTGGACCGCGGACGGTATTCCGCTCGGTGTGCAATTCGTTGCGCCGCTAGGTGGCGAAGCGCTACTGATCCGATTGGCCGCCCAACTCGAGCAGGCGGTCCCGTGGGACGGGCGGGTAGCGCCGATGTAACTGCGGCCGTCAAAAGTGGCTGCCTTTCCAGCGGGGCATACTGTAATGTCTACGGTAAAGGGCAGTGGCCCGGCGCGTCCGAAGGGTTTGAGCGTTGCCAGAACTTGTTGTGCCGCAGCGGAAATCACGTCCTGACGTCGATCTGACCGACGGTGAGTTCTACGCCGGCGAGTCACGATCGTTCTACAAGTGGATGCGTGAGCACGAACCGGTGTTTCGCGACAGCAAAGGCTTGGCTGCCGCGGCCAGTTACCAAGCGGTGATCGAGGCTGAGCGGACCCCGGAATTGTTCTCCAACGCCGGCGGAATCCGACCCGACCAGGCCGCGCCACCGATGATGATCGCAATGGACGACCCGGAACATCTGTTGCGGCGCAAACTCGTCAACGCGGGCTTCACCCGCAAACGCGTGAAAGACCGGGCACAGTCGATCGGTGGGCTGTGCGACACACTGATCGACGCGGTGTGTGAACGGGGCGAGTGCGACTTCGTCCGGGACCTCGCGGCACCGCTGCCGATGGCCGTCATCGGCGACATGCTGGGGGTGCTGCCGGAGGAACGTGAGATGTTCCTGCGTTGGTCCGACGACATGGTCAGCTTCCTCAGCAGCACCACCGCCGAACAGGATTTTCAGGTATCGGTGGACGCGTTCGCCGCCTACACCGAGTACATGACCAGCATGATCGCGGCGCGCCAGGCCGAGCCGACCAACGACCTGGTCAGCGTGTTGGTGCATGCGAAAGTGGACGGGCAGAAACTGGCCGACCACGAAATCGTCACCGAGGTGCTGTTGCTGCTGATCGGCGGCGACGAGACCACGCGGCACACCTTGTCCGGTGGTACCGCGCAACTACTGCGAGAACCGGAGCAGCATCAGCGACTCGTAGCGGACCCGGGGCTGTTGCCCGGAGCGATCGAAGAGATGCTGCGCTGGACTTCACCGGTGAAGAACATGGCGCGAACGGTCACCGCCGACATCGACTTCCATGGAGCGCAGCTCAAGACGGGGGAGAAAATCATCCTGCTGTTCGAGTCGGCGAACTTCGACGAGAAGGTGTTCGGCGACCCCGAGAACTTCCGGATCGAAAGGCAGCCGAACCAGCACATGGCATTCGGCTTCGGGACCCACTTCTGCCTGGGCAATCAATTGGCGCGCCTGGAGCTGTCGATGATGCAGGAACGGTTGTTGCGGCGACTTCCCGATCTGCGGTTGGCCTCGGACGACCCGCTGCCGTTGCGGCCGGCCAATTTCGTCAGTGGTCTGGAGAGCATGCCGGTCGTATTCACGCCGTCGGCGCCGGTCGGTACGTAGGCCCCGTTTTCGGAGGATGCCGGCCCAGGGCGGATGACCAGCGGTTAAGCTCCTCGGTAGCCTCGGGACAGCCTCGACGGGTCAGCACCACCGAGTGTGGTGGCGATGGGGAATCAAAGATGACTGCGATCTTTAGCCGCTGGCAACGGGGTGATCAGTATGACTGGCTCTCCGGTTACCTGGCTGCGCGGGGAATCAGCGGTGCCACCCGGGCCCTGATGGCGTTCATCTCCGCGTCGATGGTGTTGTGCCTCTTCGCGTTGATGGCCGGGTCCGACGGTCCGGCCGGGCCGGCGGGGATCGCGATGACCTGGACCGCGGTCGCGGGAGGCGTCGCGGCGACATTGCTCTGGATCTGGCGTTGGCCGACGCGCACCCAATCGGTGGTTTACGCGGTCACGTGCAACACCGCGGTCGCGCTGGCGTGTCTGGCGCACCCCAACCCGTTGGCAGCGCTGATCGGTTGCATCGCCTTCGCTACCTTCGGCGCTTACATCGCGTTCTTCCACACGACGGCCTTCGTGCTGTACAACTTCGCCGTCGCCGCCGCGGTCGCCGGCTACGAAGCAGTGCAATTGGCGGCATCGGGGCACCCCTCCCTGGCGGGCGTGGACTTGTGGCTGGTGCTCGAGGTGAACATCGCCTTGCCGCTAGCCATTCGCATCCTGGTCCGCGCGCTGGCGGGTGATCTGCTGCGAGCCGATCGCGACCCGCTGACCGGGCTGCTGAATCGGCGGGCGTTCCAGCACAATGCGCTAGGCATGATGCTGGCCCGCCGGGGCATCGACGCGCATCTGGTGGTGCTGGTGATCGACTTGGACAACTTCAAAGGCCTCAACGACAACCGTGGCCACGCCGCCGGTGACTACGCGCTGGTCCAGGTCGGCCAGGCGCTGCTGGCGGCCGCTGACGACCAGGCTGTGGTGGCGCGAAGCGGCGGCGAAGAGTTTCTGGTCGCCGGCACGTCGGTGAAGTGCAACGCCGAGTCATTGGCTACCCAGATGTGCTTCGCCATCTCCGACTCGACCGCGGAAGTCACCGCCAGCATCGGCACCGCGTGTGCCCTGTTGGACGAAGCCCCGGCGGGTGAACACCAGGCGCTGCTCGCGCGCCTGATCACTGCCTCCGATGCCGCGATGTACCAGGCGAAGCGCCTTGGCGGGAACCAGTGGTACCACCACGATCTGTGCTGAACCGTATGCAACGATCAACGCTGTGGCGGATCAGCTGGTCGAAATGATGAATGCGAGTCTGGCGTCGACAATTCCGATCGCCGACCGTATGGGTGTACGGGTACTAGAGGCTGGGCGGGGTTTCGCCGCGACGAGTGTTCCGGCCGAAGGAAACGGCAACCACTTCGGCGTGATCTACGCCGGCGTGCAGTTCACCGTCGCTGAGATTCTCGGCGGAATCGTCGCACTGTCCACGTTCGATGCGGGCAAGTATTTCCCGTTGGTGAAGAACGTCGACATTTCGTTTGTCGGAATGGCCAGCACGCCGCTGCGCGCCGAAGCAAAGCTGGACGAGGACACCATTGCCCGGGTCGAAGCCGAGGCCGAGTCCAACGGCAAAGCCGACTACACGCTCGAAGCGGTGGTCACCGACGCCGCAGGCGCAGTCGTAGCCGTCACCAAGGGGCTCTATCAATTGCGTGCCCACCGTCGCTGACGGGATGCTCCCCGGTTACTCAAGCCGTTTATCGGTCTCGCACATCGGGTAACAACGTTTGCAACGACTTGACTCGACGGCGGGCGAAGAGTTGTCGGACGTGTAACCGGAGCAATTAAGGAATTACCGTGAGCGCCAGACACCGCCTCATCGAGCAATCGAATTTCAGATTGCCCGGTGTGGGCGCGGCATTCTCCGCGTCACTGCTGGCAGTGGCATTGTTCGCCGTCATTTTCAGCGGGACGTTATTCACTCCTACCGGCCCGGACAACGGGCCGGATGCCGCCCCGCCGAATGCGGTGCCCCCCGCCACCGAACAGGTGAGTCAAGAGGGAACGCTGGTGGCCGTCTCGTCCGCCTCGTTAACGGCGCGCAGTGCCGACGGTTACACCCGAACCTATGTCGTTACCCCCGACACACTCGCCATCACCAAGGGCGGCAGCGCGCCGATCACCAACGCTCCGATGTTTTCGATCAACGACGAAGTCGCAATCGTCGGGACCATCAGCAACGGGACCGCGATGGTTACGGCCGTCGCGCATCGGGGCTTGGGGCATGGGGACGCGCGCCCCATGGATTACCTCGCCGCGGCCGCGAATTGATTGTGGCCAAATAGAAACGCCGCCAACGTTATCCCCCGCCCCCCTGATGGGTATGCCGTAAACATGAGCGTCCTGACATCCACTGCCACCGAACCCATTCGGTTGACATGCGCGGGTGCGGCCGACGCGACGACTGCGGCCGCCTGGCGCCGCTCCCTGGATCGCTGGTTGCAACAGCGGGTCGGGGGAGCGGCGGAGATTCGCGACGACATCGTCCTGAGCGTGAACGAGGCCTTGGCCAACTGCGTGGAGCACGCCTACCGGGACCGGCACGCAGCCGGAGCCATGCGGTTGTATGCCGACTTCGATCCTGCGTCGCAAACCATGCGTGTGAGAATCAGCGACCGTGGCACCTGGCACCGTCCGGTGCGCCGTCGACCAGAGGACCCGTTCGCATCCCGGGGCATAATGCTGATGCACACACTGGCGGACCACTGCACCATCAATGCCCGCTCCACCGGCACCACGGTCTGTCTGAACTACACCATCCCAGTCGAAATCCCAGTCGAAATCCCGGTCGAATCCGTTGGTGCCGGCGAAGATTGAGCAGAGCCGCCGAACAGCGCGGTGATCGCGGCCACCCTGGGGTCGTCACGAAGCTCTTCCAGAGTCTCCGGCAGCGGAAGCCGCCAGTTCGGGTATTCGTCAACCGTGCCAGGCAAATTCGGCTGCCGCGTCTCCCCGAGCACGTCGTAGGGTGAGATCAACTTCAGTCGGCTCGGGGTAGCCGCGAGGAAGCGGTGCATCGCCACGATGATTTCTGTCTCGTCGGGTTCCGCAGCGGTGTTCTCAGCGGGCAACAGGTTTTCCGAACGCAGCAGGGCAAGCCATTCGGTGCGTTCTCGCTCTGCCGCGGCCTGTTCGGCCGGCACATCGTTGAGCAGTCCCAGGTCTGCGCGCGTCCGTACGTGCTCCGCGCGTAGAAAGCCGGCCGCGGTGGGCAGGTCGTGGGTGGAAAGGCTGGCGGCCGCCCGCGATGGCCACTTCCCCGGCGGCAGCAGTGGTTCACCGGGGGCTGACTCGTCGCGGGTGAACCACGCCACCGCGCAACCGAGCATCCCGTTGCCCGCCAGCGCCTCGGTGACCACCGGTTCGACGGTGCCGAGGTCCTCGCCGACCACCGTGGCCCCGGCCCGGTGGGCTTCCACGGCCAGGACGGCCAACATGACGTCGGCGTCGTAGTGCACGTAGGTGCCGCGATCGGGACCGTCGCCGGGCGGAATCCACCACAACCGCCACAGGCCCGCCACGTGATCGATCCGCAGGCCGTCGGCATGGACCAGCACGGCGCGCACCATGTCCCGCAACGCGACGTACCCGGTTTTGGCGAGGCGATCGGGCCGCCACGGCGGGAGCCCCCAGTCCTGCCCGCGGGGCGTGAAATTGTCCGGCGGCGCCCCCACGCTGACACCCGTCGCCAGCACGTCAGCCAGCGCCCAGGCGTCGGCGCCGGCCGGGTCGACACCTACTGCGAGGTCGTGCAGCACACCGAGTGCCATCCCGGCATCACGCGCGGTATTGCGTACCGCCATGAGCTGCTCGGCGCAGCGCTGCTGCACCCAGGCGTGGAATGCCACCCGCGGCGCCAACTCTGCGCGTGCCGCCGCCACGGCCGACCCGCCGACATCCCGTAACGGCTCAGGCCACCGGGTCCAGTTACCGCCGTGCACCTCGGCCAGCGCGCAGTAGGTCGCGAAGTCCCGCAGGCCCTGCGCGGCAGAGGGGTCGTCCAGCGGAGTGGGCCGGCCACCGGCACGCCAGAGCAACTCCAACGCCGAACGCTTGGCGGCCCAGACCAGGTCGTGATCGATCCGCGGGGTGCTCGCCGACACCCGTAGGGCGTCTACCTCGGCGCGCGTGACGGGATCGGCCCGCCGGTAGCTGTCGAGGTCTTCGATGCGGAGTGCCAGCGGGTTTGCGAAGCGCCGGCTCGACGGGGTGTACGGCGAAGGCTGCACGGGATGTGTCGGGCCGGGGGCATGCAGGGGATTGAGCAGAATCGCGCCGGCGCCGTGCTCGGTGGCAGACCACTGCACGAAGTCCTTGAGGTCGCCCAAATCGCCGATCCCCCACGAGCGGGCCGAGCGCAATGCGTAGAGCTGCAACATCCATCCCCAGGTGGCCGGGGTGGGCGGCACCTGTGGTGGGGCGGCGACCACGGTGACCTGCTGCCCGTCCCGGGTGTGCAGCCGGTACCAGCCCGGCGACAATTCGGCGGGCAGCTCATCGCGCAACTCGGTCTGGCTGCCGTCCTCGCCGACCAGCAAGGCGGCTCCGGGGACCGGACGCGGACGCCCGGTGTTGCGCACGGCGATGGTGGGTGGCACCACACCGGCGCGGTCGTGTTCGGCGAGCCTGGCCAGCTCGCGGCGGCGATCGGCTTCGGTGAACGCCTCGACATCGAGCAGCCCGAGCACTCGGATCACCACATCGGCGTCGACGTGCACAGGTTCGCGTCGCTCGTTGCGGTAGGAGGTGGCGACCCCGTGCGCGGCGGCCAGCCGCCGCAGGTCGTCGGGTATCGAGTTGCGGGACACGGCGCTTATATACCCGCGCCCAGTAACCTCACACCGATTTGCTTGCCGCCGTGGTGTTTTGCCACTTGAGAGCACTGCGAGGGTGGTTCCCGTCGGCGCACCCACAGCCGCGGCTCCGCACCAATACCGCCGCCGGGGAATGGACCAGCAGTGCCGGGTTGTTGCCAATCGGTATGGCTGACCAGATCGAGCTGAGCCCCACCGAGTGGGTACGTAAGCAGACCGAACAGATCCTGAAACAAGGCACCACCGATGGCGTCGAGATTTTCGACAAGCCGGTCGTCCTGGTGACGATGACTGGTGCGAAGTCCGGAAAGCAACGGTATGTGCCCCTCATGCGCGTCGAGAAGGACGGCAGTTACGCGATCGTGGCGTCCAAGGGCGGCGCACCCGAGCACCCGTCCTGGTACTTCAACCTCAAAGCCAACCCTGCTGTGACCCTGCAGGACGGTACGAAGGTTGTCACCCTGACGGCGCGCGAGGTTGAGGGAGCCGAACGTGAGCAGTGGTGGCGGCTGGCTGTAGAGGCCTACCCGCCATATGCCGAGTATCAGACGAAGACGGATCGGCTCATCCCGGTCTTCGTGCTGGAGTAGACCCGCTCAGCGGGGGTTCTTTTCACCGGCTTCAACAGCGATCGGCAGCCGGTTCTCCGGCGGCGCGACCGGGCAGGTCGCGTAGTCGGTGAACGAGCACGGCAGGTTGGATGCCCGGTTGAAGTCCAGCGTCACTCTCCCTTCGGCGTCCGGCTGGCTGACCGAAAGTGACCGAGCGCCAGGGTATGTCGTGACTCCGCTGGTGGCGTCGGTGAACAACACCTGCAGTGTGCCGTCTTTGGCGCTGAACGCGACGAGTTGCAGCGACTCACCGGCCAGCTGGAAATCGATGACCCCGACCGCACTCAAGTGGTGTTGAAGGCCTGCCACGACGGCACCGGCGGTCACCGTCTCCGCCTGCTCGTACTTGGTGAAAGTGCCTGTGATGCACCATTGTTCGTTCGGCGGATAGGTAGGTATGCCGCGGTACTTGGCGAGGTGCGGCGATTTAGGGTCGTGGACGCGCAACGCCGCCGAACCGGTGCGGCGAATCACTTCGATGCGGCGCTCCCCGACATCGACCAGCAACCCCGGCGCCCCTTCGATGGGTTCGAGCCGGTCGGTTCCCTCGATGCCCTGGACGTACACAGCCTCGGCATCGGCGCGCCAGCGACCCGGCAGGTCGGCGACCGTCGTGAATTCGTCGGTGAGCCAGTACAAGCCGGTCAAACTCACCCAACCCAGCGGGTCGCGGTAGTAGCTTTCCCGCTCTTGGTGCCACCGCTCCCACGCCGTATGAAAGGTGTCCGCTGTCGCATCTGCGGTATTCGTTGTCGTGGTCATGGGTTCCAGGCTACGAGCTTGCGGGACCGGGTACGACGTTAACCTTGTGCCCGAAGCTGAACGGACCAGGGAGGCGGCGTTGAGCATGGCGACGGCAGGCCTGATTCGGGTTGCCGGATGAGCCTGTCCAGAGATTTCGACGTACGAGGGCGGGTGTTGCAGGTCGGTGAACTTGCCGCCTGGCTCTCCGAACACAGTCTGGGCAATCGGTTCGGTCTGGCCGTCATCGGCACCGGTCCCGGCTATGACGCCCAGGCCGTCGCGTTGGCCATCGTGGCGGCCGACGGGGACGGCCGCTACATCGACGCCGGCGCACTCACCCCGGATGACCAAGAGGCATTGGCATCCTGGTTCGCCGACCCGGGTCCGCCCAAGGCTGTGCACGACGCGAAGCCGGCGCTGCATGCGCTCCGGGGTCGTGGCTGGACCTTGCGCGGAGTTACCTCCGACACAGTGCTGGCGGCGTACCTATTGCGTTCCGAGCGCCAATCTTGTTCGCTCAACGACCTTTTGGTGCGGCACATGCGCTGCGCGTTGCCCTCGGAAGCTGTCCAGGGAGACACACCGCACACACCGCACACACCGAAGGGGTTGATCCTGCAGGCTTGTGCGGTGCTTGATCTGGCGGACGTGCTGGATGAGGAGTTGGCGCGGATCGACTCCTCGTCGCTGCTGGGCCGGCTGGAGTTGCCCGCCCAGCGGGTGCTCGCCGAGACCGAGTCCGTAGGTATAGCCGTGGACCGGCGTCTGCTGGGTCAAGGCGCCGGCGAATTGGTGAACGCCATTGCACCGGACGGGCGCATCCACGCCGCACTCCCCGCAGGTGTCGGACCCGACGAGCGCGGCGCGTTCGTCGCGGGCGAAGACTACGCCGAGTTGATGACCGCGCACTATGACCAGCTGGAGACCCGAATCCTGGCCCACCGGAACGGCGAGCGCGGTGTGCTCGACGAGGCTCGTGAGGCCGGATACGCGTCCACTCTGCTCGGCCGGCGACGCTATCTGGCGGATCTGGGCAGCGACGACGCCTGGGCGCGCCAGAGCGCCGAGCGCGCCGCCCTCGCCATGGCGATCGACGGGAGCGCCGCTGACATCCTCAAGGTCGCGATGATCGATGTTGCCCAGGTGATCAAAGCGGCCGGCCTGAGGTCGCGGCTGGTGCTACAGGCTGCCGATCAGCTGGTGTTCGAAGTTGCCTCTGGCGAACGCGACGGATTGGCCGCATATGTCCAAGAAAGTATGTGCGGCGCTTATCCGCTGGACGTGCCGTTGGAGGTGTCGATCGGTTGCGGCCCTACCTGGGGCGCGGCGGCATCGGCGAGTCACATCCGCGAGTAACGGGTCAGCGCAAGGCTGTACAAGCCATAGGCAGCAAACCCGAACGATGCGAAAACCAGCAACACCATCCCGATGCGGGTTGCGGCAAGCGTTTTCACGGCAGCGTCCAGACCCGCCGCCTTCGCGGGATCGACTTCGATCGATGCCGTCACCAGCAGGACTCCGGCGATAGCCAGCACCAAGCCTTCCACGACGTAACCGCATCCGCCGAGGACCGTCACCGCCTTCGGCCGATCAGTCAGGTCGGAAAGGAATTTCTTCGACGCCCCCTTGTATGCGTGGTAGCCGCCGACCACGACGATGGCCACACCACCGAGAATCAGGGCCACCCGACCCGGTCCTGATTGCATCAATCGCGCGCTGAGGCCGGCGGTCTGCTGACCGCTCGGCTGGCGGTCGCCGAGCGCGAAACGCACCGCGGTCAGGCCCACTCCGCAATAGACCGCCATCAATCCCAACGCTTTCAAGCGATTACCCGCGCTCGTGTCCTGCGGGTCGGCATCGAAGCCCTCGGCCGGGTGCAGCCCAATCAACGCCTCGACGAGCCGCCACAGCGTCAACGGGACCAGAGCCAACGCAAGGCCCCACAACGCCGCCTCCCCGCCGCCGCTCGACGCAACCGTCGCCAGGGCGCCGGACGGGTCGGCGTTCGCGGAACTGCCGCACGCGATGCGTGCGATCAGGTAAGCGATAAGCAGATGAATGACGCCACTGACGATGAATCCTGTTCTGGCGGCGAACCGTAAGCCATCGTGCCGAGTCGCATCGTGCAGGAGCTGTAACCGCATGATCTCACTCAGGGTCGGCTCTCACTCGGCTTACTTGTCGGGACCGCTACCTCCGCCATCGGCGGCCGAGGCGGGGTCAGCGGCGAATTCTTTGGAGGTGTCGTCCAACCCCTGGCCCTCGGCGGCCTGGGGTGGTTGCTCGGAGCCTTCCGGGGGCGGTTGTTCCGCAGTCGTCACGATTTCTCCGTTTCCAGGGGTGGGTGTTCCTCTCAGCTACCCCGCTCCACTTCGCCGGAAACCCGGCCCGGCCGTGAGCGCCTGTCGTCCCGCACGTGTTTGAATAGCCCATCGACAGCTTCCGGCGAGGTCTTTCCATGATGCGGTTACCGAGGGTGCCCGCACTGGCTTCGGTCGCAAACGTCCCGTCCGGCGAAGTGGTGGACCTTCCGGGTCGGGGCAGCACCTACGTCTTCGACTCGGGCCCGTCCGCGGACTTTGACGGGCCGACGTACGTCCTGCTGCACTCGCTGGCCTGCACCGGGTTGATGACCTGGTATCCCGCGTTGGACGCGATACGCGAGTTCGGCCGCGTGGTCGTCTTCGACCAGCGCTGCCACGGCCAGGGCATATCACCGCCGCGGATGCTGCTCGAGGACTGCGCCGACGACGTCGCCGCACTGGCCGACGTCCTGGGTATCGATACGTTCGTGCCGGTCGGCTACTCGATGGGATCGCTGATCGCGCAGTTGGTGTGGCGGCGGCACCGTGAACGGGTGGACGGGTTGGTGCTGTGCGCCGCCGCGGCGGCGGTGAGTCGCGCTCAGTACGAGCGGGTGGCCACCGGCTTGTTCGCGGCCCTCATCGAGTCACTTACCCCGGCGCCGCGTCGCTGCCAGCCCGCCGGGTTGGTGCCAAACGGTGGGTTCCTGCCCGACCACCAGTGGGTTCTGGGTCAGTTTCGCGCCACGTCGCCGGGCGGCATCACGCGCGCGGTTGCCGAAGTGGTCCGGTTCGACTCGACATCGTGGGTCGGGGACATCGACGTGCCGACGGCCGTGGTCGTCACGATGAAAGATCGCGCCTTCGGAGTGAGACGCCAGCAGTGGCTGGCAGAGCAAATCCCGGGCGCCGAGATGGTAGCCATCGACGCGGGCCACGCTGGGTGCACGTTCACGCCGTCGGCATTCGTTCCGGGGGTTACCCGGGCTATCGAATCGGTGCACCGTCGGCTGCCTGCGTGCCAACATGGCAGGCGGGCGGTCCCTTAGCTCGAGGGTGTCGATGCGCTGAGAGGAGCGGCGGTGAAGCGACTCAGTGGGTGGGATGTGCTGATGCTTGCCAGCGAGACGCCCAACGTCCACCAGCACACCCTCAAGGTGGCGGTGGTCGACACCTCCAATTTCCAGGGTTCGGAGGGCCGGGCGACGTTCGAGGCGTTCCGGGATGTGTTCCGGGACCGCCTGCCGGGCCTTGAACCGATGCGCTATCAACTGGTGGACACTCCGTGGCGGCTACATCGTCCGATCTGGCGTGAGGACGCCGAACTCGATCTCGACTACCACCTGCAGCACGTCGAAATCCCCGCGCCCGGCGGGCGACGTGAACTCGACGCCGTGATCGGTGCGATCGCCAGCACACCGCTTGACCGGAGTCGTCCCCTCTGGCAGTTCTATTACGCGGAGGGGCTCAGCGACCAGCGCGTCGCAGTGATCGGCAAGGTGCATCACGTGCTCGCCGACGGCGTCGCCTCGGCGAATCTGATGGCGCGAACCCTGGACGTTGGCGATCCCGAATATACACAGCAGCAACACAATTCGGCTTCTGTTGCCCCGTCGACCGGTGAGGTGCTGCGCTTCGCGGCGCGCGACCATGCGGCGCGGATTCGGACTTTGCCGTCGGCGGTCCGGGACGGAGTGGTCGGCGCCTATCGGTTGCAACGCCGTGCGCGGCAACGGCTGAGCCATCCCGGGCTAGCCGAGCGATTCGACCCGGCGCCCACCTTCCTCAATCACAAGCTCTCGCCGGGAAGGACTTTCGCGAGTGCGGCCCTGCCGTTGGCTGACGTGAAATCGGTCAGCAAGAGACTCGAAGTCACCCTCAACGACCTGGTGCTGACCGTGGCGGCGGGGGCCTTGCGGCGGCTGCTGCTCGATTACGGCGAAGCCACCGATAGACCGCTCGTCGCCTCGGTACCGACCGCTACCGATACTTCACCGGACCGGATCACCGGCAACGCACTGGCCACCATGTTGGTGTCGCTCCCAGTGCAGGTTGCCGATCCGATGGGGCGGCTCGGTTTGATCCGAACGTCGACACGCATCGCCAAAGAGGATCACCAGCTACTCGGACCCACCCTGGTGGGCCGCTGGCTGGAGTTTGTGCCGCCCACCGTCACCCGTGCCACGTTCGGCTGGATGTCGCGGCGTGCGGCACCCAATCAGCTGTTCAACCTGATCGTCTCCAACGTTCCGGGTCCGCGGGATCGCGGCGAGGTCGCGGGAGCGGTGGTCAGCGAATTCTATTCAGTGGGACCGCTGGCCGCCGGAGCCGCGCTGAACATCACCGTCTGGAGCTACGTCGACCAGCTGAGTGTCTCAGTGCTGGCCGACGACGCAACGTTGAACGACACGCACGAGGTGACCGAGGCCTTCGCCGCCGCGTTCACCGAATTGCGGGAATTGGCGGGATTTCCGGGGGCTGCCGACGTCGCGCCGGCGCCGACGGGCTGATTACGTGGCGCGGCAGCAGGAGTGGGTACCCACCCGGCATGTTGGAACGCGCCTCGCTGATGCATGGCGTCATCCCGGCGATGGTGCAGGCTCTGGCGGCCGCGGCATTGCTCTACGCGGTCGGGTGGCGCGGACGGCGCTGGCGCACGCGGTGGGTGCCGCTGGCCTTCGCGGTGGCAGCGATCACCGGCGGGCTGGCGTACCGCTATTACGGGACGTTGGGCCTGGCCAGTGAGCCGGCACCGTGGACGATGTGGCTATGGGTGTCGCTGGTGGGGCTGGCTGCCGCGCTGGCCGTCTTCGGCTGGCGGGCCGCCGGATGGTGGCGACGGAACGTGCTGGTCTTCGCCACGTCGTTCTGCCTGCTCAGCACCGGATTGATCATCAACGGTTGGCTCGGTTACTTCGCGACCGTTCACTCCGCATGGAGCCAGCTGACCAACCGGCCGCTGCCCCACCAGATCGACGTCCAGACCATGCGGGTGATGCAGCGCGAAGGTGTTGCACCACCGCACGGAGCGCTGGTGCCGGTACACACGAGCGCACGCGTGTCGGGGTTTGCGCACCGCACCGAATGGGTCTACCTGCCGCCCGCCTGGTTCACCAGCACGCCGCCCCCGGCGCTGCCCGCGGTGTTGATGATCGGCGGTGAATTCAACACCCCGGCGGACTGGGTGCGCGCCGGCGCCGCCGGGACGGCCCTCGATGCCTATGCCGCAGCGCACTCCGGTAATGCTCCCGTAGCCGTCTTCGCCGACGCCACTGGCGGATTCACGTCCGACACCGAGTGTGTGAACGGCCCACGCGGTAACGCCGCCGACCATTTGACCGCAGAGGTGATCCCGGAGATCACCGAGCAGTTCGCGCTGGGCGGGCAGAGCAAGTGGGGCGTCGCGGGTTTTTCCTCCGGTGGCACGTGCGCCGTTGATCTGGCCGTCATGCACCCCGGGACATTCAGTGCGTTCGTCGACATCGGCGGCGACATCGCCCCGAATGCGGGCACCCGACAGCAGACGATCGACCGGTTATTCGGCGGTGACGCCGCGGCGTACCGCTGGTTTGACCCGCGAACAGCGATTACCCGCCATGGTGATTACCACGACCTGTCCGGCCTGTTCGCGGTCCCGGGCGCTTCCCCACACCGCAAGGCGGTGGGCCAGCAGGCGGCTGAGGAACTGTGCGAAATCGGTACCGCCAACGGCATCTCCTGCAAGGTCGTCGCACTCCCCGGCAAACACGACTGGCCGTCGGCGGCCACGGCTTTCTCGCTCACCCTGCCCTGGCTCGCCGAGCGACTGGACACGCCGAACGTGGCACCGGCGGCCGCGCCATAGTTCCTCGCGCTTGCGCCTGCGGTCCGCTGGGTATCCGCCTGCAGGTACCGATCAGGAAGGGGCGCCTATGCCGGCGGAGCTGGGTTGTCCGAAACGAATGGAGTTCGGGCCCTGCGGCGGAGTGCGTCCCGACGGTCAATGCGAAATGCGTGCCGGTGCATGCGCATTCGATGACGTCGTGCCCTGGGCGGGACCTGTGTCAGACGAGCGACTCACCGCCCGGCCGCACCTGCCTCCGTTGGTGCTCACCGACTTCAGCTGCACGCCCTTCGACCGCGCTGACGTCGCGGCGACCGCGTCGATCCTGGCGCCCGCCTGTGATGCCGTTCTGGTGGGTGAGCATCAGAACAAACCGGACTTTCCGCCGACGCTGATGGGGGCCTTGCTGCTCGACGTGGGGGTGGCACCGTGGATCACGTTGTCCTGCCGTGATCGCAACCGCGTCGTGCTCGAGCAGGAACTTCGCGGCTTGAAGAGCATTGGCGTGGACACGGTGCTGTGCGTGACCGGTGACGGGCGGGGATACGACGTACGCCCGGACGTGACGCAGACCTTCGACCTCGACGGGCCACGCCTGGTGTCGCTGGCGGCTTCCGTCGGGGTCACACCGGCGGTGCCGGAGACTCCCACAGCACCGCCCGTGCACGGCCGACCTATGCGATTGGTGGAGAAGCAGCGGGCCGGAGCCGGCGTGGCGGTGCTCAACCACGTCCCGTTTCCCAAGATGATCCAGGACTTCATGACCACGGCGCGATCAGCGGGCTTGTCGATCCCGGTCATCGCCGCGGTAGCAGTGTTCACCGACAGCGTGTCCGCGGCCGTCTTGCAGGGATTGCCCGGCCTCGAACTCGACCCGGCCGTCACGGAGGAGGTCTTGACCGCGGCGGATCCGGTGTCGGCGGGTATCTCGGCCGCGGTCGCCGAGGCCCGCGCGTTGCTGTCGATCGAAGGTGTTGAGGGCGTGAATGTTTCCGGACTCGCCTCGGCGTCCGGTGCCCATATCGGTGCAGAGATCAAGGCCGAGGTCGGCCGTCGGGTACGGGAGGAGGCGCGATGACCGACGCGATGCAGGCGGAGTTCGACACGGTGGCGGAATGGACTGCGCGAGTGGCGGCCGACCTGGGACCGGACTATCACATCCCGGCCGGTTGCCGCGGCAGCGGCAGTCCAGCCGCGCTGGACTGGCTCATCGAGCACATGCAATTGCAGCCAGGCAGTTCGTTCTTGGACTGCGGCGCGGGTGTCGGCGGTCCGGCCGCGTACGCCGCACAGTCACGCGAACTGCGTCCAGTGCTGTTAGAGCCGGAGGCCGGCGCCTGTCGCGCCGCAAGACGACTGTTCGGCTATCCGGTGCTGTGCGCGTCGGGATCCCAATTGCCGCTAGCTGACCGCACGTTCGATGCCGCCTGGTCGCTGGGAGTGTTGTGTACGACTCCGGATCAACATGAATTGATGGAGGAACTTCGCCGCACCGTGCGGCCCGGCGGATACATTGGCCTGCTCGCCTTCGTCGCCCACGACGAGATACCGGGCGATCAGCTTGAGGGCAACCACTTTCCGAGCCCGGACAACCTCGCCGAACTGATACGCAGGTCCTCGTTGCGGGCCGAGGAGTGGCTGAGGACCGCGGACCTGCCCGCCATACCCGAGACGTGGAATGAGCGGGTCGACACCGTGACGCAGGCGCTCACCGACCGGTACGGCCATACCGAGGCGTGGCAACTGGCCGAACGGCAAAGCGGGCGGATAGGGCAGTTGCTCGAGGACGGCATATTGACGGGCGAGTTGTTGGTGCTCCGCCACGCCTGAGCCGTCAGCGCTGCGGCAGGTCATCGAGTCCGGCGAACCGGCCCATTGCCGAGGCAGGCGGACTCACTGCTGTGCGTCGAGGGCGCCTGCGGCCACCGCGGCCGTGTTGACCTTGGTCAGCACCTCCCGCAGATGCTCGAGTTCGGCGAGGTCGACGCCGAGGCGCTCGACAACAGCCAACGGAACCTTCAACGCTCGACGGCGTAGGTTACGGCCCCGCGCGGTCAATTCGATGTGGGTGGTGCGCTCGTCGGTGACACTGCGGGTCCGCGTGACCAAGTCCTGGGCCTGCAGCCGTTTCAACATCGGCGACAGGGTCGCCGAATCGATCTGCAGCATTCCGGCAATCTCCTTGACCGACAAGGCTTTTCTGTCGGATCGCGCATTATCCCAGAGGGCCAGCATCACCAGATACTGGGGATGGGTCAGGCCGAGCGGCTCCAGCAGCGGCCGGTATACGGCCAGCACGGCACGATTGGTGACGGCCAGCGCGAAACACACCTGCTGTTCCAGTGACAGTGGGTCGACTTCCGCAGCGATTCCAGTTCGCATGGCGTCCTCTGAGGTCTGGGGGTGGTGCTCAGAAGGGGCTGCTGTTCGCCTGCCACTCGGCCGATTCGGGACGCGGCCCGAAGCGTCGCGCGTAATCCTCGTGGATGTGCGCCTGCTTCTGGCGCGTGATCACGTCGACCAGGTTCGGATCGAGGCCGTGCTGGGCCAAACGGTGCCGTCGCCACACTTTGTTCAATGCCATCGCGACCAATAGCGACCAAATGTAGATCGGTGCCGTCATCTCCAAATGCACATAGAACGATGCCGGCAACAACCAGAACGGGGCCAGCACCAACAGCGGCGGTATACCGACACGGATCATGTGACGACGGATGGCGCCCTCGCCGGCAAGGTCGTTGGCGACCCATTCGTGCATCGAATCGGGCAGGCGGCGCCCATACGAATAGGCGATGTATTGCCAAAAGTTTGGGCGATCGGCGGCCATTTCTGCTCCCTGGAGGCTCGGCATCGCTTACCACCGTAGCCTAGTAGTTAGTGCGCTAACTATGTATGTTTGGTCACTATCGCCATCCCACGCCTGGGTTCGACGTGCCACGACCGATGCCTTGACTCTGGGCCAGTGGCAGTGGACCCGACGGAGGTCCACCGGGATCGTCGGACGGCCCCGCCTATGGTCGAGCGGTGACCATCGCATATGACGACGCGCTGCGTGACCAGATCCGCGCGCGATTGGCCGATCACCACCGCCGCACGGTGACCGACTCGACGAAACGCCGTGCGGCTGTCGCGGTCGTATTAGTCGACTCCGAGGTCGGGGAAGACCGCATCGACCCGGCGCCGGTGGACGAATGGATCGGGGGACGCCCGATGCCGGAGGCCGGCTTGGACGGCCATATGGTCGACGTTGCCGGCGGCGCCGCTTTCCTGTTGTGCCGCAGGGCTACTCGAATGACGTCACACCCCGCGCAGTGGGCCCTGCCCGGTGGCCGGCTGGATCCGGGCGAGAGTGTTGTCGACGCGGCGCTGCGCGAACTGGACGAAGAGTTGGGCATCGCGTTGCCGGAGTCCACGGTTCTGGGATTACTGGACGACTACCCGACCAGATCGGGATATGTCATTACGCCGGTGGTCATCTGGGGCAGCGGTCGGCTGGATCCGCGCCCTGCGCCAGACGAGGTGATGGCCGTCTACCGGGTGGGGCTGCACCAGCTGCAGCGTGCCGATTCACCGCGCTACATCAGCATCCCGGAGAGTCCGCGCCCGGTCGTCCAGATTCCATTGGGGCATGACTTGATTCACGCACCGACGGGTGCCGTGCTGTTGCAGTTGCGGTGGCTGGGTCTGGAAGGCCGGGACGACCCGGTAGACGAACTCGAACAACCGCCGTTCGCTTGGAAGTAGGGCCAGTACTAGCCGTCCTGGTCGTTGTTGTCTGATTTGCGACGGGATGCGAACTTGGCATACCCCACCAATCCGATGAAGAAGATCACCATTGCCCCCAAGGCAATCAGCACCATATTCGTTGGATCAGCGCCGCCCATGCGCCAAGGTTACGCTGCACGGACCCTCGGCAGCTGGATCCCTGTGCGCCGGGACAACCCGCGGTGCTGTACAAACACGGGGTGCACGCCAATTCCGACGACGATGTCACGGCGGACTCGCCGCCCTACTTCCGGTACGAGGAAAACCGCTACGTGCCAACCACAATTGCGCGCGGCGGTTGGGGGCCGTCGCTGAGTGGGCACGTCGTGGGTGGTCTGTTGGGCTGGGCGGTGGAGCGCGCGGTGGACGACCCGCATTTTCAGCCAGCCCGCCTCACCGTAGACCTGCCCCGTCCTACAGCGCTGAAACCGCTCGAGGTCCGCACCCACGTACGACAGGACCGGCGGCGGCTGCGTCTCGTCGAGGCCGCTGTCATTCAGGACGGGAACACCGTGGCACAGGCGAGCGCGTTGTTCCTGCGACGTGGCGCCCAGCCCGGCGGGCGGATCTGGTCGCAGCCCGTGCAGATGCCGCCGCTGCCGGCCGCGCAGGATGCCGAGTCGCTATTCATCCGAACCTACGGGTGGGGCGCGGAGTTACAGAATCCAGATCCCGACTGGGCGCAGACGTTCGGCCCGAAATACACCTGGCTGCAGGAAACCCGGCCGCTGATCGACGCCCAGCCGATGACGGCCTTCACCCGCGCTGCGATGGCGGGTGACATCACAGCCTCCATCGCCAACTGGGGCACCGAGGGTCTGCAGTTCATCAACGTCGACTACACGCTCACCCTGAGCCGATTGCCCATCGGCCCGCACCTCGGGTTGGCGTCCCTCACCCATTACAGCGACGACGGTATTGCGACTGGCTCAGCGGTCCTGGTCGACCACAACGGTCCGATCGGCAACGCCGTATCCGCCGCCATAGCCCAATCCGGATTTCTGCCGACCACGGGACGGTCGCCGCGCCCGAGCTGATTCAGTTCTGGCGGTGGGCATTACGCCGCAGCCGCACCGCGCGGCTAACCGCAGCCATCGTCGCCACACCCGCCAAGGCGGCAAAGGTCAGCACAAATTCCCGGGAGGGTCCGAGCACGGTCAAGAGCAACGGCAGACCGAAACCGACATAGGTCACGGCATAGAAGACCCCGGTAAGGGTTCCTCGAATATGCTGGGGCGCTGCGGCTTCCACGTCGATCAAGCCCTCGCGCAAGCACAGGCCGGACGCACAACCGAGCAGCAGCACCAGCGCAAAGCCAAGTCCCAGCGGGATCTTCGCCGGTGCGACCGCGATCGCGGCATACCCGAGCGCGGCCAGCAACGCGCCGACGGTGCCGGTTTGCGGACCCCACCGGCGCGCCCGGGCCAGGAGTTGAACCAGACCACTGACGCCGTTGGTGATCAATGCGGCAACCCCGGCCGCCAGCGGCGCCGCAACAGCGGTGTGCACCCGGGTGGGGATGGTCACGAACGCTACGGATGCCGAAGCGAACACCCACGGGGCCAGCGGCATGGCCCAACCTAACGCCTGCCCCAGGCCTTGTCCCACCGACGGTTCCGCGGTGCGGGCAGGGCCGGCGAGCGGATGCGTCGTCCGTCGGGAGATGCTGAGCGCGATGATCATCGCCACCGCGACCAACCCGGCTGCGACGGCGAAGGACAACCGCACGCCGGACCCTCCCAGCGAGGCGATCACCCCCGAAGCAAAGGGCCCCACAGCGAAACCGGCCATCAACACCGCGCCGGCCAGGGCGGCACCGGCGGGACCGTGCAGATCCGAGGCCCACGACGTGCACGCGCTGACGGCAAGGCCGACACCCAGGCCAACAACCAGCCGTCCCACCAACAGGACGGCGGAGTGCTGCGACGGCAACATGGCCAGGGTCCCGGCGAGCGCCGTCATCGACCCCACCAGCGCGATCGGCGCGCGCCCGAACGTGTCCGATGCCCGGCCGCCGATGAGCAGACCAGGCAACAGGCCGATTGCGTAGATACCGAATATCGCATCGAGGGTGGCCACGCTGAGGTGTTCGCCAGCCCTGATTGCCGGCATCAGCGCCGTGAAGTGGCTGGCGGCCCACCCCATTGCCAGCAGGGTCGCCAGCACACCGGCGAACAGCGCCCTGGTCGCTTCTTCCCGGGTTTCCAGCGTTGTGGTCACCGGTCAACAGACGACGGCAGCCCGGTGCGTTATTCCCCGCCGAGACCTTCCTCACTTTCTCGGCGAGACGCTTTCGTGCTAGACACCAGTACGTGGCAGAACCGGCAGTCCTGGTCGAGCGCGACCAACACATCCTGACCATCACCATCAACCGCCCGGAAAAGCGAAACGCATTCAACCCGGAAGTGCTGTGCCGGCTCGCCGATGCGTGGGACCTTCTCGACGACGATCCCGACTTGCGGGTTGCGATCATGACCGGGGCGGCCGGGCACTTCTCCGCCGGAGCGGATCTGGATCGGCTGGTAAGCGCGTTGATCGCCGGCGAGCCCCCGCAGAACGAGTTCGAGGCGCGGGTCAAGGACGACTTCTCGCTGATCTACAAGGGGTTTCTGAAAGATCATTACGTTCAGAAGCCGATCATCGCCGCGGTCGAGGGCTACTGCTACGCCGGCGGAATGGAGATCCTGCAGGCATTCGACATCCGGGTCGCCGCCGATAATGCGCAGTTGGCGATCAGCGAGGTGCAGCGCGGCCTGTTTCCGATGAGCGCGTCGACCATCCGGTTGCCCCGCCAGATTCCTTACACCGTCGCGATGGAGATGCTCCTGGCCGGAACGCCGATCTCCGGTCAACGTGCTTACGAAGTGGGATTGGTCGGGCACGTCACACCCGCGGGAGGCGCGCTGGCCAAGGCGCGGGAGATTGCCCAGCAGGTGGCGGCGAACGGCCCGCTCGCCGTGCGCAACATCAAAGCGTCAGTTGTGGAGAATCTGGAAAAGACGGAGGCCGAAGCCTTCCCGCGGGAACTCGAACTCGGCATGGCCGTGATGGCATCTGCCGACGCCAAGGAGGGACCGCGCGCGTTTCTCGAGAAGAGGGCGCCGCACTTCACGGGGAAGTGATCACCGCACTTCACGGGGAACTGATCACCGCGCCACATCGCGGTCGGCGAGCAGGCAAACGGCTGTCAGCAATTGCCAGCAGGTGATCGAATAAACGCTGCCGCGTTCCCACACGCCGTCGGGGAGCAGCTGAATGTCCGCTACCGCCGAATCCACCAGCAGCATGAGTAGCGACGACAACCCCACGGCCGCAATGAGATTGGACACCGGGCCATACCACGTGTGCCGGCACTTGTCCCCGTACCCGACAAGTGGGGCGCCGGCCAGAATGGCGGCATTGCCCCCTACAATCGCCATCGCCGCACCGATGACGTGCACCCCTCCGGCAGGCACGATTCCGACCACCACGTTGCCCGCCGCGTTCACCGCGGCCAGGCCCAGGAACAAACGCGCCCGGCGATCGCCGGGGACACCCACCACGAACACCGCGCCCAGCAGGAAAAAGATCCCGTGCAGGAAGAACGCCGCGTGCATGACACCCGTGCGGGGGCCAACGGCCCCGAGATCACTGATGTAGTTGCCGGCGTAGCTGTAGTGGGGGTTCCCGGCGGCGGCGAACGCTTCCAGGCTCAAGTACCCGACAGCCCCCACGATCCAAAGGGCTGCGCCTCTTGTACCGGTCAAGCAGCGGTGTCCAGATGAATGTTTCTGGCACCCACGGCATTCCGTAGACCCGAGCAGTTCACACATCCGATGCACCCAACGCAGTCGGTGCAGCGCACGCACGCGATACAGCCCACGCACCGGGTACACGCGATACACCCCAGGCATGCCACGCATTCCCGCACGGCAACGCAGACCACCGTCAACAGGCTGGCGATCACGCCGACGCTGCCGGCGGTGCCTGCCGACCCGGCCACGGCGACACTGCCCGCGGTCGCGACAGATCCGGCGACGGCGACGCTGCCGGCGGTCGTCGCCGACCCGGCAACGGCGACGCTACCGGCGGACACGGCCGAACCTGCTACACCGAGGCTTTCGATCACGGCTATTGACCCCACCGCGTTTTCGTTGTCGCCGGTCAGGGCCCCGTCCACCAGAATTGCCATGCGCCCCATCATGTCATCCCGGCAGGGCGTTGCCCCCTAGCGGATTGCCAGCCCGGTCAGCGCACGCGAAATGACCAGGCGCTGAATCTCGCTGGTCCCTTCGAAGATGGTGAAAATCTTCGCGTCGCGGTGCATCCGCTCCACTGGATAGTCACGCGTGTAACCGTTGCCACCGAGAATCTGGATGGCCTCGTCGGTTACGTAGACCGCGGTCTCGCTTGCCACGAGCTTGGCCATCGAGCCTTCGGCGCTGTCGAAGTTCTGGTTGTTGCGCGCCATCCAGCCGGCCCGCCACACCAGCAACCGAGCGGAGTCGATCCGGCTCTTCATGTCCGCCAGCTTGAACGCGACGGCCTGGAATTCACCGATCTTGCGGCCGAATTGCTCCCGCTGGCAGGCGTAGTCGAGGGCGTATTCATAAGCGGCCCGGGCAACGCCGACCGCCATCGCACCCACGGTTGGGCGGGTGCGCTCGAACGTCTTCATCGCCGCCTGGCCGCGCGTGGACGCTCCGGACTTGACCCGAGCTACCCGGGCTTCGAACTTCTCCCGCCCACCCAGGATCGCGTCCTCGGGCAGTCGGACGTTGTCCAACACCACTTCGGCGGTGTGGGACGCGCGAATCCCGTGCTTCTTGAATTTCTGACCTTGGGCCAACCCCTTGGTGTCGGGCCCGATCACGAAACTCGCCTGCCCGCGACTGCCGAGTTCGGGGTAGACGGAAGCAACCACGATGTGCACGTTGGCGATACCGCCGTTGGTGGCCCAGGTCTTGGTGCCGTTGAGCACCCATTCGCGGCTGGCTTCGTCAAAGCGCGCCCGGGTACGGATGCCGCCGACGTCGGAGCCCGCGTCCGGCTCCGACGAGCAGAACGCGGCGAGCTTGGGGTCCTCGGCGGTGCCGAACATCCCGGGTAGCCACTGGCCCAGCTGCTCGGGGGTTCCGTTGCCCGCCAACGCCGCTGCGGCAAGACCGGTACCCATGATCGACAGTGCGATGCCCGCGTCGCCCCAGAACATCTCCTCGAACGCGGTAATCATGCCCAGGCCGGTGGGCTCGGCGGCTTGCTGGGCGAAGAAGTCGGGGGAGTACAGGCCCACCTTGGCGGCTTCCTGGATCACCGGCCACGGCGTTTCCTCGCGCTCGTCCCATTCGGCGGCGGCCGGCCGGATGACGTCGGCGGCGAATTTGTGTACCCAGTCGCGGACCTCGACCACGTCGTCGCTGAGTTGCATGGAAAATGTCATGGTTGCGCTCCTGAAATTCGTTCCTGTGTTTGTGAAATAAGTTCCGGTTTCTGATTTTTGGATTTGCGGTAGTTCGCGAGGACGCTGACTGTCTGATTCACCCAGGCTTCGAAGTAGCGGTCTTCCTCGATGTTGCCGGGTAGACGGCCGGTAAGTGCCCGCAGCGTGGCGGCATAGGACAACGACCCGATGGCTGCGGCCGCGGCCGCGTCGGGGTCCGGGATATCGGTGCGGCCGGAGCGGTTGGATGCGGCCAATTCGTCAGCGAACCGCTGGTAGGCGTTGTCGGTGATCACCTGCCAGGTCTTCTCGTCGAGATCACCGAGTTCGTCGGGTTCGCGCAGCATGACCTTGAGCAGGTCCTCGCTCTGGTTGAAGTTGCTCCAGATCAGCTGTCCCGCCGTGCGCACTGCGTGCTCGACGCTGTTCGGTTCCCCAGCGTCGTATTGCTCGCGCGCTGCGACGATGCTGTCGATCCGGTGCTCCACCGCCGCTTCCAGCAATTCCCGCTTCGAGCCGAAGTGTTTGTAGAGCGCGCCCGACCCCGGTGCCAGCCCAGCGGCCCGCTGGATGTCAGCCACCGACGTCGCCGCGTAACCCTTTGCGGCGAACAGCTTCAGCGCCTCGGCCAGCAGCCGATCGCGTCCTCGACCGGGTTCGGCGACCATGGTGAGAGAGTACTCACTCACCAGTCGGGGCGCCAAATCGACGGGTCCTCGGCAGGCGGTCAGACATCCAGGGCGCAGGAGTTCGGGGCATCCAGCACACAATCGGCAAGGAGCTCACCGAGCAGCGGCCCGAACTTCATCAGGTTGGCTCCGACGAACGCGACGACGCGGCCGCGGCGACCTACTGTCCAACCGTCACCGCCGGCGTCCAGCCACGGCGCACGCGCGGTGACGCAGTCCACCTGACCTACCGGCGTCAGGGTGGGAAACAACTTGCGCACCGCCGCCGGATCGGCGACATCCTGACCGAAAGCCCATTGCCCAGTGCTGCCGATCGGCAGACCGTAGCCCTCGGGCGCGGACAGGCACGCGGCCCCGACCGCGTCACCGCCCCGGTAGGTGTACCGGGTGTGCGGGCCGAACTCGATGCCGAGCGGGCCGAACAGCGGTTGCGTCTGAACTCCCGCACAGATCAACACCCGTTCGGCGTGCAGCACGGTTTCGTCCGCGAGGGCGACCGAGCCGTCGTCGCCGATTGAGACAACTTCGGCGTGCCGAAGGTCTGCCCGCTGCGCGAGGACGGCCAGCGCTCGACGGATCCGTAGACTGCCGCCGAGCGGGTCGAAAAGGCCTGCCTCCCAGGGCGCATCGAGAAAGGGGATCCGGCCGGCGATGTCACCCCGGTCGAGCCGGGAGAACTCGGCGCCCGCGTCCTGCATGGCCGCCGCCGTCGCATCGACAGCACCCGCGGTGATGAATCCTTCGGATCCCAGCAGGCGTCCCGCACCGAACTCCGATTCCCAACGCTGCCAACCGGTCCGGGCTCGCAGCGCGAGTCGGCACAACTCCGGGCGGCGGTGCGCGATGCGGAAAATCCGCGCCAGCCCCACCGACTGCCCGGCGAACGGTTCACCCCGCTCGATCACCAGCACGCGTTCCCCGCGCCGGGACAGCTCGTGGGCGGCCGCGAGCCCGCAGATACCGGCACCCACAACGACAATCATCGTCAGAAGTAGAAGCCGGCGTAGGGGACATCGGGCACCGCGAACAACCGGTCGGCCGCGACGAGCGCCGCGGGATCCTCGGCGTGCGCCAGTCCAGCGAGCGCCAGTGCGCGCCAAGTCGCACCGCCGAGCAGGACAGCACCCAGGCCCTCGACGTCGACGTGCACATCCGGGCGCTGTTCGGTGCGGCCCGCGCCGTCGCCCGTGATCGAGAAAATAGCTGTATTGCTCTGCAGCAGAACATCATTGACCGCGACCACGACCGATTCGGCGCTCGCATATCGGCGCGCGGCCAGCGCCCGCTCGACGTCGATGACGCGCAGCCAGGTTTCATCGTGGACCGCGGTGACCTTCGCGGCGCGCCTATCCAGGAGCAGCGAGGGCAGCGGGTCGTCAAGCGGCAGCATCCAGAAGATCACCCGGTCGACGAGGTCCAATCCGAACAGGAAACGCAACAGCCCGAGATAGGCCGCAGGTCTGGGGGCAAAGAAATCCTCCACGACGATGGTGCGCTGGTCGCTGACAAACCACTTCTCGGTGTCGATGGGACGGTAGCGGGCAAAGCCCGACTCCGATCCAGGTTCGCCGTGCACTGCGATATATGAAGGGCCAGGCCCGGATTCGGCGCGCAGCCGTACCGACTGCCACCACACCGGGGGCCGGTCGATCGTCCCCGGCCGCGACGGTCGGTGTGCGGCGTAGATGTGCGGCAGCACCTCCCAGGCCTCGGGGCTATCCAGTAATCGCACCGAAGCACCAGTCCCGACGCCCGGTCGAAACGCCGCCCGGGCGGTCTGAACTTCCACGCTCTGCGTGCAACTCGCCACGCCATAGCCGTACCGGCCGTAGATCGTCGCCTCGGAGGCCCGCAACGTCGCAACCACCTCGCCCCGTGCGGCGGAGTCACGCAACTGGTTGCGCACCAGATCGGAGGCAATGCCTCGCCGCGTGTATGACGGCAGCACACCGATGTGCGTCACAGCGGCATGGCCCACTACTGCGCCGCCGGGAAGGGTCAATCCGCTTGTCACCGCGTCGGCGGTGCCGACCAGCCGGTCGTCGACGAATGCTCCGAGGGTGCGGCCGGGTTCGAGCATCGTGGCGATTTGACCCGCCGCCAGATTCAGCGGGGGGAATCCCACCATGGCCGTGCGAAACACGTTCGACGCGGCAAGCAGATCGTCTTCGCGGTCCAGGACGCGGATGTCGGTGGCCACCTAGCCATCATGCCCGTGGCTAACCGGGCGTCGCGCTTCACCAGTGGTGTCGGACGCCGAGCAGCCGCCGCTCAACCGCCCTGTTGGACCCGCATCGACTGATCTGACAGGAAATCCACAGAAATGTGGTGAGCCCGGCACGTTACGACGCCGTGGGTGTGGGTACTAGAAGAGTGAACAGTTGTTCGCGGGGTAGCGCGGTGCAACCCGAGTTCCCCTCGTTCAGTGGAAGGGGATTTATGCCGCAGGTCGCACTTCATCACGATGGACACCCCAAATATCGCCGCATGGTCCGCTTCGATTGGTCGGACACGCCCCTGCACTGGGTGCCGGACGACCCGTTCTCGACCCACATGATCAACGTCCTGCACTTGCTGCTGCCCGAAGGTGAGCGGCACTTCATCAAGGCCGTGCTGGAAGCATCATCGCTGGTCGACGACCCAGAGTTGGAGGCGGCGATCAAACCGTTCATCCAACAGGAGTCCTGGCACGCCTGGGCGCATCAGGTAGTGCTGGACCACCTCGCCGAACAGGGCATCGACACCAAGCCGTATACCGAGCGGCTCCGCAAAATGTTGTCGGCGGCGCTGGGGGACCCACCAAAATTCTTTCCGCCGGTGCTGGAGCGGTGGTGGTTGTATCGGCGGCTGGCCGATGTGGCCGCATTGGAGCATTTCACCGCGATGCTGGGCGAATGGGTGCTGACCAACAAAGGGCTGGACTACGCGCGTGCCGACCCGATGATGCTAGATCTGCTGCGCTGGCACGGCGCAGAAGAAGTCGAGCACCGGTCGTTGGTCTTCGACGTCTACCAGCACGTATGCGGAAACTACTTCATCAGAGCGTTCTCCATGTTGACGACCGCGCCGTTGTTTATCGGCTGGTGGGTCGCCGGAGCCCGCTACCTGATGAGCAATGACCCGACGATCGACGGAAAGTGGCGCTGGCGTGACTGGTGGCGCGCGGCGCGGGAGTACAAGCTACCCGGTCCATGGAAGCTGATCGTGACGACGCCCGTGCGGTATATGCGACCCAGCCATCACCCCAGTACCGAAGCGTCCACGCAGATGGCGGTCGACTACCTGAATTACTCGCCGGTGGCCAAAGCCGCCCGCGAGCGCGCGCGCTCCCAGGCAAGCTCCGGTGGGCCCGAAAACCCAGATGGCATCCAGAGTTCCGAGGCGGGAACGGAAAGGGCTGCAGTTCGATGAGGGTCTCAGTGGATCTTGACACCTGCGACGGTAACGGCGTCTGCATGAGCCTCTGCCACGAGGTTTTCGACGTGCAAGAAGATGGACTCCATCTGCTCCAGGAGCAGCCGCGGGCCGATCTGCGCAGAGAGGTGATAGCCGCCGAAGTGTCCTGCCCCACCCAGGCGATCACGGTGAAGGACTGACCGATGCCGACCGCTCTCAAACAGGTGGTGGTGGTCGGCGCGGGTGTCGCCGGCACGAGAGCCGCCGAGACACTCAGGCAGGACGGTTTTGATGGCGAGCTCACCATCGTGGGCGCCGAACGCCACGCGCCGTATCACCGTCCGCCGCTATCGAAGAAGTTGCTCAGCGGAAAAGTGCATCGCGCCGGAATCGACATGGCGCCGCAGTTCGAAATGGAGGCCACGGTGTTGCGCGGCGCGGCCGCGCTCGCGTTGGACTTGTCCTCGCGTACTGTCCAGGTCCGCGACGGTGACGACGAATTAGCCTTGCATTTCGACGGTTTGGTGATCGCCAGCGGTGCGGTTCCCCGCGAATGGCCCGATGGGCCCGTGCCCGACGGGGTGCTCTTGCTCCGCACCGTCGAGGATTGTCTGGCCATCCGGGAACGGCTCGGTTCGCGTCCGCGGGTCGTTATCGTCGGTGGCGGATTCATCGGTGCCGAGGTCGCTGCGACCTGCCGGGAGGTCGGGCTCGACGTCGTGTTGGTCGAGCGTTCCGCCAACCTACTGCTAGGTGCGCTGGGCGAAGAGTTGGCACCACGCTGGGCCGACCTGCACCGCCAGCACGGCGTGGATCTGCGGATCGATGTCGGTGTTGACGGATTCGTGGGTAATGGGCGGGTCGAAGCGGTCCGCCTCAGCGACGGCTCGCAGGTGCCTGCAGATCTTGTCGTCGTCGGACTGGGCGTCACCCCGGCCACCGACTGGCTGGACGGTTCGGGACTGGGTGTCGAAGACGGAGTCGTCTGCGATGCCACCGGGACGGTAGAAGGGGGAACCGGCATCGTCGCCGCGGGCGACGTCGCCTCCTGGTGGCACCCGCTGTACGAGCGGCACCTTCGCATCGAACACTGGGACCACGCGGCCCGGCAGGGCGCGGCTGCGGCTCGAACGCTGTTGGCCGGTCGCGAGCATGCGCAGGAGTACCGGGAAGTGCCCTACTTCTGGTCCGACCAGTATGACGTCAAGGTCCAAATGTTAGGTGTGCCAACCGATTACGATGCGTTGGAAATCGTCGAAGGCGACCTGGACAGCTGGGAGTTCGTTGCCGCATACGGACGCGGCGGACAGACGATAGCGGTATTGGGGACGATTCCGGGGCGGGTGCACGACTATCGGGACGTCATCACCGAACGCGCGGCCTTCCCCCCGAAGCCGCCGGCGTAGCTGACGGACGACAAACCCCAGCGCTGGCCCACGTCGACCCACGTCGATCCGCGCCGGACCAGCCCACCGGGCCAGCGCCGCGTCCCAGCCAGACCGCTCAGTCGAATCACCGGCCCAGGTGATGTAGCCGTCTGGGCGCACCAACACAGCCGGACCGTCGTCAGCGCGTTCGGCCTGTTGTAGTCCGTTCGCATCGATCGGACCGGCACCGCGTTCGCGAATCAGCACGAATCCGGGTGCTGTCCGCTGAAGCTGGGTCAGCCGGCCCTGGGTCAACGGGATCTGGGTGGCGCGAGTGCCCACCAGCGGGTGGCCGCCACGGCCCCGGGCATAGCGCAAGGTGGTTCCCGCGAAGCTGCCCGCGACCGCGTCGCGGACCCGTGGGATGCCAAGTAGCCTCGGCGCGAGGAGGTTTCGCAGTCCCCGTGCGGTTCGCGGATGCAGTGTGACAGCCCTGGCCAGCATGCCGGACTGGAAAAGCACCCGCTTGGCGATCGGATGCCGTTCGTCGTGGTAGGTGTCCAGGACGGTGTCAGGGGCGCCGGCCAGGACCGCGTCGAGTTTCCACGCCAGGTTCGCCGCGTCCTGAATTCCGGTGTTCATGCCTTGCCCGCCCATCGGGGAGTGTACGTGTGCGGCGTCGCCGGCCAGGAACACCCGTCCATGCCGGTAACGGGTAACTTGTCTTTCCTCGCAATGGAATCGGGACTTCCAGCGCACCTCCAGCACGGTCGGGCCGGTATCCATGGCCTGGTTGAGGACAGTGACGATCTCGTCATCGGTGACAGGCTGGCTGTCGGATACCTGGTAGCCGCGGTCCCACGTCATGGCGCGATACCACGAGCCCGCGTCGTCGCGTCGCTGGTAAGGAGCCATGAACGCGAACGAGTTTCGGGTGCTGCCGACCTTCAAGCCGTCGCCCGCGGGCGGGTGCGCCACTTTTACATCGGCCAACACGATGGACGACAGAATGGTCTTGCCGGGAAAGTCGGCACCCACCAGCGCGCGAATGGTGCTGTGTGCTCCGTCGGCGCCGATCAAATACTTTGCGCGCCAGGAATCTCCGGCATTGGTGAGCACGCTGACACCGTCGCCGTCCTGTTGCAATCCGGTGACCTCGACGCCGCGTCGGATATCAGCGCCCTGCGCGACTGCGTACTCGCGCAGCGCAGCATCGACGTTGGTCTGAGGTGTGACCATCACGAACCTATAGGGCGAGTCGAGGTGGGTGAGGTCGATGCGTGCACCACCGAAAATCGTGACGCCAGGCGCCCGATGCGCATGGACCAACAGGTTCTCGGTGAGCCCACGGGCGTCTAGCACTTCGAGCGTGCGTGCCATGACGGCGAACGCGCGACTCGCGGGGTTGACGCTGGGCCAACGTTCCAACACGGTGACTGATCGACCGGCCCGGGCTATGTCACCCGCCGCGGTGAGCCCGGTGGGTCCGGCGCCCACGATCAGCACGTCGACGTCACGTGTGCTCATTTCGCTACCGCCTCGGGGTACCAGCGGCGGATGTCGTCGGGAGTGGACTGGGCCGCGTAGTTGAAGACGAAACGACAGTCGGGTTGCGTGACGTGCGCGGCGTTGACGATCGCCTCGAACAGCAACGTGTTGCTCGCGACCAGTCGTACTCCGGCGCCGATGAGCACCGCGTCGTACCGGTTTGCCTGCAGCCATTGACTGGCCTTTTCGGCGCCGTCTTCGCCGAAGCCGATCAGGCAGTTGTCCACGTGGTAGCCCGCAGCACGCAGGCCCGCCACGTTCTGGTCGTTGGCGGCACGCAATGCCTCCCTGGTCAGTCCGGGGAACTGCGCGAAGTCCGGTGATGAGTAGTCGATCACCTCGGGGTCGAGACCGATCTGGATGGCGGTGATGGGCATGGCCGACCTCCCTGACGAGTTCAACAACTGTTGAAGTCGACGGTAGACCCGGTGGCTGGCTGTGTCAACAGTTGTTGAATACACTGCTGGGATGCCAGCGAAAACACGTGACGGCGAGGCCACTCGAGCGACCATCCTGGCGACGGCGCGCGCGCAATTCGGCGACCACGGCTTCGAACGCACGACCATCCGGTCGGTCGCATCGGCCGCGGGGGTGGACCCGGCGCTGGTCATGCATTACTTCGGCAGCAAAGCCGAATTGTTCGCTGCGGCCTCACGATTCGACATCACATTCCCGGACCTACGCGGCATCGCACCCGACCGGCTGGCCGACCTGCTGCTGCCGATGTTCGTCTCGGTTTGGGGATCGGACGGGCCGTTCCTGCCGCTGCTGCGCGCTGCTGCGACCAATCGCGCCGCCGCGGACGCCATGCTCGAGGTATTCGTCGACCGGGTCGCGCCGGCCCTGGCCGCCGCAGTCCCCGATCGGCCGGCCGAGCGGGCCGCCCTGTTGGGATCGCAGGTGCTGGGATTGGCGACGGCGCGCTACATACTGCGCATCCCCGCGCTCGCCGACATGGACGATGCGACACTCACCGAATGGCTGCGCCCGGTGTTCGCGCACTACCTCACCGGTCCGGTCGGACTTTGATGCCGATGTGCTCGTGCACGCACCGAATGAAAGCGTCCCGACCCCTACCGGATGTGAAAATCCGTCAGTTCCGGTGACGCCAACATGGCGGTGAGCGTCGCACGACCATACGGCCACAAATCGATCGTCTTGTCGTCGGTGAGGTACCACGAGTTGCAGCCGGTGTTCCACACCGTGGGCGTCATGGCAACTGCCACAGCGTCATTGAACGCGTCGGTCGCCTCCTGGGTCACCTCGATCGAGGTGGCCGTGCCATCGCTCAGCATGCCGAGGAATCGTGCGACGTAGTCGGCGGATCGTTCCGCCGAATACTGCAAGGAGATGGATCCGGTGGGCGAGTTCGGGCCCAGGATGGTGAAAAGATTGGGAAAGCCTGGAATTGCCGTCATCCGATAAGCCTTCGGCCCATCCGTCCACGCCTCGTCGAGGGTAAGACCGTTTCGGCCGGTGATCTTCATCGGCCGCATGTAGTTGTGCGGCTGGAAGCCGGTGGCCAGCACGATGACATCGGCAGGGCGATGACGACCGTCCGCGGTCCGAATCCCACTCGGAGTCACTTCGCCAATCGCGTCCGTGACCAACTCCGCGTTGGCGGATTGGATTGCACGATAATATGTTTCGGACACAACCTGGCGTTTGCACAGCGGTTCGTAATCCGGCGTCAGCTTCTGGCGGAGCGCGGGATCTCGAACCTGCAGACGCAGGCACAGCCGGGCATAACCTTGCACGGCGCGGCGCCGCCAGGATGGCCGAGTCGTGACGTCGGCAAGCAGCCCGGATGCCCGCAGCAGTATCTGGTACAGCCGGTCATGAGCACCCGGGAAGCGCTGCAGCGCCGAACCGACAACGGCGCTCTGGCGCAACGACATCGGCGCCCACAGAATCCACTGTGGGGAACGAACGTAGTGGGTGATCGACGCGGCACGGGGCTGCAGGGCAGACACGATCTGCACGCCGGTGGAGCCCGTGCCGATGACGGCGATGTGCTTGACGTCGGTGACCACGCCGTCGTCCCAACGTGCGGTGTGCACCGTCGCGCCGGCGAACTCACCGAGACCGGGGATGTCGGGTACCGCTGGATGATGCAGCACGCCGGTGGCGCAGACGACGACGTCCGCGCCGAGGTGCTGCCCGGTTGCGGTAGTAAGCGTCCAGTCAGATGTGCCCTCGTCCCACTGCGCCGCAACGACTTCGGTGTTCAGCCGAATCCGTTTGTCGAGTCCGAGCGATTCGACCACGGCCCGGTGGTAACGCTGAATGTCGCGCCCGTTGGCGAAAATGTGGGACCAGTCGGGTTTCGGAGCGAACCCGAACTGATAAAGCTGCGACGGTACGTCACAGGTCAGCCCGGGGTAGCGGTTCCAGTGCCACACCCCGCCCACGTCTGTGGCCTTCTCCAACACCGTCACGTCGGAAAAGCCACGGCGGGTGAAGACGTGCAGGGCGGTTATCCCGGCGAGGCCGGCGCCGATGATGACGACGCGTGGCTCTCGCCTCATGCGCGCGCCGGTAGGCGGCGTTCGATGATCGTCAACGCGTGCTCGGCCCAACGGATGTTCTCCTGTTCGAACGAAATGCCGCGCAGCAGCGTCAGGTACGGACCCACCCGTTCAGCTTGAGCCACGTAGGCGTCCTCGGTACGACCGTCGAGCAGGCGATTGCGCAGTCGCTCGTAGCGTTCGAGTTTGACCGTGGCCCACTGCAGGCGTTCGGTGATGTAGTCACGAACGGCGTGGGCGTCCCCCGCGTCGGCGGCGGCAACCTTGACCATCAGCTCATCGCGGATCGCCGAAGGTCTCGGCGGTTGGGCGGTGAATTGCTGGATCGCGTCGCGGCCCGCGGCGGTCAGCGAGTACATCCGCTTGTTCGGCCGACGCTCCTGGTGCACCACCCGTGCTTGGATCAGACCCTGCTCGGAAAGCCGGTCGAGTTCGCGATACAGCTGCTGGGGGGTGGCCATCCAGAAGTTGGCGACCGACGCGTCGAACTCTTTGGCCAGGTCGTATCCGGAGTACTCACCCTCTAAAAGTGCGGCCAGCACGGCGTCACGGAGCGACATCGGCCGATCGTACAACGACACACCTATTCAACAAAGTGATTATTTGCCTATGGACATATGCCCAGGCACGCTCTAGCGTCGATCGCGACCACTCACCTTATTGACCATGCGAGGTTTTTCGTGAGCTCCAAGCATCCCTTCCGGAAAGCGGTGGAAGAGCAGGACGAGGCGACCATCCAGGCGATGCTTGCCGAGGACGTCGTCTTCACCAGTCCGGTGGCGTTCAAGCCGTATGAAGGCAAGCCGATCACCGCGGCGATCCTGCGCGGC
The DNA here is from genome assembly GCF_001673315.1 of Mycobacterium asiaticum. Lineage (GTDB taxonomy): Bacteria > Actinomycetota > Actinomycetes > Mycobacteriales > Mycobacteriaceae > Mycobacterium > Mycobacterium asiaticum_B. The sequence goes on along the minus strand of NZ_LZLQ01000058.1, from coordinate 7,060 downwards.
GTGCTGCGCGTGTTCGAAGACTTCCGGTATATCCGCGAAATCCATGACGAGAACGGTCGCGACCACGCGTTCTTGTTCGAAACAATGGTTGCCGGAAAGAAGATCACCGGCTGTGACTTCCTGCACTTCAACGAGGACGGGTTGATCGACGACTTCATGGTGATGGTGCGTCCGTTGTCCGGCGCCACGGCGTTGTCGGAGGCGATGGGCGCTCAATTCGAGCGCATCCAGCAGGAGGCGGCCGAGTTCGCCGCTGCCGCAGCGCAAGTGCAGGTGGGCTGATCATGCGAATCGGTTTGGGAATCAACTACGCCGGTGGCTTCAGGGAAGTGGCTGCCGAGGTGGCCGACCTGGAACGTGCCGGGTTAGACATCGTTTTCGTCCCCGAGGCGTACTCGTTCGATGCGGTCAGCGCACTGGGTTATCTGGCGGCCAGCACCGAAGCCGTCGAGCTGGCCTCGGGAATTCTGCAGCTCTACACCCGAACGCCCACCCTCACCGCGATGACGGCCGCCGGTCTCGACTACGTCTCCGACGGCCGGTTCACCCTCGGCTTGGGCGCGTCGGGGCCACAAGTCATCGAGGGTTTCCATGGGGTGCCCTACGGCGCCCCGATCGCGCGCACCCGGGAAGTCATCGAGATCTGCCGTCAGGTGTGGCGCCGCGAGACGGTGCAGTACCAGGGGTCGCACTACACGATCCCGTTGCCCGCCGCGCGCGGCACCGGTTTGGGAAAACCGCTCAAACTGATCAATCACCCAGTCCGGCAACGCATTCCAATTCTCGTTGCGGCGCTCGGCCCGAAGAATGTGGAACTGGCCGCCGAGTTGGCCGAGGGCTGGCAGCCGATCTTCTTTCTGCCGGAGAAGGCGCAAGAAGTGTGGGGCGACGCCTTGGCCAGCGGCCGGGCCAAGCGCGATGTGGCACTTGGTGAGCTGGAGGTCTACGCCGGTCCGACGCTGGCCATCGGTGAAAACGTCGAGCCGCTACGCGAATTCGTCAAGCCGCATCTGGCGTTGTACATCGGCGGCATGGGTGCCAAGGGCAAGAACTTCTATCACACGCTGGCCACCAAGTACGGGTACGGTCCGCAAGCCGACCGGATCCAGGAGCTATACCTGGCCGGAGACAAAGACGGTGCGGCCAAGGTGGTTCCGGACGATTTGGTGCGGGACGTCAACCTGATTGGATCCCGCGAGTTCGTCAAAGAGCGGATCGCGGCCTACCGCGAGGCCGGTGTCACCACGTTGAACGTGGTGCCCATCGCCGGCACGGCCGGTGAGCGGATCAAGCTGGTCGAAACGCTGCGCGAACTGGTCGACTGACACCGGGATTCATAGCTTGCCGATGTAGGAAGGGCCAAGAAAGCGTTCCACGAGAGCGCGTTCGGCCGCGGGGTCCTTGAGCGGCCAGCACCACAACGCCAGGAAAACCCGGATCAGCCACTGCGTGGCCAGCGGATCGGGGTCGTCTTCACCGAGCATTTCCGCCGCCAGGCGGGTGACGACTGGCGAGGTGGTCAGCCATTCGTTGCCCGGCCCCATCTGCATCGGCCGCATGAGATGCGACAACGGATCGGAGTGGATGCGTCGCAGCGCCTCGATGGTTGCGGTCACCACCCGGTCCGGACCCGTCAGATCCTGGATGGCGTTGCGCACTTCTTCGAGGATTCGCGCGGCCTGAATGCTGACAACGGCGTCGCGGATTGCCGACTTGCCCCCGGCATGGCGGTAGATAGTCGCAGGCGAGCAGTGCACCTTGGCCGCGAGCGACTCGATGGTGAACGCGTCGTATCCGCGTTGGGAGATGAGGTCGAGCGCTGCGGCATGAATTCGTTCAGCGGCTTCATCGCGACGGTCCCGTCCCAATAACCAGTCGTTCTGCGCCATCTGATCGGGTTCCTCGCAGCGTGAGAATTCTAGTCACCTTTTTCTCAGACTAATCCGCTGGTGAAGGTGTGTACACGAATTCGAGCACGCCTGACGTAGCCGCGAGCCGCTCATCAACTTGGCGGCGGAGTATTGACGCTGGTCGCGACCCCCTTCAGCCTGGGTTCCATGGCAGTCCTGACACGTCCGAATGTCTTCTTCGGCCCCGAGGCACTGCAGGATCCCTACCCGCTGTACGACCGGATGCGCGCCGAGGCGGCGGTGCACCGGATCGGCGATTCGACGTTTTACGCCGTGTGCGGCTGGGACGCTTTGATCGATGCCGTCAACCGGGTGGAGGACTTTTCGTCGAACCTCACCGCGACCATGGTCTATCACCAGGACGGAACGGTCACAGCGTTCGACCTGTTCGAGGCGGGCAGTCCAAGCAACGCATTGGCCACCGCCGACGATCCAGCTCACGCGGTGCACCGAAAATTGTTGCTGCCGCACCTATCCGCCAAGCGCATCCGCACCATCGAAGATTTCGCCTCGCACACCGCGGGTCGCTTGTGGCAGGAGAACCTGCGCGACGGACAGATCGAGTGGATGAGCGCGATCGCCAACCGGTTGCCCATGATGGTGGTCGCCAAACTGCTGGGTCTGCCGGCCGCTGATGTCGACGATCTGATTCGGCTCGGGTTCGCCACCACCACACTGTTGGACGGACTAGTGACGCCGGAACAGCTAGCCGAGGCCGGTGCCGCGGCATTCGAGCTGGCGAGTTACGTTCTGAAACATTTCGAAACCACTTGTGCCACAGAAGAAACCGGGCTAATCGCCGACATGGCCGAGCGGTGTGCGTCTGGCGAGGTGGATCAGTCGGTGGCGATGAACATCATGCTCACGCTGTTCAGCGCCGCCGGTGAATCCACCGCTTCACTACTGGGAAGCGCCGCGTGGATTCTTGCCGAACGTCCCGAAATTCAAGAACAGTTGCGCGCCGACCCCACACTGTTGAACGCCTTCATCGAGGAAGTGCTGCGCTTCGAACCGCCGTTTCGTGGCCACTATCGCCACGTGTGGCGGGACACGACGCTGGGTGGCGTGCACGTGCCGGCCGACGCGCACCTGTTGCTGATGTGGGGCGCGGCGAACCGCGATCCCGCACATTTCGACGCACCAGAGGAATTCCGCCTCGATCGCAGTGGCGGCAAGACGCACGTGGCTTTCGGCAGGGGCGCACACTTTTGCGTCGGTGCCGCGCTCGCCCGGTTGGAGGCCCGAATTGCGTTGCGGATGTTGCTAGAACGCACCCAGTGGATCGAGGCAAAGGCGGTCGGGGATTGGCTGCCCAGCATTCTGGTCCGGCGACTGGACCGCCTGCAGCTGGCCGTCGCATAACTAGCGGCAAGCGTCCGTTCAGCTCGTGCAGGTATCGAATTCAATGGAGACAGAAACGAACCACACGCGTCGTTGGCGCGGGCCAGGCACCCACGGCATCGCCCCGCTAGGCTCGTGATCATGGGAATCGCCAGACTTTTCCTGGAATGGCCCGTGGTCCGGCAGTTGCGTTCCGGCGATGTGCTGGGTCGTGGACCTGCCGTCACCTCTAAACAGACCCGCGCTCTTGCCCCGCGCACGACGACAGCCGACCGGGTGGTGCAGAGCATCTGCCCGTACTGCGCGGTGGGTTGCGGGCAGCGGGTGTACGTCAAGGACGGCCGCGTCGTGCAGATCGAGGGTGACCCCGATTCGCCGGTGTCGCGCGGGCGGCTGTGCCCGAAAGGCTCGGCCAGCGAGCAGTTGGTCAACTCGCCGGGGCGACAAACCAAGATGCTCTACCGCGCGCCCCACGCCACCGAATGGCAGTCGCTGGACCTCGACACCGCCATCGACATGGTGGCCGATCGCTTCGTCGAAGCTCGCCGGCACGCCTGGCAGGACATTGACAACAAGGGCCATCCGCTACGGCGCACCTTGAAAATCGCCGCGCTGGGCGGAGCGACGCTGGACAACGAAGAGAACTACGTCATCAAGAAGCTGTTCACCGCCGCGGGCGCTATCCAGATCGAGAACCAAGCCCGCATTTGACACTCCTCCACAGTTCCCGGTCTGGGAACTTCCTTCGGGCGCGGCGGCGCCACCCAATCACTGCAAGACATGGCCAACGCGGACTGCATCGTTATCCAGGGCTCCAACATGGCCGAATGTCACCCCGTCGGCTATCAGTGGGTGGAAGAGGCTAGAGCCAAGGGCGCCAAGGTTATTCACGTCGACCCGCGGTTCACCCGTACGTCGGCGGTGTCCGACAGGCACATCGCGATCCGGGCCGGCTCGGACGTGGTGCTGCTGGGCGCACTGATCAATTACGTGATCAGCAACGAGCTGTGGTTCTCCGAATATGTGGTCGCCTATACCAACGCGGCAACCCTGATCAATGAGGACTTCCGCGACACTGAGGATCTGGGCGGGCTGTTCTCGGGCTTCGACCCTGAGACGGGACATTACGACCCGTCGACATGGGCCTACGCCGAACACGAGACCGACGGCGAACACGGCGCGAGTGCATCGGCCCGCGCCGCGGGTGACGACCACGGCAGTGGAGGTCCCCCACTCCTGCACGCGAACGTGCAGCGCGACGACACGCTGCAACACCCGCGGACGGTGTTCCAGATCGTCAAACGGCACTACGCCCGCTACACCCCGGAGATGGTGCGCGACGTGTGCGGCATCAGCGTCGAGGACTTCGACTACCTAGCCCGGGCCGTCACCCAGAACTCCAACCGCGAACGCACCACCTGTTTCGCCTACGCCGTCGGCTGGACCCAGCACACGCTCGGCGCCCAGTTCATCCGCGCCGCAACCATTTTGCAGTTGCTGCTGGGCAACATCGGCCGCCCGGGGGGCGGCATCATGGCGTTGCGCGGCCACGCCACCATCCAGGGCTCCACCGATATCCCGACGCTGTTCAACCTGCTGCCCGGTTATCTGCCGATGCCCAAAGCCGGCAGCCACGACACATTCGACGAGTATGTCGAGGCGGTTGGGCCTAAGCAACAGAAAGGATTCTGGGCCAACGCCGACGCATATCTGGTCAGCCTGCTCAAGGCGTGGTGGGGCGATGTGGCGCGGGAAGACAACAACTGGGCGTACGACTATCTGCCACGGTTGTCCGGTCCGCACGGCACCTATCAGACGGTGATGGCGATGCTTGAGGACGAGGTCGACGGGTACTTCCTGCTGGGGCAGAACCCGGCCGTCGGATCGGCGCACGGCCGGATGCAGCGGTTGGGCATGTCTCATCTGAAGTGGTTGGTGGTTCGCGACCTCAACTTGATCGAGTCGGCCACGTTCTGGAAGGACGGTCCTGAAATCGCGTCGGGAGAGTTGAAAACCGAGGACATCGCGACCGAGGTGTTCTTCTTCCCGGCCGCCACCCACGTCGAGAAGGCCGGCTCGTTCACCCAGACGCAACGGATGGTCCAATGGCGGCACCAGGCCGTAGACCCGCCGGGCGACTGCCAGAGCGAACTCCAATTCTTTGTGGAGTTGGGCCATCAAATCCGCCAACGACTGGCAGATTCAACCGACGAACGGGACCGCCCGCTGCTCGATCTCACCTGGGACTATCCCACCAACGAGCACGGCGAACCCGATTCTGAGGCGGTGCTGGCCGAGATCAACGGTTTTCAGCTCACCGGACCCGAAGCGGGCCGTCCGCTGTCCGGCTACCACGAACTGCGTGCCGACGGTTCGACGGCGTGCGGCTGCTGGATCTACTCGGGGGTGCGCGCCGACGGCGTCAACCAGGCCGCCCGCCGCGCCCCGCAGGGCGGACCGAGGCCGAACCAGTCCGAATGGGGTTGGGCGTGGCCGGCCGACCGGCGGATCCTGTACAACCGCGCGTCGGCCGACCCCGACGGCAAGCCGTGGAGCGAGCGCAAGCGCTATGTGTGGTGGGACCCCGAGGCGGGTCGGTGGCTCGGACATGATGTGCCCGACTTCCCGCCCGACCGCGCCCCGGACGCGCGACCCGACCCCGACGTCGGCGGACCCGAAGCTCTTGCCGGTGACGACCCGTTCATCATGCAAGCCGACGGAAAAGGCTGGCTGTTCGCGCCCAAGGGTCTGGTGGACGGTCCACTCCCCACTCACTACGAGCCGCAGGAGTCGCCGGTCGCGAACGCGCTCTACCCGCAGCAGCAGAGCCCGTCGCGAATCATGTTCCCGCGCAAGGACAATCTGTGGGCGCCGAGTGCCGGCGACCCGGGTGCCGGCGTATATCCGTACATCTTCACCACCTACCGGCTCACCGAGCACCACACGGCCGGCGGGATGAGCCGGTGGCTGCCCTACCTGTCCGAACTGCAGCCCGAGATGTTCTGTGAGGTATCGCCGGAACTCGCCGCCGAACGCGGCCTGGAGCCGTACGGGTGGGCCACGATCGTCTCGCCGCGAGCAGCGATCGAAGCCAAAGTGCTTGTCACCGAACGGATGACACCCCTGACGGTCGGCGGGCGCACCGTGCACCAGATCGGTCTGCCCTACCACTGGGGGGTGGGAAGCGACGCAGTGGTCAGCGGGGATGCGGCCAACGACCTGCTCGGCGTGGTGCTCGACCCCAATGTGCAGATCCAGGAATCCAAGGCCGGATCCTGTGACATCCGTCCCGGCCGGCGGCCCCAGGGTGAGGCGCTACTGCGCCTGATCGACGAGTATCAGTCACGGGCGGGTGTGACCGTCGAGACGGACAATATTCGGGTCACCGATCCGGAACGGGAGGGCTGATGGGTCAACTGACCGGACCTACCGACCCGACCTCGGACGCGCGGTGGCCACAGCCGCAGTCGCGGAAGGGCTTCTTCACCGACACCTCGATCTGTATCGGTTGCAAGGCCTGCGAGGTGGCGTGCAAGGAATGGAACCGCAACCCGCTGGACGGTGACTTAAGGATCCTGGGCTCGTCCTACGACAACACCGGGCACCTGGGCGCCAGCACCTGGCGCCACGTCGCGTTCATCGAACAAGGACGGGAGCGAATCGAGCAGGCCCGCGAATCCGGCCGGGCGCTGGTGAATTTGGGAATGCCGGGGCTGCCCGCGCCGCGGGACACGACCCCGCCCACCCCAAGGCATCATTAGGGGATAGCGCGTTAGGGGAATGTCAGGGTTACGGGGTTAAGGGGGCTA
>NZ_LZLQ01000057.1 GCF_001673315.1 Mycobacterium asiaticum | reverse complement strand
GGTCAAGCTGTCCGACAACCTCATCGACGCGGTGCCGCCGCTCGGCATCGGTGAGAACCAACTTGGCTTGCGCCAGTTCCAGGTTCTGCCGCAGAAAGTCGCCTTTGTTGGCGGCGTTCACCGCGGCGGCGACGGCGCCGATGCGTGCCGCCCCGAGCCAGAAGTAGATCCATTCCGGGCATGTCGCGGTAAATAACGCCACACCATCGCCGGGGCCGATTCCGCGTTCTGCCAACAGGTTTGCCGCAGCACGGGACCGCTGCCGCAGCTGCGCGAAGGTGATGTCGCAACCGGCCACCGACATCACTACCCGCTCGGGATATTGCTCGGCGCGACGATCCAGCACGGCGGGCACGGTGAACCTATCGATGCCGAAATCGGCGGGCCCCAAGGGTCCCATCAGGCCGGCGCGGCCGCCGGGTCCGGCTCGCCGTCGGCGGTGTAACCGAAATCGTCGGGTGAGGGCTGTGCACCGGGATAGAAGCGGTGCGCCCAGCGGCGCAGGGCCGCGTAGTCGTGCGCCTCCTCCGGCGCCAGGTTGGGCTTCTCCAGATACTTCATGTTCTCCCAGGTGAAGAAGTCCTGCTTGATGACTTCCTGTTGCAGCGCAAGGAATTTCGCGGCGCGCCCGGTCGGTGCGTCGCCGGTGTCGCCGGGTTCGCGAATCGAGGCCTGGGTGTAGAAGTAGTCGGTGTAATCCTCGTCGACCGGTGTCTGGCCGGTGACCTGGCAGGTCTTCACCAGGTCGCTGGGGAAGCGCACGATGCCCAGCCCCAACGAGTAGTTGTCGTAGATGATCTTGGCGTCGACCGGACCGTTCGGGGTCAGCCAGGTCTTGGCGCGGCCGCCACCGAAATGAGCGTTGACCGTCGCGTGCAAGTGATAGCCCGACACCTCGAACGAGGCCGTGTTGGCCGGATTGGCGGCCTTGTGCACGTACTGGACGTGGTAGGGGTCGGCCGCGTTTTCGATGATCATCTGCGCGTGCACCTTGACCCGATTGACCATCCGGGTGTGGGGGTGCAGCGGGTAGTACTCGTCGGTTTCGAGTTCGGGCAGCACGGGCGGCTGCCAGTACGGCGCGCGGCCATGTCGCTCGTGCCAGACCAGAATGAAGCCGTACCACTCGGTCGCCGGATAGGTGCGGATGCGCACGTTGTTCTTGCAGCCGATCTTGCTGTACGGAATCAGCGCGTTGGTGCCGTCGCCGCGCCACTGCCAGCCGTGCCAGGGGCAGACGATGTGCTCGCCCTCCACGGTCCCCCCGACGCCCATGTTGGCACCGAGGTGCTGACAGTAGGCGTCGAGTGCATGCACCTTGCCACTCGCGGTGCGGAACAGCACCAACTCCTCGCCGAAGTAGTGCACGCGCTTGACCTGGCCGGCAACCAAATCGGAGGCGAAGCCGACAATGAACCAACCCGTCGGGAATCGATATGTGGACAGCGCGATGCCCGTGGGCCCGAACTCCCGTTCGGACGGGTCTGTGGGCGCCGACTCCGCCGCTGGGTCTGATGCAGTTTGGGTCACGAGTTCTCCGTTTCCCGCGGGGCTGCGCGGCAATAGGGCCGCCCGCACTTCACCACGGTTCGACGACTATGTCTATTTTTACTATTTTAGACATTGAACGTCAATCAGGGTCCGTCCGCCCGTGCCGATGGACTCACTCAGGCGGGCGTAATGCAGCTTTACGTCATTGCCGCACAACGGTTTCCCTACGACCCGGCTACTCAGTCAATCAAGCGGAGCGCCGCCCGGGGACACTGGTCCACCGCGGCGCGAACGTCGATCTCCCGGTCCGGCGGCACGGGGCCGTCGGCAATCTGCACGACGTCCTCGTCACCCAACTCGAAGATGTCCGCGGCAATGGATTCACAGAACCCATTGGCTTCACACAAGTCCGGGTCGACAATCACCCGCATCCGATGCCCCTTTCCCTAGAGACCCACTGGCCGGGTCCCGATCACCCCACCGGCGGTGAGGTTCACGAGGTCGTCTTCGGTCAGCCCGCACTGATCGCGCAGTACCTCTCCATTGTGCTCTCCCAGCAACGGCGGTGGCCGCCGGAGCCATTCGCGTTGCCCAGCGAGCAGGGCGAACGGTGGAGTCGGATACAGACCGGCGCCGGTCCGCGGATGGTTGAGCGACTCGAGGAAGCCGCGTTCGCGCAACTGCGCATTCTCGGTGACCAACGAGGGTGAGACGACGGGTGCGACGGGGACGCCGGCTCGCGCCAACCGCTCCACCGTGGCTTCGAGTGGCTGACCGGCGAACCAGTCCTGCAGTCGGCGGTCGATCTCGTCGGCACGTCGCTGCCGCCCGTCGACCGTCGCGAGTTCGCTATCCGTCAACGGCAGTAGTCCGACCAGCCCGACCAGTGCCGTCCACTGCGTGTCACTGCAGATGCTCACCGCGATCCAGTCGTCGGCGCCTGCGCAGCGGTAGATGTTTTGCAGGGCTCCGCCATGTCCCCGATTGCCACGCCGGCCCAGTGTCTTGCCGTAGACCTCCGCTTCGATCGGTTGGATTGCGGTGGTGTTCAACACGGTTTCGAGCATCGGCAGTTCGACCTGCTGGCCGGTGCCGGTGCGCTCGGCGTAGTTCAGCGCGGCCAGTACCGCGAAGGCAGCGTGCACGCCGGCCAGCGGATCACAGGCACCCCGGGGTGTCACCGGCGGGGCTTCGGGCAAACCGGTCACCCACGTCAGGCCGCCGATCTGTTCCATGGTCGGTGCGAAGCCGACCCGTTCTCGCCACGGTCCGTCCAGCCCGAAGGCCGGCATCCGGACAACCAGGAGGCTGGGGTTCACTTGCAGCAGCACATCGGCGGTGAGCCCGAAATGATCCAGCACGCGCGGAGAGAAGTTTTCGATCACCACGTCAGCGTCGGCAACCAGTGTCCGGAACAGTCCCCGTCCCTCGGCGGACCCCAAATCCAGTGTGACGGATCGTTTGTTGGTGTTCATTGCGTGGAACACCCAACCGTATTCCCACCAGTCGTCCACATCGGTGCGCATGCCACCCGAATAGCGGATCCCGTCGGGACGCTGGATCGACTCCACCTTGATCACGTCGGCGCCGAAGGCGGCCAGTAGGTGTGTCGCGGCCGGCCCGGCCCAGAACGCGGTCAAATCGACGATCCGCACACCGTCTAGCGGCAAGCCAGGAGCCGCCGTCGCCGGCTTGGATTCTTTTGCCGGCCAGACTGGTTCGTCATTGCCTCCGCCGACGGCGGGGGTCTGCCGCACCGGCGCGGGTGCGCAGCGCGACATCAGCCACGGTGGACGCGGCTGGTGGAAGCCGGCCGGGTTGGTTATGAAGACGCCTCGTTGGGTCATGTACTCCATGTCGCGCACTGTGGCGCCGTTGCCCAGCGGCGCGATCGGCAACCGGAACAGCTGCCCCAGTTCGACGATCTCCGCGACGGTGCGTTCGGCCATCCACGGACCGATCTTTTCGTAGATGAAGTCGCGGTACTCCCAGCGGCCGATCTGAAAGCGCAGCTGCGGAATCTCCTCGAATTGTGGGCATTCCACCATCGCGGCGAAGTCCAGCCACTGTTGTCCGGTGACCATCGTGATGCCCACGTAACCGTCTTTGGCCGGCACGATCGAGGGCACTTCCAGGGTGCGACGCACCGCTGGGACTTGTAGCAGTTGGGAATGCAGCCACTCGCTGCTCTGCATCGCCGTGATGGCTTCGAGCATGGACAGATCCAGATGTTCCCCCGGTCCGCCCCGCTCGACGCGGCGCCACACCGCCAACGCGCCGAACGCGGCGTACACCCCGCCCATGTACTCTCCGAGGTCGCCGCCGATCGAAATGGGCGGCCCAGCGGGATCCCCGCGAAAACCGGTGCAGCCCGACCAGGCCTGCAGGGTGAACTCGGTGGCCGCACGGTCGGTGTACGGGCCGGTCCAGCCGAAATCGGAAATCGTCACGACCACAGCTTGCGGGGATTGCTCCAACATCCGTTGCGGATCGACGCCCAGTGCGGCGGCCTGTGCGCGACCGGCGGTGACGACGACGACGTCCGCGGCGGCGAGTTCGGCGCGGTAACGCTCGGAGTCCGGCGCCAAACTCAGGCTGCTCTTGCCGGCGTTGAGGTAGCAGAACAACGGTGAGGCCGGCCCGCGGGTGCCATCCGGCAAAGGTGAACAAGTCGCGGAGTAGCGGCGTAACGGATCCCCTTGCGGCGGTTCCATTTTGCGGACACTCGCACCGGCATCGGCAAGCAACTTTCCGCAATAGCTGCCGGCCAGGCGGTCACTGATCTCGACGACTCGCAGATCTTCGAGCGGTGTCGGCCGGCGATCGGCCAGTTCACTCACGCGGCTATTTATACCATTACTGCTAAAATAGCTAAGCCAGTCGAGTTCGCGCGCCCGCGGCCGTGTGCTCTGTCCTGCTTTAGCTAGCGAGGAATCGGATGACCGCCCTGGGAATTGGACCCGACGCCCGTCGCCGGTTGTCGGCGCCGAGGATCGCCGAAATCGTAGCCGACGAGTTGCGTCGCCAGATCATCGACGGTGAACTTGCCGACGGGGACCTGCTGCCGCGTCAGGAAGTGCTGGTGGACCAGTTCAAGGTCAGCCTGGTGTCGCTGCGCGAAGCGCTGCGGATCCTCGAGACCGAAGGCCTGGTCTCGGTGCGCCGGGGCAATCGCGGCGGTGCCGTGGTGCACGCACCGGCCAAGACCAGCGCCGCCTACATGCTCGGCCTGGTACTGCAGAGCGAGTCGGTCGCCGTCAGCGACCTGGGCGCGGCGCTGCAGGAACTCGAACCTGCCTGTGCCGCGTTGGCCGCCCAGCGACCTGACCGGGCGGACACCCTGGTGCCCGAGCTCAAAGAGGTCAACGAGGCCATGGCCGAGAATTTGGAAGATGGCCGGCAGTTCACCGAAATCGGCCGTAAATTCCATAATCTCATCGTCCGCGGATGCGGTAACCACACCATCATCGCGGTCGTCGGCAGCCTCGAAACGCTCTGGTCGAGTCACGAACAGCAGTGGGCAGATGAAAGCGCGGCGCGCGGTACTTACCCGTCGCTGGCCAAACGCCGCGCAGCGCTCAACACCCACATCAAACTGACCGAGACGATCGCCGAGGGCGACGTGGACCGGGCGAGGCGCATCGCCGGGCGGCACCTGGCGGACACGCAGACCTACGTGTTGTCCGGTCGTCCTGAGCAACGCATCCATGCGTTGTCTCCGCAGGCAATGTCGCGACCGCGGGATCTCCGGCGACCGTAAGGTCGTGCCGAGGAAAACTCTTGACAACTTCACGAACCGCTTTGGTCACCGGCGGCAGTGGTGGTATCGGAAGAGCGTGCGCCGCCAAGCTTTGTGAGCTCGGCTACGACGTCGTGGTGGCAGCTCGCCGCGAGGCACCCCTGCGCGCGGTGGCTGAAGAGATCGGCGCCCGGCACGTGGTGGCCGACGCGGCGGACCCGGAAGGATTCGCTGCTGCGATCAGCGCACTGGACCGGATCGATCTGGTCGTGCACGCGGCCGGCACTTTGGGTGGAACGTATGCGCGCAAGCAGACATTCGAGCAGTGGCGGACGATCATCTCGGCCAACCTGGACTCCTGCTTTGTGGTGACGTCGGCGGCACTGCCCCAGATGCGCCCGGGTTCGCGATTCATCTTCATCTCCTCCTCGGCCGCCCACGAGCCGATGATGGCGCGCACCGCCTATTCCGCGTCGAAGGCAGGCATGAATGCGTTCGCTCGCGCACTGGCGATGGAAGTGGACCGCGACGGTATCGCGGTGCACCTGGTGACGCCTGGCCCGGTGGAAACCGAGATGTTACAAGACGTTCCATTCGAGATGTACGCGATCCAGGCATCCGACATCGCCGCCGCCGTCGCGTGGCTGGACACCGTCGACCCGTCGGTCGATTTGCCCGAGATCCGGCTCAGCGCCGTGGAGCGGGGGCCATTCGCGCGCCCTCCAGTGGTGCCGACCGAGGCGCGTCGACGGGCTACGGCGCAGCGCGCGGGAAGTTCTTGATCACCGTTTCGCCGAATTCGGCGAGAGACTGTGGGGCAGCGAAATCGGCGAACCACACATAGCAGCGTTGCACCCGCTGGGCGGCCAGGCCGGCGAAATGCGCGGTCAATTGTTCGGCGTCGCCACAGACCAGGCCCGTTCCCAAGTGTTCGAACCGCCGGTTGCTCACCTCCTGCACCGCTGCCGGGTCACTGCCCGCTCGTACGAAACCCACCATCTGTTGCACCGAGATCCGGGCCGATCCCGCCGCATCAGCCAGCCGGGGAAGGCGATCGAGATGATTCGCCTGCAGATTCCACCAATCAGCGTGTTCGGCAACCAGTTTCATCATTCGGGGGCCACTGCCGCCAAGCACCAAGGGAATCGGCTGCGCCGGCGTGGGCTGTTGCCCGCCGGCCCAATACTGTCTGATCGACACCAGGTGTCGCCCGAGTTGCTCGACACGGGCCACCGGATCTTGCTGACCGACATCGAATCTGGTGAATTCTGCGGGCCAGGAACCCGAACCGAGACCGAGGTCGAACCGCCCGTCCGAGGCTGCCGACAGCGTCACGGCCTGTTTGGCGAGGACCGCCGGATGCCGGAAGGCGTCGCAAAGCACGAGATGGCCGATGCGCAGCCGCCGCGTCCTGGCCGCCACCCAAGTGGCGATGCTCATTGCCTCCCAGATGTTTTCAGCGGGCTGGCCCGGTGCTTCCAGGTGATCGATGAAGGCGACTCCGTCGAATCCACTGTCCTCGGCGCGTTGGGCCCGGTCCACGATGTCACTCACCGGCAGGCGCACCTGCGGCAGGAACAAGTACCACTCCATGATCCGATCAACCATCCGACCACCTAAGCACGCGCCCGCCGGCAGCGTTTGCGCGGCGGTGGCTAGTTTACTATTTTTATTATGTTAGGGGTCTTATGGATGTTGGTCTGACTTCGGAGCAGCTGGCGCTGCGGGACACCGTGCGCGCCATCCTGCGCGCCGAGTGTCCTGCCGATGCCGCCCGGCACGCTGTGGACGATCCGGAGCGTTGGCTCACCTTGTGGAAGACGGTAGTCGACCTGGGCTGGACGGAACTCGCCGCACCTGACACAGGTGAGTTCGGTCCCGTCGAGCTCATGGTGGTCCTCGAGGAGTGTGGCGCCGCCATCGCACCCATCCCGCTGTTGAGCAGCGTCGGGCTGGCCGCCGGCGTGCTGCGCGCGGCCTCCCTTACCGACGTGCTGGCCGACGTCGCCGCCGGCGCGGTGGCCACCCTGGCCGTGCACTCCCCCGGACAGCGCCTACCCGGCGCGCCGATGACTCTCGAGCACGGTCGCCTGCGGGGGCGGGCCGTGGCGGTGCCGAACGTGACCCGCGCCGAGCTGATCGTTACCCTGGCCAACTCCGACGAGGGTCCGGTGGCGGCGGTGGTGCGCTCCGGCGATGGCGTCATGATCGTCCCGGGTGAGTCGATCAATCCCGCCCAGCCCGCAGCGGACCTCGAATTGGACACCGCCCCGGTGGCTGTCGCACCCGTCGGAACCTGCGAAGCGGCTCTGGCAGCACCGCTGGTGGCGGTGGCCGCCGACCTGGTGGGTGTGGCGAGCGCGGCCCTGAAGCAATCGGTCGAGCATGCCAAGACCCGACGTCAGTTCGGCGTCCCGATCGGTGCGTTCCAGGGCATCAAGCACGCGCTGGCGGACAACTACGTCAGCGTGGAACGCGCCCGCAGCCTCACCTACGCGGCAGCCACGCAGTTGGACGACCCTGGCGTTGCGTGGACTTCGGCCGCGCTGGCCAAGGCTGCCGCCGCGGACGCCGCGAACGCGTGCGCCCGCACCAACGTCCAGGTGCACGGCGCGCTGGGGCAGACCTGGGAGCACGACGCGCACCTCTACGTCCGGCACGCCTGGCAGCATGCGGCGCTGCTGGGTGACAGCCGCGCGCTCTACCACGAGGTGGGCCGCCGATTTGCGGGTGGTGCGAAATGAGCGCTGTCGTAGCGGAATTCGGTGCGTGGCTGCGCGACTTCCTACCCGGTGACTACTACGACAACTACCGGCAGTACCGCTGGGACATCGCGCTACGCCGCGACTACCAGTTGGCGTCCTTCGAGGCGGGCTGGCTACAGCCGACCTGGCCACGTGAGCACGGCGGCCGGTCGCTGGGCTTGCGCGACGCGATGGAGATCCGCATCGAGGCGGCACTGCGGTCGGCTCCCAAGCTGCCCAATGTCGCCGGCCCGGGCGTCGCGGCCCCGGGTCTCCGCCAGTTCGGCACCCCCGAGCAGATCGGACGCTTCTTGGTACCCCTGCTGCGCGGCGACGAGTGGTGGGCGCTGGGCATGAGCGAGCCGGAAGCGGGATCAGATT
The DNA here is from genome assembly GCF_001673315.1 of Mycobacterium asiaticum. Classification (GTDB taxonomy): domain Bacteria; phylum Actinomycetota; class Actinomycetes; order Mycobacteriales; family Mycobacteriaceae; genus Mycobacterium; species Mycobacterium asiaticum_B. Next base: position 5,218 of record NZ_LZLQ01000057.1, on the reverse strand, counting down.
TCGCCGGTCTGCGTACCCGCGCTGAGCGCGGCGGGGACTCATTCCGGGTGAACGGCCATAAGATCTGGACCACCCAGGCCCACGAGTCGCGTTGGTGCACGCTGTATGCCCGCACCGACCCGGACGCGCCGAAGCATCGCGGTATTTCCTGTCTGGTCCTGGATCTGCACTCACCCGGGGTCCGCATCGAACCCATTCGGATGGCATCCATTTCCGACGAGACCTTCTGCGAAGTGTTTCTCGACGACGTCGAAGTTCCGGCGGAGAACCTGCTCGGTCCATACAACGGCGGCTGGAACGTGGCCCTGTCGTCGTTGCAGCATGAACGCCAGATGATCTGGATCATGAACTGGGTCGAGATCAAGCGCGGCCTTGACTCGATCCGGGGCAGCGCTGATCAAGACGTGTACGCCGAACTGGGCGCACTGCTCGCCGACGCCGAAGCGCTGCGGGCCACCGGCTACCGCGCCTTGGGCAACGAGCTTGCCGGCCGCCCGAGTCCAGAAGCCGACATCATGAAGTTGCTCGGATCGATTACGTTGCAACGCGTTTGGGAGCTCAGCGCGGCGGCTTCCGGCCCCGATTCCACCGGTGACTCCGACCTGCTGTTCGAGCGTCAGGACGCGTTGGCCGCGACCATCTACGGGGGCACCTCCGAAGTCCAGCGCAACATCATCGCCGAGCGTCTGCTCGGGCTGCCGAAGGGATGACCACAATGGATTACGACCTCGGCGACGACGCCGGTGAACTGCGAAATCGGTTGCGGCAGTTGATTGCCGAGCACATACCTGCTGACTTTCTCGGTGCCTGCACCGATGATCCGGACGACCTGGCCACCACGGAGTCGTTTTGCAAGCTGCTGGCCGCCGAGGGATTGCTGGCCCTGGCCTGGCCGAAAGAGCATGGCGGCGGCGGGGGTTCGATCTGGCAGCAGACCGTGCTGCGGGAGGAGATGTGGGCCAATTACGAGCCCCGCGGCCCGCAATACATGGGAATCAACTGGGTCGGCCCGGCGATCATGCGTCACGGCACGGCCGAACAGAAGGCCAAGCATCTGTCCGGCATTGCATCCGGTGAGGTCATCTGGTGTCAGGGATTCTCCGAACCGGAAGCCGGTACCGACCTCGCGTCGTTGCGTACCCGCGCTGTCCGGGATGGCGAGGGCTGGCGCATCACGGGCCAGAAGGTCTGGACGTCGTATGCCCGGATGGCGTCGTGGTGTGTGCTGGCGGCTTGCACCCATCCGGATGCGCCGAAGTCGAGGCGGCTGAGCCTATTTTTGATCCCGATGGACCGCCCGGGTTTCACTGTCCGGGGCATCCCGTCGATGCTGGGTCCACATCACCTCAACGAGGTGTTCGTCGACGATCTGCAGGCCTTTCCCGGCGATGTCCTGGGTGAGCCCGGCGACGGCTGGCGCGTGATGCGGGAAGCACTGGCTTTCGAGCGCGTCGGCATCGCCCGCTACGCCCGCTGTGAATCGCTACTGGACCGGGTGCAGACCGACCTCGGCGACGACTGGGACCGGTTGCCCGAATCGATTCGCACCAGGTGGGTGCGGGCATTGGTTGACCTGCGGGTGGCTCGGCTGATGGCTTATCGGGCGGTGTCGCTTCAAGACGACCCGTCCGCGGGCGCGGCCGCCAGCGCCGCCCGCATCGCCACGACGACTTGCGACCAGCAGGTCGCCGAGCTGCTCTTCGATGTGCTGGGACCGACGGCACTGGATAGCGGCAAATCCGCGGCGCTCTACGGAGCTGTCGACGACCACTGGCGGTACGCACAGGCCGCCACGGTGGCATCGGGCACCATCGAAGTACAGCGGATGATGGTGGCCCGCGACGTGTTGGGAGAACACCGTTGAATACCGAACTGCCACAAGACATCAGCGACTTCGCCGCCGTCTCGGCCAAGCGGCTGGCGCGGCTGGGTGGGCCCCAGGCGACGCTGCGTGCGGAACGCGACGACAGCGTGCGGAACGCCGCGGGCGATGCGCTGCGTGAGGTCGGCGCATTCGAACTCGACGTGCGGTCGGGCTCTGATGACCTGCTGGCCGCCGCGGTGCTGTGCCAGTCCGCCGGTGCGACGGCGTTGCCGTATCCCCTCGTCGAAGAACTGCTGGCCATCGACGGTGCCCGGCTCAGCCTGGTCGACCCCCGGGCTCCGCGCATCGACCACGGTGACCTGCCCGGCCGCTGGGTCGCCGCCGATCTCGACGCCAACCGCTATCGCGTACAACCGGCGTCTCGGACCGGTGCGAAACTGGGGCCGTTCCTGGTGCCGGCCACGTTGTCTGCACCCGACGGGACAGTGCCAACCGCCGACGTTAATCTTCATCTCGTGCTGGGATCATGGCGGATTCTGGGGGCGGTGCAGCAGGCACTGCACATCACTACCGAGCATGTGCGGGCGCGCGTGCAGTTCGGCAAACCGCTCGCCGACTTCCAGGCGGTACGGTTCGCGGTAGCCGATGCTGCCGTCGCGGTTCGCGGACTCCATGAACTGGCCAAGTACACCTTGTGTCGCCCGGAAACACTACCGGTGCAGGTTCTTTCAGCGGATGCGCTGGTGTTGCGACTCAAGGCCGCCGATACCGCTCGCCAGGTGCTGCGCACCGCCCACCAACTGCTGGGTGCGCTCGGCTTCTGCGACGAGTCAGACGTCAGCGTGCTGGACCGGCACACCCAACCCCTGCTCCGGTTACCGCTGGGGCCCGAGGCACTCAGCCTGCGCCTGGTACCAGACGTGCGCGACGGAGATCTCGAGACGTTGTTCAGCCGGCGAGTACCGGCGTGAGCACCGAGCCTGCCACCGCCGACGTCAACTCGAATCCGTTCGCGGACGGGGTCCCGTTCGCGACCAAGCTGCAAGAGCTCGCCGAACAACGGCGTGACGACGCCGCGGTCACCGTCGTGGCGCTGGATGGCAGCGCACAGGCGCTCACCTTCGGTGAGCTTGATGCCCGCGCAAATCAATGGGGACGGGCGTTGGCCGCTCGCGGCGCCGGAACCGGTTCCATGGTGGCCCTCGCGATCCAGAATTCGGTGCACCTCGTGCTTGCCACGCTGGGATGCTGGAAGATCGGTGCGGTTCCCATTCCGATGCATTGGGATCTGCCCGAGTGGGAACGCGAGCGCGTGCGTGCGGTCATCAACCCCACGGTGATGGTGGACGACACCAGCCGGTGGGAGCTGGACGCATCCGCTGCCACCGAGTCCGAAAGTCCGTTACCCACGGCCATTTCCCCGACCGCGAACGGCATCTGTTCGAGCGGATCGACCGGGGTGCCCAAGGTGATCCTGAACCTGGCACCGTCACTGTGGATACCGCAGCAGGGCGAGCCGTTTCTGGCCAACTGGACGCCGGTGGCCAAACCGCAGACCATCATGGTGCCGGCGCCGATGTATCACACCAACGGCTTCGCCACCCTGCTGATGCTACTTGGCGGCGACCACCTGGTGATCCTCGAAAAGTTCGATGCCGCACTGTTTGTCGACACCATCGAGCGCTATCGGGTCACCAACTTCACCGCCACGCCGACGATGCTGGCGCGTGTCGCGGCGTTGCCCGGCATCCGGGAGCGGGACCTGTCCAGTGTCGTTTTCATTCTGCAGGGTGCCGCAGTGATGCCGCCGTCCCTGTTGCGCACCTGGTTCGAGTTGCTCAGTCCCGAACAGATCGTCACTGCCTACGGGATGACTGAGAACCTGGGGCTCACCGCGCTGCGTGGTGATGAATGGTTGACCCATCCCGGCAGTGTGGGCCGGGGCTTTCGGGACACTGAGATCCGGATTCTGGACTCCGCAGGAAACCCGCTGGGCCCGGGCGAGGACGGTGATATCTACCTTCGGGCGCCGATGAGCGCGGGATATCGGTATCTCGGTGGCGCGCCGCCACTTCCGTCGACGGAGGACGGCTTCCGTTCCGCGGGCGACATCGGCCATCTCGACGAAGACGGGTTTCTCTATGTGGTGGATCGCCGGGCCGACATGATCGTCAGCGGTGGCGCCAATGTCTTTCCGGCAGAAGTGGAATCCGCGCTGTCCGGGCATCCCGACATCGCCGACGTGGTCGTCATCGGCCTGTCAGATCCGCACTGGGGACGTCGCGTACATGCCGTTGTGCAGGCTAGAACCCACTCGGAGCGCCCGCTGACCGAGCAACAAGTGATCGACTACGCCAAGAGCCGGCTCGCTCCCTACAAAGTTCCGAAGACGGTCGAATTCGTCGAGGCGATCCCGCGCACCGCGGCGACCAAAGTCAACCGCTCGGCGCTGGTCGCACAGCGGGGCGGCTGAACGGTCAGCCGCGCGGGACCCGATCGGCGCGCTTGGTATGGGCAAAACCGTCCGCGATCGACGCCGCCAGTTCCAGGAACGCCTGGCGCGTCTTGCCGGCCATCAGATCCAGCACGATCTCGGACCCCTGAGCCAGGTGATCATCGAACGGGATGACATGCACGGCGCGAATACGGGTCAGGAACTGCGCGGCCAGTCTGTCCAAGTCCACCGACGACTTGCCCGGCCGCGAGGCGCTGATGACGACGGTGGCGTTGGGCACCAGGTGAGCGCGTCCGTGATGCTCCAGCCAATCCAGGGTTGCCAGCGCGCTGCGTGCGGCATCGATGGCCGGGGAGGCCACCAGCACGATCGCGTCGGCCTCGTCCAATACGGCGTCCATCGCCGAATGCACCAGTCCGGTGCCGCAATCGGTGAGTATCAGGTTGTAGAACCGCTGCAACAACCGGATCACCACCCGGTAGTCGGCGTCGGAGAAGGCCTCCGATGTGGCCGGATCCCGTTCGGAAGCAAGAATTTCCAGTCGGCTCGTGCTCTGGGAGGTGTGCCGGCGAATGTCGGAGTAGCGAAAGATGTTGTCATCCAGCAACAGATCGCGAACAGTGGATTTGCTCTGATCGGGTCCGCGCTGGGCCAGCGTACCGAAGTCGGGGTTCGCGTCGACCGCGATCACCCGGTCGCCGCGGATCGCCGCGAACGTCGACCCCAGCCCGACCGTCGTGGTGGTCTTGCCCACGCCACCCTTCATGGATAACACCGCGATGCTGTAGTCGCCTCGCACCGGTTGGCTGACTCGCGCGATCAGCTTCTGGCGGGTGTTCTCCTGCTCGGACTCCTTCGGGTTTAGCCCGGTGACCCGGTGCACGACCTTGCGCCACCCGCTCTGCGGAAGCGGGCGCGCGCGACGCACCAAGCCGAGG
>NZ_LZLQ01000056.1 GCF_001673315.1 Mycobacterium asiaticum | reverse complement strand
CTGATCAACCTCGGGGCCAACCTGGAACTGCCCCCGCTGCCGGGCTTCCCGGGCTTCCAGTTCCCGCCGCTGAACTTCGGCCTGCCGGGCATCAACATCCCGGGCTTCCCCGGACTGGTGCTGCCTGACTTCGGTGCCGCGCTGAGTGGTGGACTGAACACGTTGGTAAACCTGGCCGGCAACCTGGAACTGCCGCCACTGCCGGGCTTCCCGGGCTTCCAGTTCCCGCCGCTGAACTTCGGTTTGCCGGGCATCAACATTCCCGGCTTCCCCGGCTTGGTGTTGCCTGACTTCGGCGCCGCCCTCACCGGCGGACTGAACACGCTGATCAACCTCGGGGCCAACCTGGAGTTGCCGCCGCTACCTGGGTTCCCGGGCTTCCAGTTCCCGCCGCTGAACTTCGGTTTGCCGGGCATCAACATCCCCGGCTTCCCGGGCCTGGTGCTGCCTGACTTCGGCGCCGCCCTCACCGGCGGGCTGAACACGCTGGTGAACCTGGCCGGCAACCTCGAACTACCGCCGCTACCTGGGTTCCCCGGCTTCCAGTTCCCGCCGCTGAACTTCGGCTTGCCAGGCATTGCTATTCCGGGCTTCCCCGGGCTGGTGCTGCCTGACTTCGGCGCCGCCCTGACCGGTGGGCTGAACACGCTGATCAACCTCGGGGCCAACCTGGAACTGCCCCCGCTGCCGGGCTTCCCGGGCTTCCAGTTCCCGCCGCTGAACTT